>NZ_JACWIJ010000002.1:2400000-3000000 GCF_017811175.1 Melaminivora jejuensis
CGCCGTGCGCTTTTCCTTCGAGCGCGCGGCAGCGCCAGGCTCGACCAACAAGGCGCGGCGCGCGCTGTTCGACAACATCGCCCACATCGCCACGCCTGATGCGCACAGCGTGGCGCTGACGCTGCACCACGCGGACGTACACCTGCCGTTCCGGCTGGGCGAGGCCACGGCGGCCATCGTGCACCCGGCCAGCGCTGGCCAGTTGGCGCAGGCGCCGGTGGGCACCGGCCCCTACCAGGTGGTGCAGCGCCGGCGCGGCCACAGCATCACGCTCGGGCGCGCCCCACAGGCGCGTGCGGCGCGCCAGGTGCGCCTGGACGGCGCGGTGTTTCGCTTCATCCACGAGCCGGCCGAGCGCGAGGCGGCGCTGCGCGCCGGCACGGTCGATCTGTTTTTCCAGTTCGCCACCAGCACCGTGCGGCGCTTTCAGGACGATGTGCGCTACCAGGTGCTGCTGGGCAGCTCCAGCGGCAAGGGCATGTTGGCGCTGAATCAGCGCCGCGCACCGCTGAACGATGTGCGCGTGCGCCGCGCCATCACGCACGCCATCGACCGCGAGGGCTTCATCCAGCGCGCGCTGGACGGGCACGGCACGGCCATCGGCAGCCACTTCGCGCCCACCGACCCCGGCTTCCTGCACCTGGACAGCCTGTACCCGCACGACCCGCAGCGCGCCCGGGCGCTACTGCGCGAGGCCGGCGTGGCCACGCCACTGCGCCTGACGCTGGCGCTGCCGCCGGCGCCCTACGCGCACTCAGGCGGCAGCGTGCTGGCCGAATACCTGGCCGCTGCCGGCATCCAGGCCGAGCTGCAGAAACTGTCCTGGCAGGAATGGCTGTCCGGGCCGTTTCGCGGCCAGTTCGACATGACGCTGATCAACCACGTCGAGCCGCTGGACTACCTGATCTATACCGATCCCGAGTACTACTTCGGCTACGACAGCCCGGCCTTTCGCACGCTGGCGCGCGAATACGCGCAGGCCACGGCGGCGCGCCAGCGCCAGCAGCTGTTCGCCCGGCTGCAGCGCCACCTGGCGCACGACGCCGTCAACGCCTGGATCTTCAACCCCAGCATCGTGACCGTGGTGCGCAAGGGCCTGCGCGGCGCCTGGATGAACTACCCCATCTTTGCCCACGACATCGGCGCGATGTGGTGGGATTGAAGCACTGAGCTACTTTATTGATAGCTGGCAGCGCTTGCTGGACAAGGCTTTTTGGCAGATTTCACCTCAAAATGTCGCCATCCACGTAGTACCAGCGCCCGTCCGCCGCGCGCACGAAGCGGCTGCGCTCGTGCAGGCGCCAGGCGCGGCCGCCTGCACCGCGCTGGCGGTCGACGAATTCGACTTCGGCATGGCCTGGCTGCGCCGTCCAGTGGCCGCGCACCTGCAGGCCCAGCCAGCGCACACCCGGCTCGAAGTCGATGCGCGCAGGCCGGCGCGAGGCGTGCCAGGTGGCCAGCAGATAGTCGGCCCGCTGGCGCACGAAGGCGCTGTAGCGCGAGCGCATCAGGCTCTCGGCGTCCGGCGCGGGGGCGGCGTCGAAGTGCTCGACGTAGCGGCCGCAGCACGCGCCCCAGGCCAGCGCCCGGCCTGCCGCGCCCTGGCGGCCACAGGGGCAGGGCTGGGCGGCTGTGGACGCGGGCGACACCATCAGGCCAGGGCGCGGGCGATGATGATTTTCTGCACGTCGCTGGTGCCCTCGTAGATCTGGCACACGCGCACGTCGCGGTAGATGCGCTCGACCGGGAAGTCGGCCACCACGCCATAGCCGCCCAGCGTCTGGATGGCGGCGCTGCACACGCGCTCGGCCATCTCGCTGGCGAACAGCTTGGCCATGGCGGCCTCCTTCAGGCAGGGCCGGCCCGCGTCGCGCAGGCTGGCGGCGTGCCAGATGAGCTGGCGCGCCGCCTCGATCTGCGTGGCGCACTCGGCCAGGCGAAAGCCCACCGCCTGGTGCTGGAAGATGGGCTGGCCGAAGGCCTCGCGCTCCTTGGAATACTGCAGGGCGAATTCGAAGGCCGCGCGCGCCATGCCCACGCTTTGCGCGGCAATGCCGATGCGCCCGCCCTCCAGCGCCGACAGGGCGATGCGGTAGCCCTCGCCCTCGGCGCCGATCAGGTTGGCCGCCGGGATGCGGCAGTCGTCGAAGTTGATCTGCGCCGTGTCGCTGCTGTGCTGGCCCAGCTTGTCCTCCAGCCGCGCAACTTGGTAGCCCGGCGCATCGGTGGGCACCAGGAAGGCGCTCATGCCGCGCTTTCCGGCGGCCTTGTCGGTCACGGCAATCACGATGGCCACCTGGCCGTTCTTGCCGCTGGTGATGAACTGCTTGACGCCGTTGATGACGTACTCGTTGCCCTCGCGCGCTGCCGTGGTGCGAAGCGCCGAGGCGTCCGAGCCGACATGCGGCTCGGTCAGGCAAAACGCCCCCAGCATCTCGCCGCGCGCCAAGGGGCTGAGCCATTGGCGCTTTTGCGCCTCGCTGCCATAGCGCATCAGGATGGCGTTGACCGGGCAGTTGGTGACGCTGATCGCCGTGCTGGTGCCGCCGTCGCCGGCAGCGATTTCTTCGAGCACCAGCGCCAGGCTGACGTAGTCCAGGCCGGCGCCGTCCCACTCCTCGGGCACGCAAATGCCATATGCGCCCAGCTCGGCCAGGCCGCGATGCACATCGTGCGGAAAGGTGTGCTCGCGATCCCACTGGGCGGCGTGCGGGGCGATGCGCTCCTGCACGAAGGCACGCACGGCGTCGCGGATCATTTCCTGGTCTTGAGTCAGCAGCATGTCTTGGAATGGTTGAATATGAATGAAAAAGGCCTGCAGCCCTTGCCAGTCAAGCGCTGGCAGCTATTGTTATTGTAGCAATCAGAACTGCGCCAGCGCCTCGACGCGGCCCGGCTGCACGTTCAGGATGGCCAGAAAGCCGCTGATGTCGAAGACCTCGCGCACGTGCGGCTGCATCCCGAACAGCACCAGCTTTCCGCCCTCGGCCTTGAGGCGCTTGGCCAGCACCAGCACCACGCGCAGGCCGGCGCTGGAGATGTAGTCCAGCGGCGAAAAGTTCAGCACCAGCTGCCTGGCCCCGCCATCGACCAGGCCCAGGATGTCAGCTTCCACACTGGCTGCATTGGCGCTGTTGAGCTGGCCCTGCAGGGTGACGATGTGGGCGCTGGGGGTGGCTTCCGTGGCGATGGACATGGCAAAAATTCTCTGGAACGTTGGAAAGAGGCTGTCGCAGAATGCGGGCGCCGCGATGATATAGCGCGGCATTTTTTTGCCATACGAAGTTTTTGCCCATGCCCTTTGCCGCCCTGCGCCTGCCTGCCCTGCCGCCCCGCCGGCGCCCGCCCGACCTGGTCTATGCCGCCGGCGAACGTCCGCCCGCCGGCGCGCTGGCGCTGCTGGCGGCACAGCACGCGGGCACGGCCATGGCCTTCATCGCCTACGTGCTGGTGGCCGCCAAGATGGCCGGGCTGGATCGCACAGGCACGCAGACCATGGTCGCCATGACGCTGCTGGGCATGGCGCTGTGTACCGCCCTGCAGGCCTGGGGCGGGCGCTGGGGCTCGGGCGCGCTGCTGATCCACATGCCCGACCCGTTCATGATCACCTTTGCCGCCGCCTTGATCACCGCCCACGGCCCGGGCGGTCTGGCCGGTGCGGCGCTGGTGCATGGCATCACCGCCCTGGTACTGGCGCCGCTGGTGCGCCACCTGCGCCCGGTGTTCCCGCCCACGGTGGTCGGTGTGGTCATCTGCATGGGCGGCATTGCGCTGGTGCCGGGTTCGGCGAGCAGCATCATGGGCGTGACCGGCGCGCAGCCGATCATCGATGGCGCCAGCGCCCTGATGGGCGGCGCCACCATGGCCTGTATCGTGGTGCTGTCCATCTGGGGCGGGCGGCTGCGCCTGCTGGCGCTGCTGGGCGCCATTGCCCTGGGCGTGGCGCTGGCGGCGCTGCTGGGGCGCATCGAGGGCACCGAGGCGCTGGCCGGTGTACCGCTGGTGGACTTGCCGCGCGTGGCCACGCCGGTGTTTGCGCTCGACGCCGGGCTGCTGGTGGCGGTGGCGCTGGTGGCGGTGCTCACGCAGCTCGACACCCTGGGCAGCGTGACCATGATGGACAAGATGGACGACGCCGACTGGAAGCGCGCCAACATGCAGATGGTCGCCGGCGGCATCAAGGCCAACGGCGTGGGCGACATCGCCGCCGGCCTGCTGGGCGGCTTTCCAACCTGCACCTGCTCGGCCAACATCGCGCTGGCCTATGCCACGCGCTCGACGGCGCGCGTCATCGGCCTGGGCGCGGCGGCCCTGCTGGCGCTGGTGGCCTTCCTGCCGCAGCTGACCCTGGCGCTGACCTTGATCCCCGAGCCGGTGCTGGGCGCGGTCGGCCTGTACGCGGCGGCCTTTTTGATCGTCTCGGGCATGGAGCTGGTGGTCTCGCGCGCGCTGGACAACCGGGCCATTTTTGCCGTCGGCCTGTCGCTGGCCGCCGGCGTGGCGCTGATGGAGCGCCCGCAGCTGGCGCAGCAGCTGCCCGAGGGCCTGCGCTTCCTGCTGGGCAACCCCTTCGTGGTCACGGGCATCCTGGTCATCGCGCTGAACCTGCTGTTTCGCCTGGGCACGGCGCAGCGCGCCACGCAGGCGCTGGACGCGGCCAGCCCGGCGCTGCACGCCGACATCACCAACTTCGTCGAGTCGCGCGGCGCCGCCTGGGGTGCGCGGCGCAGCGCCGTGCAGCGCGCCGCCCTGGCCGCGCTGGAGGCCGCCGAGGCCATCGCCGCTGCCGGCGAGGGCCGCCGGGTGACCGGCATCCGGGGCAGCTTCGACGAGTTCAACCTGGATCTGGAACTGCTGCACAGCGGCGTGCCACTACCGCTGGCAGCCAGCGCCACACCACGCGTCGATGCGGCGCTGCTGGACGCCGACGACGCCGCGCTGGACGATGCGCTGGCCGCCCTGTCGGGCCGGCTGCTGCGCCACCTGGCCGACCGCGTCAGCAGCGGCGCGGCAGGCGATCAGGCCTGGCTGCGGCTGCACTTCGAGCACTGAGAGCGCGTCCTTGCACATGCCCTGACGCGCCGGCCCTTCCGATCCACCGCAGCCATCCTCAGCAAGGCCCAGCACCATGTCCATTCCATCCGCCGAGCCCGCGCCCGCCAACGCAACCGACTGGCCCGTGTGGCAGCAGCCGCCGCAGCGCCTGGCGGCAGGCGCCGGCCTGGCGGGCGTGGCGCAGGCCCTGGCCTGGCTGGAGGCACTGGGCGAGCAGCAGGGCTGGCCGGCGCGCACCCTGTTCGCCCTGACGCTGTGCGCCGACGAGGCCCTGACCAACATCGCCAGCCACGGACGCACCCCGCAAGGCGGCGCCGCGCAGATCTGGCTGGCCTGCGGCCCCACGCCGCACGCGCTGGCGCTGTGCATCGAGGACGACGGCGCGCCCTTCGACCCGACGGCGCAGGACTCGCCGCAACTGGCCGCCTCGCTGGAGCAGGCCGAGATCGGCGGCCACGGCCTGCGCCTGATGCGCCACTACCTGCGCCGCCTGCTGTACCGGCGCGCTGCCGGGCGCAACGTGCTGCTGCTGGAGCTGGCGCCGGATTCATAGCCAAATCAGCCGCAAACCCTTTGCTGGCAAGCGCTGGCAGCTATTGATTTGGTATTGCCGCTGGGGGCGGGCTGCTGCCTGCTCCCTCCCCCTCTGGGGGAGGGCTGGGGTGGGGGCCGCCCCGCTGCTCCAGCAAGGCCAGCACCGCCGTCATGATGCGCGGCGCAAAGGCCAGCTCGACATGGCCGGCGCCGGCCAGCACCTGCTCGCGCGCACCAGCCAGGCGGGCAGCACTGTCGGGATAGACCACGTTGTCCATGTCCGAGCGCCAGCACTCGAACAGCCGGGCGCGCCCAGGCGGCTCGTCGCGCGCCAGCTGGCGTAGCCAGGCGCTGTCCAGGCGCATCTGCCGGCCATTGGCGCTGCGCGCGTGACGCGCCGGCCAGGTGCCGCCGTGCGGCGTGCCGATGGTGACCACGCGCTGCACGCGCGCTTGGGCCTCCGGCACGGCGCGCAGCCAGGCACGCACCGCCAGCCCGCCCATGCTGTGCGCCAGCACCAGCGGCGCCTGCCCGGTGGCCGCCTGCAGCCGTTGTACGGCGGCCTCGATCTGCGGCGCGTAGTCGTCGATGGAGGCAAACGGCGGCTCCAGCGTCAGCGCGATGCACGGATGGCCATGTGCGCGCAGCCGCCGCAGCCACGGCAGCCAGAAACCCCGGTTGCACAGAAAGCCATGCACCAGCACCACGCCGCGCGCCGTGGGCTGGGCAGCGACCGCTGCGGCTGCAGCTGCCGGCGCTTCGGGCAGCCAGTCCGGCTCGGCCTGGGCGGCAAACGGCTGCCACCAGCCAAAGACCAGCGCCGCCCAGCGCGACTCGGCCCACCAGCCGCGCAGCAGCGCCGCCGGGGCAATGCGCGGCTCGCCGGCACGCGCGCGCACAGCGGCCATCAACAGGAACTGCGGCAGCATCAGCAGGCGCGAGGCCAGCGGCACCAGCACCAGGCCCGCCGCCGCCCACCAGGGCGAGTGGGGCCACGCCAACCAGGCCCACAGCGCGATCAGCAGCCAGTGCAGCGCCACCAGCCAGCGCTGCCATTGCGCGTTGCCCACCTGCATGTCCACCTCCTGCCGCTGTCGCCGGACGCACAGCCGCGCCCGGCCTGTTGTCCCGTAATCGGGCACCATACAGCGCCAGCGCCGCCCCTTGGCGGCGGCACGTTTTCATCACCTGATTTTTCCGATACCGAGACATGTCCCCTGACTCCCTGCCCCTCCCCCCGGCATCAGCGTGCTTGAGCGCGGCTGGCTGTCGGCCAACAACATCGTGTTCCAGGGCGGCGCCGGCGGCGCGGCGCTGGTGGACAGCGGCTACTGCACGCACAGCGCGCAAACCGTGGCGCTGGTCGAGGCGCAGCTGGCCGGCCAGCCCCTGGTGCGACTGCTCAACACCCACCTGCACAGCGACCACTGCGGCGGCAATGCTGCACTGCAGCAGCGCTGGCCGCAGGTGCAGACACTGATCCCACCCGGGCACTTCCAGCAGGTGCGCGCCTGGGATGCGCACGAGCTGAGCTACGAACCCACCGGCCAAGAGTGCCCGCAGTTTCGCGCCGATGGCGTGCTGCAGCCGGGCAGCGAGATCGAGCTGGCCGGGCGCGCCTGGCAGATCCACGCCGCGCCGGGGCACGACCCGCACGCCGTGCTGCTGTTCGAGCCTGATGCGCGCGTGCTGATCTCGGGCGATGCGCTGTGGGAAAACGGCTTTGGCGTCATCTTCCCGGAGCTGGGCGGCGCCAGCGGTTTTGCCGAGGCGGCGGACACGCTGGACATCATCGAGCAACTGGCCCCGCGCATCGTCATCCCCGGCCACGGCAGCGTGTTCGGCGACGTGCCGGCGGCGCTGGCGCGTGCGCGCCAGCGCCTGGCGGTGTTTCGCGCCCAGCCGCTCAAGCACGCGCGCTACGCCGCCAAGGTGCTGCTGAAGTACAAGCTGCTGGAGTGGCAGCGCGTGAGCGAGGCCGACTCGCGCGCCTGGCTGCTGGCCACGCCGCACTTTCGGGCGCTGCACGCACAGTTCTTTGCCGAGCACGACATCCATGCCTGGCACGACGCCTTGGTGCACGAGCTGGAGGCCAGCGGCGCACTGCGCCGCGAGGGCGACACGCTGGTCAACGTGTGAGCGCCCGGCACTATCGATTGCTTCTTTTTTGATAGCTGAAAGCGCTTGACTATCAAGGGTTTGTGGCTGATTTGGCTTGAAATCCACTGGCCGCACGACCGGGCCGGGCGCGTTTGTGCCATCCGGCATGGCTGGCTCTTGCCCCGTTGCAACAGGGCAACAGCAACGGCACTGAAAGCAGATGCAATGGGCAAAAAATCGATATTTCCGTGAATGCTTACGCAAACGAGATTGATTCTCAACAATAATTGAGGCGATTTCCTTCGTATCGTTCACCTTTTTTGCCAACTTTTACAGGAAGCCCTGCAGCGCCATGTCCCGTCCTGCATCAAGAAACCCCGATCCCTGCGCTTTCTCCAATCCACCGGCATGGCCGCTGCCGCGCTGCTGCCGCTGTCGGCCCTGGCCCAGCAGCAGGGCGCCCCGGCAGCCTCCGCCACCCTGCCCACGGTGACGGTGCAGGAGCAAAAGATCGACCCCAATCCCAACGCTGAAGTCGGCGCGCCCTACAAGGCCAAGACCTCGGCGGACACGCGCCACACGCGCCCGCTGGCCGAGACGCCGCAGACCATCCAGGTCATCACCGGCGCGGCCATCCTGGACGCCGGCCAGAGCGACCTCAAGAGCATCCTGTCGGCCCAGCCCGGCATCACCCTGGGCACGGGCGAGAACGGCAACGCCTTTGGCGACCGCTACATCATCCGTGGCCAGGAGGCGCGCTCGGACGTGTTCGTGGACGGTCTGCGCGACACCGGCATGACCACGCGCGAGAGCTTTGCCGTCGAGCAGCTCGAAATCACCAAAGGCCCCAACTCCAGCTTTGCCGGGCGCGGCTCGGCTGGCGGCGCCATCAACGCCATCACCAAGCAGGCCACCACCGACTACAGCTTCACCCGCGCCTCCGTCGGCCTGGGCACGGACAAGCACCACCGCCTGACGCTGGACATGAACCACAAGTTCTCCGACAGCTTTGCGCTGCGCGCCAATGCGCTCACGGCGGGCGAGGACGTGCCCGATCGCAGCCCGTCGCAGCGCCGGCGCGACGGCCTGGCGCTGTCGGGCCTGTGGAATGCCAACGAAGACCTGTCGGTCGTCCTGGACTACTACGGCCTGCGCGCCAAGGACAAGCGCCCCGACCTGGGCCACTACCTGATCGGCACGCCCCCAAACCGCCGCCCGGCCACGAACGTGCCCATGTACGCGCAGGACAACGACTTCGCGCAGTCCGACGTGGACACGGTGACGGCGCGCGTCAACTACCGCTTCGCGCCCAACGTCAGGCTCACCAGCCTGACGCGCTACGGCCAGTCCGACAACAGCTACGCCAACCACGGCGCCTCGTTCAACGCCACCGCCAACAGCGCCGTCATCGACGGCGGCCACCGGGGCTGGCAGGAAGTCAAGTATTTCGCCCACCAGGACAACCTGCGCTGGGACGCGGAGATCGGCGGCCTCAAGCATGAATTCATCTTCGGCTTCGAGTACACCAACCACCGCGTCAAGTCCGGCGGCTACGGCGTGAACACCGCCGGCGCCTTCAACTGCATCACCAACGCCACGGCCACGGCCAACAACGGCTTTTGCATGACCGATGCGGCCGGCAACCTGCTGCCCAACCTGGGCAGCCTGACGGGGCGCTCCTACACGCGCACCGGCATGGCGCGCGACTGGCATGTCAAGGCCCTGGCCCTGTCGGCCATGGACACGGTGGACTTGACAGACCAGTGGACGGTGTTCGCCGGCCTGCGCGCCGACCACACCAAGCTGAGCCTGGCCACCTACACCGCCGCCACCGGCGTGCAGTCCGCCGACTACGGCTACAGCGACACGCTGCTCAACGGCCACCTGGGCGTGAGCTACAAGGTCAACCCCTTCGGCATGGTCTATGCCAGCTACGGCAGTGCGCAGGACATCAACGGCGGCGAGTCCGATGTGGGCACCAGCGCCGGCTACGGCGGCCTGGTGGTGGACACCAACGGCAGCGCCAGCGCCAAGCCCGAGCTGTCGCGCAACTTCGAGATCGGCACCAAGTGGAACCTGCTGGACGACAAGCTGCTGTTCACCGCTGCCGCCTTCCGCACGGTCAAGAAGGACGTGATGGAGGCCGCGCCCAGCGGCACCGGCTATGACTCCGCAGGCATGTTCAACACCGGCAAGAACCGCGTGCAGGGCATCGAGTTCGGCCTGGCCGGCAACCTGACGCCGCAGCTGGAGGTGCAGGGCGGCCTGGCCTTCATGAAGTCCAAGGTGCTCAAGTCGGTGTCGGCGGCCAACCTGGGCAACCCGCTGTCCAACTTTGCCGACCGCTCGGCCATGCTGCAGGGCAAGTACCAGTTCACGCGCAACTTCGGCCTGGGCGCGGTGGCGCGCTACGAAAGCGGCAAGTGCGGCGGCCAGCCCGACACCGGCGCCAGCTTCAACGCCAATGGCTACTGCTCGCAGCCCATCCCCAGCTTCACCGTCTATGACCTGTTTGCCACCTACCGCATCAACAAGAGCGCCGACCTGCGCCTGAACGTGCTGAATGTGACCAACAAGGACTATTTCACGGCGGTCTATCGCTCGGGCGCCTTCCTCTACAAGGGCGATGCCCGTGCCGTGCGCCTGACGCTGAACCTGGACTTCTGAGGCGCCCCCACTGCCCTTTCAAGGTGTTGCGGCGCATCAGCCTTCGATGCGCCGCCAGGCGCACAACGCACGCGCAACGCACGACTGCCGCCAGCGCAGGGCGCAAGCCCTTGCAAGGGATCTTGCTGAAGCTGCCGAGTTTTATGGTCAAAACAGGCTCTAAGCCAATGCCAGCAAGCGCTGGCAGCTATCAAAAATGATGCACTCCCAGGCCCGCATCCCCAACGGCATCCACAACGCCATCGACTACGAGCGGCTGGCGCCTCAGGCCATGGACGCAGGCCGCCATGCCTACGTGGCTGGCGGCTGCGGCTGGGATGCCACGCTGGCCGCCAACCGCGCCGCCTTCGGGCGCTGGAGCATCGTGCCGCGCCTGCTGCGCGACGTGCGCGGCGGGCATACGCGGCTGATGCTGGGTGGCCAGCAGCTGGCCCACCCCTTCCTGCTGGCCCCGGTGGCGCATCAGCGCCTGGCGCACCCGGATGCTGAAATCGCCACCGCCCGTGCCGCCGAGGCCACCGCCACCTGCCTGGTGGCCAGCACCCTGTCGTCCGTACCGCTGGAGGCCATCGCACAAGCCGGCGGCAGCGCCGCGCCACGCTGGTTCCAGCTCTACCTGCAGCCCGAGCGCGCGCACACGCTGGCGCTGCTGGCGCGCGCCGAGGGCGCCGGCTATCAGGCCATCGTGCTCACCCTGGACGCCAGCATCCAGCTGCCCAGCCGCAGCGCACTGGCAGCCGGCTTCGCCATGCCGGCGGATTGCACGCCGGCCAATCTGGCAGGCTTCCCGCCAGCGCCGGCGAGCGCCCTGCCGCCCGGCGCCAGCCGCATCTTCCAGGGCGCCATGCGCCATGCCCCGACCTGGGACGACCTGGCCTGGCTGCTTGCGGCCACGCGGCTGCCGGTGTGGGTCAAGGGCGTGCTCAGCCCGCAGGATGCGCGCCAGCTGCAAGGCGCCGGCGTGGCCGGCATCGTCGTGTCCAACCACGGCGGGCGCAGCCTGGACGGCGCGCCAGCCAGCCTGGCCCAGCTGCCCGCCGTGCGCGCCGCCGTGGGCAGCAGCTATCCGCTGCTGCTCGATGGCGGCATCAGGAGCGGCCAGGATGCCTTCAAGGCCCTGGCCTTGGGGGCCGACGCCGTGCTCATCGGACGGCTGCAGATGTATGCCCTGGCCGCTGCCGGCGCCCTGGGTGTGGCACACATGCTGACGCTGCTGGTCGAGGAGCTGCACGCCTGCATGGCGCAGGCCGGCTGCGCGGCGCTGGCCGACATCACGCCCGGGGCGCTGCTGCCCTGCCCGCCCGCTGCAGCGGCTTGACCGGCTGACCGATTGACCGACGATTGACCGATTGACGACCGAGGCCCACCCATGCTGATTTCCATCGACCAGGTTCTGTCCCAGGACGAAGTGCGCGCCTTCCGCGCCGAGCTGGACGCTGCCGACTGGCAGGACGGCACGGCCACTGCCGGCACGCTGGCCATCAGCGTCAAGCGCAACCAGCAACTGCAGGACGGCAGCGAGCTGGCCACACGCCTGGGCCAGCACATCCTGCGCCGCCTCGCTGCCACGCCGCTGTTCATCAGTGCCGCACTGCCGCGCACCATCTATCCGCCCAAGTTCAACCGCTATGCCGGCGGCGGCCAGTACGGCGCACACGTGGACAGCGCGCTGATGTTCCTGCCCGGCAGCGGCGGGCAGCAGATGCGCACCGACCTGTCGGCCACGCTGTTCCTGGCCGAACCCGAGGAGTACGACGGCGGCGAGCTGGAGGTCGAAGGGCCGTTCGGCGTGCAGACCGTGAAGCTGGCCGCCGGCGACATGGTGCTGTACCCCTCCACCAGCCTGCACCGCGTGACCCCGGTGACGCGCGGCGCGCGCGTGGCGTCATTTTTCTGGATCGAGAGCCTGGTGGCGGACGAAGGCGAGCGCACGCTGCTGTTCGACCTGGATCAGTCGGTGCAGGAGCTCACGCCGCTGCTGGCGTCCGACGACATGCGGCTGGTGCAGCTCACGGGCGTCTATCACAACCTGCTGCGGCGCTGGGCGCGACCGTGAACATGCGGCTGACCAGCCTTTATGCAGCAACGATCTGGAACTGCGTGGCCCGGGCAATGGGACGAACCAGATTGCGGTGCCGTTGCAGCTCAACAATTCCGTAATTGGCCATGGTCTTGAGCGTGCGCGAAAGATTGCTGGGTTTACGCCCGGTCGCCTGAGCCAGCTCTGCAATCGACCCGGGCTGGGTCTGTGCAATCACACGCAACAAAGCACGGTTGTCGTCACTCAACACTTCGGCAAGCGATTTCATGGAGGTGAACCAGACCTTGGGTTCTTGAGGGCCTGGCTTGTACTGGCCACTGGCAATGGCCAGCACGCGCTGGCGCATCTGTTCCTGCGCAAGGATGCCGATCACGATGGGTTGCGAGGCGGGTGGAGTTTTCATGGCTTGTTGACCTCTTGCAGCACGCGATCCGTATCTGCGAAAAAATCTTCCAGCAACTGCTGGGCACTGGTGAACTCGTAAGAGCGTGTTTACGATCTAAGGCAGATCCCTGCTCGGATCCTCCCCCGCCGCCACGCGCGGCCCCACCACTCCCAGGTGGCTCTTGAGCGATTGCGGCTGGCCCGTCAGCAGCGCGGCGTAGTTCACCGTATTGGCCAGCACCTTCTTCACATAGTCGCGCGTCTCGGCAAAGGGCACATTCTCGGCCCAGATGGCGGCGTCCAGCACCGGGCCGTTCCTCCAGTTGCGCGGGCGGCCCGGGCCGGCGTTGTAGGCGGCAGCGGCCAGCGGCATGGAGCCCTGGAAATCATCCAGCGCCAGCTTCAGGTAGGCCGTGCCGATGGTGATGTTGGTGTCGCGGTCGTTGATCTGCTCGGGCGTGAAGCCGGCCAGGCCGATCTTCTTCGCCGTCCAGCGCGCCGTGGCCGGCATGACCTGCATCAGGCCCGAGGCGCCCACGCCCGAGCGCGCATCCATGATGAAGCGGCTTTCCTGGCGGATCAGGCCATAGACGTAGGCGGCATCCAGCCCGATGGCGCGCGTGCGCTCCAGCACCGCCTGGCGGTACGGCGTCGGGAAGCGCTGCGCCATGTCGATGCTGGTGCGCGTGCGCTCGCTGGTGTTGATGCAGCGATCCCAGACCTGCTGCTGGCAGGCGAAGTCGGCGGCGGCCAGCAAGTCGCGCTCGCCCATGCCGCCCGGCGTGTGCAGATTGGTAGCGTAGTTCCACTCGCGCACGCCCTCGCTGCGCAGACCCAGCAAGATGGCGTACAGGCCGCGATTGAGCGCAGGATTGGCGCGGGCGGCGGCCTTTTCCTGGGCGGTGAGCGGCGCGGGCGGCAGCGGCGCTGCGATGGCCCCGCCCAGCTCCTCCAGCGCCAGCTGCTCATAGAAGCCCGTGATGCCGGCGATGCCCTCGTACAGTGCGCGCGCCTGGGCGCGCTCGGCCTCGCCGGGCCTGCCGGCCAGGTGGGCGCGGGCGCGCCAGTAGGTCCAGGTGGCGTCCTCGCGCGCGGCGGCGCTCATGGCATCGATGCTGCGCGCCACGGCCAGCCACTGCCCGGCGCGCAGCGCGGCGCGCGCCTTCCAGCCCAGCATCTCGTCGCTCAGGTCGGTCTCGCGCGTGGCACGGTTGAAGTACGACAGCGCATCGGGCGCCAGCGCCAGGGCCTTTTGCTTGCCGATCAGGCCCCACAGCCAGTTGCGCTCCTGCACCGGCAGGTGGACGCCCCACTTGGCGTCGAGCAGGCGCGCGGCGCCATCGGCGTCGGAGGCGGCCATGCGCGCCAGCGCCAGGGCAATGACCTCCTGGCGCACACGGCCCGGTGCCACGGCGCGGCTGGTCAGGTACTTGGCCGGGGCGTTGAGGGCAGCGTCCAGGGAGGCCACGGCCTCGGGCGCGACCAGCTCGACGGCGCGGCGCACGGCACGCGGGCGATTGGCCTCGGCGGCCAGGCGGGCCTTGCGCCAGACATCATCGGGCTTGATTTTCCTGGCGGCCAGCAACTCGCCGGCAGCGTGGCTGCAGCCATCGTCGGCGTCGCGCAGGGCGTACCAGTTGCGCAGCACTTCATCTGCCGCGCCGGTGCCTGCCGTGCCGCTCAGGTGTTCCACGGTAACGGCGTAGCAGCGCACTTCGCGGTCGTCGTTCATGCGAAACGCCGGATGCAGGGCGGCAAAGCGCTCCCAGTCGCGGCGCTGGCCCAGCAGCAGCAGCCAGTCGTTGCGCAGGCGGTCTTCCTGGTAGCTGCCGGCCCAGCGCTGCAAAAAGGCCTCGACCTCGCCGTCCTGCGCCTCATCGAGCCGGGCGCGCAGCGTCCAGTACGCCGCCCAAGGCTCCAGCGGGTGGCCCTGGGTGGCCGGCAGCAACTGCGCCAGGCGCGCCTTGTCGCCCTTGCGAAAGGCCTTTTGCATCTCCAGCACGGCCTCATCACCCGACAGGGCGCCCGGCATGGAGGCCGCGCCCTGCGCCTGTGCCACTGCGCCGCTGCCGCCGAAAACGGCTGCCACCAGCAGCGGTGTCAGAATCCCGAACCACTTTTTCATCTGAAACAAACTCCGGCCTGGCGCTCCTGCCGCAACGGAACGAGGCACCCGGGAAGGCCTGGCCCCTCCCCATTTCGTCCGATCACGGGCATGGATCAAGCAAGCAAACAAACGGGAAATTATGTGATGGACAGATCAGCCCTGCGCCGCACCCTGGTGAATGAACGCCTGCAACTGCCCGACCGGCTGGCGCGCGCCGAACGGCTGCAGCGCGTGCTGCGCATCTGGCTGGTGGACAAGCCCGACACCGTGATCGGCGCCTACTGGCCCATCAAGGGCGAGTTCGATCCGCTGCCCGCACTACACCGCTGGAAGGAAGACGGGGAGTTGCTGGACGAGCCGCTGCGCCGGCGCATCGGCCTGCCGGTGGTCAACAAGCAGCACAAGACGCTCACTTTCCACGCCTGGTACCCGGGCTGCCCGATGGAGGAGGACGCCTACGGCATCCCCAAGCCCAAGGACACCGAGGCGCTGGTGCCCACACTGCTGTTCGTGCCTTGCGTGGGCTACGGGCCGGGGGGCTACCGGCTGGGCTATGGTGGGGGCTTCTACGACCGCACGCTGGCCACGCTGCAGCCGCGCCCGGCCACCGTCGGCCTGGGCTACACCGTGGGCTACCTGGACGACTTCGAGCCGCAGCCGCACGACATGCCGCTGGACGCCATCCTGAACGACAACGGCGTGGTCTGGCCGGTCTGAACCTGAACGCCCTGAACACGCACGAGGAAAGCCCATGCTCCAGCTCCACATCGGCAACAAGAACTATTCCTCCTGGTCCATGCGGCCCTGGGTGCTGCTGCGCCAGGCGGGCATAGCGTTCGAGGAGGTGCCGGTGCGCTTCGACAGCTTCGCTGCCGACTCGCAGTTCAAGCGCCAGCTCGAAGGCGTCTCGCCCACTGGCAAGGTGCCGGTGCTGGTCGATGGCGACACCGTGGTCTGGGACACGCTGGCGATTGCCGAATACGTCGCCGAGCAATTCCCCGCCAAGCATCTGTGGCCGCAGGACGCCGCCCTCCGGGCGCACGCGCGCAGCGTGGTGGCCGAGATGCACAGCGGCTTCACGCAGCTGCGCACGCACTGCCCCATGAACATCGAGGCACGCCTGCCCGACATCGGCGCGCTGATCTGGCGCGACCAGCCTGGCGTGCGCGCTGACGTGGAGCGCCTGGGCCAGATGTGGAGCGAGTTGCTGGCGCGCCACCGTGGCCAGATGCTGTATGGCGAATTCAGCATTGCCGACGCTTTTTTTGCCCCGGTGTGTATGCGCCTGGTGACCTATGCGCTGCCGGTGCCCGCCGTCGTCGCCGCCTACGTGCAGCGCGTGCAAGGCCTGCCGGGCGTGGCCGAATGGATCGCCGGCGCGCTGGCCGAGCAGGATTTTCGCGACTTCGAGGAGCCCTACCGCCTGGCGCGCGACTGAGACTGAGGACAACCGAGGGCAACGTAGACCGACATGAAACTGCACATCCTGTCCGACCTGCACCTGAGCGTGCAGGGCCTGCAGCATCCCGAAACCGACGCCGACGTGGTCATCCTGGCCGGCGACATCGCCCGCCCGGCAGCCGCCATCGACTGGGCGCGCGGCTTTGGCAAGCCGGTGCTGTACGTTCCGGGCAACCACGAGTTCTACGGCAGCAGCCTGGCAGAGACCCGCGCCCTGCTGCAGCAGCACAGCGCCGGCAGCCAGGTGCAGGTGCTGGACAACGCCAGCACCGTGCTGCAGGGCGTGCGCTTCATCGGCAGCACGCTGTGGACGGACTTCCTGGCCACCGGCGACGGCCCGGCGCGCGAGCACGCCATGGCGCAGGCGCAGCAGTTCATGCGCGACTTCAGCCGCATCCGGATGGGCGCGCAGCCCGGCGAGGGCCTCTTCAGCCCGCTCGACAGCGCCGCGCTGTTTGCCGCCAACGCGCGCTGGCTGCAGCATGAATGCGCCCGGCCCTTTGCCGGCCCGACGGTGGTCATCACCCACCATGCGCCCACGCTGCACAGCATCCACCCACGCTTTGCCGGCTCGCCCATCAATGCCTGCTTCGTCTCGGATGCGGCAGCGCTGGTGGCCGGCAGCGGCGCACGCCTGTGGATCCACGGGCACACGCATGACAGCTTCGACTACCAGGTCGGCAACACGCGCGTGCTGTGCAACCCGCGCGGCTACGCCAAGGACGGCGTGGTCGAGAACGCGCGCTTCGACCCGCAGCTGGTGGTGGCGCTGGCATGAAGCAGCCCGGCATCTACATGGTCGGCGGCGCGGTGCGCGATGCGCTGCTGGGTCTGCCCTGCGGCGACCGCGACTGGGTGGTCGTCGGCAGCACGCCCGAGGACATGGCGGCGCGCGGCTTCGTGCCGGTGGGGCGCGACTTCCCGGTCTTTCTGCACCCCGAGACGCACGAGGAATACGCCCTGGCGCGCACCGAGAGAAAGAGCGGGCGCGGCTACCGGGGCTTCACGGTGCTGTCCTCGCCCGAGGTCACGCTGCAGGAAGACTTGGCACGGCGTGACCTCACTATCAATTCAATAGCTGCTCCCGCAGACTGGACGGGCGCTGAAGCGGTTTTTGACCCTTATAACGGCGTGCGCGACCTGCAGGACAGGGTGCTGCGCCACGTCACCGACGCCTTCCGCGAAGACCCGGTGCGCATCCTGCGGGTGGCGCGCTTTGCCGCACGCTTTGCCGACTTTTCCATCGCACCCGAGACCCTGCAGCTCATGCGCGCGATGGTGCAGGACGGCGAGGCCGACCACCTGGTGCCCGAGCGCGTCTGGCAGGAGCTGGCGCGCGGCCTGATGGAGCGCCAGCCCTCGCGCATGTTCGAGGTGCTGCGCGAGTGCGGCGCGCTGGCCGTGCTGCTGCCCGAGGTCGATCGCCTGTGGGGCGTGCCGCAGCGCGCCGAGTACCACCCGGAGGTGGACACCGGCATCCACGTCATGCTGGTGCTGGACATGGCGGCGCGCCTGGATGCGCCGCTGGCCGTGCGCTTTGCCTGCCTAACGCACGACCTGGGCAAGGGCACGACGGCGGCCGACGTGCTGCCGCGCCACATCGGACATGAGCAGCGCAGCGCCCGGCTGCTCAAGGGCGTATGCGAGCGCCTGCGTGTGCCGGGTGACTGCCGCGAGACGGCCGACGTGGTGGCACGCGAGCACGGCAACATCCACCGCAGCGGCGAGTTGCAGGCCGCAGCCCTCTTGCGCCTGCTGGAGCGCTGCGACGCGCTGCGCAAGCCCGAGCGCTTTGCCCAGGTGCTGCTGGCCTGCGAGTGCGATGCGCGTGGCCGCGGCGGCCTGCAGGAGCAGCCCTATCCGCAGCGCCCGCGTCTGCTGGCCGCGCTGCAGCAGGCCCTGGCCGTACCGACTGCTGAGGTGGCGGCGCAGGCCGCCGCGCAGGGGCCAAGGGCGCGCAAGTCGGCGACTGGATCCGCCGCGCGCGCGAGCAGGCGCTGGCCGCCTGGCTGGCCCACGCCTGACCGGCGCCTGCTCGCTGCGCAAGATGCGGCTACACCACCGACTGCACCCAGCGCACGATCTCGCCCGCCGGCAGCGCGCCGGAGATGCGCGCCACCTCCTGCCCGCCCTTGAACACGATCATGGTCGGGATGCTGCGGATGCCGTAGCGCCCGGCCACCTGCGGCTGCGCCTCGGTGTCGAGCTTGGCCAGGCGCACGCGCGGCTCCAGCTGCTGCGCCGCCTGGGCGAAGGCCGGCGCCATCTGCCGGCACGGGCCGCACCAGGGCGCCCAGAAATCCACCACCACGGGGAGCTGGCTGCGCCCCACGTGCCTGTCGAAGCTGCCCGCATCCAGCGCCAGCGGCTGGCCGGCAAACAGCGGCTGGTGGCAACTGCCGCAGTCGGGCGCCGCCACGAGCTGGTCGGCGCGCACGCGGTTGGTGGTGTGGCAGTGCGGGCAGACGACGTGCAGCGTCGCTGCGGGGCTGGTGTCCTGGCTCATGGGGGTCTTTCCTGAGGGTGAAGGGGCAGAGGGATGCCGTGCAGCTGTGGCCGGGCGGCGGTTTTTTCAACGCGGCAGCTGCGCCAGGCCAGTTCGGTGCCGACGGCGAGGCGGCGTGTGGCTTTTGGGCCGCCGGCCTACAGCCGGGCTGCCCTGGCCTTGCTATGGTGACCGCCGATGTTGTTCCCCCCCTTCCGACACCCCGCCACGCGCTGTTCCTGGACTTCGACGGCACGCTGGTGGACATCGCCGCCCAGCCGCAGGATGTCGCGCTGGCCGCCGCCACCCTGCACGATCTGCGCACGCTCGAGGCGGCCCTGGAGGGCGCCTTGGCCCTGGTCACGGGCCGCGCCCTGGCCGACATCCAGCCCCACCTGCACGACTGGCAGCCGGCGCTGGCCGGCGAGCACGGCGCGCACTGGCGCAGCGCCGCCGGCTGTGAGGCCACTGGCGCGCCGCCCCCGGATCTGGCCCCGATCCATGCCGCGCTGCAGGCCCTGAGCGCGCGCCACCCCGAGCTGCTCGTCGAGCGCAAGAGCGCCGGCATCGCCCTGCACTACCGCCAGGCCCCGCAGCTGCAGCAGCTGTGCCGCGACACGCTGACCGAGGCGCTGCGCCAGACCAGCGGCGCCGAGCTGCTGGCCGGCAAGTGCGTCTATGAAGTGCGCGCCGCCGGCAACGACAAGGGCCGGGCCATTGCGCGCTTTTTGCAGCAGCCCCCCTTTGCCGGGCGCATCCCCGTCTTCGTGGGTGACGATGTGACCGACGAGGCCGGCTTTGCCGCCGTGCAGGCCGCCGGCGGCCTGGGTGTCAAGGTTGGGCCGGGCGAGAGCCTGGCGCACGCCCGCCTGGATTCGCCCACGGCTGCGCGTGCCTGGCTGCATCAGGCCGCCCAGCACCTGGCCGCAGCCACGCCAGCTGCCCGGGAAGAACTCCACCCTGCACCCCAGCACCCATGACCCAGGAAACCGCCCTGCCCGCTGCATCCGCCGCCGCGCCCACCTCCCCCGGCACCGCCACGCCCTCGCTCAACCTGGGCATGATCGGCAACTGCACCATCAGCGCCCTGGTCGATGCCCGCGCCGTCATCGTCTGGAGCTGCCTGCCGCGCTTCGATGGCGACCCGGTCTTCAACGCCTTGCTGCACCCCGGCGACGATGCCGGGCGCTTTGCCATCGAGCTGGAGGATTTCGCCGCCAGCGAGCAGTGGTATGAGTCCAATACCGCCGTGCTGCACACCCGCCTGACGGACAGCAGCGGCAACTGCCTGGAGGTGACCGATTTCTGCCCGCGCTTTCAGGCGCGCTCGCGCTTCTTCAGACCGGTGAGCATCGTGCGGCGCATCCGCCCGGTGCGCGGTGCGCCGCGCATCCGCGTGCTGCTCAATGTGCGCTACGACTGGGGCGAGAGCGCACCGCACCTGACGCGCGGCAGCCACCACATCCGCTACGTCGGCGGCTCACAGACGCTGCGCCTGACCACTGATGCGCCCGTGCCCTACGTGCTGTCGGGCGAACCCTTCATCGCCGCGCGCGAGCACAACTTCATCCTGGGCGCCGACGAGACGCTGATGGAGGGCATCGCCGACACCGCGCGCTATTGGGAGCAGGAAACCATCAGCTATTGGAAGCACTGGACCATGCGCCTGCATGTGCCGCTGCAGTGGCAGGACGCCGTGATCCGCGCCGCCATCACGCTCAAGATGTCCCTGTTCGAGGACACCGGCGCCATCGTCGCCGCCATGACCACCAGCATCCCCGAGTCGGCGCACAGCGGGCGCAACTGGGATTACCGCTACTGTTGGCTGCGCGATGCGTTCTTTGTCGTGCGCGCCCTCAACAGCCTGTCCGAGGTCGGCACCATGGAGGACTACCTGCGCTGGCTGGCCAACATCGTGGTCAAGGCCGGCGAGGGCCACATCCAGCCTTTGTATGGCATCGGACTGGAGCACGAGCTGCCCGAGTCCTTCGTGCCGCAACTGGCCGGCTATCGCGGCATGGGGCCGGTGCGCGTGGGCAACCAGGCGGCCGAGCACTTCCAGCACGACGTGTACGGCAACATCGTGCTGGGCTCGGCGCAGGCCTTCCACGACCAGCGCATGTTGCAGCCCGCCGGGGCCGCCGAATTCGCACGCCTGGAGCGCATCGGCGAGTTGGCCGTGCAGGTCTATGGCACGCCCGACGCCGGCATGTGGGAGCTGCGCACGCGCGCGCGCATCCACACCTCGTCGGCGCTGATGAGCTGGGCGGCGTGCGACCGTCTCGCAAAAATAGCCCACGCCCTGCACCTGCCCGACCGCGCCGAGCACTGGCGCGGCCACGCGCAGCGCATGAAGGAGGAAATCCTGTCGCGCTCGTGGAACGCCGAGCGCGGGGTGTTTGCCGAGAGCTTCGGCGGGCGCGAGCTGGACGCCAGCATCCTGCTCATGGCCGAGGTCGGCCTGGTCGATGCGCGCGACGAGCGCTTCATCCGCACGCTCGATGTCATGGAGGAAGTCCTGTGCGACGGCCCCTTCATGCGCCGCTACGAGGCCGCCGACGACTTCGGCAAGCCCGAGACCTCCTTCAACATCTGCACCTTCTGGCGCATCGACGCCCTGGCGCGCGTGGGCCGCAAGGACAAGGCACGCGAGATCTTCGAGGCCATGCTGGCCGTGCGCAACCCGCTGGGCCTGCTGTCCGAGGACACGCACGCCACCACCGGCGAGATGTGGGGCAATTTCCCGCAGACGTATTCCATGGTCGGCGTGATCAACGCTGCCATGCGTCTGTCGGCGCCCTGGGACAGCGTGATATGAGCCGCCTGGTCGTCGTCTCCAACCGCCTGGCCGACCCGCGCCGGCCTGCCGCCGGCGGTCTGGCCGTAGCCCTGGGCGATGCGCTCAACCGCTCTGGCGGGCTGTGGTTCGGCTGGAGCGGCACGGTGCGTCCGCAGCTCCAGCCGGGCGAATCCCGCCTGCATCAGCGCCAGGCCGGGCGCGTCACCCTGGCCACGGTCGATCTGGCCACCGAGGATCATGTCGCCTACTACCAGGGCTACTCCAACAGCGTGCTGTGGCCGGTCTTCCACTACCGGCTGGACTTGGCGGATTTTCATAGCGCCTACCTGGACGGCTACCGGCGTGTGAACCGCATGTTCGCCGCCCGGCTGCTGCCACTGCTGCGCGACGACGACCTGATCTGGATCCACGACTACCACCTGATCCCGCTGGCCGCCGAGCTGCGCGCCCTGGGCTGCCGCCAGCGCATCGGCTTCTTTCTGCATATCCCCGTGCCGCCGCCGCTCTTGCTGGCCGCACTGCCGCAGCACGAGTGGCTGATGCGCGCCTTCTTCGCCTATGACCTGGTGGGCTTGCAAAGCGAGGCCGATGTCGGCCACTTCCGCCGCTACATGATCAACGAGGCCAACGCCGAAGACCTGGGCGCGGGCCGGCTGGCCGCCTTCAGCCGCGAGCTGCGCGTCGGCGCCTTCCCCATCGGCATGGACGTGCAGGAGTTCGAGCGCCTGGGCCGGGGCGCCGAGGCCGTGCAGACCGGCGAGGCACTGCGCGCCGAGTACGCGCGCCGCCAGTTGCTGCTGGGCATCGACCGGCTGGACTACTCCAAGGGCATCCCGCAGCGCGTGCGCGCCTTCCGCCACCTGCTGGAGAAGTACCCGGAAAACCGGGGCCGCTCCACGCTGATCATGATCGCCTCGCCCTCGCGCGACGACGTGCTGGCCTACACCGACCTGCGCCAGGAGCTGGAGGGCCTGTGCGGCGCCATCAATGGCGACTATGGCGATCTGGACTGGATGCCGCTGCGCTACATCCACCGCATCGTGGCGCGCCGGCGCGTGCCGGGGCTGTGCCGCGCCGCGCGGGTCGGGCTGGTCACGCCGCTGCGCGACGGCATGAACCTGGTGGCCAAGGAGTACGTGGTCTCGCAAGATGCGCAAGACCCGGGCGTGCTGGTGCTGTCGCGCTTTGCCGGCGCCGCCGAGCAGCTCAAGGATGCCTTGCTGGTCAACCCCTATGACACCGAAAGCATGGCTGCCGCCATCCAGACCGCGCTGCACATGCCGCTGGAGGAGCGCCAGCAGCGCCACGCCCGGCTGATGGAGAGCATCCGCCAGCACGACGTTCACTGGTGGCGGCGCAGCTTTCTGCAGGCGCTGCAGGAGCCTGCGGCCTGAGAGCGTGTTTACGATCCCCGCGCGGGTGCGCGAGCGCGGCCTCGGGCGGTCTGCGGCGTTGCAAATCCTCGCGATAGCACGGGCTATCGCTGCGGTTTGCGCCTGGCAACCCATCCCGATCCGCACCCGCGCCCCTGCGCGCGGAGATCGTAAACACGCTCTGAGCATTGCAGTGCAGGGGCGGCCCTCTGCGCCCCTGCAGACGAGGCTGTGCGTTGGCGTTTGGCGCGCAGCCTCCCGCATCAAGAGGGCAGCCTCAGCCATCGAGCAGCGCCAGCGCCGCGTAGTCCGCCACCTGCGCGCCCAGGCCGGCGGCAACCAGTTCGACGCCATCCGTCAACGCCGGAAAGTGCTGCGCCAGCTCGGTGCGCAGCAGCGGCAGTAGCAGCGCTTGGTGGTGCAGGAACACCGCCCCGCCCAGGCTGATGCGCGCCAGATCGAGCGTCGCCACCAGGTTGTACAGCAGCCGCCCGAGCAGGCGGCACAGCAGCTGCACCTGTGCCAGCGCCTGTGCCTCGCCCTGCTGCGCTGCGGCCAGCAGCGCCGGTGCATCGCGCCCCAGCCAGGCGGCCAGCGAAGCGCCGCCCACCAGCGATTCGACATCGCCCCGGTTGCCGCAGCCGCACAGCGGAGCGTCCAGCCCGGCATGGCCCGCCACATCGCCGACGAAGCTGTGCCCGGCATGGCCGGCATTGCCATTGCGCCCGGCCAGCACCCGGCCATCGACGCATAGGCCCACGCCGATGCCGGTGCTCCAGGTGACGTAGGCGCAGTCGGCCACGCCGGCCAGCGCCCCCAGCGGCGCTCGGCGGCCAGCGCCGCCACGGCGTCGTTGGCGATACGCAGCCGCACGCCGCGCAGCGCCAGCTCCAGCGGCGCCTGCAGCGGCACCTGCGTCCAGTCGTTGGTCGCCACACCGCCCGCCGGGCCGGCCAGGCCGCCGCAGATGTTGGGGTTGGCCACTTCGATGCAGCCCGCACGGCGCACGAACGGCCCGCACGAGGACACGCCCACGCCCGCCAGATCGGCCAGCGCCACGCCCTGGCCGGCGCACAGGCGCGCCAGCAGCGCCAGCACTTGCTGCGCCAGGGCCTCGGGCGCGCCGGCCTTGGCGGTCGGCTCGGCCAGCCGCGCCAGGATGGCCGGCGGCACGGCGCCCGCGCCCGGACGCGCCAGGCACACGGCCACCTTGGTGCCGCCGATGTCGATGCCGGCCTGCAGGCGCGGCGTGGAGGAGGGAGGGGATACAGGCTCTGGCATGGCCGGCATCATCGCGCGCCGCGTGCAACCGGTGTGTAAGGCAAGGGCGAAGGCTGCAGTTGACTATCTTTTTGATAGCTGTCAGCGCTTGACTGTATTGGTCAAAAGGCGTTTTTCACTTGAATTTCAAAGCCATTTGAGCGCCAGCGTGATCAGCACGCTCAGCAGCACCGTGCTGGCCAGCGGAATCGACCATTCGCGCCCCCACAGGCGAAAGCGAAAATCCCCCGGCAGCCGGCCCAGGCCGAGCCGGCGCAGCCACGGCGCCAGCCCCTCGATCAGCACCAGGGCCAGGAAAACGACGATCAGCCAGCGCACCATGCGCGCAAGTGTAGGCGCCGCCCGCGCGGCATTGGCCTGGCGGGCATCAGCCGTGCAGGCTGCCCGCCTGTGCCGCCAGGCGCCGTGCGCTGCCAAAGGCCAGGGTGAAGCCCAGCGCACCGTGGCCGGTGTTCATGAGCAGATTGGCCGGCCCGCCGGGCAGGCGCCCCAGCACCGGCAGCCCCCGGGGCGTCGCCGGACGCAGGCCGGCCCAGGGCGCAGCCCGCTGGTAGTCGCCCCCGGCGGGAAAGACCTCGCGCGCCGTCTCCAGCAGCGCGGCGATGCGCTGCGGGGCGATGGCCTGGTCGCGGGCGTGCGTCAGTTCAGCCATGCCGGCGATGCGCAGGCGCTGGCCCAGGCGGGCAAAGACCACCTTGCGTGCCGCGTCGGTCACGCTCACGGCAGGGGCCGCGCCGGGCTGGCCGTTGGCCGGCACGGTGATGCTGTAGCCCTTGAGCGGCTGCACGAGGGCGCGGCGCGCTACTACAAGGAAAAGGGCTGGATCCAGTAAACCGCCCGCCTCCCTGCAACCCCGCCCCCAGGGGCGAAGCCCTGCCGCTTCGCCCCTTTTTGTTTTGCCGAGGAACGCACCATGGCCTCTGAAATGGACAAGGCCCCCGAGGCCCTGCAGCAACTCGTTGCCGACACCGACACCGGCGGGCGCCAGCCCGCGGGGCTGACGCGCCACCGGATCTTCGGCGTGGCGCTGGCCTGGGCGCTGTTCCAGTACTGGTACGCCTCGCCGCTGCCCTTCGCGCTGGGCTGGGGCATCCTCAACGACACGCAGGCGCGCGCCATCCACCTGTCGTTCGCCATCTTCCTGGCCTTCACCGCCTGGCCGGCCTTCAAGCGCTCGCCGCGCCACTACGTGCCGCTGCAGGACTGGCTGTTCGCCGCCGCCGGGGCCTTCGCGGCGGCCTACATCATGCTGTTCTATGCCGAGCTGGCCAACCGCCCCGGCAACCCGACCACGGGCGACATCGTGGTCGCCTGCATCGGCCTGGTGCTGCTGCTGGAGGCCACGCGCCGCGCCGTGGGCTGGCCCATGGCGGTGCTGGCGCTGGTCTTCATCGGCTACAGCATGGCCGGGCCGTGGCTGCCGGACGTCATCTCGCACAAGGGCGCCTCGCTCAACCGCATGTTGACCCACATGTGGCTGACCACCGAAGGGGTGTACGGCATTGCCCTGGGCGTGTCGGCCTCGACCATCTTCGTGTTCGTGCTGTTCGGCGCGCTGCTGGATCGAAGCGGCGGCGGCAACTACATGATGCAGGTCAGCTTCGCCGCTTTAGGCCACCTGCGCGGCGGGCCGGCCAAGGTGGCGGTGGCGTCGTCGGCACTCAACGGCATGATCTCCGGCTCGTCGGTGGCCAACGTGGTGTCCACCGGCATCTTCACCATCCCGCTGATGAAGAAGGCCGGCTACGGCGGCGTCAAGGCCGGCGCCATCGAGACCATGAGTTCGGTGGACGGGCAGATCATGCCGCCGGTGATGGGCGCGGCGGCCTTCCTGATGGTCGAGTACGTGGGCATCCCCTACTCGGACATCGTCCGCCACGCCTTCCTGCCAGCCATCCTGTCGTACCTGGGCCTGTTCTACATCGTGCATCTGGAGGCGCTGCGCCTGGGGATGCAGCCCATCGCCTTGCGCCGCGCCCGGCCCTGGCGCGACCGCATCGTGCGCAACCTGTTCGGCGTGCTGGGCACCAGCATCGTGGTCGGTACGCTGTACTACGCCATCGGCGCCATGAAGGCGCTGCTGGGCGCAGCCGCGCCCTGGGCCGTGGGGGCGACGGTGCTGGCGCTGTACCTGGTGGCCATCTGGCAGGCGGCGCGCTGCCCCGATCTGCCCGACAGCATCGAGGGCGCCTCCGAGGGCGGCCACCTGCGCGATGCCTGGCCCACGGTGCGCGCCGGGCTGCACTTCATCATGCCGATTGGCATCCTGGTGTGGTGCCTGATGGTCGAGCAGATGTCGCCGTCGCTGTCGGCCTTCTGGGCCGTGACATCGCTGGCGCTGCTGATGCTGACGCAGCGGCCCCTGATTGCGCTGTTTCGCGGCGCGCCGCAGGCCGGCACCTGGAGCGACGGCGGCGCGGCGGTGGTCGAGGGCTTTCACAACGGCGCGCGCAACATGATCGGCATCGGCATCGCCACGGCGACCGCCGGCATCGTGGTCGGCGGCATCACCCTCACCGGCCTGGGCGTGCCGACCACGGCCAACTACATCCTGGTGGCCACGCTGATGGCGCCGGTGGTGGTGGAGCTGGGCGCGCAGGCCGGCATGGTCATTCCCCTGATCGCCGTGCATATGTTCGTCTTCTATTACGGGATCATGGCCGACATCACGCCGCCAGTGGGGCTGGCGACGTTCGCCGCGTCCGCCATCTCGGGCGAAAGCTCGCTGGCCACCGGCATCCAGGTGCGCGCCGACCGCCCCTCGGCGCACTGGTTCTACCTGCCGGCCATCGCCCTGGTGCTGCTGGTGTGGTGGTCGCAGGGCCGGCGCCGGCGCCCCGGGGTGCTGGCGCCGAGCGCGCCCGCCGGGATGGCGGGATAAGCTTTGCTCCTTTTCTAATAGCTAGTAACGCTTGTGCAGCAAGGGTTTAAGATGAAAAACATATGCAAACCCTTGTCCATCAAGCGCTGGCAGCTATCAAAATTGCGCCAGCCCAAGCCCGTCACAGCCGGTGCGTGCGGTCGCCCTGAACGAAGCCCAGCGGCACCCAGGGCGCGCCGCCAGCCCCAGGGCCAGCACCTTGAACAGCTCGCCCATCTCGTGCTCCATGATCAATTTGGCCGCCTGGGCGCGCCCAGCAAGCGGCATAAGCTCCAGTTTCGATAGCAAACCGCAGTTGATCAGGAAGTGTGCCTGACTGGTGTAGCCCAGCACCTGCAGCCCCGCTTCCTGCGCCGCCAGCGCCGCGCCGGTGAAGTTGACGTGCGCCGTGATGTCCTTGCAGCCGACATCGGCCAGCGGGTCGTCGTCCACGCGGTGCGCGCGGTGGCACACCAGCGTGCCAGCGTCGCGCTGCGGGTGGTAGTACTCGGCCTCGGGGAAGCCGTAGTCGATCAGCAACGCCGCACCGCGCCGCAGATGCGCCGCCAGGGTGCGCATGAAGCCCTCAGCCTGCGGGTGGATCTCGGTCAGGTAGTCGTGCGTGCCGGCCACTTCCAGCGGCGGGCGCAGCGCCGTGGGCCGGTCGGCCCAGGCCAGCTGCCCGGCGGCATCCAGCACCACGCCGCGCTCGTGCCAGACGCCGGCGCTGCGCTGCAGCAGCTGCACCGGCATGGCGTCCAGCACCTCGTTGCCGACCACCACGCCCTCGATGGCCGGCGGCAGGCTGTCCAGCCACTGCACGCGCTCGCCCCAGGGAGCCAGGCGCTCGCGCTGGCGCGCCCGCAGGCTGCCCGAGACATCGACGATGCAGTAGCGCTGCAGCGCCACCCCCAGCGCATCGAGCGCGCCCAGCAGCTGCGCCGCCAGCGCGCCGCTACCGGCGCCGAACTCCCAGACCTCGTGCGTGCCGCTGACCTGCAGCGCCTCGCGCACCTGCAGCGCCAGCAGCTCGCCAAAGACCGGCGAGAGCTCGGGCGCGGTGATGAAGTCGCTGCCACTTTGCGGCAGGGCGCCGAACTTGCGCGAGTCGTTGGCGTAGTAGCCCAGGCCGGGCGCGTACAGCGCCAGCTGCATGAAGCGGTCAAAAGGCAGCCAGCCGCCGGCGTCGGCGATGGCCTGGGCCATCCGTGCCTGCAGGGCCGGCGCTACACTCGCGGCCTCGTCGGCCCCGCTGCCGTCCCGGGTTTCGGGCTGCGCCTCAGGCGTTCCGTGCATCCCATGCTTTTCGCGCATCTCGTCTCTCATCTCTCGTGTTTCAGACGCCGATTGTCACCCCGCCATGTCTGCCGCCCCTGCTCCCCGCCCGCGCACCGTCTTGGTGACCGGCGCTGCCCGGCGCCTGGGCCGCAGCATCGCGCTGGCGCTGGCGGCTGCGGGCTGGCAGGTTGCCGTGCATTACCGCTCGTCAGCGCAGGATGCTATTGAAACAGTAGCTGCCTGCGCTGATCTGTCGGGCCTCAGCGGCCATTTTGATGCCGATTTCGAAGACGAGGCCGCAGTGCGCGCCCTGCTGCCGCGCGTGGTGGCGCACTTCGGCGCCGTGGATGCGGTGGTCAACAGCGCCTCGCTGTTCGAGCACGACAGCTTTGCCAGCTTCGGCTACGCCCGGCTGGAGCAGCACCTGCGCAGCAACGCCGGCGCGCCGGTGCTGCTGGCCCAGGCGCTGCACACGCACCTGGAGCAGCGCGCCGGCGCCGGCGAGGCCGAGGTGCAGGGCGTGGTGGTCAACCTGCTCGATCAGAAGCTGTGGAACCAGAACCCGGACTTTGCCAGCTACACCCTGTCCAAGGCCGCGCTGGAGGCCGCCGGCACCATGCTGGCGCTGGCGCTGGCGCCGCGCTGCCGCGTGGTCGGCGTGGCGCCGGGCCTGACGCTGACCAGCCATCTGCTGGAGCAGCAGCGCTTCGAGCAGCTGCACACCCTCAGCCCCCTGGGGCGCTCGTCCACCCCCGAGGACGTGGCCGCCGCTGTGCGCTTTGCGCTGGACAACCGCTCCATCACCGGCACCACGCTGCTGGTCGATGGCGGCCAGCACCTGATGCGCTTCGAGCGCGATTTCTCGCTGATGTGAATTCCGGCGCACGCCGCTGCCGTGCGCCCTTCTCCTTTCCTGGCCACCCCATGCACACTGCCGCCGGCACCCAGATCCTGACCCTGACCGGGCTGCGCTTTGACGCCAGCCTGGGCCTGCTGGCCCATGAGAAGACCGCGCCCCAGCCCATCCAGGTCGATGCCGAGCTGAACCTGGGCCGCCAGCCGCTGCACCCGCCCGACGACGACATCCTGCACGTGCTGGACTACCGCAAGGTGCGCCAGATCATCATCGACGAGTGCCGCGCCGAGCACGTCAACCTGCTCGAAAGCCTGATCGGCAAGCTGGCCGCGCGGCTGATGCAGCTGCCCGGCGTGCTGGGCGTGCGCGTGAAGATCGCCAAGCTGGAGATCTTCGACGACTGCGAGGTCGCCATCCGCGTCGAGACCGGGCAGTGGTGAGGGCGGTGGCCGGGCCTCAGCCCGGCGCCGGCGCGTCGGCGGCCGCTCCTGCGGCGTGCTGCTGCAGGAATTCTTCGAGCTGTGCGATCGGCAGGGGCCGGCTGAACAGATAGCCCTGGAAGAAGCGGCAGCCCCACTGCGCCAGCGCCGCGCGGTGCGCCGGCGTCTCCACGCCCTCGGCAATGACCTCCAGGCCCAGGCTCTCGCCCAGGGCAATCACGGTGCGGGCGATGGCCGCGTCGTTGTGATCCTCCAGGCAGTCGCGCACAAAGCCCTGGTCGATCTTGAGCTGCTGCAGCGGCAGGCGCTTCAGGTAGGCCAGCGAGGAAAAGCCGGTGCCGAAATCGTCCAGCGAAAAGCGCACGCCCAGCGCCCGCAGCGCGTTCATGCGCTCGATGATGTGCTCGATGTCATACATCATCAGACTCTCGGTCAGCTCGATCTTGAGCCGCTCGGCGGGCGCTCCGGTCTGGTGCAGCACCTCCTGCACCGTGGCGACGAAATCATCCTGCTGGAACTGCCCGGCGCTCACGTTGACCGCCATGTCCAGGTGCCGGCGCTGCGGCTGGCGCGCCCACAGCGCCAGCTGGCTGCAGGCGCAGTGCAGCACCCAGCGGCCCAGGGGCACGATCAGGCCGGTCTTCTCGGCCAGCGGGATGAACTCGCCCGGCGAGACCATGCCTGCACCCGGCAGCGGCCAGCGCACCAGCGCCTCGACGCCGACCACGGCGCCGTCGCTGTCGAGCTGCGGCTGGTAATGCAGCACGAAGTTCTGCTGCTGCAGCGCCTCGCGCAGACTGCGCTGCAGGCGGGCGCGGCTGTTGACCTCGGCCTGCATCTGCGGCTCGAACAGCAGCATGGCGCCGCGCCCGGCGGCCTTGGCCTGGTTGAGCGCCAGCACTGCCTGGCGCAGCAGCTCGCGCGGCTCCTGGTGCTCCTGGCCGAGCACGGCGATGCCCACGCCGACACTGATGCTGTGGGTCGTGCCCTCGATGGTCAGCGGCTGGCCCAGCTCGATGGCCAGGCGCTGCGCCAGGGCTTCGGCCTGCTGCGCCGCCGCGCCCAGCGGGGGCGGCAGGTCGGGCAGCAGCAGCAGGAATTCGTCGCCGCCCAGGCGCGCCAGCAAGTCGCCCGGGCGCAGCTGCGCGCCGATACGCTGGCCGACCTGGCGCAGCAACTGGTCGCCATGCTCATGGCCCAGGCCGTCGTTGATGGTCTTGAAGTCGTCCAGGTCGATGCACAGCAGCGCCGCCAGGCGCTGCGTCTGCAGGCAGCGCGCCTGCGCCTGCTCCAGCAGCTGCACGAACTGCTGCATGTTGGGCAGGCCGGTGAGCTGGTCGGTGGAGGACAAGCGCTGGATGCGGTCGTCGGCAGCGCGGCTGGCCGTCACGTCGTGGCAGATCCACAACATGCACGGCTCGCCCCCGACATCCAGCAGGCGTGCGTTCATGAGCACCGTCACCGGCGTGCCGTCGCGCCGCCACAGCTGCTGCTCCCAGCCGCAGACGCCGCCCTCGGCCAGCACCTGGCGCACGAACTGCTCGCGCCGGGGGGCATCGGCAGCGCGCCAGATGCCCAGCTCCAGGCCCGAATGGTGCAGCACCTCGGCGCGCGGCCAGCCGAACAGGCGCTCGAAGCCGGCATTGACCGCCAGATGCACGCCATCGGCCACGCGCGTGATGTCCAGCGCATCCGGGCTGGTCTGGAAGGCCGCCAGGTAGAGCTGGCGGCTTTCCTGCAGCGCCTGCTGGCGCCGATCGATCTCGGTCAGCAGGTGGTTGCAGCCATGCACCAGCTGCCCCAGCTCGTAAGTGGCCTGCGCCGGCAGGGGCTGCAGCGGCGCGCCCTCCTCGGCCATGGCAGCCAGGCGCTGGCCGATGTCCAGCACGGGCCGCAGCGCCCGGCGCAGCATCCACCACACGCCGGCGGCGGCCAGCAGCGTCAGGCCCAGCGCCGCCAGCAGGATGCGCCGCTGCACCGACGCCAGCGGCGCATACACCAGCGCCGTGGGCTGCGACACCAGCACCGCCCAGTCCACCGAGCGCAGCAGCTGCACCGAGGACAGCATTTCGCGGCCCTGCTCGACATGCAGGACGCTGCCCTCGCTGCCCGCCAGCAGGGCGTCCAGGGCCGGGACTTCGCCCGACGCGGGCAGGCTCTGCAGGATGCGCTGCTCGGCATCGGCCACCACGATGGCGCGGCTGGTGCGCCCTACGACCAGGTAGCTGCTGGCCGGCTGGCCGGCGATCTCCGGCAGCAGCTGCAGCAGGCCGGCATCGCGCAGCTTGACCACGCCGACCAGCGCCCCGGCCACCCGGCCATCCGGGCCAGGCACCGGCACGGCGATGGCGACCACGGGCCGGCCCTCGACCAGGCCGGCCATGGGTTCGCTGATGACCGTCTCGCCGGCCAGGGCGCCGACCGTGGCCTGGCTGGCGGCGAACATGCGCCGCTGCCCCTGCAGGTGGGCCGGATAGGAGACGATGGCCAGGCCCTGCGCATCGGTGACGAAGTAGCCACCGCTGAACATCTGCTGCAGCACCGACAGCCGGGGCAGCACGGCCTGCAGCCGCTCCAGGGTCTGCGCCGCGCCCGGCTGTTCGCCCGTGAGCAGGCTGCGCGCCACCGCCTGCAGGGCTCTGCTGCGCTCGGCCAGGGTGCGCTCCAGCTCGCGCGCCAGCAGCGCCGCCAGGGTCTGCTGGTGCGCCTGCAACTGCTCGCGCATGTCCTCGCGCAGCCGGTGGTCGGCATACCAGGCCAGCGCCCACATGCCGGCCAGCAGAAAGCCCAGCATCAGCAGGGCGATGCGCACGGTCAGCGAGTGCGACGGCGGTGGGCGCGATGGCATGGCAGGAAGTGTGGTGGCGCGTTGCGCTGCAATTATGGGCACGGCGGCGGGCGCGCCGGCGCTGCGGCAGCCGGGCCAAAGACCTTGTGCGCCAGGGCTGCAAGCGCGATGCAGGGAAAATCGCCCCCTTGTTCTTTCAGCCCTGCAACGTTCTGCCCCATGAGCACCGCCACCGAATCCCCCTGGCTTGCCGAAGCAACTGCGCCCACCGAAGCCGCCGGCGCCAAACCCAAGATCGAGCGCGAGGCGCACAAGCTGGAAAAGCGCCTGTGCCGCGAAGTGGGCCGCGCCATCCTGGACTTCAACATGATCGAGGACGGCGACCGGGTCATGGTCTGCATGTCCGGCGGCAAGGACAGCTACACGCTGCTGGACATCCTGCGCCGCCTGCAAAAGCGCGCGCCGGTGAATTTCTCCATCGTCGCCGTGAATCTGGATCAGAAGCAGCCCGGCTTTCCCGAACACGTGCTGCCGGACTACTTCAAGAGCATCGGCGTTCAGTTCCACATCGAGAACCAGGACACCTACAGCGTGGTCAAGCGCGTGGTGCCCGAGGGCAAGACCACCTGCAGCCTGTGCTCGCGCCTGCGCCGGGCGATTCTGTACAAGGTGGCGGACGAGCTGGGTGCGACCAAGATCGCCCTGGGCCACCACCGCGACGACATCGTCGCCACCTTGATGCTCAACATGTTCTACGGCGGGCGCATGAAGGGCATGCCGCCCAAGCTGGTCAGCGACGACGGCAGGCACGTCGTGATCCGCCCGCTGTGCTACGTGCCGGAAAAGGACACGGCGCGCTGGGCGCAATACCAGCAATTTCCCATCATCCCGTGCAACCTGTGCGGCAGCCAGGACGGCCTGCAGCGCGTGGCCGTGAACGAGATGCTGCGCGAGTGGGACAGGAAATTCCCGGGGCGCATCGAAAGCATGTTGCGCGCCATGGGCCACGTGGTGACCACGCACATGATGGATCCCCGATTGTTCGACTTCCGCAACGCCCGCGCCACGGGCGTGGCCGACCCCGAGGGCGACACCGCCTTCGACCACGAGGAATTCCCCGCCGCCATGCCCAGCCTGCCGGGGCTGCAGGTGGTGCAGATCGGCTGACGCCCGGCGCCTGCCCGGCCTTGCGTGCGCACAGGGGCGCGGCGCGCCGTCCGGCAGCGGCGACGGCTGCGCCGGCTAGCATGGCGGGCCGAGGAGCCATCGCCATGCCCGAATCCCACCGCCTGACCCGCCTGAACCGCCTGTTGCCCCCCTCCCGCCTGCTGCCGCGCGCCGCGCTGGCCTGCGCGGCGGCGCTGCTCACCGCCTGCGCCGGCCCGCGCCTGGTCGAGAGCGACGTGCGCAGCTACTCCACCCTGAGCGCGCTGCCCAGCCCGCCGACCTACCGCTTCGAGCGCCTGCCCTCGCAGCAGGCCCACCCCGAGGCCATCGCCAGCCTGGAGGCCGAGGCCGAGCGCGCCCTGGCCGGCGTCGGCCTGCGCCGCGACGATGCCCAGCCGCGCCTGCTGGCGCTGATCGGCGCCGAGGGCGGCTATGCCGTGCCGCGCGACTGGCCGTACTGGTCGCACGACCCCTTCCACGCCCGCTTCGGCTGGGGCCTGGGCTGGGGCGGGCGCGGCCCCTGGGGCGGCCTGGGCATGGGCTGGATGATGGACGGCCCGCCGACGCTGTACCACCGCAAGGTCAGCCTGGTACTGCGCGACGCAGCCAGCCAGCAGGTGGTCTATGAGACTTCCGCCGTCTATGAGGACGTGTGGACGCAGGATCCAGCCATCTACGGCGTGCTGTTCCAGCAGGCGCTGAGCGGCTTTCCGCAGCCGCCGCGCACCGAGCGGCGCGTGCGCACCGAAGTGCTGCCGCAGCGCTGATGCCGATGAGCCAGCACGCCACCCGCATCCTGGCCATCCGCCACGGCGAGACCGCCTGGAACGCGGACACGCGCATCCAGGGCCATACCGACATCGCGCTCAACGACACCGGCCTGTGGCAGGCACGCCGTGTGGCACAGGCCTTGGCGCACGAGGACATTGCCGCCATCTACAGCAGCGACCTGCAGCGCGCCTTTGCCACGGCCCAGGCGATTGCCCAGGCCACGCGCGCGCCGCTGCTGGCCGAGCGCGGCCTGCGCGAGCGCGGCTTTGGCAGCTTCGAAGGCCGCAGCTTCGCCCAGGTCGAGCAGGAAAGCCCCGAGCACGCCCGGCGCTGGCGCACGCGCGACCCGCACTACGCACCCGAAGGCGGGGGCGAGACGCTCATCACCCTGCACGCGCGGGTGCAGGAGGCCGTGCAGCGCCTGGCCGCCGGGCACGACGGCCAGCAGATCGTGCTGGTGGCGCATGGCGGCGTGCTCGACATCCTGTACCGCCTGGCCACCCGGCTGGAGCTGCAGGCGCCGCGCACCTGGCAACTGGCCAACGCCGCCATCAACCGCCTGCTGTGGACGCCGCAGGGCCTGGCGCTGGTGGGCTGGGGGACGTGCAGCACCTGGAGGGCGGCGGGCGCGACGAGTTGCACGCCTGATCGGCAGGAACGGCCCGGGGCGTCCACAGCAAGGGCTTGCCCGGCTGTTGCCATCTGCTGCCGCCGCCCACAATCGCCGCCATGTCCCCTGGCCAGATCATCGTTCTCGCTGCCCCGGTATTTTTCCTGCTCATGGCGTTGGAGTGGGTGGTCGATCGCCGGCGCGGGCGGCGCTCGATAGCGCTGGCGGATGCCATCGGCAGCCTGAACCTGGGCCTGCTCAGCCAGACCAGCGCCGGCTTCATGGTGCTGCTCAGCCTGGGCCTGTACACCCTGGTCTGGGAGCATTTCGCGCTGTGGCGCAGTGACGCCTTCTGGACGGCCTGGTACGGCTGGCTGCTGGCGCTGCTGCTGTACGACTTTTGCTACTACTGGCTGCACCGCATGGGCCACGAGGTCGCCGTGCTGTGGGCGGCGCACGCCGTGCATCACCAAAGCCAGCACTACAACCTGTCCACGGCGCTGCGCCAGACCAGTTCTGGCGCGCTGCTGGGCTGGCTGTTCTACCTACCCCTGGCGCTGGCCGGCGTGCCGCCGCTGGTCTTCGTGGTGGTCGGGCTGATCGACCTGCTGTACCAATTCTGGGTACACACCGAGCAGGTCGGGCGCCTGGGCTGGTTCGACCGGTGGTTTTGCAGCCCAAGCAACCACCGTGTCCACCACGCCGTCAACGACGACTATCTGGACAGGAACTACGGCGGCATCCTGATCGTCTGGGATCGGCTGTTCGGCACCTTCCGCGAGGAAGACCCGCGCCAGCCCTGCGTCTATGGCACGCGCGGGCTGCTCAACAGCTGGGATCCGCTGTGGGCCAACGCGCAGGTCTATGCCGGCCTGGCGCGCGACAGCTGGCGTACACGCCACTGGGCCGACAAGCTGCGCGTCTGGCTCAAGCCCCCGGGCTGGCGCCCAGCCGACGTGGCACGCAGCGACCCCAGGGCGCCCTTCGACATCGACGACCTGCCGCTGTTTGCCCCGCCCATGGGTGCGGCGCTACGCGTCTTCGTCGCGCTGCAGTTCGCGCTGTTGCTGGGCGGCGCGGCGGCCTTTCTGTGGCACGTCGAAGGCCTGCCGCGCGCCGAGGCCGTGCTGTGGTTTGCCGCGCTGGCGGCCTGCCAGTGGGCGCTGGCCGCCGCCATGCAGGGGCGCATCGGCATGGGCCTGGCGCTGATGATCGAGGCCGGCGCCCTGGCCACGGCCAGCGGGGCGCTGGGGCTGTGGGAGTGGCACTGGCTGTTCAAGCCGCTGGCCATGATTTTTGCTATTTTTACAGTAGCTGCCAGCGCTTGCCAAATAAGGCCTGGAGCCGTTTTTGACCATGAAAACAAGTCTATCTTCCTGCTTTTGCTGGCCCTCATCGGCTCGCTGGCCGGCGATGTCTTTCTGATGCTCGACGGGACGCTGTTCGATGGCCTGTTCCTGCCCGGGCTGGTGTCCTTCCTGCTCGCGCACGTGGCCTATCTGGGGCTGTTTCGCCAGGGCGCGCCCTGGTTTGCCGCGCCCCGGGCGCTGGGCGCCATGCTGGCCGTGGCGGCGGCCATGTATGCCGTGCTGGTACTGGGCGGGCTGCCGGCGGCGCTGCGCCTGCCGGTGGCGGTCTATGTGCTGCTGATCGCCCTGATGGCCGCGCAGGCGCTGGCGCGCCATGCCCGGCTGGGCGCGCAACTGCCGGGCACGCGGGCCGTGGCCGCCGGGACGCTGTGCTTCGTGCTCAGCGATGCGCTGCTGGCCATCGACCGCTTCGTGCAGCCCCTGCCCTGGGCGCTGGCCTGGGTGCTGGCCAGTTACTACGCCGCGCAGGCCCTGATCGTCGGTGGCATGCTGCGCGCCATCGCTGCGCCGGCAGCTGCTGCGCCGGCGCCGGATGCGCCCGCCCTCCAGGGCGCAGGGGCTTGACAGCTTGACGTATTTTTGCAACAATGCGCGCTTCGTCGTTTTCGGAGTCCCCACGTGGACAGTGCCAGTTCAACCAGCGAGATGAAGCGCGCCGCAAGGGCCGCGCTGCTGGCCGGCTGACCGACTCCCCTGCCAGGCAGCGGGAGCCTTGAGCCGGCCTGCTGCCTTTTTTGTGGATCCAGGCGATCCGCATTCCCCTACTGCCGTCCACCGCCTGCAAAGGCGGTCTGGGCAATGGCGTTTCCATACTCGCTGCGCACCGGCTTTGCCCGACCTGCCGAAGCCGGCCTGGTTGATGCGTACTGCTACGTGGCCCTTCCCGTGCCTGCACCGGAGACCAGCCATGCCAGCCCACCTGAAGCACCTGCACGCCCTGCGCCGCCTCCTGCCCACCAGGGCAAGCGCCGACCCGCAGCCGGCACGCGCACCGGCCCCGCCGCTGATCGAGACCCTGGATCTGGATGCGCGCACCGACTGGCCGACGCACCGCATCCGCAGCTTCCTGACCATGCAGGAGGATGCGCGTGGACGCGGCGGACGCTGAACGGCGATCCGGCCTGCCGGCCATGGCGCTGACGGCGCCTTCAACAGCGCCTTTGCTGTCGCGCCGCTGCCGCCCCCGGGCCTGGAGCGGCCCGGCGGCAGGCAGGGCCAACCCGGCACGCACGACGGTCTCGCTGCGGCGCTCTCCCGTGCATTGGGCACGGCACGAGCGTTGCGGCGATGTCTGGCGTCCGGCCCTTTTTTGCCAACCCCCACGGCCACCGCAGGCCGCGCACTGCCATTGAGGAGGCGCGGCATGTCTGTGGTGGCCCATGCCACTGAACACAAGGAGTTCCTGCCCACATGCCGCATTCCACCGGACGCCGCGCCTCGCACCAGCGCGCCGACCACCGCCGCCTTCCCTCCCACGCCATCGTCCCCAGCAGCGGCAGCAGTGCGCTGGAGCGCGCCATCCTGGCCGCCCTGCGCCAGCGCCGCCCGCAGGTGCTGGAGCGCCTGGCCGAGCAGGCCGGCGCCGGCGCCTTCGCCCGGGTGCTGATGCGCCTGAGCACGCGGCAGATGATGGATGCGCTGTCGCTGCTGCCGCCCAGGCAGCGCGGCGCCGTCTGGGCGCGCCTGTCGCCGGCGGCACGGCGGCGCTGGGGCGGGCTGGCCGCCAGCACTGCCACCCACGCGCGGGGCAGCAGCGCGGCCCAGGCAGAACCAGCAGATCAGGCAGACCAGACAGATCAAGCGGCCCGGCACGCGCGCGGCCTCCTGTCCGGCGCCTGCCATGCTCTGCTGACCGGCGTGACTGGTGCGCTTGGCCGGCTGCGGCGCCTGCTGGCCACGGCCCGGCCCGGCCTGGCGGCCTCGGCCTCTTCCTGAGCTACGCTCAAGGCCGCCGCAGCGTGCCCATCCGGGGCGCCTGCCCGCCATCCCTGCCCCTGCCCGAACGCCCCCGCACTCATCCATGCCGGCCCTGCACAACATCGACCCTGCCGCTACGCTGAACACGCTGGTCAGCCTGTTCTTTGCCTTCGTCTTCGGCAGCGTGATCGGCCTGGAGCGCCAGATCCGCCAGCGCACCGCCGGTCTGCGCACCAACGCGCTGGTGGCCGTGGGCGCAGCGGTGTTCGTCGATCTGTCCATGCGCATGAACGGCGTGGAGGGCGCAGCGCGCGTGGTCTCCAACGTCATCACCGGCGTGGGTTTTCTGGGCGCCGGCGCCATCATGAAGGAGGGCATCAACGTCACGGGCCTGAACACGGCGGCGACGCTGTGGGGCTCGGCTGCCGTGGGCGCGTGCGCCGGGGCCGGCTTCATCGTCGAGGCCGCGCTGGCCACGCTGTTCGTGCTGGCCAGCAACACGCTCTTGCGCCCGGTGGTCAACCACATCAACCGCAGCCCTCTGAGCAGCGCATCTTCCGAAGCGACCTACCACGTCTATGCCCTGTGCCGGCGTGCCGACCAGTCGGACGTGCGCGAGCGCATGGTGCAACTGCTGGATGACGCGCATTACCCCGTGCGCACAGTCCACAAGAACCACCTGGGCCTGCGCGACACGGAAATCGAGGCCGTGCTGTACGCCACCTCGGTGGAGGGCCAGGAGCTGGAAGCTGCCGTGCAGCGCATCGAGGAGCTGCCCGGCGTGCTGCAGGCCTACTGGAACGCTGGGGGGCGCACACGGGTTGAGGGGCGCTTGCGCGGCTTGCGGCGTGCTGGCTTTCTGCACGCCGGTAACGGGTGGTGCGTTCAGCGTTGGACGGCACGGCCGCTTCCACCCAAGGCTGCCTAATCCCTGGCTGCTTCCCACTTATTTCACGAGTTCGGCTGTCCAAACGTGTGGGATCACCTCGCATTGCAGCGTAGAGTAGGCGTGTCGCGCAACGATGCCTCTGCGAGAGCGCGAATCACGATAGGAGTAACCATGATTGATATTCAAAAATGGGCGACAGACGGATATTATTTACTTCCTGAATTCTATTCATGCGCCGAAATCGATAGGGTGCTTGCAGAACAGCGAGCGGCGTGGGATGAGCGCCGTCCACGTATCGTCGCTGACGACTTGGTTACCGGCCACAGATTGCGTATCCAGGATGTGCCCGAGCATGACCGAACAGAGCACCGGTTTAAGGTGAACGACCTATATCTCGAATCACCTATTATTCGGTCGCTAGCCATAAATAGCCGCCTGACTCCGATTTTGAAGAAACTGCTGGGCCATGCGCCGGTCATCTGCAACTCATTGAGCTTCGATAAAGGCAGCAGTCAGCCTGACCACGTAGACGCTTTGTATATGACCCCACGCACGGATGGCCATTTGATCGCCATCTGGGTTGGACTGGAAGATTGTAGTCCTGATGCCGGGCCGCTTCGTTATTACCCGGGTAGTAACAAGATTGCGCCATACCTCTTCTCGACCGGGTCTAGTCACTGCGTGGACAGCGAAATGGAAGCGTGGCAGACATACATGGACTACGAAGTGCAGCGTTTGAAATTGAGCCCTGTAACGTTTCCTGCCAGGAAAGGCGATGTGTTCATATGGAGCGCATATCTTCTGCACGGGGGTGCGCCGATCCGTGACCCTGCGCTCACGCGTCGCAGCCTTGTCTTCCATTATTACAGCGATGTAGACGCACAGCACTTACCTGGTACACGCGTGATTGCAGAAAACGGCGGACATTGGTTGTACCGACCGCATCAGCCGGTTAATGGGAAGCTTGGTGAATTGCCAGTACTGCAATAGGCAATAGCTACGCAGCCACGGAATTTAGAGCGTAGTTGTAGTTACTCAATAACGGGCGTTCTGCAACGGCTGCCGACTGTCAGGTCTTGGCCGCAACCAGACGATACGATGGATCTGAAGTGCCGCCCAACTCAAGCGTTGTGCGGGGACTCACGCAAAACGCAAGGCGCGCATCGCTCAACCTTATTCGGCAAACAGCCCGCCCGAGGCCCGTGGCGGCGCCACGCCCAGATGCCGGTACGCCGCCAGCGTGGCCGTGCGCCCGCGCGGCGTGCGCTGCAAGAAGCCCTGCTGGATCAGATACGGCTCGATCACGTCCTCGATGGTGCCCGACTCCTCGCCGATGCTGGCGGCGATGTTGTCCAGCCCCACCGGGCCGCCGTCGAAGCGGTGTACCACGGCCTCCAAGAGCTTTCTGTCCATGACATCGAAGCCCTGCGGATCGACATCCAGCATGGTCAGCGCCCGCTGGGCGATATCGAGCGTGATGCGCCCGTCGCCCTTGACGTCGGCGTAGTCGCGCACGCGGCGCAGCAGGCGGTTGGCGATGCGCGGCGTGCCGCGTGAGCGCCGGGCAATCTCAAACGCCCCTTCGTCGTCGATGGGCGCATTCAAGAGGCCGGCCGAGCGGCGCACGATGCGCGCCAGTTCCTCGGGCGTATAGAACTCCAGCCGCGCCACGATGCCGAAGCGGTCGCGCAGCGGGTTGGTGAGCATTCCAGCGCGCGTTGTGGCGCCCACCAGGGTGAAAGGCTGCAGATCGAGCTTGATGGAGCGCGCCGCCGGCCCCTCGCCGATCATGATGTCGATCTGGTAGTCCTCCAGCGCCGGATAGAGAATTTCCTCGACCACCGGCGACAGGCGGTGGATCTCGTCGATGAACAGGACGTCATTGGCTTCCAGGTTGGTGAGCAGCGCCGCCAGGTCTTTGGGTTTTTCCAGCACCGGGCCGCTGGTCTGGCGCAGCTGCACGCCGAGTTCGGTGGCGATGATGTGGGATAGCGTGGTCTTGCCCAGGCCGGGCGGGCCGAACAGCAGCACGTGATCCAGCGCCTCGCCGCGCTTTCGGGCCGCGCCAATGAAGATCTCCAGCTGCTCGCGCGCCTTGGCCTGGCCGACGTATTCATCCAGCAGCTTGGGGCGCAGGGCGCGTTCCAGGGCTTCCTCCTGGGGCGATGCCGGCGCGGCGGAAATCACGCGCGCAGAGCGCCCGCCGGGGGCCGGTGGCGGGACGGGGGCGAAGTCGTCAGTCTGTATGGTCATACAGTAAAAGATTGTGCGCGATGGGCCCGCGCCCAAGGTCTATAAGGGCCTTTGGGTAACATCGTTGCCCCTTTTTGCCGGGTTTGCGTGCGCCCCAGCGGCGCCCGGCCTGCCTGATCCCCACCTGATTTCCGTGCCCGGCGCGGCGTGCCCGCCCGCCGGCCACTTTTTTGCACCATGAGCACACCACAGACCTCTCCCCCCTCCTTCCTCAGCCGTATCGCCATTGCGATCGGCAGCTTCTTTGCCATCCTGGGCAATGCCTCGCTGGCGCAGGGCGTGTCGCGCCTGCGCGCCGGCGAGGCGCTGGCCGCCGACGTGCCGCCGCGCGAGGTGCGCGTCGAGGTGCCCGTCGAGAAGATCGTCGAGACTCGCATCGAGGTGCCGGTCGAGCGCATCGTCGAAAAAACCACCGAAGTCCACGCCCCCACCGCCGCGCTGCAGCTGCTGGGCCTGCTGCAGCGCGAGGCGCGCTTTGTCGATTTCGTGCAGGAGGACGTGGCCGGCTACAGCGATGCCGAGATCGGCGCCGCCGCCCGCGTGGTGCACGATGGCTGCCGCAAGGTGCTGGCCGGGCATTTCGCGATCACGCCCGTGCGTGCCGAGAGCGAAGGCAGCCGCATCACGCTGCAGCCCGGCTTTGACGCCGGCGCCGTGCGCGTCAGCGGCAACGTGGTCGGCCAGCCGCCGTTCACTGGCACGCTGGCGCACCGTGGCTGGCAGGCCGGCGAAGTGCGCCTGCCGCAGCTGACCGACCCCCAGGCCGCACGCATCCTGGCGCAGGCGGAGGTGGAGCTGTGAACGCTACCAAAGAAATAGCTACTATCGCTGACCAGGCAACGGTTTCAGCCGAAAATCACCCACAAAACGCCGCTGCCGGCACCCCCCGCTACAGCATCGGTATCGACCTGGGCACCACGCACTGCGCGCTGTCGTTCGTGGACGCCGCCGCCTGCGACGGCGAGCGCGTGGCGCAGGGCGTGCTGGACATCCCTCAGCTCACCGCGCCGGCCAGCGTCGAGGCGCGGCCGCTGCTGCCGTCCTTTCTGTACCTGCCGCACGACAGCGAACTGAGCGCCGCCGAGCGCAGCGTGCCCGGGCTGGCTGGCGGCGATGCGCCGCAGGACTTCATCGTCGGCGAGCTGGCGCGCACGCGCGGCGCGGCCACGCCGATGCGGCTGGTGGCCAGCGCCAAGAGCTGGCTGTGCCATGCCGGCGTGGATCGGCGCGCGCCCATCCTGCCGCCCGATGCCGCACAGGCCCCGAGGGCGAGATCGCCCGCCTGTCGCCCCTGCAGGCCAGCACCGAATACCTGAAGCACCTGCGCCGCGCCTGGGACGCCGCCCACCCGGACGCGCCGCTGTCGGCGCAGCAGGTCACGGTGACCATTCCCGCATCGTTCGACCCGGCGGCGCGCGAGTTGACCGCCGAGGCCTGCCAGGCTGCGGGTTTGGGCCATTTCACGCTGCTGGAAGAACCCCAGGCGGCGCTGTACAGCTGGCTGCAGGCCAGCGGCGGCGCCTGGCGCAAGCAGGTGCGCCACGGCGACATCCTGCTGGTGGTGGACGTGGGCGGCGGCACGACCGACCTGTCGCTGATCGCCGTGCTGGAGCAGGATGGCAACCTGCAGCTGCAGCGCATCGCCGTGGGCGAGCACATCCTGCTGGGCGGCGACAACATGGATCTGGCGCTGGCCTATGGCGTGGCGCGCAAGCTGGCCCAGGAGGGCCGGCAGCTCGACGCCTGGCAGACCCGAGCGCTGGCGCACGCCTGCCGCGCCGCCAAGGAGCAGCTGCTGCAGGACGACAGCGTGCAGGCCGTGCCCGTGGTCGTGCCCAGCCGGGGCGCCAGGCTGATCGGCGCCAGCATCCGCACCGAGGTCACGCGCGCCGAGGTGCTGCAGTTGCTGGTCGAGGGCTTTTTCCCGCACGCCGCCATCACCGACCGCCCGCAAACGCGCGCCCGCGCCGCCCTCACGCAACTGGGCCTGCCCTACGCACAGGACGCGGCGGTGACGCGCCATCTGGCGGCCTTTCTGGCGCGCCAGGTGGGCGCGACGGCGCAGATCGAGGGCCTGGCGCCGCCGCCCGAGGGCGCCAGCTTCGTGCATCCGACGGCTGTGCTGTTCAACGGCGGCGTGCTCAAGGCCGCGCAGATCGAGGCGCGCATCCTGGAAGTGTTGAACGGCTGGCTGGCCGCCGAGGGCGCACCACCCGTGCGGCTGCTCGATGGCGCGCAGCTCGATCTGGCGGTGGCGCGCGGCGCGGCCTACTTCGGCCATGTGGCGGCGCAGGGGCGCGGCGTGCGCATTCGCGGCGGCACGGCGCAGAGCTACTACGTCGGCGTGGAGGGCAACATGCCGGCCATCCCCGGCATGGAGCCGCCGATCGCCGCGCTGTGCCTGGCGCCGTTCGGCATGGAGGAAGGCAGCGAGGTCGAGCTGAGCGGCCAGCAGTTCGGCCTGGTCGTGGGCGAGCCGGTGCGGCTGCGCTTTTTTGGCTCCAGCGTGCGCCGCCAGGATGCGGTGGGCACGCTGCTGGAGTTCTGGGCCGACGAGGAGCTGACCGAGCTGCAGGAGATCGAAGCCACCCTGCCGCCCGAGGGCCGCAGCGCCGGCGAGGTCGTGCCCGTCACCCTGCACGCCCGCGTGAGCGAGATCGGCACGCTGGAGCTGGCGGCGGTGCCGGTGGGCGGCAGCGAGCGCTGGAAGGTGGAGTTCGACGTGCGGGCGGCGGGGCGGCGTAGCCAACCTCTGTGAAGCCTGGCCTCCAGCGGCTGGTTGACTCCCGGCTCCCTCGCCCCTTGGGGGAGAGGGAGCGCGCCTCCGACACAGCACCAGCATCAACCACGCCCCCGCGCAACCGCCCAGGAGTCCGTCCCATGCCCGAGCGCCCCGCCTCCCTCACCACCCCGCCCGACGGCTACGCCCCGTGGCTGGCCGAGCTGCAAACCCGCATCCACAGCGCCCAGCAACGCGCGGCGCTGGCCGTCAACCGCGAACTGGTGCTGCTGTACTGGCAGATCGGCCAGGACATCCTGCAGCGCCAGCAGCAACAGGGCTGGGGCGCCAAGGTCATCGAACGACTGGCGCACGACCTGCGGGTGGCGTTTCCGGACATGAAGGGGTTTTCGCCGCGCAACCTGAAATACATGCGCGCTTTTGCCCAAGCGTGGCCGGAGGCGGAATTTGTGCAAGAGGAGCTTGCACGATTGCCCTGGTACCACCAGCTCGCCTTGCTGGACAAGCTGCCTGGCCCCGAGGCACGCCGGTGGTACGCCGGCCAGATCAAGGACGAACAAGACAACCCGACCATCGGCTTGCTGCTGTGCAAAAGCAGGAACAAGGTGGTGGCCGAATACGCCCTGGGCGGCCTGAACGATCCGGCTGGCGGGCAGACCAGCCATGAGGAGCAGGCAGATACATGACGGCCACCTCCACACACCCCACCCTCCGCTACGCCATCGGCATCGACCTGGGCACCAGCCACACCGCCCTGGCCTTCGTGTCGCTCGCCGCCAGCGCGCAGGACATCCGCCTGCTGCCCCTGCCCCAGCGCATCTCGCCCGCCGAGGTGCAGGGTGAGCCCCTGTTGCCCTCCATGCGCTACCAGGGCGCGAGCGGCGAGTTGCACGAGGCCTGGCGCACCCCCTGGCCGCCGCTGGGCGCGGGCGACGCCGCCCCCGCCGTCATCGGCCACTGGGCGCGGGTGCTGGGTGCGGGCAGCCCGCAGCGGCTGGTGGCCAGCGCCAAGAGCTGGCTGTCGCACGCCGGTGTCGATCGCAGCGCGCCCATCCTGCCCTGGGGCGCGGGCGAGGACGTGGCGAAAATCTCCCCGCTCGACGCCTCGGCCAGCTACCTGGCGCACCTGCGCGCCGCTTGGGACGCCGCCCACCCCGATGCCCCCATGGCGCAGCAAAGCGTGGTGCTCACCGTGCCGGCCTCCTTCGACGAGGGCGCGCGCGCGCTGACCCTGCAGGCGGCGCAACTCGCCGGCCTGCCACCCGTGCAGCTGCTGGAAGAACCCAAGGCGGCCTTCCACGACTGGCTGGTGCTGCAGGGCGAGCAACTCGCCGCACAACTCGCCGCCAGCCGCCTGGTGCTGGTAGTGGACGTGGGCGGCGGCACGACCGACCTGACGCTGATCCGCGTGCAACCCGCGCAGGACGGCGCAGGCCTGCCCCAGCTCACGCGCAGCGCCGTGGGCGAGCACCTGATGCTGGGCGGCGACAACATGGATCTGGCCCTGGCGCACCGGCTGGAGCCGCACTTTGCCGGCGGCGACGGCCAGCGCCTGGCGCCGACGCGCTTTGCCGAGCTGGTGCAGCGCTGCCGCAGCGCCAAGGAGCAGCTGCTGGCCGCCGATGCCCCCGGGCAGCTGCCCATCACCCTGCTGGGCGCCGGCTCGCGGCTGCTGGCGCAGACGCGCTCGGCGGCGCTCACGCGCGAGCAGGTGCAGCAATGGGTGGTCGAGGCCTTTGTGCCGCCTGCCGAGCTGACCGACGCTCCGGCGCGCCGCCAGGGCGCACTGCGCGGCCTGGGTCTGCCGTATCCGGCGGATGCGGCGCTGTCGCGGCACCTGGCGCAATTCCTGAGCCGGCACGCTGCGGACGGCCTGCCCGATACCGTGCTGCTCAATGGCGGCGTGTTCCACGCCCACGCCCTGGCCGAGCGACTGACCGGCCTGCTCGGCCATTGGCGCGGCGCCCCGGTGCGCGTGCTGGCCAACCCGCACCCGGACTGGGCGGTGGCGCGCGGCGCAGCCGCCCATGCGCTGGCGCAGTACCAGGCGCAATACCAGGCCCAGCATCCGGCCCAATCCCCGGAAAAATCCTCATCAAATCAGCCGCAAACCCTTGCTGGACAAGCGCTGACAGCTAGCAAAAGCATAGTCCCCCGCATCGGTGGCGGCTCGGCGCGCAGCTACTGGCTGGTGCTGCCGGGCAAGAGCGGCGCGCCCGCGCGCGGCCTGTGCCTGCTGCCGCGCGGCACCGAGGAAGGCGTACGCCTGGTGCTGACGGGCCGGCGCTTTGCCCTGCGCCTGGGCCAGGCCGTGCGCTTTGCCCTGCTGGCACGCAGCGAGGGCCAGGCGCAGGCCGGGCAGATCATCGCCATCGAGGGCGAGGGCTGGACGGAGCTGCCGCCCGTGGCCACCGCCCTGCCGGCACCGCCCGGGCGCGAGACGGCGCGTGTCGAGGTGCAACTGCAGGCCAGCATGAGCGAGGTCGGCACGCTGGAGCTGCGCTGCGTGGCCGTCGATGACCCGCAGCAGTCGTGGCTACTGCCCTTTGCCGTGCGCGGCGTGGGCGCTGGCGCGGATGCGCGCATACAGGCCGATGCTGCCAACGATGAAGCATCAAAAACCATAGCTGCCAGCACTGACCCCACAAGGGAAACCCGCCAAAAAGACCCAAAGAATCAACCCGGCGGTTCGGACGGTGCCGCCACCGGCCTGCCCGCCGCCCTGGCGCTGATTGAGCGCATCTTCGGCAACCAGGGCCGCGGCGTCGCCCCACGCGAAGTGCGCCAGCTGCGCCAGTCGCTGCAACAACTGCTCGGCCCGCGCGAGGGCTGGGACGTGCCGCTGCTGCGCGCGCTGTTCGACGCGCTGCTTGCGCGCGCGCGCCGGCGCCGGCGCACGCCCGAGCACGAGCGCGCCTGGCTGAACCTGGCCGGCTGGTGCCTGCGCCCTGGCGTGGGTGCCGAGCTGGACGGCTGGCGCATGGCGCAGCTGTGGCAGTTGTACGGGCAGGGGCTGGGGCATCCGGGCGAGCCGGCCAACTGGACGGAATGGTGGGTGCTGTGGCGGCGCGTCGCCGCCGGGTTGGACGAGGCGCAGCAGATGCAGCTGCTCGAAGACGTGGCCGCCTGCCTGCAAAAAGCCGTGCAGCGCAGCGGCAGCGCCCGCGCGCAGTGGGGCAGCTACGACGACATGCTGCGCCTGCTGGCCGCCGTCGAGGCCGTGCCCTGGCAGTACCGCCTGGAGATGGGCCAGTGGATGCTGGCGCGCCTGCAAAAATCCGGCGAGCCGGCGCAGACCTGGTGGGCCATTGGCCGGCTGGCGGCGCGCACGGCGCTGGCCGCCAACGCGCACCGCGTCATGCCGCCGGGCGCGGCGCAGGAGTTCCTGGACGCCGCCCTGGCGCAGGACTGGCGCAAGAACGAGCACGCCATGTTCGCCGCCGTGCAGATGGCGCGTAAAACGGGCGAGCGCACGCTGGACGTGCCGGACGCCGTGCGCGCCGCCGTGCTGGACAAGCTGACCGCCAGCGGCGCGCCCGAGCGCTGGCTGCAGCAGGTGCGCGAGGTGGTGGAGCTGGAGGCGCAAGATCGGCAGCGCAGCCTGGGCGACAGCTTGCCGCCGGGATTGGTGCTGCTGTAGCTGCGCCCCCACTCCTTCCCCTCTGGGGGAGGGAGCAAAGCCGGCAGGACAGACTGACTACCGCGCCAGCGCCTTGAGCGCCAGCTTGATGCCCTCGCTCACCTCGACCTCGGCCGGCAAGGCCTTGAGCGCCGCTGCCGCCTCCTTGTCGCTATAGCCCAGCGCCAGCAGCGCCTGCAGGATGTCGGCCTGGGCGTCGCTCTTGACCTGGGCGCGCGCGCCGCCCATGTCGGCGCCCAGCTTGCCCTTGAGCTCCAGCAGCAGCCGCTCGGCGGTCTTCTTGCCGATGCCGGGCACCTTGATGAGGCGCCCGCCCTCTTGCAGCGTCACCGCCTGCGCCAGATCGGCAACGCCCAGGCCCGACAGCACCGACAGCGCCGTCCTCGGCCCCACGCCGGCCACCTTGATCAGCTCGCGAAACGCCGCGCGCTCGGGCTGCGTGGCAAAGCCGTAGAGCAGCTGCGCGTCCTCGCGCACGATGAAATGCGTCAGCAGCGACACGCTCTGGCCCACGTCCGGCAGGTTGTAGAAAGTGCTCATGGGCACCTGCACCTCGTAGCCCACGCCGTGGCAGTCCAGCAGCACTTCGGGGGATTTTTCTCCAGCAGCGTGCCGGTCAGTTTGCCTATCATGGCTGTCCTCGCTCATTCACTCGTTCATTCGCCTGCGGCGCGCCGGGCAGCGTGCGCCCAGCCGCCGAAAACCATCCAAAAGCCCTCGGGAAATTATCAGCGTGATCCTGCGCCACACCTTCACCCCTCACAACAACACCCGCCTGTCCCACCTGTGCGGCCCGGCGGACGCGCACCTGCGCACCATCGAGGCGGCGCTGCAGGTCAAGATCGCGCACCGCCACGAGCAGTTCAAGGTCGAAGGCCCCAAGGCCGCCGCCACGCAGGCGCTGGAGCTGCTGCAGGCGCTCTACGAGATGGCCGAGCGGCCCATCCGCGACGAGCAGATCCAGCTCATGCTGGCGGGCGATCCGGACATGCCCGAGGACGCCGGCACGCCTGCCCTGCTGGCCACGCGCCGCGCCGACCTGCGCGCGCGCACCACCGGCCAGGGTGCTTACCTGGCCAACATCGCCGCGCACGACATCACCTTCGGCATCGGCCCGGCCGGCACCGGCAAGACGTATCTCGCCGTGGCCAGCGCCGTCGATGCACTGGAGCGCAGTAACGTGCAGCGCATCGTGCTCACGCGCCCGGCGGTGGAGGCCGGCGAGCGCCTGGGCTTTCTGCCGGGCGACATCACGCAGAAAGTCGATCCCTACCTGCGCCCGCTGTACGACGCGCTGTACGACCTGATGGGCTACGACCGCGTGCAAAAGGCCTTCGAGCGCAACGCGCTGGAGATCGCGCCGCTGGCCTTCATGCGCGGCAGGACGCTGAACAACGCCTTCGTGATCCTGGACGAGGCGCAGAACACCACGCCCGAGCAGATGAAGATGTTCCTCACGCGCATCGGCTTTGGCTCGCGTGCCGTGGTCACGGGCGATGTCAGCCAGATCGACCTGCCCAAGGGCTCCATGAGCGGGCTGATCGACGCCGAGCGCGTCTTGAAGCGCGTGCAGGGCATTGCCTTCACGCGCTTCACCAGCGCCGACGTGGTGCGCCATCCGCTGGTGGCGCGCATCGTCGATGCCTACGATGCGCGCAGCGGCACCAGCGTGCGGCGCAGCGCGGGCGAGTGAGCAAATAACTATCTTTTTAGTAGCTGTCAGCGCTTGTCCAGCAAGGCTTTGGGCCTGAAAACACTAAAAATTCAACATTTTGTCCTGACCTCATGGCACTGCACCACCTGAGTCTGTCGCTGCAATTCGCCCGCGACGCCGAGGCCACCGCCCACCGCCCGCTGCTGGCGCGCCACCAGGTCACGCGCTGGATCCGCCATGCCCTGGCGGTGGACGCCGAGATCACCGTGCGCATCGTCGGCGAGGCCGAGGGCCGGCGCCTGAACCATGAGTTCCGGCGCAAGGACTACGCCACCAACGTGCTCACCTTTGACTACCAGCAGGAGCCCATCGCCGTGGCCGACCTGGTGCTGTGCGCCCCGGTGGTCGAGCGCGAGGCGCGCGAGCAGGGCAAGACGCTGGCCGAGCACTACGCCCACCTGCTGGTACACGGCACGCTGCACGCCCAGGGCTGGGATCACGAGACCAGCGAGCAGGACGCGCAGGAGATGGAGGACTACGAAAGCGCCATCCTGCGCGGGCTGGGCTTTGCCGATCCCTACGCGGCAGGTTGAGCGCCGGGCGTCTGGCGCCGGGCGTTTGCGCGTGAACAGCCGCACGGATATCCGGGCCGTCAAAACACTGCAACCCTGCACAGGCCCAATGGCGCACGCCGCCCCCCCTAAGAGCGTGTTTACGATCCCCGCGCGGGTGCGCGAGCGCGGCCTCGGGCGGTCTGCGGCGTTGCAAATCCTCGCGATAGCACGGGCTATCGCTGCGGTTTGCGCCTGGCAGCCCATCCCGATCCGCACCCGCGCCTCTGCGCGCGGAGATCGTAAACACGCTCTAAGATCGGCGCGGCCAGCGCTGTGCCGGCTGATTTCCTGCGACCCTGATGTTTGATCTGTCCTTGCTCCTCGTTGCTGCCTTCGTGGCCGGCGCCCTCAATGCCGTGGCCGGCGGCGGCAGCTTTCTGACGCTGCCGGCGCTGGTCTTCACCGGCGTGCCACCCGTGGTCGCCAACGCCACCGGCACCGTGGCGCTGCTGCCCGGCTACGCGGCAGGCGCCTGGGGCTTTCGCGAGGACATGCAGGCACCGCCCGGCCTGTCGCTGCGCGCCGTCATCGGGCTGTCGCTGATCGGCGGCTCGGCGGGGGCGGCGCTGCTGCTGATCACCTCGGATGCCGCCTTCAACAAGATCGTGCCCTGGCTGCTGCTGGCCGCCACCGCCCTGTTCGCGTTCGGGCCGCAGCTGCGCCAGTGGGCCGGCGCGGCCACGCACGGCGGCGGCAGCACCTCGCCACTCAAGGCCGGCGCGGGCGTGCTGGCCGTGGCCATCTATGGCGGCTACTTCAACGGCGGGCTGGGCATCTTGCTGCTGGCGCTGTTCGGCCTGCTCGGCCAGACCCAGCTCAACGCCATGAACGGCATGAAGAACCTGGTCTCGGCCCTGCTCACGGCCATTGCCGTGCTGATCTACGCCGCCGGCGGCAAGGTCTTTTGGTACCAGGCGCTCGTGATGATGGTGGCTGCCACCGCCGGCGGCTACGGCGGCGCCCGCCTGGCGCGCCGGCTGCCACCCGCCGTGCTGCGCTGGGGCATCGTCGCCACGGGGCTGGTCATGACGGCGCTGTTTTTCTGGAAGCAGTAGAGAGCTGAAATATGCACAGGCTGTGCCGGTCACAGGAAGGCTGCACGCTGCTCGCGCAGGAAGGGCCGGTCGATCTGTCCGGCAAGCAATTGCACCTGTGCCGCTGCCACACCCGCGCTTGCGAAATGCTCCTGCCATCCGGCAACCACTTCGCATACCCGCCTGATCTGGGCGATGGCTTCGGGTTTTTTCAGGCCGCACCGACGCGCATCTGCTGGTAACCCAACGCCTGCCCCGAGGGCAGTACGTCAAATGCTGGCGACAGCTCGTATTCGCCGGTGGCCGTCATCAGCAAGGCGTGGTTCTTCTCATGGTCGTCGGTGTTGTCGATCAGGATGTTGAAGACCATGCGGCGAAACAACTCGTGCATCTGCGCGCGGTGACGGCCTTCAGCCGTCACGCCGCGTCGGCGCAGCCATTGCGCCAGCTCGGGATAGCCGGGCTGTTCGCCAGCAGCCAGCAAGACGACCCGAGCGGACAGCGCATGGCGCCGCCGCTCGCCCTCCTCACGGTCGAAGCGACGCACTGCCACAGCGTGCTCCCGACGCAACGGCACGGGCAGCGTGGGGGCAACCTCCATGCCGGCGCGGGCCGCCAACGTCATGGTGGCGTGCTCGACCAGCGCCATGTCGATGGCCTCGCCAGGCTCGTTGAACTTCAGCACCCAGGGATGCCCCTGCAGCTCCAGCAAGGCCTTGGGGCGCGCCCCACCCAGGGTGGTGCCAGGGGCGATGAGGCGGCGCTGCTCCTGTGGCACCGGCTCACCGGACAGGATTTGCTCGACCAGTCCCTGCATGGCCTGGACGTCAGCCAGGCGCGGCAGCGGGGTCGGCCAGCCACCACAGATAAAGCGTGTCCTGCGGCTGGTAGCGTTGCAGATCGAAAGCGATCATGGCGCAACGTCTCCTGTCTTGCGGCCTTGACCCGCCGGGGGATAGAGCGCAGGCCGCCGGCGCACCGATCGTGCCTGGGCAGCGCGCACGGCATCCTCCAGGGCACCCAGGTCGTGTTCGGGCGCGGCGCACTCGGCCAGGGCCTGGGAGCGCCCCATCAACCACAGGGCCGTGGCATAGACGCCCATGGAGACGCTGGGATCTCCCTTTTCCATGCGCGCAAGCGTGGGCTGCGAGACACCGATGCGCTGCGCCCAGGATTTTTGCGGCTCGCGCCGGCGCTTGCGGGCAATGGCCAGGTCTTCGCCCAGGGTGCGCAGGTGGCTCAGCACTGCGGCAGGCATGGCATCAATCGTGGCAGATCGTTTTGACATGACATATACATAGGCAGATTGAACAAAAAAGCAATATATATGTTGGTTCAACCTTGATACTGAGAAATCTGGCAGGAACCGGCAAATTCAGCATCAAAACCGCCTGAAACCATGATCAGACAAGCGCAGACAGCTATTGTTTTTGAATTGACCCCGCCGGCTCGATGCGCAGCGGAATGGTCACCGGCCCGTCGTTGACCAGGTGTACCTGCATGTCGGCGGCGAACTCCCCGGTCTGCACATCCGGGTGCAGCTCGCGGGCGCGCTGCACGAAGTGCTCGTACAGGCGCCGCCCCTCGGCGGGCGCGGCGGCCTGGCTGAAGCCCGGGCGGTTGCCGCTGCGCGTGTCGGCGGCCAGCGTGAACTGGCTGACGATGAGCAGCCCGCCGCCCACGTCCTGCACGCTGCGGTTCATCTTGCCGGCCGCGTCGCTGAACACGCGCAGCCGCAGCACCTTGGCCAGCAGGCGCTCAGCCTGGGCATCGCCATCGCCCTGCTCGGCGCACAGCAGCACCAGCAGGCCCGGGCCGATGCGCCCGATAACCTGGCCCCCGACTTCGACATGCGCCTGGCGCACGCGCTGCAGCACGCTGATCATGCGGCTCCCTCCTCGCCGCTCTGGCCCTGTTGCCGCTCTTCCTGCTCGCGCCGCGCCTGGATGGTCTCGAAGACCGTGGCGTGGTCGCGCGGCAGCAACTCGATGGTGGCGCGCAGGCCGGGCACGGCGTGCAAAAGGGCCTGCTCGACAGCGCGGCGCTCGCGCGCGGCGCGCCCCAGCGTCCAGTCGTGCGGCAGGTGCATGTGCAGCTCCAGGTGGCTGCGCGCACCGGCACGGCGCGAGACCAGGCCGTCGAACTGCACCGCACCGGCGTTGTCTGCCGCGTGCTGATCCAGCACGGCCTGCACCTGCGCCAGCTGCTCGGGCCGCATGGCCTTGTCCATCAGGCCCTGCGAGGCATCCCACAGCAGCCGCGCGCCCTCGCGCAGGATGTTCAGCGCCACGCCGATGGCCACCAGCGGATCCAGCCACAGCCAGCCGGTGGCGCGCACCGCCAGCAGGCCGACGACCACGCCGATGGACGTCCACACATCGGTCAGCAGATGGCGCGCATCGCCCTCCAGCGCTGCCGAGCGATGCACGCGCGCGGCGCGCAGCAGGCCCCAGGCCAGGGCGCCGTTGCAGGCCGTGCTGGCCAGCGACAGGCCCAGGCCCCAGCCCAGCTCCTGCACCGGCTGGGGATGCAGCAGGCGCAGCCCCGCCGCCCACAGGATGGCGACGGCAGCGCCCAGGATCAGGATGCCCTCGAAGCCCGAGGAGAAATACTCCGCCTTGTGGTGCCCGTAGGGGTGGCAGTCGTCTGCCGGGCGCTGCGCCACCGTGACCATGGCCAGCGCGAACATGGCGCCGGCCAGGTTGACAAAGGACTCCAGCGCATCGGACAGCAGGCCCACCGAGCCGCTGACCCACCAGGCCAGAGTCTTGAGCACGATGGTCAGCAGCGCCACGCCCACCGACACGCGCAGCAGGTTCACCGGCGTCATCCAGCCGGGCAGGGGCTTGTTGGACAAGGGTTCGGACATGCCGGCGATTATGCGAAGCGCGCACCGCGCGGGCCATCGGCATCTCGCCAAGCCCTTGCGGATGGGCTATAAGTTTCCCTGCATGAACGACACGGTCGCTCCCACCCCTCCTGCTCCCTTGCGTCCCCAGGCCGGCGCGCCCGCCAGCGCTGAGATATGCGTGTCCCCGGCCCTGCAGCCCGATGCCCTGCCGACCCTGCTGGCCTGCTTCGATGCCGCCTCGCTGCGCTGCACCTTCGCCAGCCTGGACTACGCGCGCCAAAGCGGCCACAGCCCCGCCAGCGCCCTGGGGCGCACGCTGCGCGAGCTGCTCGACGACGCGCAGTGGCAGGCGCTGCAGCCGGCGCTGCAGCAGGCGCTGGCCGGCCAGCCAGCCCAGTTGCGCCTAGCCCAGGGAGCGGCGGGCAGCGAGGCCCAGCACTGGCAGATCAGCGTCTTGCCGCAATTTGCCGCCGATGGGAGTGGCGCGCGGCAGGTGCATGGCATTGCCGTGCTGATCCAGGACGGCAGCCGCCAGCTGCGCGCCGAGCGGGCGGTGCAGCAAAGCGAAGAGCGGATGCGCAAGTTCTCCGCCGCCACCGAGGAGGGCATCGCCTTTCACACCGATGGCGTCATCACCGACTGCAACGACGCGCTGCTGCGCCTGACCGGCTACCGGCGCGACGAGATCATCGGGCAGCACCTGCTGCAGTTCATCCACCCGCAGGATCAGGAGGCGGTGCGCCGCTACATGGCCCAGGGCCGCGAGGACATCTACGAGATTGCCGTGCGGCACAAGAGCGGCGCCATCGTGGCGCTGGAGGTGATCGGCAAGACCATGCCGCAGGCCGCCGGCGGCTACCGCGTGGTGGTGGCGCGCGATGCCACGGCGCGGCGCCAGGCGCAGCAGCGCGCCGAGTTCCTGACCTGGCACGATGCGCTGACGCAGCTGCCCAATCGGCGCCATCTGATGCTGCAGCTCGAACGGCTGCAGCATCGCGCGCAAGTCGGCCCCATCCAGGCCGCGCTGCTGTTTCTGGATCTGGATCACTTTCGCACCGTCAACGAGTCGCTGGGCCACGCCGCCGGCGACCAGTTGCTGTGCGAGGTGGCGCGGCGCCTGCAGGACGGCAAGCGGCCCGGGCGGCCCGGCTTCATCGCCCGCGTCGGCAGCGACCAGTTCGTGGTGCTGCTGACCGGCGCCATCGATCGCGCCCAGGCCGCGCGCGAGGCCGATGCGCTGCTGGAGCGCTTGCGCGCGCCTTGCACCATCGCCGGCACGCCGGTATCGATTTCGCCCTCGCTGGGCATCAGCCTGTTTCCGGACGACGGCCAGGTGGCCGACGAGCTGCTGCGCCGCGCCGCCAGCGCCCTGCAGCAGGCCAAGGACAGCGGACGCGGTACGCACCTGTTCTATGCCCCGGGCATGGAGGGCCAGCCGGCAGCACTGCTGCACCAGGAATACCTGCTGCGCGAGGCCATCGCCCAGCAATCCTTCGTGCTGCACTATCAGCCGCAGGTGGAAGTGGCCACGGGCCGGCTGCACAGCCTGGAGGCGCTGGTGCGCTGGCAGCATCCCCTGCAAGGACTGGTCGGGCCGAGTGCCTTCATCGAACTGGCCGAGTCGCGCGGGCTGATCACGCACATCGGCCGCTGGGTGCTGCGCGCCGCCTGCCAGCAGTTGCGCGCCTGGCACGACGCCGGCCTGCCGCGCGTGCCGGTGGCGGTCAACCTGTCGGCCATCGAGTTCCGCCAGCGCGATGTGGTCAGCGATATCGCCCAGGTGCTGCGCGAATGCAATCTGGCGCCGCAATACCTGGAGGTCGAGGTCACCGAATCGGTGTTGATGCACGACGTGGCCGGCACCCGGGCCACGCTGGCGGCGCTGCAGGAGCTGGGCGTGGCGGTGACGGTGGACGACTTCGGCACCGGCTACTCCTCGCTGGCCTACCTCAAGCACTACCCGCTCAACAAGATCAAGGTCGATCGCTCCTTCGTCATGGACACGCCGCACGACAGCGACGACGTGGCCATCGTGACCGCCGTGGTGCAGCTGGCGCGCAGCCTGCAGCTCAAGTCCGTGGCGGAAGGGGTCGAGAGCGATGCGCAGCTGCAGTTGCTGCGCCGCATCGGCTGCGACCTGGCGCAGGGCTTCGGCATCTCGCGCCCGCTGCCGGCGCAGCAGGCCCAGGCCTGGATGCTGGCCCTGCCGGGCTGAGGGCAACATCTCCTGAACTGTCATTCGGCGCATGGACAATGCACGCCATGCAGCCGCTACCCGACCTTCCCGAACCCGTCCTGCACAGCGACCCGGCCGCCGCCCTGGCGCAGGTGCAGCTTTTGTACCAGCAGCAGATCGAGCACCTGCGCTGCGCCATGCAGCGCTTCGTCGCCGGCGAGACCCCGGCCACGCCGGTGCGCGCCTTCTACCCCTATGTGCGTATGCACATCGCCACCGTGGCGCGCGCGCCCACGCACTTGGCCTATGGCTTCGTCGAAGGGCCAGGGCGCTACGAGACCACGCTGACGCGCCCCGACCTGTTTGCGCGCTACTACCTGGAGCAATTCCAGCTGCTGCGCGCCAGCCACGGCGTGGAGCTGGAGGTCGGCCTGTCCGAGCAACCCATCCCCATCCATTTCTCCTTTGCCGAGCACGACCACATCGAAGGCTCGCTGAGTGCCGAGCGGCGCCTGCTCATGCGCGACGTGTTCGACCTGCCCGACCTGGGCGCCATGGACGACGGCATCGCCAACGGCGCGCACATGGCGCGCCCCGGCGAGGCGCAGCCGCTGGCGCTGTTCACCGCGCCGCGCGTGGACTATTCGCTGCACCGCCTGCGCCACTACACCGGCACGGCGCCCGAGTGGTTCCAGAACTTCGTGCTGTTCACCAACTACCAGTTCTACATCGACGAGTTCGTGCGCCTGGGCCGCGCCGAGATGGCCAGGCCGGACAGCGAATACATCGCCTTCGTCGAGCCGGGCAACGTCGTCACGCGCCGCACCGGCCTGCCGAGCGAGGCCGGCGACGAGCTGGGCGCCGCCCTGCCGCGCCTGCCCCAGATGCCGGCCTACCATCTGGTGCGCGCGGACAGAAGCGGCACCAGCATGGTCAACATCGGCGTCGGCCCGGCCAACGCCAAGACCATCACCGACCATATCGCCGTCCTGCGCCCGCACGCCTGGATGATGCTGGGCCACTGCGCGGGCCTGCGCAACAGCCAGCAGCTGGGCGACTACGTGCTGGCGCACGCCTATGTGCGCGAGGATCACGTGCTCGACGAAGAGCTGCCGCTGTGGGTGCCGATTCCGGCGCTGGCCGAGATCCAGGTCGCGCTGCAGCAGGCGGTGGCCGAGGTCACGCAAATGCCGGGCGACCAATTGAAGCGCATCATGCGCACCGGCACCGTGGCCAGCACCGACAACCGCAACTGGGAGCTGCTGCCCGACAACCTGCCGCAGCGGCGCTTCTCGCAGAGCCGGGCGATTGCGCTGGACATGGAAAGCGCCACGATTGCCGCCAACGGCTTTCGCTTCCGCGTGCCCTACGGCACCTTGCTGTGCGTATCCGACAAGCCGCTGCACGGCGAGATCAAGCTGCCCGGCATGGCCAACCACTTCTACCGCGAGCGCGTCGATCAGCACCTGCGCATCGGGATGCGCGCCATCGACATCCTGCGCGCCGGCGGCACGCACCGCCTGCACAGCCGCAAGCTGCGCAGCTTTGCCGAGGTGGCGTTTCAGTGATTTTGGTGTTTTCCGGGCCAGGCCTTTGCTGGACAAGCGCTGCAAGCTATTGAAAACGAAGCGTCTTGCAGGGCTGATACGCCAGGGCCTCACGGCAGCGGCACGATGGCCAGCGCCTGCACGCCGGTAGGCAGGCGCAGCAGCAACTGGCCGCTGCCATCCACGGCCCAGCGCTGGCCATCGGCAAACAGCGCCGCCAGCCCAGGCTCCAGCCAAGTGCTGCGCAACTGCGGCTGGGGCAGCAGCGCCCAGGCGCCTGCGCCCTCTGGCAACTGCACCTGCAGCGCCCCCTCGGGCGCCAGGCCGGCTTGCACCTGCGCGCCGGGCAGGAGCTCGTGCAGCACGGCGCGGGCGCGGGCGTAGTCGGCCAGCGCCCAGGGCAGGCGCTGCGCGTGCGGGCCTTGCAGCACCAGCGTGCCGTCGGCGTCGGCATCGAGCCAAGCCGGCGCGGCTGAAGCGCCGGGCTGCGGCGCGCCCGATTGCGCCAGCAGCGCCGGGCGCAGCACCCAGCGCGCACCGTCCAGGCGCAACACCAGCACCCCCTCGGGCGTGAGCTGCACGCTGGCCTGGGGCGCGGCAGCGGCCAGCGCCTGCACCAGGCCCGGCCAGTCGGCCACGCTGGGCGCCAGCGTCAGCACCAGGCCCGAGTGGGCGATCTGCACCAGGCCCTCGGGCGTATAGCCCAGGCCATCGGGCCGGCGCACGTCGATCTGCACGGCAGCCAGCGGGGCCAGCGCCGCCGTCCATGGCCCCAGGCGCCACAGCATCAGGCCGTGGCGGTCGAACTGCACGCTGGCGGCGGCCCCCGGCGCCAGCGCCAGCGCCTGGGCCAGGGCGCGGGCGTGCTGCTGCAGCACGGCGGGCCAGCCGGCAGCGCTGGCCGGGACATTGCCGGCCTCGCGGGCCTGGGCTGGCGGCTGCGCACCTGCCGCACCTGCTGCCAACCGCGCCACCGCACCCTGCAGCTGCACCGGGGCAGCGGCAAAGCGCACCTGCGCGCCCAGCTCGGGCAGCGCCAGCGCATCGCCCGGCGGCACATCCGTAGCGCCAGATGGGCCGGCACCGCCTCCAGCAGCGCCGACCGTGCCCAGCTCGATGGCGCTGACCCGGCCCTGGCCGTCGATGCGCAGGCGCTCGCCGGCCAGCAGGCCGCGCGCGTCCAGCTGGGGCAGCTGGCCCGGCGGCGCCAGCAGCGCACCGGCCAGCACACCGCTGGCCAGCGGCACGCCCTCGACGCGCGTGCCGGCGCTGGCGGCGCGCAGCAGCACAGCGCCGGCCAGCACCAGCGGCTGGCCGGCGCAGCTGGCCGTCAACTCGGCCCAGCCCTGCAGCACGCGCAGCACCAAAAGCGCCTCGCCCTGGTGCAGCGCCACCTGCAGTTGCGTGCCTGGCAGGGCGCGCACGGCCAGCGCCTGGCCGTTGAGGGTCAGCGCCAGCGCCACCGGCGTGCTGCCCGCGCCCGGCAGCACCAGCGTGGCGCCCTCTGCACCCGGGGCGATGACGATGGGCCGTGACGGCTCGGTGAGCTGCACGGTGCCGGGGGCGGTGATGTGCAGCTCGGCTGGTGCGGGGGGCTCCTGGGGGTCGGGCGGTGGAGGTGGAGGTGGAGGTGGAGGTGGAGGTGGAGGTGGTGGGGGTGGCGGTGGCGGTGGTGGTGGGGGTGGTGGGGGTGGCGGCGCAGCCACTGTGACCAAGCTGCCAGAGCCCCTGATTTGGCCGTTGGCAGCCAGGTCGTTGTCTCCTTCCTCCCCATCCTGGATGGTCAGCACGATGGTGTTGCCGCTGATGGCAGCGCCACTGAGCGGATACCAATGCCCTGCCGCATTGCCAAAAGTTGATCCGTACTGCCAGTATTGGGCGCCGGCAGCAAGGCTGGGCCAAGTGATGCGGATGGTCGCCGTCTCACCGGCTGCACAGCCATCCAAGATGAAGCTGAACAAGTCACTCACCGACGTCACCCCTGCCGGCAAGGAATCAGCGATGGCGTTGGCCTGGAACTGCGCGGTACTGAAATAACAGCCACCATTTGCACTGCTCACCAGCACCTGGGCTGTGCCGCCACTGCTCAATGGCAAAGCAGCAGTGGGGTTGGCTGCCCAGGCGCTGGCAGCCGATCCGCCACGCACCAGGCGCAATGCCTGGATCGCAGTCTTGGCAGCCGGCAGGCTGTCGCCCTCGGCAAAGTCAACACTCCAGGCTTGATCAGGGATGGACTGATAGCTGGTGCTGCTCCAGTAGCGACCGATGGCGCTGGCAAACACTGCAGCGTCAATGGCAGGGGTGGCGCCGGGCAGCGCCAGCGATTCCAGCTCGGTGCGGTTGGGCACGCGCCAATCTGTGTGGCCCAGGTGGGCAGCGGTGTTGGCCTGCTGGGCGGCGGCTAGCGCCTGCGCCCAGGTCAGCGCCGTGGCATTGCCGCTGCAGGTGCCGCCCGAGCGCGCCTGGCCCCAGGCGCAAGCATCCCACGCGAGGGCAGTGGCGCTGTCGGCCACGGTGGTGTCGGACTGCTGCGTGAGCGCAGCTGCGCAAGGGGTGGCGTACAGCAGCCACAGCAGCGCGGCGCAGGGCTTGAGGTGTTTTTCAGTCCTGGCGCCCACGAGGCAAGCGCCTGCAGCTCTGTTTTTCATAGTGGCGCCTTTATTTTGTTTCGAAAATCTCGATGTTGATGGCCCCGGCGTTGCTCACGTTGCCGTCCGGGTCGGTGACATCGAAGGTGAGAACGTCGGAGCCGACGAAAGTGGTGCTGAACGGCACGTAGCACCAGGTCATGATCCAGTTGAAGGTCGTGCGCAGGCTCCCGGGCTTGTCCCAGCCCGCCCTGGGGGGTTGGGGTTCATCACCGCCTGCAGGTCGGGCTGGCTGTCCTGGACGACGACGGTGGCTGCGGCGGCCTGGGTGCCGACCTTGACCATGCCGCTCTGGGGCAGCAGGTAGTCGAAGCTCAGGTCTTTGCTGGCAAAGCGGATCGCCTGGTGGCCGTCGGGGGTGTGGTAGGACACGTAGTCGGTGATGAAGCCTTTGCTGGGGTAGGTGAGGATGCGGAACGTCGGATAGGGCCAGGGGTCGCCCTGGTGCCAGGTGTCTGCAATCACCGGGTCGGTGTCTATGTCCATCGCCATGAAGGAGATGGGGATGCAGGCGGCCTTCCAGGGATGCTTGATGGGCTGGTCGAGGGCCACGGGCGCCGGATCCAGGAAGATGGTGAACTCGGCGCTGGCCGTGTCCTGCCCGCCGTTCGCCGTGCCGCCGTCGTCGTGCAAGGTGACGCGCACGCGCGCCAGCCCGGCAGAGGAGTACCACTCCTCCATCAGTTCCCCCGGTCTGATGGATCGGGATCGATGCGGTGCTGGATGGTGAACGTCAGGTCGCCCGTGGCCAGATCGAGGGCGGGCGGCGTCTCGAACTCCAGCGCCTTTGGATCGCCGGACTGCAAGGGCAGCAGCTCGACGGTGGCCGTGAGGTGCTGCCCGGCCTCGCGCATCGGGCCTGGGCTGATGCCCGTGGCCCAGCCAGGGTAGATGCGCGGGCCGGGCCGGTCTTCGCGCGGCACCACGATGTTGGCTCCCAGGGTGATCAGTGGTGCCACGTTGGCTACCCGCGCGACGTAGCGCGCCGGGTATGTTTGCGTGGCACTGCTGCGCAGCGTGGCGCCGTCACTGAAGTTGACAGCCCAGGCCTGGCCGCCCGGTGCCGCGTCACTGCTCCAGTAGGGGGCGCTGGCAGTGGCAGGGAAATAATCGCCATCGATGGCCAGGCCGCTGGCGCCGTGGTGCACGATGGACAGCAACTCGCGCCGCGTGGGCAAGTACCAGCCGCTGGCGATGCCGCAATGGCTGTAGCTGGCTGCAGCGCTGGCGGCATCCATCCAGCCCTGCGCGGCCAGGGTTTCGGCAGACCAGACCAGGCCGGTGACATGGTCAGCCACGCAGTCGTGGCTGCCCGCTGCCGTGGCCATGCCCAGCGCATCAAGGGCAGTGAAGTCAAAGCCGGCAGCACCAGCGCCCACCTTGGGCAATTGGCCGGCAGCCGCCTGGGCATCGCGCCCCTGGCTGCCATCCTGTCCGGTGGCGGCAGCGGAGCAAGGAATCATGGCCGCCGCACTGGCGCAGCGGTTCTGGCCAGTGTCATTGAGTTGAGCCCCCCGCCAGCAGGGGCAGCAGGGCCAGGGCAGCCATGCAGCATTGAAGGCTTTTTTGGACTCTACCCCTTATGCAGCAAGGGTTGAAAGCTATATTTTTGATAGCCATCAGATGACCTCGAAGATTTCAATGCTTACCGATGCGGGCGCACTCTCGTTGTCATCCACGTCGATGACGGTGTAGGTGAAGGAATCGGCGCCCAAGAAGGTGCTGCTGAAGGGCACGTAGCACAGCGTGGAGACATAGAAGCCCCAGGGGCTGACGACCTCGGCAACAGGCGCGCGGTTGCCCGTCATGCCGGCGTGTCCTGTTCCTGTCAGATCGTCGCCCAAGGGCACACTGATGCTGGCCTTGTGCATCCTGGGCGGCGCGGCGCGGTAGCTGACCTGGTCTGTCAGGAAGCCTTTGGAGGGATAGGTCTTGATCTTGAAGTAGGGCCAGTAGCGCTTGGGATAGATGGTGGTGATCATCATGTCCGTGTCGATGTCCTGCGCATGCATGGAGACGGGTATGCAGGCAGCCTTCCAGGGGTGCTTGATGTTCACGTCGAAGGCATAGGGCACGGGGGAAACCTCGATCTCGAAGCTCTTGACCGTGGTGTCCACCCCGCCCCTTCGGTGCCGCCATCGTCTTGCAGCGTGACTTCGACACGCACGCGCCCGGCGGACGACGTCCACCAGTAGTGGGTGATGCCGTCGCTCCAGTGGTCGCCCGTGGGGTTGGGGTACAGGCGGTGATGCACGGTGAACGTAAGGTTGCCCGTGGCCAGGTCGATGGCGGGAGGCTCATCGAACTCCAGCGTCTTGCTGCCCGGCACGGGCAGCAGCCGCACGGTGGCGATGAGCTGCTGCCCAGCCTCGCGCGTGGAGCCGGCGCTGATGCCCGTAGCCCAGCCGGGGTAGGTGCGCGGGCCGGGGCGCTCGTTGTTGGACAGCACGATCTCCTGGGCCCCCAGGGTGATGGCTGGGGCCTGGTTGACCTGGCTCGTGACAAGGCGCACGGCATATGTCTGGCCGACGGGGCTGCGCAGCGTGGCGCCGTCGCTGAAGTTGACAGCCCAGGCCTGACCGCCCGGCGCTATGTCGGCGCTCCAATAGGGGACGCTGGCAGTGTCCGGGAAGTAGCCGGCATCAATCGCCGGGCCACTCGCGCCGTGATGCACGATGGACAGCAACTCGCGCCGTGTCGGCAGGTGCCAGCCGCCAGTCAGGCCGCAATGGCTGTACGCAGTGGCAGCACTGGCAGCGGCGGCCTGACTCTGGGCGGGCAGGGTCTGGGCCGACCAGACCAGGCCGGTGGTGCGGTCGGCCACACAGTCATGGCTGCCCGCTGCCATGGCCATGCCCTGCATATCGAGGGCGGTGAAGTCAAAGCCGGCAGCACCAGCACCTGCCTTGGGCAATTGGCCGGCAGCCGCCTGGGCATCACGCCCCTGGCTGCCATCCTGCCCGGAGGTAGTGGGCAAGCAGGGGTTCATGGCAGCGCCGCTGGCGCACTGGCCCTGGCCGGTGTCGTTGAGGCTGGCCGCAGCCAGGCCCAGCACTACCGGCTGGCCAACCAGCAGCGTCACGGTGGCGGGCAAGGAAGTGCCGTTGGCCGAAGTGGCGGTGAACGTGAAGCTGTCCGCGCCCCAGTGGCCTGCGGCGGGCGTGTAGGTGGCGCTGCTGCCGCTGATGGCCACGCTGCCATGTCCGGGCGGCGTGGCCAGGGCATAGGACAGGGCGTAGGGGCCACCAGGATTGACATCCTGCGCCACCAGGGCGATGGCCGTGGCTGTGCCGTGGGGCACGTAGCTGTTGCCCGGCTGGGCCACAGGCGGCGCGGCACGGGCTACGGTGATGGTGGCAGTGGCCACATTGGACGGGCCAAACACGGGGTGGCGCACGCGGAAGGTGAAGCTGTCGGTGCCCATGTAGCCCGTCTCCGGTGTGTAGGCAACGGCGTTGTATTCGCCAAATACCACGCTGCCATGCGCGGGTGGGGCGACGGGCTCGTAGTACACGCGCGGGTCGGAGCGGTAGTTGGGGTTGTTTCCTCCCAGGAGCAAATCCGCTGTGGTATTGAAGGGTACGTAGTAGCTGCTGCTGTTGGCCACCGGCGGCACGGGCGCGTGCATGGTGACGGCAATAGTGGCCGCAGCCGAGGTGCCGTTGACGGTGCTGGCGGTGTAGGTGAAGCTGTCTTGGCCCACATAGCCATCTTCGGGCAGGTACGAGACAGACCACACGCCGTTGGTGGCAACGAGCTTGCCCAGCGTGCCATGCAGCGGTAGCGATGCGATGGCGTAGCTGATGGCGTAGGGGCCGCCAGGCGTATCGTCGGTGCCCGAGAGCCTGAACTCCGACCATCTGTTGTAGGCACTCTGGGCGGTCTGGTCATGGGCGGTGACCTGGGCCAAGGCCAGCAGCGGCATCGCAGCCGGCAGACACACCAGCCATTGAAGAAGGGCTCTTCCTGCCCAGCAGGCGGTAGATGCTTGCAAATTCATGGTGACGAGGCTCCCGGCGGGATTGGCGCAAGGGCGCGAATCGAAAGTACCAAAAAGTCTAGGGTTGCCAACAGCCATGCGAGCACCAAAGTTATGGTGCTGCATCCCGATTTGGTGGATGGCGTTCCGTTTTCCGTGATGGCGATAGCGGTATCGCATCACTTCATGCAGAAAACTACACTCCGTCCCATGCCAAAAATGCCCCCTTGTGTGCTGGAGCACTGGTCCTCCAGCAAGGTCGATCCCGCTGCCCGCCTACCGTACTGGCACGACGTGGCGCATAACTGGGTTGATGTGCAGCCTCTGTCGCCAGGGGTGGAACTCAATGCGTCCTGGTCGCTCCTGCGCGGGCAGGACTGTTTTTTTGGCACCAAGCGCTCAACGGCCTATGAGATGCGCACCCATGCCAGGCACGTCCCTCCAGGAGAGGACATGGTGGTGGTCTCGCTACTGGAGGCAGGGCACCTGGATTTGAACGCTGCACCGGGCCAGGGCCACCGGGCACGTGTTGGCACGCTGGGAATTTATGTGCCGCAGCAGGAAGGCTGTTACCGCTGGAGCCAGTACGCGCGCCAGACCTATGTGGCACTGCCGCGCCGTGCCGTGTGGGAAGCCTTGGGCCAGCAGCCGGGCAACGCGCTGCTCTCGCCCCGGCAAGGAGTGCTCATCTCCATGCTCAGCAGCCACCTCAGCCATCTAGGGCAGCTGGCACGGGCGCCCGAAGCACTCACTGATGAGAGTTTTGCGGTACTGCTGGATGCGACGCGTGCGCTGGCATTGCTGATGCTGCGCAATCTGGGCCGGCAGGGCCTGGCCGCAGACTGTCCTGATGGACGCGAGAGTCTTCATGCGGGGCGCCGAGCAGCGGCACTGCGCTTTATGGAGCAACATGCTCACCGGCATGACCTAGATGCCGCCGCCATCGCGCAAGGCGTGGGCTGTTCACGCACGCGGCTCTATGAAGCGTTTGCCGAGCAAGGCCAATCCCTCATGGATACGCTGCGCGAGATTCGATTGCAGCGCGCACACGACATGATCGAACGCAGCACACGCCTGCATGTCGGCTCGACGGCGTGGCAATGCGGATTCGCCGATCAGTCGGCGTTCAGCAAGCTGTTCAAGGCCCGTTTCGGGTTGGCGCCATCGGACTGGTACCGCAAAAGCCTGAGTGAACTACGCGCCACAAGTAGCGCGCAGGAGAAATAAAGCTATTTTTTAAATAGCTAGGATCGCTTGACTGGCAAGGCTTCCAGGCATTTTTCATCCCAAATCGCCCGCCAATTTCCGCCATCGCCTGGACTCACCCAGCCACAGCCAGCAATTCCTGGGACGCGTCCTGCACCAGCGCCGCCGCCTCGCGCGCGGCCACGCGGCCCTCGTCGGTGGGCACGACCCAGACCTCGATGCGGCTGTCAGGCGCATGGATGGCGCAGGCGTCCTGCCCGGCGGCGCGGTTGCGCTGCACGTCGATGCGCAGGCCCGTCCAGGCCAGGCGCTGGCACACGTCCTCGCGCAACTGGGCATCGTTTTCGCCGATGCCGCCGCTGAAGGCCAGCAAATCCATGCCCTGCAGGCAGGCCGTGAGCGCGCCGGTCTCGCGCACCACGCGATGCGTGAACTGGGCGATGGCGCGCGCTGCGTCCTGGCTGCCGCCAGCCGCCTCGGCGCGCAGGCGGCGCATGTCGGCAGAGATCCCGGACACGCCCAGCAGGCCCGATTGCTTGTAGAGCAGCTTTTCGATGCGCTCGCGCGTCCAGCCCTGCTCCAGCAGGTACAGCAGCACGCCGGCATCCAGCGAGCCGCTGCGCGTACCCATCATCAGGCCGTCCAGCGCGGAAAAGCCCATGGTCGTGGCCACGCTCACCCCGCCCTGCGCGGCGCACAGGCTGGCGCCGTTGCCCAGGTGCGCCATGACCACCCGGCCATTGCCGCGGATGGTGCGCTGCTGCAGCTCGCCCATGATGTACTGGTAGGACAGGCCATGAAAGCCATAGCGGCGCACGCCCTGGCCGGTCACCTCGTGCGGCAGGGCAAAGGCGTAGTCCACCTCGGGCATGTGGGCGTGGAAGGCGGTGTCGAAGCAGGCGATCTGCGGCAGCTGCGCAAAGGCCGTGCGAAAGCGCCGGATGCCCTCCAGGTTGTGCGGCTGGTGCAGCGGCGCCAGCGAATTGAAGCGCTCCAGGCGCGCCAGCACCGCATCATCGACCAGCACGCTGTGCGTGAACTCGCCGCCGCCGTGTACCACGCGGTGCGCCACGGCGATGAAGGCCGGCGCGTCGGCCAGGCACTGCACCAGTGCGCGCAGCGCGTCCAGTGCTGCGGCGAACGGGCTGCTGCCCGCCGGCACGCTCAGCGTGCGCTGGTGTTTCTGGCCCTGGTGCTGCCAGCCCATCTCGGGCGTGCCGCCGGGCTCCAGGCCCTGGATGTTGCCCGACAGCACGTGCGGCTGCACCTCGCCACCCGCCAGCGGGTGCAGCGAGAACTTCAGCGACGACGAGCCGGCATTGACGGCAAGAATGGCCATGTCGTGTTTCCTCCTTGCAATGGGGCGGGCTGCTCAGCCCTGCTTCCAGGCGTTGTCGGCCTGCTTCTTGCGCTCGTGGTGCGCGGCCAGCACGGCCAGCACGGTGGAGGCCACGCGCACCATCGGGCCGTCGGCGCGGCTGGTCAGGGCGATCGGCACGCGCGCGCCCAGCACCAGGCCCGAGCCGCTGGCGCCGGCCAGGTATTCGAGCTGCTTGGCGATCATGTTGCCGCTCTCCAGGTCGGGCGCGGCCAGGATGTCGGCCTGGCCCGCCACCTCGGAGGCGATGCCCTTGATGCGCACGGCGTCCATGGAAATGGCGTTGTCGAAGGCCAGCGGGCCGTCCAGCAGGCCGCCCTTGATCTGGCCCCGGTCGGCCATCTTGCACAGGGCGGCTGCATCCAGCGTCGAGGGGATGCCGGCCGTCACCGTCTCCACTGCCGACAGGATGGCCACCTTGGGCTGCTCGATGCCCATGATCTGCGCGAACTCGATGGCGTTCTGGATGATGTCGGCCTTCTCGGGCAGCGTCGGGCGGATGTTGATGGCCGCGTCGGTGATGATGAGCGGCTTGGCGTACAGCGGCACGTCGAAGCGGAAGATGTGCGACAGGCGCCGGCCGGTGCGCAGCGCCGGCTGGCACAGCACGGCCTTGAGCAGCTCGTCGGTGTGCAGGCTGCCCTTCATGATCATGTCCACCTCGCGGCGCGCAGCCAGGTCGGCAGCCATCTCGGCGGCGGCGTGGCTGTGCTCGACCGAGATGATGGCCGCGCCTTGCAAGTTGATGCCGGCTTCCTCGGCCACGCGGCGGATGCGGCCCTCGGGGCCGATCAGCACCGGCTGGATCAGGCCGTGGTTGGCCGCGTCCATGGCGCCCGACAGCGAGCCGGCATCGACCGGATGCACCACCGCGCAGCGCATGATGGGCAGGCCCTGCACCTTGTCCAGCAGGGCGTTGAAGCGCGCCTCGGGGTCGAACAGCTGGATCTGCGGCGCGTTGATGCGCTGCACGCGCACTTTCTGCGTGGGCGGCATCAGATTGGCCTCGCCCTTGAGCACCACGTCGCCGCCCTGGTTGGTCACCAGGCAGTCCATCTTGACGCGCTTTTTCTCGTCGTTCTTCTCGCTCACCGTGGCCAGCACGGTGAGCGTGTCGCCGATGCGCACCGGGCGGGTGAACTTCAGGTCCTGGCCCAGATAAATGGTGCCGGGGCCGGGGAACTGCGTGCCGAACAGCGCCGAGATCAGCGCCGCGCCCAGCATCCCGTGGGCAATCACGCCGTTGAACATGGTGGCGTCGGCGTATTCCGGGTTCAGGTGCGCCGGGTTGATGTCGCCCGAGACGGCGGCAAAGGCCTGGATGTCCTGCAGCGTCACGGTGCGCAGCAGCCGGGCGCTCTGGCCCACGCTGAGCTCGTCGTAGGTGACGTTTTCCATCCAGATGGGCGTGTCGTTGTCGTGTTCGGCAGTGGTGTTCATGTCGGGGCTGGGTTGCTGTGGTGGTTCGGTATCGGATGGGCCGGGCAGGCTCAATCCATGGCGTGGACGCCGCCGTCCACGTAGATGGTCTGGCCGGTCATGCCGCTGGCCGCATCCATGCACAGGAAGGCGCTGAGCTGGGCGATCTCGTCGAGCGTCACCAGGCGCTGCAGCGGCGCCTTGGCCTGGGCCGTGGCCATCAGCGTGTCGAAGTTGGCGATGCCCGAGCCGGCGCGCGTGAGGATGGGCCGGGCGAGACGGCGTGTACGCGGATGTTCTTCGGCCCGAGTTCCATGGCCATGTAGCGCACCATGGATTCGAGCGCTGCCTTCACCGGCCCCATCAGGCCGTAGTTGGGCACGGCCTCGCCCGAGCCGAGGTAGGTCATGGACAACATGCTGCCGCCTTGCGGCATGTGCGGCACGCACAGGCGCGCCAGCTCGGCAAAGCTGTGGCAGGAGATGCTCATGGCGCGGCCAAAGCCCTCGCGCGAGCTGTCCACCACGTCGCCGTGCAAATCCGAGAGCGGCGCCCAGGCGATGGAGTGGATGACGAAATCGAGCTGGCCGAATTTGTCCACGGCGTGCTGCACGGTGGCTTCGAGTTCGCCCGGCACCTCCACGTCGCAGTTGACCAGGTCGATGCCCAGCGGCTCGGTATGCGGCTCGACGAAGCGGCGCGCCTTGTCGTTGAGGCAGGTGGCGACCACCTCGGCGCCCATCTGGCGTGCCAGGCGAGCGCAGCCAAAGGCGATGCTGCTGTCGTTGGCGATGCCGAGGATCAGGCCTTTCTTGCCGGCCAGGCTGAACAGGGAAGAGGTCATGGGTCAGAAAAAGTGTGGGAAGGCACGGCCCGCGCGGGCAGCCCGGGCGGGAAGGAAAAACGATGGGAGGGCCGCTCTCGCGTGAGCCGATGCGGCCTTGCAGGAGGCGCGCTCAGGCGTCCAGGCCGTCGAACAGCGGGCGCAGGTTCAGCCCCGGCGCCTCGGCATCGAAGCCCTGCGTCAGCAGGCGGTCGTTGGCGGTGAGCAGGATGTCGCGCGTGGCCGGCGCGCCGACCTGTTCGCTGCGCGCCATGCGCACCACCACGTCGTAGCGCATGACCAGCAGGCCGCGCAGCTCCTCGCGCATCCGCACCTGGCGCGAGGCCGTGCGGCTGGCGGCGCAGGCGGCATCGCATTCCAGGGCGTTCTGGATGTCCGCCGGGGTCTGCAGCGGGATGTCCAGCGCACGGCCCAGGAAGGCGATGCGCGCGCTCACCGCCGCCATGTGCCCGACCATGCGATCCAGCCGCGTGGCGATGGCCTCCTGGCCGGGCGCGAGCGGCGTGTCGATGGTGGCGTCAGTCGGCATAGCGTGTCATCACATAGGTGCCGGGGGCGTCGCACAGCGCCTGCTTGGCCGGGATCGGCGTGGCGGCCACTGGCTGGCCCGAGCGGGCGGCGATCCAGTCGTGCATCGCCACCCACCACGAACCCTGCTCGACCGGCGCCTGGGCCTTCCACTCGTCGGGGTCGATCCAGCCAGTGTTGTCCTCGACACTGCCCAGCTGGTAGCTGCGCCGTGGCCGGCCCGGCTCGCTGACGATGCCGGCGTTGTGCCCGCCCTCGGCCAGCACGAAGGTCACGTGGGTGTCGGTCTGCAGGTGGACTTTGTAGACCGACTTCCAGGGCGAGACGTGGTCGCGCGTGGTGGCCACGACCATCATCGGCGCCTGGATGTCCATCAGCGCCAGGGTGGAGCCGGCGAAGCGGTACTGCCCGGCGGCCAGCGCGTTGTTCAGGAACAGCGAATTCAGGTACTCCGAGTGCATCCGCGCCGGCAAGCGCGTGGTGTCGGCGTTCCAGCTCATCAGGTCGAAGCTGGCGTCATCCTCGCCCAGCAGGTAGCGGCGCGTGTTGCGGCCCCACAGCAGGCCGCGCGAGGCCAGATAGACGAAGGAGCCGCCCATCTGCTTGCCCGACAGGTAGCCGCGCTGGTTCATGGACTCGCGCAGCGTGGCCAGCTGCGCCTCGTCGATGAACACGCCGAGTTCGCCCGGCTCGGAGAAGTCCGTCTGCGCCGCCAGCAGGATGACCGAGGCCAGCTCGGGCAGGTCGGCGGGGATCAGCGCTTCTTCCTTGGCCGTGCGCTGGCCCTTCTTGCGCCGCGTGATGCGGCCGATGGCAGCGGCGGCCATCGCCAGGAAGGTGCCGCCCAGGCAGTAGCCCATGGTGTGCAGGCGCGCCGCGCCGCTGCTGGCGCGTGCCGCGGCCATGGCGGCCAGCACGCCGCTGCTCAGGTAGTCCTGCATCTTCAGGTCGCGGTCTTCAGGGCCGGGGTTGCGCCACGACACCATGAACACCGTATGGCCCTTGTCCACCAGGTACTTGACCATGGAGTTGTGCGGCGACAAGTCCAGGATGTAGTACTTCATGATGCACGAGGGCACGATCAGCACCGGCTCGGGCAGCACCTTGTCGGTGCTGGGGCTGTAGCGGATCAGCTCGATCAGGTCGTTGCGGAACACTACCTTGCCGGGCGTGACGGCCACGTCCTTGCCGACGGCGTACTCCAGCGGCTCCAGCTCCTCGGCTGCCGTGTCCGGGCGCGCCGACAGCTGCTCGCGCAAGTCCTGCAGGAAGAACTGCAGGCCATCTTGCAGCGAGCGGCCCTGCGTCTCCTGCGCGGTGCGCAGCACCTCGGGGTTGGTGGCCAGCCAGTTGGAGGGCGACAGCGCATCCAGCGTCTGCCCGGTGAAGAAGCTCACCATGTGCTGGTGGTGGCGCGACATGCCGTCGTCCTGCTGCGCCAGCTCGCGCCACCAGGTGTCGGCGGCCTTGTAGTTTTCCTTGAAGACGTTGTAGGGCCACTGGCTCCAGCCGGCATCGGCGAAGCGGCCATCCTTTTCCACCGGGGACTCCTCGCCAGCCGGACGGCTGAGGTTGCCCAGCGCCTGCATCGACAGCTCCAGCGCGCGCTGCGCCAGCACGGCCTGGCGGCCCGGCGAGGTCAGCAGGTGCATGGCCCAGTCGGCATGGGCCAGGCCCAGGGCGATGGGCGACAGGCCGCTGAAAGCCTTGGCCAGCTGCCCGCGCACCGAGGCGTCGAGGTCACGCGCGGCCTGACGTTGGACGCCACGGGGGGAGGCGGAATCGGAAGAGGAATTCATGCCACAAAGTCTCCACGGTAACAAGTACAACCAAAATACAACCAAACGTATTGTGCCTATAGGGTAACCCCTAATTCTTGACGCGCGTCAAATGAGCACCCGCGCCACCGGGCATCAGGCGGGACGGTGTCGGATCCAGTCCACGGCCCGCTCGGCGATCATGACCGTCGGCGCATTGGTGTTGCCGCTGACGATGCGCGGCATGATGGATGCGTCCACCACGCGCAGGCCCGGCACGCCATGCACGCGCAACTGCGCGTCCACCACGTCCTGCGGCCCCGGCCCCATGCGGCAACTGCCCACCGGGTGGTAGATGGTATCGGCGTGCTGGCGCACGAATTGAGCCATCTCGCCATCGCTGCGCGCCTGCGCCGAGGCCGGCAACTCGCGCGCGCCGTGCTGCGCCAGGGCCGGCTGCTGCAGGATATGGCGCGTCAGGCGCACGCCGCGCACCAGCCGCACCAGATCGTCCGCGTCGTCCAGGAAGGCCGGATCGACCAGCGGCGGCGCCAGCGGGTCGCTGCTGGCCAGGCACACGCTGCCACGGCTTTTGGGCTGCAGCAGGCAGACGTGGCACGAATAGCCGTGGCCCCAGCTGGCCGTGCGGCCATGGTTGACCAGCTTGCCGGTCACGAAATGCAGTTGCAGATCGGGCGCGGCCTCGCCGGGCTGGCTCCTGATGAAGCCGCCGGCCTCGGCGAAGTTGGTGGTCAACATGCCGCTGCGCCGGCTGCGCCACTCCTGCATGGCACGCAGCACGCGCCAGGCGCCAGTGGCCGACAGGCCGAACAAATCGGTCAGCGCCGGGGCGTCGAACACCAGCACCACGTCCGGGTGGTCGTGCAGGTGCCGGCCCACGCCCGGCAGGTCGTGCTGCACGGCGATGCCGTGGCGCTGCAGCTGCGGCCCTGGGCCGATGCCCGACAGCAGCAGCAACTGCGGCGACAGCAGCGCTCCGGCACTGAGCAGCACCTCGCGCGTGGCCTGCACGGTGCGCCGCTGGCCGCCTTGCACATACTCCACGCCCGTGGCGCGCCGGCCTTCGCCCAGCACGATGCGCGTGGCATGTGCGCCGGTGATGACATGCAGATTGGGCCGCCCCAGATGCGGCGTCAGATAGCCCTTGGCCACGCTGTGGCGCTCGCCGCCCTTGTGCGTGACCTGGTACAGGCCCACGCCTTCGAGCTGCGCGCCGTTGAAATCCGGGTTGCGCGCGTAGCCGGCCTGCACGCCGGCCTCGACGAAATCGCGGCTGATGCGGTGCGGCGCCAGCAGATCGGCCACGTTCAGCGGCCCGCCCGTGCCGTGCCAGTCATCGGCGCCGCGCTCGTTGTGTTCGGCACGCCGAAACCACGGCAGCACATCGCTCCAGCCCCAGCCGGGATTGCCGGCGTCGCGCCAATGGTCGTAGTCGCCGGCGTGGCCGCGCGCGTAGATCATGGCGTTGACCGAACTGGAGCCGCCCAGCACCTTGCCGCGCGGCTGGTAGCCGCGCCGCCCGCCCAGGCCGGGCTGCGGCGTGGTGTCGATGCGCCAGTTGTGCGCGCCGGTGGCGGCCATCGCCGCCAGGCCACCGGGGCAGTGGATCAGCGCGCTGGCATCGGCCTTGCCGGCCTCCAGCAGGCACACGCGCACGGCGGGGTCTTCGCTCAGGCGTCCGGCCAACACGCAGCCCGCCGAGCCGCCGCCAATCACTACGTAGTCATACATGGGTCTGTCTCCTGGTTGGTGGCCTGCCCCTGTCGCCCGCCCGTCGCCCGCCCGTCACCCGTCTGTTGCCCGTCTGTTGCCCATCTGTCGCCACCGGTGTCCCGCCGGCGCCCGGCCAGCCGGGGGAATGCCGATACGATCAGGGGGTTTGGCCGTTTGTGTTTGTTTGTTTTTTTCTTTGCAAAGGATTCTTTATATGACGATTTCGACCGTAGGCATCATTGGCGCCGGCACCATGGGCAACGGCATCGCGCAGGCCTGCGCCGTGGTGGGCATCAACGTGGTGATGGTGGACATCTCGGAAGCTGCCGTGCAAAAGGGCATCGCCACCGTCTCGGGCAGCCTCGATCGCCTGCTCAAGAAGGAAAAAATCAGCGCCGAGGCCAAGGACGCCGCCCTGGCGCGCATCAAGGGCTCGACCAGCTACGACGACCTCAAGGGCGCGCAGATCGTGATCGAGGCGGCCACCGAGAACTACGAGCTCAAGCTCAAGATCCTCAAGCAGATCGACGAGCTGGTCGACCCCGAGGTCATCATCGCCTCCAACACCTCCTCGATCTCGATCACCAAGCTGGCCGCCGCCACCAGCCGCGCCGACAAGTTCATCGGCATGCACTTCTTCAACCCCGTGCCCATGATGGCGCTGGTCGAGCTGATTCGCGGCCTGCAGACCTCGGACGCGACGCACGACGCCGTCAAGGAGTTGGCCGAGCGCCTGGGCAAGACGCCCATCACCGTCAAGAACGCGCCTGGCTTCGTAGTCAACCGCATCCTGGTGCCCATGATCAACGAGGCTTTCTTCGTGCTGGCCGAAGGCCTGGCCACGCCCGAGGACATCGACGCCGGCATGAAGCTGGGCTGCAACCAGCCCATCGGCCCGCTGGCCCTGGCCGACATGGTGGGCCTGGACGTGTGCCTGGCCGTCATGGACGTGTACCTGGCCGAGTTCGGCGACAGCAAGTACCGCGCCTGCCCGCTGCTGCGCGAATACGTGGCCGCAGGCCGCCTGGGCCGCAAGACCAAGCAAGGCGTGTACAGCTACTAAAATCATAGCTGTCAGCGCTTGTCTGGCAAGGCTTTAAGCCGAAAATCACCATCAATATGAACATGCAGCCGGCCGACCTGCGGGCGTGCCGGCTGCGGCCATGATGGTGGTGGCCTTCCACCCCGCCTCCTGCCCCGCCCCGCCGCCAGTCCCGTCCGCCCGACCATGAAACTCGCCCTGCTGTCCGACATCCACGCCAACCTGCCGGCGCTGCAGGCCGTGCTGGCCCACGCCCGCGCCCAGGGGCCGAGCAGTTCGCGCTGCTGGGCGACCTGGTCGGCTACGGCGCCGAGCCGGCGCCGGTGCTCGATGCGTGCATGTCGCTGGTAGCCGGCGGCGCGCTGGCCGTGCGCGGCAACCATGACCAGGCCAGCATCGACCCGCCGGCCAACCCGCAGAACCTGGGCGAGCAAAGCGCACAGTGGACGGCGCCGCACCTGAACGCGCAGCAGCGCGCCTTTCTGGCCGGGCTGCCGCTCACCGCCCGCGCCGGGCCGCAGGTGCTGCTGGTACACGCCAGCGCCGACGCGCCCGAGCGCTGGCACTACGTCACCGACAGCAACGCCGCCGAGCGCAGCATGGCGGCGGCCACGCAGCTCGACCCGGCCATCCGCTACGTCTTCAGCGGCCACGTGCATGAGCAGGCGCTGTACTTCCTCACGCCCACGGCCAAGCTGATGCGGTTTTCGCCACGCCCCGGCGTGCCGGTGCCGGTGCCGCCGCACCGCCAGTGGCTGGCCATCGTCGGCTCGTGCGGCCAGCCGCGCGACGGCGACGTGCGCGCCATGTATGCGCTGTTCGACGAGGCCGCCGCGCACATCACCTTCCACCGCGTGGCCTACGACCACCTGGCCGAAGTGGCCGCCGTGCGCGCCGCCGGCCTGCCCGCCTTCTTTGCCGAGCGGCTGGAGCGCGGGCTCTGACAGCCCCCGCCCACTTGCCAGCGCAACGGCCCCCATCCTCGTCCCACCGCCGGCACCAGCGTGCTCGTGAGCCTGCCGGCGCACCCGCCATGACGCCGCCCCAGCGCAGCAACTTCCATCCGCAATACCGCCCCGACATCGACGGCCTGCGCGCCCTGGCCATCCTGCCGGTGCTGGCCTTTCACGCCTTTCCCAGCCTGGCGCCGGGCGGCTTTGCCGGGGTGGACATCTTCTTCGTCATCTCCGGCTACCTGATCGGGCTGATCATCCTGCGCAGCCTGCAGCGCGGCAGCTTTCGCTTCGCCGAGTTCTATGCCCACCGGGTGCGGCGCATCTTCCCGGCGCTGGCGGCAGTGCTGGCCGCCAGCTTGCTGGCTGGCTGGTTCGTGCTGCTGCCGCAGGAATACCGGCTGCTGGGCAAGCACGTGCTCACCAGCGCCGCCTTCCTGCAGAACTTTGCCCTGCAGCGCGAGGCCGGCTACTTCGACGTGGCCTCGGACGGCAAGCCGCTGCTGCACCTGTGGTCGCTGGCCGTGGAGGAGCATTTCTATCTGCTGTTTCCCCTGCTGGCCTGGGCCTTGTGGCGGCTGGGACGCAGCGCCATGTGGCTCGGCCTGCTGCTGGCGGCGACCGGCTCGCTGCTCTGGGGCGCGCTGGGCGGCATCGACGCCACCGCCGCCTTCTACTGGCCGCACCTGCGCGCCTGGGAGCTGCTGGCCGGCGCCCTGCTGGCGCACTGGCAGATCACGCGCGAGACCACGCGCCAGACCGCGCACACCAGCAGCCCGGGCGCGCACGCCGGGCAGCACCTGGCGGCCTGGCTGGGCCTGACGGCCATCGCCGGCAGCGTGCTGGGCCTGGACTCCAGCACCCGCTGGCCTGGCTGGGCCGCTTTGCTGCCAGTCAGCGGCGCGGCACTGCTGATTGCCGCCGGCAGCCAGGCCTGGCCCAACCGCCACCTGCTGGCCTGGCGCCCGCTGGTCTGGGTCGGCCTGATCAGCTATCCGCTGTATCTGTGGCACTGGCCGCTGCTGGTGTTGCTGCGCATCGTCGAAGGAGGCCAGCCGCCGCTGCTACTGCGCCTGGCGGCGGTAGCCCTCAGCGTACTGCTGGCCGCCCTGACCTGGCGCTACATCGAGCGCCCGCTGCGCCGCCGCCCCGGCCCCCGGGTGGTCGCCGGCCTGTGCGTACTGCTGGCGCTGCTGGCTGGCCTGGGCTGGGCGGTGAAGCGCCACGCTGGCCTGCCCCAGCGCTTGCCGCCGGACATGGCCGCCGCCCTGGCCGTGCTGGATGCGCCCGACCGGCCCTGGCTGCCCGGGCAGCAGCAGGCCGATTGCCAGGCGCAGCTGCAGGGCCTGCTGCCGCAGTCGGTGGCTTCGCTGATGTTCTGCCGACGCGTGCCGGGCACCGAGCGCTACAACACCGTGCTGCTGGGCGACTCGCACGCGGTCAGCCTCTACCCCGGACTGGTGCAGGCACTGGCCGGCAGCCCCTGGCAAGCCGAGCACATGGGCTTTGCCCTGGCAGCCCCGCTGTGGGGCCTGGTGGCTGGCGGCCCCGACCCGGCCACGGACGAATGGATCGGCATCCGGCGCGCCGGCAATGAGGCCATCCGCCGCCATGTACTGGCCACCCCCGGGCTGCACACCGTCATCCTGGATGCCCGCTGGCCGGCCTATCTGCACGGCGTCGGCTTCGGCGAGGCCGATGCCCAGGTGCGCGGCAGCGTGTATTCCGACCTGCCCGGCGTGCCAGCCGACAACGCCCTGCTTTTCGAGGCGGCGCTGCGCAACACCCTGGGCCAGCTCAGCGCTGCCGGCCGGCAAGTGGTGTTTGTCTTCGACGCCCCGGAGCTGGGCTTTGCCGCCCCATCGTGCCTGCCGGCCCGGCCCTGGAGCTGGCGCGCGCAAGCCGCGCGCACCCCTTGCGCCATCGCGCGCCAGGACTACGAGGCGCGCAGCCAGGCCTACCGGGCCTTGGTCAACCGCGTGCTGGCGGACTTCCCGCAAGTCCTGCCCGTCGATGGCGCGCCGGCCTTCTGCGATGACCAGTGGTGCTGGGGAATGCAGGGCGGCGAACTGCTGTACTACGACAGCAACCACATCACCCGCGCCGGTGCGCTGCGCCTGGGGCAGCGCATCCGGCAGGCGCTGGAGCGCCAGCAAACACAACCACAAGCGCAAGCGCGCTGATCATGGCGCTGGGCGCAGCAGCGCCGCGCCCGCCCGACCTGCGACCCGGGCATTCGCAGCCCAGCGGCGAATGGCTGCACGCAACCTGCGCTGATAGCTGCCATCCACAGGCATTTGGGCGACCCGCTCCAGTCTTGGAGAGAAACAGGTCTGCCACATCCAGGCAGTACCCCACGCGCCCTCCAGTATTCGGGCTTTGCACGCGATGCACCCGCTCAAGCCAGCCCTCGGGCAGCAGGGCCGTCTCAGGCCCCACCCCCAGGATCGCCTAACTGCCGATGATGATGAACTCGTACTGATCGGTGATTTCCGCAGCGGCGCGGATGATGTGCTCCAGCTCCTGCCGGGTCATGACCACTCCTGCGCTGCCGCCTCCCGAGCCGTCTCACCCGGCGCGCCCAGCGTGATTGCGCCCCTGAGCTGGGCCGCCTGGGCGAGCAAGCCCTGGCGCACCTCCTGGGGCAGTACCGTGACCAAGGGAGACGCCTGGCGCAATTGCTGCGCCCGCTGGCTGCGACCCAGTATCCGGCGCCAGTCGCCCGCATCCAGCAGGCGCAGCCACTCGCGCCACAGCGGTGCCGAGCGCGCCGCAACCGCTCCCCCAGTTGCAGCAACAGTTGGCGCTCCAGCAGAAGATTCGGTTCGAGACTGATCATCTGGTCAAACAGAACAAGGCTGCTGCCGTCACGCTGTCCTGGCCGCCCCCCGCTTGCGCGCCGGGCGGCTGGCGGCCACGGGCAGCAAGCTGGTGATGCGCTGGTACAGCGTGAACAGAAAGGCCACGCGCTCGGCGTCGTTCCTGTAGCTTTTGGGGCCGCCGGCGAGCTGGTAGGCGCGATCGACTGCGGCGTCCAGCCGCTGGTGCGCGCGCAGCAGCGCGGGCGGCATGGTCAGCGGGTCGTACAGGTCGGCCAGGCTGCTGCCGGCGAACTGGGCGCGGGCATCAAGCACCGCCTTCGCTTCTTTTTCTATAGCTGCCATCGCTTGTCTGTATTGGGTTTCAGCCGTTTTTGCCTGTGAATCCAGGCCGCACAAGGGCCAGGGGAAGTTGTTGTAGACGATGGCGGCGGAGTAGCGGTAGTCGCTTTTCAGGCGACCGCAGACGGCGCGCACCCAGGCGTTGTGCATGGTGCTGGAGAGGATGCCGAAGTGGAACAAGGACGCTTCGTATACCGCCAAGCAAAGGTTGCTGACGATCAGGTTGGGCTGGCTGAAGCCGATGGGGATGAATGTGCGCCGCTCGGACGACACGCTGGGCACGACGATGAAGGAGCCTTCGACGTGCGAAACGAAGGCGAAGGTGGAAGGCGTCGCAGCAAGGTCGCGGGTGGCTTGCCGTTTGCTATCCAAGCGAAAGCGACGCACTGCCTCCAGCCGTGCCAACACTGTTTTGCTCCTGCGAAAGAGAGACGGAGGGCAATCTTTCAGCCAGAGGCAGTAACGCTCGCCTCCATTGATGAATTCCTCCGCTCCAAGAAACAGACGCACGTAGGGCGAAAGTTCTGGTGCTTCAGCCGCAAGCTCGGCCGCCTCTTCAGGTGTCAAAACGAGATGGCCACCGTCAATGGGCTGATTGCCGAAACTGATCTGCGGCACATCGCAGATCGGCCTGCTGCGCCGCGCCAGCACCACGTCCGGCCCGTCGATCAGATACGGATTGATGTTGGCCGCCGGCACGGCCTGCGGCTCGCCCCGGATGTCGGCGTACTCGTAGATGACCTTGCCCGGGCGATCCTGCAGCCCGAAGCCGACGATCACGCAATGCACCGCCGCCTTGCCGCGCGCCTCGTTGCTCCAGGCAAAGGTGCGGTGCGCGAACTGGATATGCACGCCCTGCGCCAGCAGCCAGCCCCACAGCACGCCGACCTGCTCGCCCTGGGTAATGCTGTTGGTGGAGACGAAGGCCGCGCGCGGCAGTGCGGCTTTGCGCATGAAATCAGCCTCAAACCCTTGTCCAGCAAGCGCTGACAGCTCCTTATTCGATAGTAAATCCGAAGCGCTGCGCAGGTAGCGGGCGGCTTTCACATACCAGGCGGCAACAAAGTCCAGCAGGCCCGCGCCGTCGATGCCGGCAAACACGGCGCGCGCGTCCTCGCGCTGCGTGTCGTCCAGAAACTTGGCGCCGACGAATGGCGGGTTGCCCAGCACATAGCTGCACTGCGCCGCCGGCAGCACCTCGTTCCAGTCCAGCGCGAGGGCGTTGCCATGCACGATGCCGGGGCTGGTGACCAGCGGGATGCGGGCGAAGTACAGGCCGAACTCCTCGCTCACGCGCAGGTTCATCTGATGATCGACCAGCCACAGCGCGACCTGGGCGATCTGCGCCGGGAATTCCTCAATCTCGATGCCGTGGAACTGATCGACGTTGACGCCGATCAGCGCGTGGACATCCACGCTGCGCTGGCCGGCATGGCCCGAGAGCTGGGCAGCGGCACGCAGGACTTGCAGCTCCAGCAGGCGCAGTTCGCGGTAGCTGATGACCAGGAAATTGCCGCAGCCGCACGCTGGATCGAAAAAATTCAGGGAGCGCAGCTTCTTGTGGAACTCGAACAGCCGGTTGCGCTGGTTTTTCACGCGCGCGAACTCGGCGCGCAGCTCGTCGAGGAACAGCGGGCCGATCAGCTTGAGGATGTTTTCCTCGCTGGTGTAGTGCGCGCCCAGGTTGCGCCGGGCGCCGGCGTCCATGATGCTCTGGAACAGGCTGCCGAAAATCGCCGGGCTGATGGCCGACCAGTCCAGCGCGCAGGCGTCCAGCAGCGCCTCACGCGTGGGCGCGTCGAACTCGGCCAGCGGCAGCATCTCGGCAAACAGCCGCCCGTTGATGTAGGGGAAGGCGGCGAGTTGCTCGTCCAGGTTCTTGCTGCGCTGCGCCTCGGGCGTGTTGAGCACCTGAAAAAACTGCGCCAGCCGCGCGCCGGTGTCGCTGCCGTCGGCGGCGGTGCGCTCCTCGATCAGGTCGCGAAAGCCCTGCGCCGGGAAAATCGCCGTGTCGTCGGCGAACAGGCAAAACAGCAGGCGCACCAGCAGCACCTCCAGCGCATGGCCGCCGTAGCCGCTGGCCTTGAGCGCATCGTGCAGCCGGCCCATGCGCTCGGCAGCGCGGATGTTGACGGGGTTTTGCGGCGTGATGACCTGCGCCCTGTAGCCGGCGATGAAGCCGAACCAGCGCACGTGCTGGTGCAGGTCTTGCAGGGCGAAGGTGATCTCGCGCCGGCTGTCCAGGTCGATCACGCGGAAACTGGCGAAGTCGCACAGCACCAGGGTGTGCGGCAGGTCGCGCTCGGGCAGGCCGGGGAAGTAGTCCATGGCTTGGTCGAAGGCCGGCGAAAGCGGCTTGCCGCGCGACTTGTGCTCGACCAGCAACTCGCCGGGCCACAACAGATCGACCCAGCCCTGGCCGCCGCCGTGCTTCTTGACGGCGTGCTCGAAGCTGGCCACGCGGCGGTTGGTGATGCCAAAGACCTCGAAGAAATCGATCCAGAACGGGATGGACTGCTGCTTTTCCTCGCTGGCGTCCTGCCAGCGGCGCGAGAAGGCCAGGGCGCGGGATTTGATCTCGTTCCAGGACAGGGGCATGGCGCAATCCGTTCGCAACTCAGACAAGGGCAGGCCGGGCGCAGGGGCCGGGCAGGGTTGCGCCGCATTCTCGCCGCGTCCTGTGTCCGGGCAAGTTTGCTGTAACCGAAGGCTTCCATACTGCCCATCCATCCCAGCCCGCCCCGCAGCCCCGACCATGAAACTGCTCGCCCCCGGCACCGAAATCGACGGCTTCACCGTGCATGAGTGCATCCACTCGGGCGGCATGGCGCACATTTACCGCGTGGGCTATGCCCATGCGGCGCGCGATCCGGGCTTTCCCATGGCCATGAAGATCCCGCGCATGACGGTGCGCGACGGCGCCGAGAACATCGTCAGCTTCGAGGTCGAGCTGGCCATCCTGCCGACCCTGAGCGGCTCGCACGTGCCGCGCTTCGTGGCTGCGGGCGACTTGCTGCGCCTGCCCTATCTGGTCATGGAGTACGTTCCCGGCCACACGCTGCAGCACTGGCTGGACGCGCACCCAGCTAGTGACCGCGCGGCGCGCAGCCCGCAGGCGATCGCCCGCATCGGCGCGGCGCTGGCCATGGCCGCGCACAGCCTGCATGAGCAAAACGTCTGCCACCTGGACTTGAAGCCGGCCAACGTCCTGCTGCGCCCCGATGGCAGCGTGGTGCTGCTGGACTTTGGCCTGTCGTGCCACGCGCACTACCCCGATCTGCTGGCCGAGGAGCTACGCAAGGCCGTCGGCTCGCCGGCCTGGATCGCGCCCGAGCAGGTGGTGGGCGTGCGCGGCGATCTGAGGAGCGACATCTTCGCCATCGGCGTGATGCTCTACGAGATGGCCACGGGCGAGTTGCCCTTTGGCGCGCCGGCCACGGCGGGCGGCCTGCGCCAGCGCCTGTGGATGACGCCGCAGCCGCCGCGCGCGCACCGCTCCGATCTGCCCGAGTGGTTGCAGGAGGTCATCCTGCGCTGCCTGGAGCCGGTGGCGGCGGCGCGCCATCCGTCGGCGGCGCACCTGGCATTCGATCTGGCCAACCCCGGGCAGGTCGCCATCACCGAGCGCGGCCAGCGCACGCGCGGGCCGGGCCTGCGCCGGCATTTCAAGCGCTGGCTGCGCGCGGCGGGGATGCACTATGAACCCAGCGCGCTGCCGCACGACCAGATCGAGCGCTCGCCCATCGTCATGGTGGCGGTGCCGCACGACGATGTGAGCGACGCCACGCTGTACTCGCTGCGCGAGGCGGTGGCGCGCTCGCTGGGCATCCGCCCGGGGGCGCGGCTGGCCTGCGTCACGGTGATCTCGGGCGCGGCGGCGAGCAACTCGGATACCGAGCGCAGCGAAACCGCGCTGCGCCGCCTGCACCTGGCGCGCCTGAAGACATGGGCGCAGCCGCTGCCGCTGGCGCAGCACAGCGTGAGCTACCACGTGCTGGAGGCGGGCGACGTGGCGCAGGCGCTGTTGCGCTATGCCGAGGGCAACCGGGTGGGCCTCATGATCCTGGGCGCGGCCACGCACGGGCTGCAGATGCAGCGCTTCATCGACACCGTGCCGATGCGCGTGGCGCGCGATGCGCCGTGTACGGTGATTCTGGTCAAGCAGCAGCTGCCGTTCGATGTGCTGGGCAGCGGTGCGCATGGTGACAATGCCGGGCATGAATCTGCCCCCGCTTCCGACCGGTGAGCCAGCCGCTGCGCCTGGCGCTTTTGCCCATCCCTACGCCTCGCTCACCCCCGACGTGGTGCTGGACGCCCTGGGCCACATCGGCCTGCACGGCGACGGGCGCCTGATGGCGCTGGCCTCGTACGAGAACCGCGTCTATCAGGTGGTGCTGGAGGACGGCAGCCGGGTGGTGGCCAAGTTCTACCGCCCCGGGCGCTGGAGCGCGACGCACATCCTGGAGGAGCACGCCTTTGCCCTGGAGCTGGCGCGCGCCGAGGTGCCGGTGGTGGCGCCCCTGGTGCTGGCGGGCAGCAGCCTGCACACGCACGCGGGCTTTGTGTTTTCCGTCAGCCCCTGGCGCGGCGGGCGCCAGCCGGAGCTGGATGATTTCGAGACGCTGGAGTGGATTGGTCGCTTCATCGCGCGGCTGCACAACGTGGGCGCGGCGCAGCCCTTCGCGCAGCGCCCAGCGCTGGACGTGGCCAGCTTCGGCCAGGAGCCGCGCGAGTGGCTGCTGGCGCACCAGGCGATTGCGCCCGAGCACGTCGCAGCCTGGCGCGAGGTCTGTGATACAGCTTTGAAAATGATAGCTGACAGCGCTTGTCCAGAGCGGGTTTCAGGCAGTTTTTGCTTGAAAGATGCCACCGTGCTGCGCCTGCACGGCGACTGCCACCCGGGCAACATCCTGTGGACGCCGCCGGACGCGGACGGCCTGGGCGGCGGGCCGCATTTCGTCGATCTGGACGATGCGCGCATGGGGCCGGCGGTGCAGGATTTGTGGATGCTGCTGTCGGGCGATCGGCGCCAGCGCACGCTGCAGCTGTCGGCGCTGCTCGACGGCTATGAGCAGCTGCGCGCGTTCGACCGGCGCGAACTGCGCCTGATCGAGCCGCTGCGCACGCTGCGCCTGATCCACTACAGCGCCTGGCTGGCGCGGCGCTTTGCGGCGGGCGACCCCACTTTTGCCATCCACTTTCCGTGGTTCGGCACGGCGCAGTACTGGGGCGAGCAGGTGCAGCTGCTGCGCGGGCAGATCGAGGCGATGGGCGAGGAGCCGCTGAACGCCTGACCGCCGCGTGTCAGGTCATCACTTGAGGGCATCACTTGAGCCGATACCAGACGCCGCGCCCGCTGCCATGCAGCTCCAGATGGTTGCGCTCGGTCAGGTCGCGAAAATGTTGCTTGAGGGTATTGCGGCTGGCTCCGGTCAGCTTGATGGCGTCCATCATCGTGACACGCCCGTGCTCCCTGGCGAACTCCACGATCTGCAAGGACAGCTCGGGCAGCGTGGCCAGCACGAGCCGTTCGCGCTCCACCTTTTTTTCCAGGCGCCGCACTTGCTCGGCCAGCGAGCGCAGGAAGAACATCAGCCACGGCTGCCAGTCGGGGCTTCGGTGCGGATGCTGCTCTGGGTCTGGCGCAGCGCCAGATAGTAGGCCTCCTTGTTCAGCTCGATCACGCTCTCCAGCGAGCTGTACGGCACATAGGCGTAACCGGCCTGGAGCAGCAGCAGGGTGGTCAATACACGGCTCAGGCGTCCGTTGCCATCCTGGAAGGGGTGGATCTCCAGAAACACCACGACGAAGATGGCGATGATCAGCAGAGGGTGCAGCTGCCCCTTGCCTTGCTCATCGTTCACCCATGACAGCAGCTCAGCCATCAACCTCGGTGTATCGAATGGCGTGGCCGTCTCGAAGACCACCCCGAGTTGCCGCCCGCTCTCATCGAAGGCGGCGACACTGTTCGAGTGGGTCTTGTACCGCCCCCGGTGGCGGGCATCCTTTTCGCTGTGGCGCAGCAGGATCTGGTGCAGCTGCTTGACGTGGTTTTCGTTGAAGGGAATGTCCTGCCAGGCACTGAAGACCAGATCCATCAGCTCAGCGTAGCCGGCCACCTCCTGCTCGTCGCGCGTGTCGAAAGATTGGATGGATAGGTTGGAGAGCAGGCGCTCCACCTCACGGTTGGTCAGCCTGCTGCCCTCGATGCGGGTGGAGGAGCCAATGCTCTCGATGGTCGCCACCCGCCGCAGCGCCGAAAGACTTCAGACCAGCAACGCATTCACCCGGCGCACGTAGGCCGCCGGGTCTTGCGGCAGGCCGCCTTCGGCCAGCAGGGCCTGGTCGAACAGGATGTGCGCCAGGTCGTGGAAATGCACGCTGCCATCGAGCTTCTTGACCAGCGGATGCTCGGGGTTGACTTCCAGCACCGGCTTGGACTCGGGCGCGCTCTGGCCAGCCTGCTTGAGCAATCGCGCCAGCTGCGTGCTCATGCCGTGCTCCTGCACTACCAGGCAGGCGGGCGAATCGACCAGGCGCGTGGTGGCGCGCACGTCCTCGGCCTTGTCCTTGAGCGCCTCTTTCAACTTGGCCAGCAGCGGCTTGAAGGCCTCGGCTGCCTCCTCGGCGGCCTTTTTTTCCTCCTCGTCCTGCAGCTTGCCCAGATCGACCGCGCCCTTGGCGACTGACTGCAGCGGCGTGCCGTCGAAGTCGTGCAGATAGCCCAGCGCCCACTCATCGACCCGGTCGGTCATGAGCAGCACCTCGATACCCTTTTTCTTGAAGATCTCCAGCTGCGGGCTGTTCCTGGCCGCCGCCAGGGTGTCGGCGGTGATGTAGTAGATGGCCTCCTGGCCATCCTTCATGCGCGCCTTGTAGTCCTGCAGGGACACGCTCACGGCGTCGCTGGTGGTCGAGGCAAAGCGCAAGAGCTTGGCGATGCGCTCGCGGTTGGCGAAGTCCTCGCCCAAACCTTCCTTGAGCACCGCGCCGAACTCGGCCCAGAACTGGCTGTACTTGCCCTCCTTGGCCTTGTCTTCCTCGCTGACCACGTCGGTCACGCCGTCCTGGCCCTCGCCAGCATCGTGCCGGTCGTGGCGTGCCAGGTCTTCCAGCATGGACAGCACGCGCTTGGTGGAGCCATCCCGGATCAGGCGCACGTCGCGCGATTCCTGCAGCAGCTCGCGGCTGACGTTGAGCGGCAGGTCGCTGGAATCGATCACGCCCTTGACGAAGCGCAGGTAGCTGGGCATCAGGCTTTCCGCGTCGTCCATGATGAACACGCGCTTGACATACAGCTTCACGCCGGCGGCCTTGTCGCGGTTCCACAGGTCGAAGGGCGCCTTGGCCGGGATGTACAGCAGCTGCGTGTACTCGGTGTTGCCCTCGACGCGGTTGTGGCTCCAGGCCAGCGGGTTCTCGTGGTCGTGGGCAATCGTCTTGTAGAAGTCCTGGTACTGCTCGTCGGTGATGTCTTTTTTCGGGCGCGTCCACAGGGCGCTGGCCTTGTTGACCGTCTCCCACTCGCCGGTCTTGACCATCTCGCCGGGCTCGCCCTCCTTGTCCGACTCCTTCCACTCCTCCTTTTCCATCAGGATGGGCAGGCTGATGTGGTCGGAATACTTGGCGATGACCTGCTTGAGCTTCCAGGCGTTCAGGAACTCGTCGGCATCACCCCGCAGGTGCAGGATGACGCTGGTGCCGCGCTGGCTGCGCTCGATCTGCTCGACCTCGAAGTCACCCGCGCCAGCGCTCATCCAGCGCACGCCCTCGGACGCCGGCAGGCCGGCGCGGCGGCTCTCCACCGTGATGCGGTCGGCCACGATGAAGCCCGAGTAAAAGCCCACGCCGAACTGGCCGATCAGCTGGCCCTGCTCGCTGGCGCTGGCCTGCTGGTCACCCGTCAGGCGACTCATGAAGTCCTTGGTGCCACTCTTGGCGATGGTGCCCAGGTGCTCGATGGCCTCTTGCTGGCTCATGCCGATGCCGTTGTCGGCAATGGTGATGGTGCGCGCCGCCTTGTCGAAGGACACGCGCACCTCCAGGCTGGGCTGGTCTTCGTACAGTTCGGGCTGGTTCAGCGCCTCGAAGCGCAGCTTGTCGCAGGCGTCGGAGGCGTTGGAGACCAGCTCGCGCAGGAAGATTTCCTGATTGGAGTACAGCGAGTGCGTGACCAGGTGCAGCAATTGGGCGACTTCGGCCTGGAAGGAGTGCTGTTGTTTGGTGTTGCTCATAGTGCGTTGGTGGAACGAGAAAGAAAACGACGAGGGCAGCGCCCTGGCCTCCCTCACCCCAGCCCTCTCCCGCACGCGGGAGAGGGGGCGAAAGCCAGCGCCGGCGTACAGCGAAGCCATGTGGGGGCGCGGCGGGTGGCTTCAAGGGCGCTCGCGTGCGGCACACTCGCCGCATGACGACACCCCACAGCAACTGCACTGAACGCACCGAGCGCGCCCTGGCCGCCATCGAGGCCACCGGCGACGAAGGCCGGCGGATTTTCACCCGCGTTTACACCGACGCGGCCTTGGCAGCCGCGCGCGCCGCCGACGAGCGCGCGGCGCAGGGCATCAGCCTAGGGCCGCTCGATGGCCGCATCGTCTCCATCAAGGATTTGCTCGACGTGGCGGGCGAGCCGACCACAGCCGGCTCCGCCGTGCTCAAGAATGCCCCGCCTGCCCGGCAGGACGCCGCCGTGGTGCAGCGCCTGCGTGCGGCGGGCTGCGTGATCGTTGGCAAGACCAACATGACCGAGTTCGCCTTCTCGGGCATCGGCATCAATCCGCACTACGGAACGCCGGGCAACGCGCACGACGCCAGCCGCATCCCTGGCGGCTCGTCCAGCGGCGCGGGGGTCAGCGTGGTACGCGGCATGGCCGAGATCGCCATCGGCACGGACACGGGCGGCTCCATTCGCATCCCGGCGGCCCTGGCCGGCATCGCCGGCTTCAAGCCGACGCAATCGCGCGTGCCGCGCGATGGCGCCTTGCCCCTGTCGTACACGCTGGACACCATCGGCCCGCTGGCGGCCAGCGTGGAGGACTGCGCGCGCGCCGACGCCGTGCTCTCGGGCAACGCCTGGCAGCCGCTACCGGCACGCCAGGTGGCCGGCCTGCGTGTGGGAGTGCCGCGCGGCTGGCTGCTGTCGGAGGCGGAGGGCGCCGTGCTGGCCGCCTTCGAGCAGGCGCTGGCGCGGCTGTCCGGCGCTGGCGCGCGCGTGCAAGACCTGCAGCTCGACGACTGGCTGATGGCGCCGGCGCGCGTGCAGCAAGGCGGCTCGCTGGCATCCGCCGAGGCGGCGCACATCCACCGCGCGCTGCTGGAGGGCGCGCCCGGGCAGCTCGACGCGCGCGTGCTGGCGCGCATCCAGCCGGGCCTGAGCGTGCCCGCCCCGCACTACGTCGGCGTGCTGCAGGAGCGCGCCCGGCTGCAGCGCGAGTTCGACGCCGAACTGCTGGACGTGGACTTGCTGGCCCTGCCCACCGTGCCCATCGTGGCCCCGCGCATCGACGCGCTGCAGGCGGACGACGCGGCCTTCATGCGCGCCAACGCGCTGGTGCTGCGCAATCCGTCGGTCTTCAACTTCTACGATCTGCCGGCACTGTCGCTGCCTGCCGGACGGGCGGGCGGCCTGCCCTTCGGCCTGATGCTGGTGGCGCAGCGCGGGCGCGACCGGGAGCTGCTGGCGCTGGCGGCGGCTATCGAGCAGCTGGGCTGAGGGCGGAGCATTTCGGCTGCCGCCGCCGGTTCAGGACATGGCCGGGGCACTGGGCCGGGGCCCATCAGGCAGCGGGATGAATTCCTGGTCGTCGGCGTCGGGCAGCTTCATGCGACCGGCCTCCCAGTCGGCAGCGGCCTGGGCCAGCCGCTCTTTCGACGACGACACGAAATTCCAGTAGATGAAGCGCTCGCCAACCGGCTCGCCCCCCAGCGCCATCACCGTGGCCGGCTCCACGGCGCGCAGCCTGCAGGCATCCGCGCCCAGCACCAGCATCTGCCCAGCCCCATAGCGCTGGCCGCCGACCTCGACCGCGCCGGTCGCCACGTACAGCGCGCGCTCGGCGTGGCCTGACGGGATTTCCGCCGTGGCCCCGGCCTGCATATCCAGGTGCGCGTAGAACAGCGGCGAATGCGTGGCCGCGCCCGCCGTCAGGCCATAGGCGCTGCCGGCGATCAGCCGGCCTTCGACGCCGCCCTCGCTCCACTGCGGCAGGTCGCAGCCTTCGTGGTGCGAGAACGACGGCTCGGCCTCCTCATATTCCTTGGGCAGCGCCACCCAGGCCTGGATGCCGTGCAGGTGGTCGCCCACGGCGCGGGCGCGCTCGAAGCGCTCGCTGTGCGTGATGCCGCGCCCGGCGGTCATCCAGTTGACCTCGCGCGGGCGAATCGCCTGGGTGGAGCCGACGCTGTCGCGGTGCATCATCTCGCCGGCGAACAGATAGGTCACGGTGGACAGGCCGATATGCGGGTGCGCTCGCACATCGACGCTGCGATCCACGCCGGCGGCCAGGTCGAGCGGCCCCATGTGGTCGAAAAAGATGAACGGCCCGACCATGCGCCGCCTGGCAAAGGGCAGCACGCGCCCGACCTCGAAGCCGCCGCCCAGGCTGCGCCGGCGCTGCCCGATGACCATGTCCACTGCGCTCATGCCGTCTCCCCCTGGGTTGCCGGGTGCGTGAAGCGCCCGCTGTTGAAGTCCTCGATGGCCTGGCGGATCTCGGCCTGGCTGTTCATCACGAAGGGGCCGTAGCCGACGATGGGCTCGTCGATGGGCGCGCCAGTCAGCACCAGCAGCCGGGCTGCAGCATCGGCACGGATCGCCACATCGCTGCCGTCGCGGCTGAGCAGCACCATCTGCGCCTCGCCCGCTGCCTGCGTGCCGCCCACGGTGATCTGCCCGGTCAGCACCACGACCATGCTGGTGTGGCCCTCGGGCAGCTCCAGCGTCAGCGCGGCATCGGCCTGCAGGTTCAGATCCCAGACATTGACAGGCGTGAACGTCCTGGCCGGCCCCTTGGCGCCGCCATATTCGCCTGCGATGACCCGCGCCGTGCCGGCGCCGCCCGGCAGCTCGACCACCGGAATGTCGGCGCTCACGATGCCCTGGTAGCCCGCTGGAGCATTCTTGTCCCGGGCCGGCAGGTTGACCCACAACTGGATCATGCGAAACGGCCCGCCCGCAGCGGCAAAGGCCGGCGAGTGGTATTCCTCGTGGAGGATGCCGCCGGCAGCCGTCATCCACTGCACATCGCCCGGGCCGATGACGCCGCCGTGGCCGGCGCTGTCGCGGTGCTCGACCTCGCCGTCATAGACGATGGTCACGGTCTCGAAGCCCCGGTGCGGGTGCTGGCCCACGCCGCGCCGCGCGCCGGTCGGCTCGAAGGTGTGCGGCCCGGCATAGTCCAGCAGCAAAAACGGGCTGATGCGCGAACCCATGTCGTGATAGGAAAACAGCGAGCGCACCGGAAACCCGTCGCCCACCCAGTGGCCGCGCTCGTTGCCGAAGCGGCCCAGAACTCGCTTGCTCATCGTCCTTCTCCAGAAAATCAAAAATAGCCTGACCCTGAAGATAGGGGCAGGACGATCCCGTTGAAATACGGCAAATGGCCGACTTTGCGTCCTGCCAACAGGACAATCCGGCAGCCATGCACCTGCTGCAGATTTTTTTGGGGGCTGTCCGCTTGCGACACATCCTGTCGCACCCCGGGCGCATCATCCACCTCCGTTGAGACACAGGAGATGCCATGCCCCGTTTTCGGCCCGGCTCGAAGCCGCACCCCCTATCCGAGGAGCAACCCGACGACCTGACCCGGCTGTGGCTGCTCAGGATCATGCAGACCCTGGGCGGGCACAAGCATTGGATCCGCTCGCATGACTTCAGGGAGGACAAGCTGGCCCGGGCGCTGGGCCTGGGGCACTGGCTGGAGGAGGAGGCCAACCGCCCCTTCAATCCCAAGGCGGTGCGCTGGGAGCTGCGCCAGTTGCACGCCCAGGCCGAGGCGCACGCTGACAGCGTCCAAAGCGCGCCGGCGCTGCGCCAGAACCTGGCGCAACTGGCAGCGCTGGCGCACTTGAGCGAGGTCGATTGCAAGATCCTCGAATTCACCTGCTGCCTGCACTGCGATTCGCTGCTGGAGGAGGCCACCGACCTGTTCGAGAACCTGTCCATCGTGCAAGTCATCGCCTGCGTGGCCACCATCCTGGCCCTGCCCGTGGATGCGGTACGCAGCGCCCTGGCACCCGGCGCGGTGCTGGCGCGTACCGGCCTGCTGACCCTGGAGCGCAATGGCCGGGGCTGGCTGCGCAGCCGGCTCGACCTGCTGTCGGAACAACTGGCGGAAATGATGCAGGTGCCGGCGTCCGATGTGCTGCACCTGCTGCGCGACAAGGTGCGCGCAGCACCCGGCGCACAGCTGCAGCTGCAGGACTACCGGCATATCCAGCCCCAGCTGGACATCGCCCTGCCCTATCTGCGCCAGATGCAGGCCAGCGGCGGGCGCGGCGTCAACATCTTCATCCACGGCGCGCCCGGCACCGGCAAGACCGAACTGGCGCGCACCCTGGCCCAGGCCCTGGGCTGCGAATTGTTCGAAGTCGCCAGCGAGGACAGCGACGGCGACCCCATCAGCGCCGTGCGCCGCCTGCGCGCCTTCCGCGCAGCCCAGAGCTTCTTCGTCAACCGCCGCGCGCTGATGGTGTTCGACGAGGTCGAGGACGTGTTCAACGACTGCGAAGGCCCGCTGGGTGGGCAAAGCACGGCGCAGTCGCACAAGGCCTGGATCAACCGGATGCTGGAGGACAACCCGGTGCCCACGCTGTGGCTGTCCAACAGCGGCGCGCTGGATGCGGCCTTCATCCGCCGCTTCGATCTGGTGTTCGAGCTGCCCGTGCCGCCCCGGCGCCAGCGGCGCGGCATCGTGCAGCGCGAATGCGCCGGGCTGCTGGACGACGCCGCCATCGAGCGCATGAGCGCGGTCGAGACCCTGGCCCCGGCGGTGGTGGCGCGCGCGGCCCGGGTGGTGCGCTGCGTTCAGGATGAGCTGCGTGAGGAGCCGGCCTCGCAGGCGCTGGAGCGGCTGGTCAACAACACCCTGCTCGCCCAGGGCCATCGGGGCTGGAGCAGCACGGCGCGCTGCGCCTGCCCCAGGTCTATGACCCGGCCTTCATCCACGCCGATACCGATCTGGCCGCCGTCGCCCGCGGCATCGCCCGGCAGCGCAGCGCCCGCCTGTGCCTGTACGGCCCGCCGGGCACCGGCAAGACGGCCTACGGGCACTGGCTGGCGCAGGAGCTGGACGCGCCGCTGCTGGTGCGGCGCGCGTCCGACCTGCAATCCAAGTGGATCGGCGAGTGCGAGAAGAACATCGCCCGCGCCTTCCACGAAGCGCGCCAGGACGGCGCCGTGCTGCTGATCGACGAGGTGGACAGCTTTCTGCAGGATCGCCGGGGCGCGCAGCGCAGCTGGGAGGTGAGCCAGGTCAATGAGATGCTGACGCAGATGGAGGCCTTCGACGGCGTCTTCATCGCCTCGACCAACCTGATGCAAGGTCTGGATCAGGCGGCGCTGCGGCGCTTCGACCTGAAGGTGAAGCTGGACTGGCTGCGACCTGCGCAGGCCTGGGAGCTGCTGCAGCGCCACTGCGCGCAAGCCGGCCTGGCCGCACCGGGGCCGCAGGAGCAGGCCCGGCTGGCGCAATTGCGCCAACTCGCCCCGGGCGACTTCGCCGCCGTGCTGCGCCAGGCGCGCTTCAAGCCGCTGCCGGACGCTGCGGCGCTGGTGGCAGCGCTGGAGGCGGAATGCGCGCTCAAGGAGGGCGGCAGGGGTGTGCTGGGCTTCGTATGATGGCCCCGGGGCAGTGGCTGTCCCGACCCATCACCTGCAGGATCACACCTTATGGACGACATCGTCAGACAGGCCATGGCCAAATGGCCGCATGTGCCGCATTGCAGCGGCTGGCTGGGCCTGGACGCGCGTGGCCGGTGGTGGCTGCGCGATGAGGCGGCGCAGGCGCTGGGCGCCTTTGCCAGCGGTGTGCCCGGCGCCCGGGGCAGTGTGCTGGAGCACGAGGGCCTGATCGCCTTCATCGGCCGCAACTATGACGTTGACGCACACGGGCAATGGTTCTTCCAGAACGGCCCGCAGCGCGTGCATGTCGAGCTGGAGGCCACGCCCTGGGTCTGGCATCTGCACGAGGATGGCCGCGTGATCGCGCACACCGGGCGTGCCGCGCAGCCGCTTGAACTCTGGCTGGACGAGGAGGGCCGGGCCTACCTGCTGACCGACCTGGGTTTCGGCCTGGTGCGCAGCCAGGACATGGGCCTGGTGGCGCAGGCCGTCGAGCAGGGCCGCTGGACGCCCCAGACGCTGGCAGCGGCGGCGCTGCCGCAGCGCTTCGGTTTCATCGCCAGTCCGCAGCAGCGGGCCGCCTGATCGACCGGCTTGGCCGCAAGCGCGGCAAGCCACGCTTCAGAAACTCTCCCACTCATCCTCTGCCTGGGCCACGGCGGCCTTGGGAGCGGGCCGGGGGGCCGCGATGGCCCGGGGCGCTGGCGGCTTGGCAGCTGCCGCCCCGGCTGTCGAGGGCGCAGCAGCCGGCGCCGGGGTGCGGCCAGCCCCTGCAGCCGGCCTGGCCAGGGCAGCAGCAGGTGCCGACGCCGGGGCCAGCGGCGCCGGCGCCGGCGCCGCCGCGGGTGTCGCCGGCTGAACGGCAGGCCGCAGCGCCGATGCGCCAGCTGCACCCGCCAGCCTGAACACCGCCACCGCCTGCACCAGCTGCCCGGCCTGCGATTTCAGGCTGCTGGCCGCTGCCGCGCTTTGCTCGACCAGGGCGGCGTTTTGCTGGGTCGTGCGATCCATCTGCACGATGGCCTCGCCGACCTGTGTCACGCCCTGGCTTTGCTCGCTGCTGGCGGCGCTGATCTCGCCCACGACATCGGTCACGCGCTGGATGGCCGAGACCACCTCGCGCATGGTCGCGCCGGCACGCTCGGCCAGCGCCGTGCCGGCCTGCACGCGCTCGCTGCTGGCGTCGATCAGCTGCTTGATCTCCTTGGCCGCCTCGGCGCTGCGCCCGGCCAGGGTGCGCACCTCGCCGGCCACTACGGCAAAGCCCCGGCCCTGCTCGCCGGCGCGCGCGGCCTCCACGGCGGCGTTGAGCGCCAGGATGTTGGTCTGGAAGGCGATGCCGTCGATGACCTGGATGATGTCGCCGATCCTGCTGCTGGCCGCGCTGATGCCCTGCATGGTCTGCTCGACCTCGCCAACCACCTGCCCGCCCTGCTGCGCGACGTTGGAGGCGTTGAGGGCCAGCTGGTTGGCCGCGCGCGCGCTGTCGGCGTTCTGGCGCACGGTGGAGCCCAGCTCCTCCATGGCCGCCGAGGTCTGCTCCAGCGCGCTGGCCTGCTGCTCGGTGCGCGCCGACAGGTCGTTGTTGCCCTGAGCAATCTCGCTGCTGGCGGCAGCCACGCCCTCGGCATTGCGGCGCACTTCACCGACGATGCCGGCCAGGCGCGACTGCATGTGCGCCAGCGCCTGCAGCAGCTGGCCGGTCTCGTCGTGCGCCGTGCTGGCCAGGGGCTGCGTCAGGTCGCCTTCGGCGATGCGCTCGGCGGCGCGCGTGCCCTGGCGCAGCGGCTGCGTGATGGAGCGCGTCACCCACCAGGCCATGAGCAGGCCCAGCGCCAGCGCCAGCGCCAGGCCGGCGCCCAGCAGCGCCTGGCTGGTGCTGGCCAGGCTCTGCGTGCCCTGCTGGCCGGCGAGCAGCCGGGTTTCCATATCGGCACGCAGGGCGGCCAGCGCCTGCAGGTATTTTTCTGCCAGCGGACGCAACTGCTCGTCCACCATGGTCGAGATGGCCGGCTCGCCGCCGCGGTGCAGCTCGCGGATTTCATCGAGCTTGGCCTGGTAGGCCTGGCGGGCTGCCTGGATGGGCGCCAGCAGCGCCTGGCCGGCGCCATCCTGCACCAGCTCGGCGGTGCGCTGGGCCTTGGCGTCGGTGAGCTTCATGTCCGCCTCGATGTCGGCGGTGAGCTTTTCCATGTAGGCCAGCTCGATGGCTTTCAGGAAGGCTTCCGAGCGCACCCAGTTCAGCCGCACCAGGGCCGCCCACTCCTCGACCACCAGGCGCTGCTCGATCTCCCGCGTGGCGACGCGCTCGCCAGCCTCGCTGAGCACGCCAATGCGCCACATGCCCGACAGCGCCAGCACGGCAGTGATGATCAGAATCAGGCCGAAACCCAGCCCCAGGCGCACGCCCACACGCAAATTGTTCAGTCCCATAGGTCAAATCCACCCACTCGGCGCCGGGAGCCAAACGCCCGGCAGGCTGGCGAGGGTAGTGCCGATTACGAGCGGCCCCTATGGGCACAATCCTGTAGGGACTGTCATGTAAGCGACAGTAACAGGGAGAGATCGCGCACCACCGCCCTCAGAAGCGCTCATCCGGCCCCAGGTAGCGCCATTGCCCCACGGGCAGCTGTCCCAGCTGCACCCGGCCAATGCGGATGCGCTTGAGGCCGACCACCTTCAGGCCGACTTGCTCGCACATGCGCCGGATCTGGCGCTTCTTGCCCTCGGCCAGCACAAAGCGCAGCTGCTCGGGGTTTTGCCACTCGACCTGCGCGGGCTTGAGCGGCTTGCCGTCCAGGGCGAGGCCGTGGCGCAGCAGGGCCAGCTGCTGCGCCGGAAAGGCGGCGCGCACGTCCTGGGCGATGTCGCCGTACTGCACGCGCACCAGGTATTCCTTGTCGATGGTCGAGTCCTCGCCGATCAGCTGGCGCGCCACGCGCCCGTCCTGGGTCAGCACCAGCAGGCCTACCGAGTCGATGTCCAGCCGCCCGCACGGCGCCAGGCCACGCAGCTGCGCCGGCGAAAAGCGCGTGCGGCTGGCATCGCCCGACCAGTGCGTGCGCGGGCCGATCAGCGTGGCCGCCGGGGTGTGGCCGTCCTCGGCCTGGCCGCTGACGTAGCCCATGGGCTTGTGCAGCACGATGGTGACCTGCTCGCGCTGCTGGCCGCGCGCGGCGCGATCGACTTCGATGCGCGCCTGCGTGCCGACCTGCTGGCCCATCTCGGCCACCCGGCCATCGACGCGCACCCAGCCGCGCGCGATCCACTCGTCGGCCTCGCGGCGCGAGCACAGGCCCAGCTCGGCCATGCGCTTGTTCAGGCGCTGCAGGCCGGACGCGCCGGCGGGCGCTGGCGGGCGCGCCTGGGCGGTGGCAGCAGGGCCAGGTGATTGCCGGCTGGTTGACTGCGGGCTGGGCCGGGCGTACACGGGCGCTGGCCTGGCCACGGCGGCTCTGGCCGCAGGAGACGGCGCAGAGGCAGCAGGCTGGGCCGCTGCCGAGCGGCGCAGCGTCAGGCGTGGCCGGTCAGGAGTGGGGGCGGATGGGGGCGGGCGGGCCGGTCGGACATGCGCCTATTGTCGCGCGCGCCGGGGGCGAGCATCGCCGTGCCGGGCCAGGGCCGGCGCATGGGCGAACTGGCCGCTGCGCAGCGCCGCCAGATCAAGCACGCGCAGGCCGCCGTACTCGACGCGGATCACGCCGCAGCCTTCCAGAAAGGCCAGCGCCTCGTTGACCCGCTGGCGCGACAGGCCGACCAGGTAGGCCAGCTCCTGCTGGGTGATGCGCAAGACATCGCCCACGCCCGGATACAGCACCGGGTTGAACAGCGAGGCCAGGCTGCGCGCCACGCGCAGGTCGGGGCTGTTCATGCGGTCGATCTCGCGCGCGGCGATGAACTGGCCCAGCCGCTCGTTGAGCTGGTTCATGATGAAGCGGTTGAAGCCGATGGAGTGATCGAGCAGCCAGTGGAAGGTCTCGATGGGCAGGCCGGCCACGACGCTGCGCCGCAGCGCCTGGATGTTGTAGCGGTAGGGTTCGCGCTTGACGGCCGTGCCCTCACCGAACCAGCCGCCGGGCGGCACGCCAGTGAAGGTCATGGTCAGGCCGTCGGCGTTGTCGGCGCTCATCTTGAGCAGGCCCTCGACCAAGCCGAACCAGTAGGTCACGGGCCGGCCGATGCGGCAAACGTAGTCGCCCGCGCGCGCATCGCCCACGACGATGGCGCCGGTGGCGCGCTCGCGCTCCGCCGGCAGCAGGCGCTCCAGCCAGGGAATGCCGTGCAGCTCGTCGGCGGTGGGCGGGCGGCGGCGCTGGTGCAGCGGGGCGTCTTGCGTCATGGCTTGAGCTTGTCGGCAAAGGCCGGCGCCGGGCAGCCGGGAATACCACGAGGGCCGCGCGGCCCGCATGGCCGCCCGGGTGCAGCACGGCCTGGCGCCCATGCAAGCGAATGATTTTTGCTATATAAAATATAGCTATCATCGCTTGCCAGTATTGGCTTTCCAGCGGTTTTCATGCAGATTGTGCCGCCTGCGCCCAGCGCTGGCCCTGGTAGCGCCAGATGACGCGCGCCGGCTCGATGCGCTCCAGCACCAGGCCGGGCGCGGCGGCCTCGCCTTCGTGCAGCACCTGGCCGTTGACGATGGCCATGCGGTGCAGCGGGTTGGCCGAGTAGGTGATGCCGGCCAGCCGCAGGGCCGGTAGCTGGGCGCGGGTGGCGGGCGGCAGGTCTTGCAGCGCGGGCACGGCTGGGCTGTCCGCTGCCGTGGCGACGGGTGTGGCGGTGGGGGTGGCGCTGGGTGCGGCGGCAGCAGCCCGGGCAGCGGGTGCGCTGGGTGCGCTGGCCGCCGGGGTGGCCTTCTTGCTCGGCGCTGGCGGGCGAGGAGGTGCTGCCGGCAACACCGCCGGGGCAGGCTTGGGCGCTCCCCTGGCTGCGGCGGCAGGGTCTGCAGGCGCAGGAACAGGTGCAGCAGGTGCCGGAGCAGCAACCGAAGCAGTAACCGGAGCAGCATCTGGAGTGGCAACCGGCGCAGCGGCAGACGCCACCACCGCAGCGGTGCCAGGGGCGGTGCCAGCAGCGCTGGCCGATCCGGCAGGTGCCGCCCCGGCGCGGCCCAGCCACCAGGCCAGTGCCAGCAGCGCTGCGCCGCCCAGCACGGCGGCTGCCAGCCACAGGCCGCGGCCCGCCGGCCCCGCTGGCGCCACCTGCGGCAAGGCGGCAGCGCTGGCCGGCGTGTGCAGGTCGGGCAGCGCGCCGCGCTGGCGTTCGCTCTGGGCGCGCCGCAGCGCATCGAGGATGTAGGACATGGGTTTTCAGCCGCCGCGTTGCGAAAGGCGCGGCTCGGCGACGCCGGCAGCGCGGTTGAGAAGCATCAGAGTCAGCGGGCCGGCCTGGCCATCGGGCGTCAGGCCCTGCTCGCTCTGGAAGCGGCGCACGCGCGCGCTCGGGTCTGCCTCGCCGGAGTCCGCATTCCTGCGCCCGGCCCGGGGCGATTGGTCGGCGCCTTGCTGCCTTGCAGACGTGCCAGCTGCTGCTCCAGCCAGATGGCAGCGGCGCTGCCGGCGGGCGGCGTGCCGGATGCCGGCCAGCCGGCGGGCGCACGCCACAGCGTGGCCAGGCCGCCTTGCCACAGCGGCGTCAGCTCGGCCAGCGGCACGCTCAGCCGGGCGCCGCCGGCGCCGGCCAGCAACGCCTGCTCGCCATCAAGCGCCAGCAGGGCCAGCACCCGCACCACACTGCCAGCGCCGGGCGGCTGCAGGGTCAGCAGCGCCGGGCGGTCGAGCTGGCGCAACTGTGCCAGGCTGGAGCGGCGCGTGCGCCAGCAGCGCAGGTCGCTGCGCGCCAGGGCGGCGCAGATATCGGCGGCATCGGGCGGCACACTCGCCTGCCAGGCGCGCGCCAGCTGGCCCCAGCCAGCGGCCTCCCCTGCGCCGGCCTCGGGCTGGGCGGCCAGCCATTGCGCCAATGCGGAGGGCGGCGGCGCCCCGTCCTCCTGCCCCTTGCCCGCTGGCGCACCGGCATCCGGGGCCGCAGCGGATACCGCACTGGCAGCTGCCGCACTCGCCTTCGGGCTGCCGATTGCTGCCGCTGTCTGTTGCCCGGTGCCACCGGGAACACGCCAGCCCAGGCCCCAGCCAAGTGCCGCCACCAGCGCCGCACCCGCCAGCGCCCCGGCACCCACAGCGCGCCATGCCGGGCGCGCCGGCGCCACGCGGTGTGCGCCGCCGAAGACCTCCCGGGCGGCCCGGCGCAGCGTGGCCGGGCGCACTTCGCGCTCGCCCCGGCTATAGGCGCCCAGCAGCGCGCGGTCGCACAGCACATTGATGCGCCGGGGCACGCCGCCGCTGAGGGTGTGGATCAGCGCCAGGGCGCGCCGGTCGAAGGGCAGCGGGCCGCGCAGTCCGGCCACGGCCAGGCGGTGGGCGACGTACTGCGCCGTCTCCGCACGGCTGAGCGCCTGCAGGTGGTAGCGCGCAATCACGCGCTGCGCCAGCTGCTCCAGCTGCGGCTGCGCCACCAGCGCGCGCAGCTCGGGCTGGCCGATCAGGATGATCTGCAGCAGCTTGGCCTCGCTGGTCTCCAGGTTGGTCAGCAGGCGCAACTGCTCCAGCACTTCAGGCGCCAGGTTCTGCGCCTCGTCGATGACCAGCACGCTGGTGCGCCCGGCAGCGTGCGCGCGCAGCAGGAATTCATTGAGCGGGTCGATGCAGTCCTTGACGGTCTCCAGGCCGTGCGCCGCAGGCGGGCGCGCCACGCCGAACTCGTCGCAGATCGAGCGCAGCAGCTCGACCACGGTCAGGCGCGGATTGAAGATATAGGCCACGCTGCAGCTGTCCGGCACCTGCTCCAGAAAGCAGCGGCACACGGTGGTCTTGCCGGTGCCGACCTCGCCCGTGAGCAGCACGAAGCCGCCGCCCGCCTGCAGCCCGTACAGCAGATGGGCCAGCGCTTCGCGGTGGCGCTCGCTCATGAACAGCAGGCGCGGATCAGGCGCGATGGAAAACGGCGGCTGCTCCAGGCCGAAAAAGGGGGCGTACATGGGAGTGAGGATAGTGCTGCGGGCCAGAGCGGGGCGGCATGTCGGCCAAAGTCGCATCATCAGGGTTTGATCCCTCAGGATTAACCCCTAAATTGTCGTTGGGTGGACAAGATAACGTCAAAGTCGTTCCTACCATTGCGGCCAATCCGATTGCGAAACGCCTTGGGCATACGCCGACACAGGTGCTCGCTAGCCCCCGAACCCGACAGGAACCGGAAATGACGACCACGTTCCCCCACCTGCTGCAGCGCCATGCTGCCGAGCGCCCGCAGGCGACGGCGCTGCGCGAAAAAGAGTACGGCATCTGGCAGACCTGGAGCTGGCAGCAGGCTGCCGCCGAAGTGCGTGCCATGGCCTGCGGCCTGCTGTCCCTGGGCTTCACGCGCGGCCAGAACCTGGCGCTGATCAGCGACAACCGGCCCCACGTCTATATGGGCTTTCTGGCCGTGCAGAGCGTGGGCGGCGTGCCCATCCCGCTGTACCAGGATGCCGTGGCCACCGAGATGGGCTTCGTCATGCAGGACGCCAGCATCGATTTCGCCTTCGCCGAGAACCAGGAGCAGGTGGACAAGCTGCTGGAGGTGCGCGACAGCGTGTCCGGCATCCGCAACATCATCTATGACGACCCGCGCGGCCTGCGCAAGTACGACCAGCCGGGCCTGATCAGCACCGAGCAGCTGGTGGCGCGCGGCACCGAATGGGATCGCGCCAACCCTGGCGTGTTCGATGCGCTGCTGGGCGGCATCAAGGGCACGGACGTGTCCGTCATCCTCTACACCTCGGGCACCACCGGCAAGCCCAAGGGCGTGTGCCTGACGCACGAGGCCTTTGCCGGCTCGGCGCGCGGCGGCGTCGAGGTGGACAGGCTCAACCCCTCGGACAACGTGCTGTCGTACCTGCCGCCGGCCTGGGTGGGCGACCACCTGTTCTCGTTCGCGCAGTGGATGGTGGCCGGCTTCACCATCAACTGCCCGGAGTCGGCCAGCACCGTCTCCATCGACATGCGCGAGATCGGCCCGAGCTACTACTTCGCGCCGCCCCGGGTGTTCGAGGGCATGTTGACCTCGGTGTCCATCCGCATGGAGGACGCCGCACCGGCCAAGCGCTGGCTGTTCGACAAGTGCATGGCGCTGGCGCGCCGCGTCGGCTCGGACATCCTGGACGGCAAGAGCGTGGGCGGCCTCGATCGCCTGAAATACAAGCTGGCCGACCTGGCCATCTACGGGCCGCTGCGCAACGCCATGGGCCTGTCGCGCATCCGCGTGGCCTACACGGCGGGCGCGGCCATCGGGCCGGATCTGTTTCGCTTCTTCCGCTCCATCGGCATCAACTTGAAGCAGCTGTACGGCCAGACCGAGACCTGCGCCTACGTCTGCCTGCAGCGCGACGGCCAGGTGCAGCTCGACAGCGTGGGCCAGGCGGCACCGGGCATCGAGCTGAAGATTGCCGACAACGGCGAGGTGCTGGTCAAGGGCGTGTCGGTGCTCAAGGAGTACTACAAGCGCCCGGACGCCACCGCCGAGGTCATCGACGAGAACGGCTACTTCAAGACCGGCGACGCCGGCATCATCGACTCGCTGGGCCAGCTGCGCATCATCGACCGCGCCAAGGACGTGGGCAAGATGGCCAGCGGCGCCATGTTTGCGCCCAACTACATCGAGAACAAGCTCAAGTTCTTCTCGCACATCAAGGAAGCGGTGTGCTTTGGCAACGGCAAGGAGCAGGTCTGCGCCTTCATCAACATCGACTACGAGGCCGTGGGCAACTGGGCCGAGCGCCAGGGCATCCCCTACGGCGGCTATGTCGATCTGGCCTCCAAGCCGCAGGTGCTGCAGCTGATCGCCGAGTGCGTGGGCAAGGTCAACGCCGACCTGGCCGCCGAGGACGGCATGGCCGACACCCAGGTGGCGCGCTTCCTGGTGCTGCACAAGGAGCTCGACCCCGATGACGACGAGCTCACGCGCACGCGCAAGGTGCGCCGGGGCTTCATCGCCGACAAGTACGGCGTGCTGGTCGAGGCGCTGTACGCAGGCAAGACCGAGCAGTTCATCGAGACCCAGGTCAAGTTCGAGGACGGGCGCACCGGAGCCGTGAGCGCCACGCTCAAGCTGGTGGACGCCAAGACCTGGCCGGCCAACACGCGCGCCGCCGCCTGACACACGAGAGCAGCACACCCATGACCAGCAAGAAGATCGGCGATGTCGTCCTGGACATCAAGAACATCAGCCTGCGCTTTGGCGGCGTGAAGGCCCTGACGGACATCTCGTTCAACGTGCGCGAGCACGAGATCCGCTCCATCATCGGCCCCAACGGGGCCGGCAAAAGCTCGATGCTCAACTGCATCAACGGCGTCTATACGCCCACCGAAGGCTCGATCACCTTCCGCGGCAAGACGTTCGCCAACATGAACAGCCGCCAGGTGGCCGAGATGGGTGTGGCGCGCACCTTCCAGAACCTGGCGCTGTTCAAGGGCATGAGCGTGATCGACAACATCATGACCGGGCGCAACCTGAAGATCAAAAGCAACCTGTTCCTGCAGGCGCTGCGCATCGGCCCGGCGGAGCGCGAGGAGATCCGCCACCGCGAATTCGTCGAGCACATCATCGACTTCCTGGAGATCCAGGCGCACCGCAAGACGCCCGTGGGCCAGCTGCCCTACGGCCTGCAAAAGCGCGTCGACCTGGGCCGGGCCCTAGCCATGGAGCCGCAGGTGCTGCTGCTCGATGAGCCCATGGCCGGCATGAACGTCGAGGAAAAGCAGGATATGAGCCGCTTCATCCTGGATGTCAACGACGAGTTCGGCACCACCATCGTGCTGATCGAGCACGACATGGGCGTTGTGATGGACATCAGCGATCGTGTCGTGGTGCTGGACTACGGCAAGAAGATCGGCGACGGCGCACCCGAGGAGGTGCGCAACAACGAAGACGTGATCCGCGCCTACCTGGGCGCCGGGCATTGAAGGCGCAAGCGGAGACAACGCAATGGCATTCTTTCTGGAAACCTTCACTGGCGGCCTGATGGCCGGCATGCTCTACGCCCTGGTGGCGCTGGGCTTCGTGCTGATCTTCAAGGCCTCGGGCGTGTTCAACTTCGCGCAGGGCGCGATGGTGCTGTTCGCCGCCCTGGCCATGGCTCGCTTTGCCGAGTGGATCCCGCAATGGACTGGCCTGGACAACAAGATCGTGGCCAACGTGCTGGCCTTCATGATCGCCGCCGCCATCATGTTCGTGGTCGCCTGGGCCATCGAGGGCCTGGTGCTGCGCCACCTGGTCAACCAGGACGCAGCCACGCTGCTCATGGCCACGCTGGGCATCACCTACTTCATGGAAGGCATCGGCCAGGCGCTGTTCGGCAGCGAGATCTACAAGATCGATGTCGGTATGCCCAAGGATCCGGTGTTCGTGCTGGAGTCGGTGCTCGACGGCGGCGTGATGATCAACCAGGAGGACGTGATCGCTGCCGTCATCGCCGCCGCGCTGGTCGTCGCCCTGTCCATCTTCTTCCAGAAGACCACCACCGGCCGGGCGCTGCGCGCCGTGGCCGACGACCACCAGGCGGCGCAGTCCATCGGCATTCCGCTCAACCGCATCTGGGTCATCGTCTGGTGCGTGGCCGGCATCGTGGCCCTGGTGGCCGGGATGATCTGGGGCTCCAAGCTGGGCGTGCAATTCACGCTGACCACGGTGGCCCTGCGGGCGCTGCCGGTGGTCATCCTGGGCGGCCTGACCTCGGTGCCCGGCGCCATCATCGGCGGGCTGATCATCGGCGTGGGAGAGAAACTCTCCGAGGTGTACCTCGGCCCCTTCGTCGGCGGCGGCATCGAGATCTGGTTCGCCTACGTGCTGGCGCTGGTGTTCCTGCTGTTCAGGCCGCAGGGCCTGTTCGGTGAAAAAATCATTGACCGTGTGTGACAGGCCGTCGCAACGACTGAGGAGAAACCATGTTCTATCGTGAAAACGGCCAGTTCAAGACCAGCTACCGCGCCGACCAGCAGGTCTTCCCCATCCTGCAGGACAAGATCGCCATCTGGGCGCTGGTGGCCGCCTGCTTCGTGGTCGTGCCCATGCTGGCGTCCGACTACTTCTACCTGGCCATCCTGATCCCGCTGGTCATCATGTCGCTGGCGGCGCTGGGGGTGAACATCCTGGTGGGCTACTGCGGGCAGATCTCGCTGGGCTCGGGCGCCTTCATGGCGGTGGGGGCCTACGGCGCCTACAACTTCGTGGCCCGCATCCCCGACATGCCGCTCATCCCGGCGCTGATCCTGGGCGGGCTGTGCGCCACCTTCTTCGGCATCCTGTTCGGCCTGCCCAGCCTGCGCGTCAAGGGCCTGTACCTGGCCGTGGCGACGCTGGCCGCGCAGTTCTTCGCCGACTGGATGTTCCTGCGCGTCAAGTGGTTCACCAACGACTCGCCCTCGGGCTCGGTGTCGGTGAGCAACCTGCAGGTCTTCGGCATCCCGATCCAGTCGCCCCAGGCCAAGTACCTGTTTTGCCTGCTGGTGCTGGTGGTGATTGCCATCCTGGCCAAGAACCTGGTGCGCAGCGCCATTGGCCGCGAGTGGATGGCCATCCGCGACATGGACGTGGCCGCCAGCGTGATCGGCATCCGCCCGATGTACGCCAAGCTGTCGGCCTTTGCCGTCAGCTCCTTCATCGTCGGCGTGGCCGGCGCGCTGTGGGGCTTCGTCCACCTGGGCGCCTGGGAGCCGGCTGCCTTCTCGGTGGACATCTCCTTCAAGCTGCTGTTCATGGTCATCATCGGCGGGCTGGGCTCCATCATGGGCAGCTTCTTCGGCGCGGCCTTCATCGTGGTGCTGCCCATCGTGCTCAGCCAGCTGCTGCCGGCGCTGGCGGCCCTGGTGGGCGTGGAGATCTCCACCGCCGGCGTCTCGCACGCCGAGTTCATCATCTTCGGCGCGCTGATCGTATGGTTCCTGATCGTCGAGCCGCACGGTCTGGCCAAGCTGTGGTCCACCGGCAAGCAGAAGATGCGCGTGTGGCCTTTCCCGCACTGATGGCGCCAGCGCCCGCGATGCCCCCCGCAACTGCCTGCCTGGCCACGGTCTTGAGCATGAAATCGGCCTCAAACCCTTGCCAGGCAAGCCCAGGCAGCTCACTTTTTTCGCTCATCACGCAGGCTGCTGCGTGACCCTCCGCCTCTCAACAGAAGGAATGCAACCATGAAATTCACCCGTCTGGCCCTGGCTGTCACGCTGGCCGCCGCTGGCGCCGGCTTCTCCGCCAGCGCCTCGGCGCAGGCCGCCAACGAACAGTTCTTCCCGCTGCTGTCCTACCGCACGGGCGCCTACGCCGCCTACGGCATCCCATGGGCCAACGGCAAGCTGGACTACATCAAGCTGATCAACGCCCGCGACGGCGGCGTCAACGGCGTCAAGATCACCTACGAGGAGTGCGAGACCGCCTACGCCACCGACCGCGGCGTGGAGTGCTACGAACGCCTCAAGACCCATGCTGGCGTGGCCGTGGTCGAGCCGCTGGCCACCGGCATCACCTTCGCGCTGACCGAAAAAGCCCCCGTGGACAAGATCCCGCTGATGACGCAGGGCTACGGCCTGTCCATCTCGCAGGACGGCACGGCCTTCCCCTGGAACTTCCCCTTCCTGGGCAGCTACTGGACGGGCGCGGACGTGCTGATCCAGCACATCGGCGCCAAGGCCGGCGGCCTGGACAAGTTGAAGGGCAAGAAGATCGCCTACGTCTATCACGACAGCCCGTTCGGCAAGGACGCCATCCCGCTGCTGCAAAAACGCGCCGAGATGCACGGCTTCGAGCTGCAGCTGATGCCGGTGACGGCCCCCGGCGTGGAGCAGAAATCCACCTGGCTGCAGGTGCGCCAGAGCCGCCCCGACTACCTGATGCTGTGGGGCTGGGGCGTGATGAACACCACGGCGCTCAAGGAAGCGCAGGCCACCGGCTTTGCACGCGACAAGATGTACAGCGTCTGGTGGGGCGGCACCGAACCAGCGGTGCGCGACGTGGGCGACGGCGCCAAGGGCTTCAACGCCCTGTCGCTCAACGGCCACGGCACGTCCTACAAGGTCGTCCAGGACATCCTCAAGCACGTCCACGACGCCAAGCAGGGCTCGGGCCCGCGCGACGAAGTCGGCAGCGTGCTGTATGTACACGGCGTCATCACGCAGATGCTGGCCATCGAGGCCATCCGCACGGCGCAGGAAAAGTTCGGCAAGGGCAAGGTCATGACCGGCGAGCAGATCCGCTGGGGCATGGAAAACCTCAAGATCGACCAAAAGCGCCTCGACGAGATGGGCTTTGGCAACGTCATGCTGCCCATGGCCACGAGCTGCTCCAACCACATGGGCTCGTCCTCGGCGCGCATCCACACCTGGGACGGCAAGAAGTGGAACTACTCGTCCGACTGGTACCAGGCCGACGACAAGGTGCTGGGCCCGCTCATCAAGGAGCACAGCGACAAGTACCTGGCCGACAAGAAACTCACCCGCCGCACCGACTGCAAGTGAGCAAAGACTCACGGTGAGCCGCGCGATGGGTGTGCGCACCCATCGCGCAAGGTGCAACTTCCAACCGAGAGAGCAAGGAGATAGACATGAAATTCACCCGTTTGGCCCTGGCTGCCACGCTTGCCGCAGCGGGCGCCGGCTTCGCCGGCAGCGCCCTGGCGCAGGCCCAGGAGCAGTTCATCCCGCTGCTGTCCTACCGCACCGGCCAGCTGGCCCCGCTGGGCATTCCCTGGGCCGATGGCAAGCAAGACTATCTCAAGCTGGTCAATGCCAAGGGCGGCATCAACGGCGTCAAGATCACCTACGAGGAGTGCGAGACGGCCTATGACACCAGCCGCGGCGTCGAGTGCTACGAACGCCTCAAGGGCAAGGGCGGCGGCGCCGCCGGCTTCGACACCCAGTCCACCGGCATCACCTTCGCCGTGACCGACAAGGCGCCCGCCGACAAGATGCCCGTCATCACCCCCGGCTACGGCCTGTCGCAGTCCGCCGACGGCAAGGTCTTCGAGTGGAACTTCCCGCTGCTGGCCAACTACTGGACGGGCGCCGACGCCGTCGTGCAAGACATTCTCAAGCAGGAAAAGGGCAGCCTGAAGGGCAAGAAGATCGCCTTGGTCTATCACGACTCGCCCTATGGCAAGGAGCCCATTCCGCTGCTGCAAAAGCGCGCCGAGAAGGAAGGCTTTGCGCTGCAGCTGCTGCCCGTCACGGCCCCCGGCGTGGAGCAAAAGGCCACCTGGCTGCAGGTGCGCCAGAACCGCCCCGACTACGTGATCCTGTGGTCGGCCGGCGTGATGACGCCCACGGCCATCCGCGAGGCGCAGGCCACGGGCTTTCCGCGCGAGAAGATGTATGCCGTGTGGTGGGCCGGCTCGGATCACGATGTGAAGGACATCGCCGGCGCCAAGGGCTACAAGACCGTGACCATCCACAACACGGCCGAGCACGACAAGATCCACGACGAGATCAAGGCCCAGGTCTATGACAAGGGTCAGGGCACGGCCAGCGATGTCCGGGAACTCGGCGCCATGGCGCACACGCGCGGCATGGTGATCGCCATGCTGCAGGTCGAGGCCATCCGCACGGCCCAGGAAAAGTACGGCAAGGGCAAGTACATGACGCCCGAGCAGGTGCGCTGGGGCCTGGAGAACCTGAACCTGACGCAGGAGCGCCTCAACGAGCTGGGCTTCGGCAAGATCCTGAGGCCCATCAAGACCAGCTGCGAGAACCACCTGGGCACCGACTGGCAGCGCATCGCCCAGTGGAACGGCAGCAAGTGGGAAGTCGTCTCGGACTGGTACCAGGCCGACCAGTCCCTGGTAGCCCCGCTGGTGCAGGAGTACGGCGCCAAGTACGCCAAGGACAAGAACATCAAGACCCGCACCTGCAACTGAGACAGAGGCACTGCGCGTGATGCGCTGGGCATTTTGCGAAATGCCCAGCGCACGGCGCACCCTCCATCGCACATCGCACAACGCATCACGCACAACGCCCCACGGTGACCCCATGACCGACAATCGCCCCGCCCACGCCCCCACTCCCGCCGCGCCCGTGCTCATGGTCAACGGCATCGAGGTCATCTACAACCACGTGATCCTGGTGCTCAAGGGCGTTTCGCTGCAACTGCACGAGCGCGGCATCGTGGCGCTGCTGGGCGGCAACGGCGCGGGCAAGACGACCACGCTGCGGGCGATTTCCAACCTGCTCAAGGGCGAGCGCGGCGAAGTCACCAAGGGCTCCATCGAACTGCGCGGCGAGCAGATTCAGAACCTCAGCCCCGCCGACCTGGTGCGCCGGGGCGTGGTGCAGGTCATGGAAGGGCGCCACTGCTTTGCCCACCTGACCATCGAGGAAAACCTGCTCACCGGCGCCTACACGCGCACCGACAAGGCCGAGATCGCGCGCAATCTGGAGAAGGTCTACAACTACTTCCCGCGCCTGAAGACGCGGCGCACCAGCCAGGCGGCCTACACCTCGGGCGGCGAGCAGCAGATGTGCGCCATTGGCCGCGCGCTGATGTGCAACCCCTCCATCGTGCTGCTGGACGAACCCTCCATGGGCCTGGCGCCGCAGATCGTCGAGGAGGTGTTCAACATCGTCAAGGATTTGAATACCAAGGAAGGCACGACCTTCCTGCTGGCCGAGCAGAACACCAACATGGCGCTGAAATACGCCGACTACGGCTACATCATGGAAAGCGGGCGCATCGTCATGGACGGCCCGGCGCAGGAGCTGGCCAACAACGAGGACGTCAAGGAGTTCTACCTGGGCGTGGGCGGCGGCGAGAGAAAGAGCTTCAAGGACGTCAAGAGCTACAAGCGCAGGAAGCGCTGGCTGGCCTGAGGGGCCAGGCCGAACCACCCTCGCAAACACTCACATTTTCATAGCTGCTTGCCCTTGTCAGCAAAGGGTTGGGGGCTGTTTTTGCCAAAATTTCCAATCCGGAGGAACACAGCATGAGCACGACAAGCTTCTACGACGCCCTGGAGACACGCAGCAGCGCCGAGCGCGAGGCCGCCTTCATGGCGGCACTGCCCCAGCAGGTCGCGCACGCCCGCCAGGCATCCCGGGCCTTCGCCCAGATCCTGGCCGATGCCGATCCCCAGGCCGTCACCAGCCGCGCGGCGCTGGCGCGCCTGCCGGTCACGCGCAAGTACCAGTTGGCCGAGCGCCAGCAGGAGCAGCGCGCCAGCGACCCCTTCGGCGGCTTTGCCACCGCAGGCTTCGGCACCGACATGCCGCGCGTGTTCTCCAGCCCCGGCCCGCTGTACGAGCCCGAGGGCCGCACGCCCGACTACTGGCGCATGGCGCGCGCGCTGTACGCAGCCGGCTTTCGCGCCGGCGAGCTGGTACACAACTGCTTTTCCTACCACTTCGTGCCGGCCGGCTCGATGATGGAGTCCGGCGCCCACGCGCTGGGCTGCACGGTGTTCCCGGGCGGCACCGGCCAGACCGAGCAGCAGGTGCAGGCCATGGCCGACCTCAAGCCGGCGGGCTACATCGGCACGCCGAGCTTTCTGAAGATCATCGTCGAGAAGGCGCGCGAGATGGGCGTGCCGCTGCCCAGCCTGAGCAAGGCGCTGCTGTCGGCGGAAGCCCTGCCGCCGTCGCTGCGCGAGTGGTTCGGCGAGCGCGGCATTGCCGCCTACCAGGCCTACGGCACGGCCGACCTGGGCTCGATCGCCTACGAGACCGAAGCGCGCGAGGGCCTGGTGCTCGACGAGGGCGTGATCGTCGAGATCGTGCGCCCGGGCACGGGCGATCCGGTGCCCGAGGGCGAGGTCGGCGAGTTGGTGGTGACCACGCTCAACCCCCTGTACCCGCTGATCCGCTTCGGCACGGGCGACCTGTCGGCGGTGCTGCCCGGCCAGTGCCCGACGGGGCGCACCAACACCCGCATCAAGGGCTGGATGGGGCGGGCCGACCAGACCACCAAGGTGCGCGGCATGTTCGTGCATCCGGGCCAGATCGCCGCCGTGACGCAGCGCTTTCCGCAGGTGCAGCGCGCCCGCCTGGTGGTCAGCGGCGAGATGGCCAGCGACCAGATGGTGCTGCGCGTGGAAACCACCGAGACCGCGCCCGGCCTGGCCCTGCAGTTGCAGGAAGCCCTGCGCGAAGTGACCAAGCTGCGCGGCGAGATCGAGATGCTGCCCCCGGGCAGCCTGCCCAACGACGGCAAGGTCATCGAGGACGCGCGCAGCTACAAGTGAGCAAGTGAGCGAACGGCGCGCATGGCGCGCGCCGGCGCTCACCAGATGACGTCGTGCTCCTCGGCGGCGCTGCGGCGCAGCATGTCGATGAAGGGTGTGGCGCGCTGGCGCAGCGTCACCGGATCGCGCGCCGGGGCGTCGCCCTCCTGCGCAGCAGCCTCGTCGGCATCGGCGGCCTGGCCGCGCTCGCGCGCTGCCGCCTCCTCGGCGGCCACGGCAGCCTGTAGGGCCTCGATGGCTGCCGGAATCTGCGCCACGGTGATGATGCCGTGCGGCTCCTCGCCCTTGCCGACGATCTTGAGCAACTGGCGCGCATTGGCCTCCAGCATGATGACGTCGGCAGTGGCGCGGGACTTGAACTTGTAGAGCATGGGAACCCCTGGGTTGGAAACGGCGATGGCCCGAGGATAAGCCGGCACACCTCAGCCGCCTGCCGCCGGCGCGCCCTGGTACATGTAGGAACGATTGAAGGGATAGTCGCCTTGCGCACCACGCAGGGCGCCGTGCTCGACCTGGCCGCTGGGGCGCTGGGCCACGATCTGGTGCAGCGCAATCCAGCCGCGCTCGAAGGCCAGGGCGCAGCCGGCCAGGTACAGGCGATAGGCCCGCAGGGCGCGCGCGCCCTCCTCCAGCCCATGCTGGGCGGCCAGGATGGCCAGCGCCGCGTCCTGGCGCGCCTCCAGCGCATCCGACCAGGCCCACAGCGTGCGCGCGTAGTGCGGGCGCAGGTTTTCCGTGTCCACCATCTCCAGCCCGCTGCCGGCCAGGTGCTGCAGCGCGGCGCTGATGTGCAGCAACTCGCCGCCGGGAAAGATGTAGCGCTCGATGAAGTCACCCAGGCCTGCGCCCAGGCCATCGTTGTCCAGGCCGCCCGCCGTGATGCCGTGGTTCATCAGCAGGCCGCCCGGGCGCAGCAGCCGCTGCACGGCGGCGAAGTAGCGCGGCATCTGCGCACGGCCCACATGCTCGAACATGCCCACCGAGGCAATCTTGTCGAAGGGCTGCGCCACCTGCAGCTCGCGCCAGTCCAGCAGCAGCACCTGCACCCGGCCCGCCAGGCCGCGCTGCTCGATCTGCTGTTGCACGTGCGCATGCTGGTTGCGCGACAGGGTGATGCCGCTGGCCTGGACGCCGTAGTGCTCGGCCGCCCACAGCAGCAGGCCGCCCCAGCCGCAGCCGATATCCAGGAAACGCTCGTGCGGGCGCAGCAGCAGCTTTTTGCAGATGTGGTCGAGCTTGGCCTGCTGCGCCTGCTCCAGCGTCATGCCGGCCTCGCGGTAGTAGGCGCAGGAATAGACGCGCCGTGCGTCCAGCCACAGCGCGTAGAAATCATCCGACAGGTCGTAGTGGAAGCGGATGCTGCGCGCATCGCCGGCCAGCGTATGCGCCGCCCTGGAGCGCGAGCGCGCCAGCACGCGCTGCCACCAGCCCATCTGCACGTCGCGCGCCGGATCGAGGCGCAGCAGCGCCGCCGCCGCCGCCATGAGCTGGCGCATATTGCCCTCCAGCGCCACGCGGCCCTCGACGATGGCCGCACCCACGTTGCCGATCTCGCCCATGGCCAGCGCCACCAGCGCCATGCGATCCTGGACGCGCAGGCGCACGTCAGCATCGGGCCGGCCCAGCAGGGTGCCGCCCGGCAGCTCCACCGCCACGCCCACGGGCGACAGGGCCAAGCTTTCTTCCAGCGAATTCAGCAAGTTCTTCATCCCATGTCCTCCGGCCAACTCTGGCAGCGCGCCCACGGTAGCGCTGGCGCCTTCAGGGGGTTGCAGGGGCGGCTGCGGTTGGCTGCTGGTGCGCTGTGCGTTTGGCGTGCGGCGCACCGGCTTGCAGGAGCGCGCGCCAGCAGCAGCAACTGGCATTCTTGGAGCCACCCCAGGCTGGGTCAATGGCCACTGGCCGACAACCCGGCAAGGCCTTGGCTGACATGGGCATCGCCGCCGACGCCAGCGAAAATAGCCATGAAAAACGGCTTTTACCCTTGTCCAGCAAGCGCTTTCAGCTATTCAATCGCGAGCATGAGAACCGATATCCGGCCGCTGCACCTGGCATCCGGGCAGGCTTTTCGGGTAAGCCGGGCCAGCTATGGCCTAATAGCGGGCTTTCGTCTTTTTTCTTATCGTCCTCAGGAAACCACCATGGGCAACAAAATCGTCACCGAAGCCGACCGCAAGGCCACTCCCCGTCCCACCCCCCTGCCCGGCACGTCTCCGGTGCGCCATGGCCGTGGCCAGCGCATCAGCCTGGAGCGCGGCGTGAACACGCACCACAAGAAGAACCCCGGCAAGCGCCATCGCTGATCGGCCAGCGCCGGCACCGCTTCCAAGCCCTCCCTGCGAGGGCTTTTTCATGCGCTGCCGCACAATCGCGCCACCGCCCACGCCTGCGCCGCAGCCACGGCCACCCCGACTGCCATGTCCGATACCCCCGCGCGCCCCGTGACCGAAGACGCCCCGTCCCTGTACCGCTGGCTGGCGCAGCAGGCCGCGCCAGGCACGGCCCTGACAACGCTGCACATCGGCGGCTCGCACAGCACGCTGGCCAGCGGCATGGCGGGCAGCGCGCCCCTCATGCAGCGCACGCTCGACCTGGGCGCACGCGTCCTCGCCACCACCCGTTTTGCCGGCGACGAGCCGCAGCCGCACGAACTGCAGGCGGCGGCGCAGGCGGCGCAGGCCGTCTTCGCGCCACTGCGCCAGCGGCTGGCGCCCCACTCCCGGCTCTACAGCGCCGACAGCGGCATCCGCCGCATCGCCCTGGCGGCCGGCCTGCCGGCGCAGCCGGGCATGGAACTGCCGCTGGCCAGCATCGAGGCCGTGTTCCAGCGCCTGCTGGGCCAGGCACCGCCGGACGCGGCTGGCGCTGCCCCGCCCCTGCCCGGCGAGGGCCGCTTCGCCGCTGCCGTGCTCATCCTGCGCGCGGCCCTGCTGGCGCTGGGCTTCGAGCGCATCCACCTGCGCTCGGACGCGCTGGCCTGAAAGAATGTGAACGGATCGCCCAGGCCCGCCAGACCCGCGCCTGGCCGGCACTGCGCCGCCCTGGCCTGCGCCGCCGTGCTGCTGGCGGGCTGCGCCCAGACCGGCGATGCGCTGGGCTACTACTGGCAATCGCTGCGCGGGCACCTGGACATCCTGCAGGCCGCGCGGCCCCTGCCCGAGTGGCTGGACGCTCCCGACACACCCGAGCCGCTGCGCCAGCGCCTGCGTCTGGCGCAGCAGGTGCGCGCCTTTGCCAGCGCACAGTTGGCACTGCCGGACAACGCCAGCTACCGCCGCTACGCCCGGCTGCCGCGCAGCGCCGCCGTGTGGAACGTGGTGGCCGCGCCACCGTGGTCGCTGCAGCTGCATACCTGGTGCTTTCCGGTCACGGGCTGCATCGGCTACCGGGGCTATTTCGATCAGGCCGCCGCGCAGGCCGAAGCCGCGCGGCTGGCGCGCACCGGGCTGGAGGTGAACGTCTATCCGGTGCCGGCGTACTCCACGCTGGGCTACAGCAACTGGCTGGGCGGCGATCCGCTGCTATCCACCTTCATCGGCTGGCCCGAGGGCGACTTCGTGCGCCTGCTGCTGCACGAGCTGGCGCACCAGGTGGCCTACGCCAGCGGCGACACGCCGTTCAACGAGTCCTACGCCAGCGCCGTCGAGCGCCTGGGCGTGCGCCAGTGGCTAGACGCCCATGCCGACGCCGCCACGCGCAGCGCCTGGGAGCGCAGCGAACAGCGCCGCCAGCAGTGGCGCGAGCTGACCAGCGCCACACGCGCCCGGCTGGCGGCGCTGTATGCCTCCCCGGATCAAGAGCCAAATTCGGCGCAAACCCTTGACCAGCAAGCGCTGGCAGCTATGAAAAAAGAAGTTTTTGCCGAGTTTGCCGCCGCCTACGCCCGGCTGCGCGCCGGCTGGCTGGCGGCAGGCGTGGCGCCGGCACAACTGGCCGGGCTGGATCGCTGGGTGGCCAGCGCCAACAACGCCAGCTTTGCCGCACAGGGCGCCTACGACGACCAGGTGCCGGCCTTCCTGGCGCTGTTTGCCCAGCTCGGCGGAGACTGGCCGCGCTTTCATGCCGCCGTGCAGGCGCTGGCCCGGGCGCCGGCGCCCGAGCGCGAGGCGCAGATGCGCCAGCTCAGCCGCGCAGCGACTCGATGAGGTCGATGTACTGCTGCTTGGCCGCGTCGGCGTCCGTGCCCTTGAGCTTTTCCCAGGCGTCCCACTTGGCGCGGCCCACGATGTCGGAAAAGCTCGGCTTCTTGTCCTGGTTGTCGCCGACCGTGGCCTGCTTGTACAGGGCGTAGATCTTGAGCAGCGTCGGGTTGTCCGGGCGCTCGCTCAGGTTCTTGGAATTGGCGACGGCGGCCTCGAAGGTGGCGTTCAGATCGGACATGGGTGGCTCTCTCCTGGGTACAAGAATGGGAAGGCGCCAGTGTAGTCAAGAATCGAACGACCGTGCTTTTCCGTTGTGCGCCGTGCATCGGACGCACAACGCTCGTCGCTCAGCCTGCTGCCTGCCCCAGCCACTGGCGCGCCAGCTCGACCCAGAAGGTACCGCCCAGCGGGATCAGCTCGTCGTTGAAGTCGTAGCTGGGGTTGTGCAGCGTACATGGCCCGCCGCCGTGGCCGATCGTGCGGTGGTCGCCCTCGCCATTGCCGATGAAGACGTAGGCACCGGGCCGGGCCTGCAGCATGAAGGAGAAATCCTCCGCGCCCATGGTCGGCTCCTGAGCGCGCACGTTGTCATGGCCGACGATGCCGGCCATGACGCGAGCGGCGAATTCGGCCTCGGCAGCGGAGTTGATGGTCGGCGGGTAGTTGCGCACGAACTCAAACTCGACGCTGGCCTCGAAGGCCGCGCAGGTGTGCTCGGCCACGGCGCGCATCCGCCGCTCGATCAGGTCGAGCACCTCGATGGAGAAGGTGCGCACCGTGCCCTGCAGCTCGCAAAAATCGGGCACCACGTTGGTGGCCTCGCCGGCGCGCAGCATGGTCACCGAGATGACGCCGGCGTCCACGGGCTTTTTGTTGCGGCTGATGATGTTCTGGAAGGCCTGCACCATCTGGCAGGCCACCGGCACCGGGTCTATGCCCAGGTGCGGCATGGCGCCATGCGCGCCTTTGCCACGGATGGTGATCTTGAACTCGTTGCTGGACGCCATGACCGGCCCGGCACTGACCGCGAAACTGCCCACCGGCAGGCCCGGCCAGTTGTGCATACCGAACACTGCCTGCATCGGAAACTGCTCCAGCAGGCCGTCCTTGAGCATCTCGCGCGCGCCGCCGCCGCCTTCCTCTGCCGGCTGGAAGATCAGATAGACGGTGCCGTCGAAGTCGCGGTTGGCGGAGTCGGCGAAATGCCGCGCCGCCGCCAGCAGCATGGCGACATGGCCGTCATGGCCGCAGGCGTGCATCTTGCCGGGGTGGCGGCTGGCGTGCGCGAAGGTGTTGAACTCCTGCATGGGCAGGGCGTCCATGTCGGCGCGCAGGCCCACGGCGCGGCCACTGGCGCCGCCGTCGCGGCCATGCACGATGCCGACCACGCCGGTCGTGCCCAGGCCGCGATGGGTGGGAATGCCCCACTCGGCCAGCTTGGCGGCGATCACATCGGCGGTGCGCACCTCCTCGAAGCACAGCTCCGGGTGGGCGTGGATGTCGCGCCGCACGGCGGCGATGGCGGCGGCTTCGAGGGCGATGGAGTCGATGATTTTCATGGGGTCTGCCTGGAATGTGCTTCGTCGTCCTTGGAAGCCGGCCAGTCTAGCGGCGCCGGCGCAACCCTGGCGCTGCGCCGGACATGGCGCGCAGCGTGCCGGCCACGACGCCCAGGCGCCCACCTGCCGCTGTTGCCGTTGCATGGCCAGCACCGGCGCGGGAGCGGGAGCACGAGCAGCGCACCGCCCCAGGCCCATCGGGCCACACAAGAAATAGCTTGCAGCGCCTGACAGGCAAGGGCTGGAGATCGATTCAACGATTCAAGGCCTCCCGCAAATACTGATGAGGCACTCGAGCTGCCATGGCCAAAGCCACTCCTGTGGCCGGCTGCGGGCCGGCTGCGGCGAACCGGCCAGGCCTTCGACAGCAGCCCGCTACCAGCCCATGCAGGCGTTCAGATGCCTGAGGGCCCCCGCCTTGCAGCGAGGCATCCACAGGCGCGGCCGGCTGCATAGGCATTGACGTTTTGCACGTGCCAGGCCCGCACCCGTATGCCGTGGCTGAAGTTGAACGCCTGGTGCTGCACGCCCAGGGCGCGCGCCAGCGCACGATCCTGGCGGGCGGCAGCGGCGCGCGCGCAAGCCGCGAGAATGCGGCTTTTTGCCCTGTCCGCCACCATGAGCCGCCCCGAGAGCCCTTCGCCACCTACCGCTTCGCCGACCCCCGCCGAGATCCTGGCTGCCGTGCTGCCGGGAGCCCTGGCGGCCGAGGAGAGGCGCGCGCCCGTGGGCAAGACCGAGGTCGGCGCCAAGCTGCGCCGCGCCCGCAAGGCGCGCGGGCTGACGCTGGAGCAGGTGGCCGCGCGCAGCGGCCTGGCGCTGTCGACCATCTCCAAGGCCGAGCGCGGCCAGATCGCGCTGAGCTACGAAAAGATGCTCAAGCTGGGCAGCGCGCTGGACATCGACCTGACGCGCCTGTTCATAGTGGGCGATGCGCCCGACGGACAGCCACGGCCCACCGTGGTCAAGGATCGCTTCGCCGACGTGCAGCACTATGAGACCGGGCCTTACGCCTACAGCGTGCTGTGCGGCGCCTTTCCCGACAAGAAGATGCAGCCGCTGATGGCGGTGATCCATGCGCGCGAGGCGGGCGACTTCTCCGAGACCATCCGCCACCCCGGGCAGGAGTTCGTGATGGTGCTGCACGGGCAGGTACGCATCCTGTTCGAGAACGGCGAAACCATCGAACTGGCCCGCCACGAGGCCGCGTACTTCGACAGCGGCATCGGCCACGTGTACGTGAGCCTGAGCGCCGAGCCGGCGCAGGTGCTCTCTGTGTGCTGCTGACTCCCCGGCGGGCCGCCCTCGGTAAAAACCCTGACTTCACAAGGCTTGCCTAAAAATTTTCTTATCGGATAATTTTCTGATCGGAAAAATTAGGGCTACCTGTGCATCAAGAACTTTGGGATTTCGTCGTCGTCGGCGCCGGCATAGCGGGCGCATCGGTGGCCTACCGGCTGGCGCACGAAGGCGCCTCGGTCGTGCTGCTCGAGCGCGAGTCGCAGCCCGGCTACCACAGCACCGGGCGTTCCGCTGCCCTGTTCATGGAGAGCTACGGCACGCCGCAGATCCGTGCGCTGACCCGCGCCAGCCGCGCCTTCTACACCGCGCCGCCAGCGGGTTTTTGCCGCCATGCGCTGGTGCAGCCGCGCGGCACGCTGTACGTGGGCCGCGCCGAGCAGGAGGGCCTGCTGGACGAGGCCCTGGCCGCCTACCAGGCCGAGGGGCTGCGCGCCGAGCGCATCAGCGCCGCCGCGGCCCTGGCCCTGGTGCCCTGCCTGAACGCCGAGGCACTGGTCGGCGCCGTGCACGACCAGGACGCCATGGACATCGACGTGGCCGAGCTGCACCAGGGCTTTGTGCGCGGCATGGCCCAGGCCGGCGCCCGCCTGCGCTGCCATGCCGAGCTGCAGACTGCCCGCCACGCGCCGGATGCCAGCGGCCAGGGCGTGTGGACGCTGGGCCTGGCCGACGGCGGCACGCTGCGCTGCCGCGCGGTGGTCAATGCCGCCGGGGCGTGGGCCGACGCCGTGGCCGGCCTGTGCGGCGCCCGCCCGCTGGGCATCCAGCCCAGGCGCCGCACGGCCTTCACCTTCCCCGCCCCGAGGGCGCGGACATCCAGCACTGGCCGGCCGTGATCGGCGTGGACGAGAGCTTTTACTTCAAGCCCGATGCCGGCCAATTGCTGGGCTCGCCCGCCAACGCCGACCCCGTACCCGCGCACGACGTGGTGGCCGAGGAGCTGGACGTGGCCACGGGCATCCACCACATCGAGGAGTGGAGCAGTCTGCGCATACGCCGGCCCAGCCATGTCTGGGCCGGGCTGCGCAGCTTCGCGCCCGACGGCGACTTCGTGATCGGCTGGGACGCGCACTGCCCCGGCTTCTTCTGGCTGGCCGGCCAGGGCGGCTATGGCATCCAGACCGCCGCCGGCGCATCGGCCGCGGCCAGCGCCCTGCTGCTGGGCCAGCCGCTGGCGCCCGCGCTGCTCGCGCAAGGGGTCGATCCCGCCCAGCTCAGCCCGGCGCGTTTTGACCGCTGAATGCTGCTAAGCCCGACACAACCAGGAGACAGGACATGGGTGATTTCAAGGAAATCGGCAAGATTGCCGGCGCCTTCGTGGGCGTCATCGTCGGGGCAGGCTTTGCCTCGGGGCAGGAGCTGCTGCAGTTTTTCGCCAGCTTCGGCAGCCAGGGCCTGTGGGGCAGCCTGGTCGCCGGGCTGGCCTTCGCCTTCCTGTCGATGGTGTTTTCCACCCTGGGCCAGGCCATCCATGCGCGCTCGCACAAGGAGGTCATCCAGGCACTGCTGGGCCGCCACCTGGGCGGGGTGTTCGACCTGCTGATCGCGTTCTTCCTGTTCGCCGTCACCGTGGTCATGCTGGCCGGCGCGGGCTCGCTGCTGCAGCAGTGGCTGGGCCTGCCCGAGGTCTGGGGCAGCGTGCTGGCCACCGTCGCCACGGTGCTCATCGTCATGCTGGACGTGCGCAGCGTGATCGCCTTCATCGGCGCCGTCACGCCGCTGCTGGTGCTGATGGTCGTGATCGTCGCGCTGTACGTGCTGGCGACGCCCCGCGCCGACAGCGCCGCGCTGCAGGCGGCCGCCGCCGCCCAGCCGCAGGGCGCCAGCCACTGGCTGGTGGCCGCGCTCCTGTACGTGTCCTACAACGTGGTGGCGGGAATGCCGTTCCTGGTCATCCTGGGCGGCCAGGCCAGCTCGCGCCGCACCGCCCTGTGGGGCGGCGTGCTGGGCGGGCTGCTGCTGGGCGTGCTGATGCTGGCCATCGCCAGCGCGATGTACTGGCGCATGGACACGCTAGGCGCCACGCCCATGCCCATGCTGGCGCTGGCCACGCAGATCTCGCCCTGGCTGGGCCACCTGATGTCGCTGGTCATCTTCGGCATGATCCTGAACACCGCGGTGGGGATGCTGTATGCCTTCCTGGCGCGCCTGCTGCCGGTCGGCACGACGCGCTTTCGCTGGGGCAGCGCGGTGGCGGGCACCGCGGCGCTGGGCGGCAGCTTCGTCGGCTTCATCACCCTGGTGGGCATCGTCTATCCCCTGTATGGCTACATCGGCTTCGCGCTGATGGCCTGCGCCTTCATCGGCTGGCTGCGCCTGGGCCGGACGCGGCCCGGGCAGGCCGCCTGAGTCCCGTCGCCGGCGCACGATGAAGCCGTCGCGCTCGCTCGGCGTGCGGTTGACATCCAGGCACCGCTTCTGGTCCCCTGCGCGCTGTCGCCTTGCAGCAGCGCTTTGCACGACACCCAGGGGCGGGCGCCAGTGAAACCGCAGCATATGCTCTCGAAATAATAGCTTACTGCGCTTGCCAGGCAAGGGCTGGGGCGCTTTTTCTTCTAGAAAGCCTCACCTGCATCGTGCAGCGGCGCGAACGTCTGCTCGATGGCGCCGAACACGCTGTGGCCCAGGCGGCTCTTCATCTCGACGCGCACGCTGTCGCCAAAGCGCAGCCAGCCGGTCGCCGGCGCGCCAGCCTCGGCCTGCTCGATGCGGCGGCGCTCGGCGATGCTGGCCCAGCCGCGTGCCGCATCGCGGTTGGCCACCGGGGCGGCGGCGACGATGGTGCCGGCGCGCACGCTGCGCGTGGTTGCCAGATGGGCGATCAGCTCGCCCAGGTGCCAGGCCATGTCGGAGCCGGCCTCGCACATGCCGACGCGCCGGCCATTACAGCTGCATTGCAGCGTCAGGTGGATGCGCCCGTCCTGCCAGGCGCCCTCCAGCTCGTCGGGCGTCACCGCCACCGGGCTGAAGGCCGTGGCCGGGCGCGCGCGCAGCAGGCCCAGGCCAGCCGCGCGCTCGGCGGCTTCGAGCTGGCGCAGCGCCACCACGCTGACCAGCGCCAGCAGGCGCACGCCGTGCAGCGCCGCCTCGGGCGTGGCGCCGGCGGGGATGTCGGCGGTGATGGCGGCCAGGCCGGCCTCGAAGTCGATGTCCAGGCCCTCGGCGGGCAGGCGCACCGGCGCGCAGGCGCCCAGCAGCGCATCGCCCGCGCCCTGGTACATGGGCGGCGGCGAGGCTGCGCCCCGGCGCGGCGCCTGTCCGGCCCCGGGCCAGGCCTGGCCGATGGCGTGCTGGCTGGCGCGCGGCAGCGGCGCCAGGCAGCGCGCCGGCTCGAAGGCGAAGGCGTGCGGCGCCCGGCCCTGGTTGAGGTCGGCGTACAGCTCGGCCAATTGCGGGGCGAGGAAATTCCAGTCGTCCAGCACCTGCTGCAGGCGGCTGGCGATGCCGCTCGCATAATGGGCCTGGCTCAGGTCGCGCGAGACCACGACGAGCTGGCCGTCGCGCGATCCATCCTGGTAGGTGGCAAGTTTCATGGCTGGGCGCGGCAGTGCGCTGTCGATGGTCGGGAACTGCCGGCCACGCGGGTCGATCCAGCAGGGCCATGCATACGGAAAAACACAAAATTCTAGGAGTCTGGCGGACTGGGAGCGCCGAAAGCGGCAATCGGCCCCAGCGAGCACAGTTTTTGCCGGATTTGCCGCCCAATAGCCGAGCTATTGGGCAAGAAGAGCCGGGCCGGGGGCAGCGCACGTGAAGCGGGCCTCCATGCCCCGCCCGGTGCTGCTGGCACTCGTCGCCCTGGTGCTGGCCGGGCACTGGCTGGCGCTGGCCCATCTGCCGCTGGGCGTGGACGGCGCACCGGCAGACGCCTCGACCCCGGTGGCCTTCCAGACGCGCATGTTGCCGGCGCCCGCGCCAGCAGCCAGAGCAGCCCGGCCTGAAGTGGCCCAGGCGCCCGAAGCCGCCCGACCGACAGCGCCCCCTTCGCCCCCTGCGGCTGAACCCGCCCGGCCTCGCCCCAAGCCGGCGCCCAGGCCCGCACCGGTGCCGGCAGCAGCACCACCACCCGACGCAGCCGCCAGGAGTCTCCAGGGCGCCGAGAACACCGGGAGCGCCGATAGCACGCCACCGCCCCGGCACGCTGCCGATGGGAACAGCGCCGACCCTGCCCCGGCCTTGCCGGCGCAGGCCAGCCGCGCCTATGCCGACGATGTTGCGCTGGCCACTGCCGCCGATCTGCTGGGCGAAGAGGCCGCGCCCGGACTGCCGGGCGGGCCGCAGGACGAGGCAGCCCCACCCTCCGGTGCGGCACCGGACGCAGCACCAGACCCGGCACCGGATGCAGCACCCGGCCCCGCAGCGCTGCAACCCGAGGCCCCGCAGCCGCCAGCCCCGCAGCCGGCGCTGGCCGCAGCGCCCCCCGACGCGCCAGCCGGCACTGCCGCGACCGAAGCCGTCGGCGTGGACATCCGCCCGCCCGGCGCTGGCGCCGCGCCGCTGCAGGGCGCCCTGCCACCGGTGCGGCTGCCGGCGCCGGCCCGGCTGGCCTTCCAGGTTCAGGGCCAGGCCAAGCGGCTGCACTATCGCGCCAGCGCCGAGCTGACCTGGCAGCACGACGGCCAGCGCTACCAGGCGCGCCAGCAGATCAAGGCCTTCTTGCTGGGCACGCGCGCACAAAGCAGCACCGGGCGCATCACGGCGCACGGCCTGCAGCCCGAGCGCTTCGGCGACAAGTCGCGCAGCGAGCGCGCCGCGCACTTCGACTTTGCCAAAGGCGAGGTCACCTTCAGCGCCAACGCGCCACGCGCCAGCATCCACGAGGGCGCGCAGGATCGCCTGAGCGTGTTCCTGCAGCTCGGTGCCATGCTGGCCGCCGCACCCGAGCGCTACCCAGCCGGCACGCAGATCACCCTGACCACGGTAGGCGTCAAGAATGCCGACCGCTGGACGTTCACCGTCCAGGGCCAGGAGCAGCTGGAGCTGCCCATCGGCAGCGTGCCGGCGCTGAAGCTGCAGCGCGTGCCGCGCGCGGACAAGGACTACGACCAAACCGCCGAGTTGTGGCTGGGCACGCAGCTGGGCTATCTGCCGGTGCGCATCCGCATCACCCAGGCCAATGGGGACTTTGCCGACCTGCTGCTCGATGAGCAGTCCGAGCCTTGAGCCGGTGCGTCGCTCAACGCTCAACCCCGCAAGGCCCAATGCCCGGCACCCCAGGCGGGCAAGGTTGAAGTCGGGCAAACTGCGTCCATCTGCAGGGCATAGATTCAGGGAGAACACCATGCACATGCTCTACGACTCGGACTCCTTCGTGGTAGTCCACCTCCAGCCCGACGCGCCGGCGCAGGCCGCCAGCGAACAAGCCCCGCGCGCGCCGCAACTGGTGCGCCACGGCTTCGAGATCGTGGACAAGCGCTCGGGCAAGGAGGTCTATCTGGACGGCTCCTGGGCCGAAATGTTCCAGCAGCAAATCCTGGCTTGGCAGCGCAACACGCCGACCCAGCAGGAGGTCGAGGATACGCTGGACGGCTACGCCGGCCTGGCGCAGAACCCAGTGGTCGTCCACTGACCACCATTCATAGTCAAAACTGGTTCAAACCCTTTCCCAGCAAGCGCTGACAGCTATCATTTCAGCAGCAAAACGGCAGCTTTCACGACTTCGGCCATTCAGCGCCGCCCGTCCCCGGGCGGCCTGACCGCGCCCCGGCGCTGCGCCATCTCGGCGCCCATGGCCTGCTCGGCCTGCCGATCCAGCACGGCGCGCGCTGCCGGATAGATGTCGCAGTCCTCGCGGCGCAGGTGCTCGTCGTAGCCGGCGCCAAAGCGCTCCAGCAGCGCCTCCTGCTGCGCCGTCCACTGCGTGATCTCGCCATCGGCCAGCGCCTGCAACGCGCCGCGCGCCGCCGCCCAGTGGCGCGCCATGTCCACATGGTCGCGCTGCAGCTGGCGCACCCACTGCACGACCTGGGCGTCGCCCTGCGCCAGCAGTGGCGGGAAGACGTGCAGCTCCTCGTCCTGGTGGTGCAGCGGTGCGGCGATGTCGAAATAGCGCAGCACGTCGCGTGCCGCCTGGCGCGCCGAGTCGTCGCAGCCCTTGTCGTGCAGGTAGGCGCGCAGGCGCGCCAGCAGATCCAGCGAACGGCGCACGCGCTCATGGCAAGCGTCCAGCATGGCAAAGGGCTCGTCGAAGCCCCCGCCCGGACTGCGCAGCCCGGGCAGCGAGACGCGGCTGGCGCTCATGCCCGCCCCAGCTCGACGACGTTGCCCTGGCGGTCGAAGGGCAGCAGGCCGTCGATGGTGCCGCCCTTGATGGCCTCGACCAGGCGGCCCAGGGCGCGGTCGGTCTCGGCGTCGCCCGGCTCGTGCTCGGGCGTGCCCATCAGCGCGGCAACAAAGATCAGCTGCCACTGCGGCCCGGGCAGGGCGTATTCGCGCGCCTCGCGCACCAGGGCGTCGAAGGATTCGATCTCCTCGGGCAGCTTGTCCACGCACATCAGCGGCGTGAGCGCACCGCCCTCGCCGCGCGCAAAACTCTCGCGCTGGGCCGGCGTCGCGCCCTCGGGCAGTTCGGAGCTGACGAAGACCAGCAGCAGGCGCTGGCGCTCTGGTTGGGCGTGCGCGGCGCGCAGCAGGTCGTGGAAATGCCGGATTTCTTGGGTCATGGCGGGCGATGGTAGGTCAGGGTTCAAGGCATCAGCGGCTGCGTGCCCACACCGGGCTGCAGCACGCTGACGTATTGCGCTGGAGCAGGACGCTGGCGCGCTGCCTTGGCCGTCAGCACGCTGCCAATGCTGACGAAGCACAGCGCCCGCTCGTGTGGCTGCAAGGCAAACAGCGTGCGCAGGGCGACCGAGGTCAAGGCCTTGCCGCTGGTCAGCGCCGAGCCGAAACCCAGCGCCGTGGCCATGAGCAGCAGGTTCTGCACCGCGCAGCCGGCAGACAGCACACGCTCTGCAGCCGGGATGGCGGCGTCGCCGCCGCGCTCATCCGCCACCAGCAGCAGCAGGGCCGGGGCGCGCGCCGCCTTGTCGCGGGCGCGCGCCTGCTCCTCGCTGCCGGCCTGCGGGTCGCGCTCCAACAGGGCCTGGGCAAAGGCTTCGGCCAGGGCGGGCCGCGCCGGCTGCGGCACCAGAATGAAGCGCCAGGGCAGCAATTGGCCGTGGTCGGGTGCATGGGCGGCGGCGGACAGGATGGCGTGCAGCGCCTCGTCCGAAGGGCCGGGCGCGCCCAGGCGCCGAGGCAGCACGGTGCGGCGCGCCTGCAGCAAGGTGGCCAGCAGGGCGCCATCGGCTGGCCGCTCGCTGCGTGTCATGCATCCACCAGCACCTGGCCATCGTGCTCCACATAGGGGGCATACGTCCCGGCGCTGCCGCACTGGGCGCGCGAGGCGGCAACAAAGCCGCGCTGCTGGGCGTCGAAGACGTGTACCTCGCCATCCTCGATGACGTAGTGCCAGCCGTACAGGCTGATGCGCCCTTGCTCGACGCCCGCGCGCACCATCGGGTAGGCCATCAGGCGTTCGAGCTGCAGCAGCACAGCGCGCTGCTCGGTGCGCCGCAGCGCGTCGGCACAGGGCGGCACCGCCAGCGCGGCGCCGCGCCCCAGGTCGAGCCAGCGCTGCAGGTTGTGCGCCTCGGCCGGCACCTCGCCATACAGCGCCTTGATGGCGCCGCAGTGGCTGTGGCCGCACACGATGATGCGGCTGACCTGCAGGCTGAGCACGGCGAACTCGATGGCCGCCGCCGTGCCGTGGTGGCCGTGCGAGCCGTCGTAGGGCGGCACGAACGCGCCCACGTTGCGCACCATGAACAGCTCGCCCGGCCCGGTGCCGGTCAGCAGGTAGGGCACCAGGCGCGAGTCCGAGCAGCCGATGAACAGCGTCTTGGGATGCTGACCCTGCGCCACCAGATCCTGGAAGCGCTGTTGGTGCAGCGGGAAGTACTGCGAGTGGAAGTGCTGCAGGCGCTGCAGCAGCTCGTCGGGGACGGCGCCGGGGGGCTGATCCATGGTGGACTCTGCCGGAGGTGGCGAGGCACGCTGGCGCTATTGCACCAGGGGCGAAGTGGCGGCGTCGAGCTCGACGCCCTGCACCTCGGCATCGGCGGCCAGCAGCTGCAGGCACTGGCGCAACGCCGTGACCCAGGACTGCTGGCGCAGCGCCAGCTGCACGGCGCCGCGAACGGCCTCATAGGGCTGCTCGGTGCCGGCGTCGCGCTCCAGCACTTCGACCACATGCAGGCCGAAGCGGCTGTGTACCAGGCGCGGCAGCACGCCGATCTCGGGCTTGCCGAAGATTTCCTGCGCCATCTCGGGCGCGAAGTCCTCGGCGCTCAGCCAGCCCAGCGCCCCGCCCTGCGCGCCCGTGGGGCAATTGGACAGCTCGCGCGCCGCGCGGGCAAAAGCGTCTTCGGCGGCGTTGTCGTCGTGGCAGCGCACGTCCAGCAGGCAGCTTTCGGCGCGCGAGCGCAGCGCACCGACATCGACGCCCGGCGTGACGCCGAACAGGATGTGGCGCACGTGTACGCGCTCGCCCACGCGGTAGCGCGCAGCGTGCGCGGCGTGGTGGCGCCGGCAGGCCTCCTCGGTCGGTTCGGGCACGTTCAGGTGGCGCTCCAGCCAGCGCTCGATGGCCTCGCTGGCGGCCTCGCTGATGGCGCCAGCCTGAGGCGGCGGGTCATCGGCGGACAGCAGGCCATCGCGCTGGGCAGCCTGGCGCAGCAGCTCGGTGCAGGCGCGCTGGCGCAGCTCCTCGGTGCTGATGTGCTCGTCGGCGGCCACGATGGGCACACCGTTGATGCGGGCCTGCATTGCTGCAGCAGGGGCAGCGGAGGTGGCTGTGGTCATGGCAATTTCTTCCTGTGGCTCGGGGCGCGCATCAGCGCGTGGCCTTGGGATTGTGGATGGCTTCGGCCACCACGGGCGAGGGCACGGCGCTGGCCTGCCCAGGCAGGTTCTGGCCGGCGGGCACGTTCAGGCGGCGCGAGCGCACCATCTGGTAGGGCCGGAAGATGTAGGCGATAGAGGCAAAGCCACTCCACACGTGCACCAGCCGGCTGAACGGGAACAGCAAAAAGATGGTCACACCCAGCACGATGTGTACCTGGAACGTCCAGTGCAGCGCGGCCACGGCGGAGGCATCCACCGGGCGCAGGGTGACGATGCGCTGCGCCCAGTCGGCCAGGATCAGCATGGCGCTGCCGTCAGTGTGCTGCAGCGACTGCGGCAGGGTCAAAAGGCCCAGCGACAGCTGGATCCACAGCACTACCAGCACGGCGATGTCGGTCGAATGGCTGGTGTAGCGGATGCGCGGGTCGGTGAGGCGGCGCACCAGCAGCATGGTCAGGCCGACAAAGCAGATGGCGCCGGCGATGCCGCCCGCCGTCACAGCCAGCATCTGCTTGGTCGAGGCGCTCATGAAGATGCCGTACAGGCTGTGCGGCGTGAACAGACCCACCATGTGCCCGAAGAACAGGAACAGGATGCCGAAGTGAAACAGGTTGCTGCCCCAGCGCAAGAGGCCCGTGCGCAGCATCTGCGAGGAGTCGCTCTTCCAGCTGTACTGGTTCTGGTCGAAACGGATCAGGCTGCCCACCACGAACACGACGAAGCACACGTAGGGATAGACCTGAAAGAGGAAGCGATATACCGAGTCCATGGCTTAGGCTCCTTGGGGCGGGGTGGGGTTCTTGCGCATGATGTGGATGGGCTGGGGCTGGCCGGGGCGCGCCTGGCCGGCTGAGGAGCAGCCGTCGAAGGCTGCCGGCTCCTGCCAGCTCTCGTCGATGGGCGGCTCCTCGGGCACTTCGCGGTCAGCCTGCGGCTTGTGGCCAGCCAGGTCGAGCAGCGCCGCCAGCGCGGCAGCGTAGGGGCTGGCGCGCTGGGCCAGCGCCGCATGGACGGCATCCAGCAGGTGCGCCATCTCGCCCAGAAAGCCCTTGGCCTCGCGCGGCGGCTGGGTGGAGACGAATTCCAGCACCGCCGGCAGATAGTCGGGCAGCTCGTCTTCGACCAGCAGCAGGCCGGCCTTGGCATAGGTCTCGCCCAGGTCGATCATGGCCGGGCCACGGTCGCGCGAGTCACCATGCACGTGCTCGAACAGGTACAGCGAGGTGGCGCGGCCCCGGTCGAACAGCTCGACGTATTCGGTCTCGGCGGCCAGCGCGTCGCTTTCCTGCAGGTGCTGGATCAGCGCGGCCACGCCGGCGCGTCGGCGCGCACCGAGCACGCCATCGGCGGCCAGCAGCGCCTCGAACTCGTACAGGTGCTGGCGCAGCGCGGCATCGGGGTAGCCCAGCAGCGCGCCCAGCACGCGCAGCGTCACGGCGCCTGGGTGGCGGCCGGCGACGCGCTGCGTCACGGGGACGTTGTCAACGGCCTGCATGTCAGACCTCCGCCTTGATGGGGATGGTGCGGCGCTTTTCCTGGCCGAACAGGCTGACGTTGGACACGCCGTCCGAGCAGCCGTTGCCAAAGGTGAAGCCGCAGCCGCCGCGCACGTTGAAGGCGTTTTCCGCGTACTCGCGGTGCGTGGTCGGGATGACGAAGCGATCCTCGTAGTTGGCAATGGCCATGATTTGGTACATGTCCTCGGCCTCGTCCTGGCTCAGGCCGACCTGGCTGAGCACGCTGGCATCGATGCGCCGCTCGACGTGCTTGGCACGCTGGTAGGCACGCATCCCCAGCATCCGCTCCAGGGCGCGCACTACCGGAGCCGTGTCGCCGGCGGTGAGCATGTTGGCCAGGTACTTGACCGGGATGCGCAGCTGGTTCACGTCCGGGATCTGGCCATTCACACCCAGATGCCCGGCGTTGGCCGCCGAGCTGATGGGCGACAGCGGCGGCACGTACCAGACCATCGGCAGCGTGCGGTACTCGGGGTGCAGCGGCAGCGCCACTTTCCAATCCACGGCCATCTTGTACACGGGGCTTTTGCGGGCGGCTTCCATCCACTTGTCGGGGATGCCGTCCTTCTTGGCCTGGGCGATCACCGCCGGGTCGTGCGGATCGAGGAAGATGTCCAGCTGCGCCTGGTATAGGTCGCGGTCGCGCTCCACGCTGGCCGCTTCCTGGATGCGGTCGGCGTCATACAGCAGCACGCCCAGATAGCGGATGCGGCCCACACAGGTCTCCGAGCACACCGTCGGCTGGCCGGCCTCGATGCGCGGATAGCAGAAGATGCATTTTTCGGCCTTGCCGCTCTTCCAGTTGTAGTAGATCTTCTTGTAGGGGCAGCCCGAGACGCACATGCGCCAGCCACGGCACTTGTCCTGGTCGATCAGCACGATGCCGTCTTCCTCGCGCTTGTAGATCGAACCCGACGGGCACGATGCGACGCAGGTCGGGTTCAGGCAGTGCTCGCACAGGCGCGGCAGGTACATCATGAAGGTGTTCTCGAACTGGCCGTACATCTCCTTCTGGATGTCGTCGAAGTTCTTGTCCTTGCTGCGCTTTTCGAACTCGCCGCCGAGGATTTCCTCCCAGTTCGGCCCCCAGACGATCTTGTCCATCTGCTTGCCGGTGATCAGGCTCCTGGGCTTGGCCGTGGGCGAGGTGCTCATCTCGGGCGCCGACTGCAGGTGGGCGTAGTCGAAGGTGAAGGGCTCGTAGTAGTCGTCGATCTCCGGCAGGTTGGGGTTGGCGAAGATGCGCATGAGTAGCTTCCACTTCGCCCCCTGGCGCGGAATGATGGAGCCGTCCGGGCGGCGCACCCAGCCGCCGTTCCAGCGATCCTGGTTCTCCCAATCCTTGGGGTAGCCGATGCCGGGCTTGGTCTCGACGTTGTTGAACCAGGCGTACTCCATGCCGGGGCGGCTGGTCCAGACGTTCTTGCAGGTGACGGAACAGGTGTGGCAGCCGATGCACTTGTCCAGATTCAGCACCATGCCGATTTGCGCGCGGATTTTCATGCGGTTTCTCCTTGATCCAGCGTGGGCTTGATGAGCTGGTCTGCCACAGGCGTATCCAGCCAGTCGATCTTTCTCATCTTTCGCAGGACGATGAACTCGTCGCGGTTGGTGCCAATGGTTCCGTAGTAGTTGAAGCCGTAGCTGAACTGCGCGTAGCCGCCGATCATGTGCGTGGGCTTCAAGACCACCCGCGTGACCGAGTTGTGAATGCCGCCGCGCACGTTGGTCATCTCCGAGCCGGGGGTGTTCACGATCTTTTCCTGGGCGTGGTACATCATGACCATGCCCGGCTTGACACGCTGGCTGACCACGGCGCGCGCGGTGAGAGCGCCGTTGACGTTGAACAGCTCGATCCAGTCGTTGTCCTCAATGCCGGCACGCTTGGCATCCTCCTCGCTGACCCAGACGATGGGCCCGCCGCGGCTCAGGGTGAGCATGAGCAGGTTGTCCGTATAGGTCGAGTGGATGCCCCACTTCTGGTGCGGCGTGATGAAGTTCAGCTGGATCTCGGGGTTGCCGTTGGGCTTGCGGCCCATGACCTCCGCCGTGGCCTTCAGATCGACCGGCGGACGGTAGCTGGTGAAGCCCTCGCCGAAGGCAATCATCCACGGGTGATCCATGTAGAACTGCTGGCGCCCGGTGAGGGTGCGCCATGGGATCAGCTCATGCACGTTGGTGTAGCCGGCGTTGTAGCTCACCGTCTCGCTCTCGATGCCGCTCCAGGTGGGCGAGCTGATGATCTTGCGCGGCTGCGCCTGGATGTCGCGGAAGCGGATCTTTTCATCCTCGCGGTACAGCGCCAGGTGCGTGTGGTCGCGCCCAGTCTGCTCGCCCAGCGCCTCCCAGGCCTTGACGGCCACGTGGCCGTTGGTCTCGGGCGCCATGTGCAGCACCACTTCGCAGGCGTCGATGTCGGACTCGATCCTGGGCATCCCCTGCGACACGCCCGGCTCGCGCACCACGCCATTCAACTGGCCCAGCTGCGTGACTTCGAGCTTGGTGTCCCAGTTGATGCCCTTGCCGCCGTTGCCCAGCTTGTCCATCAGCGGCCCCAGGGCCGTGAAGCGCTTGAACACGTTGGGGTAGTCGCGCTCGACCACGGTCATCTGTGGCCCGGTCTTGCCGGGGATCAGGTCGCACTCGCCGCGCGTCCAGTCGGATACGCCAAAGGGCTGCGCCAGCTCCTGCGGCGAATCGTGCATCAGCGGAGACAGCACCAGTTCGCGCTCCACACCCAGATGGCCGGGGCACAGCTCGCTGAACTTGTGCGCAAAGCCCTTGTAGATGTCCCAGTCGCTGCGCGCCTGCCAGGCCGGATCGACGGCAGTGGACAGCGGGTGGATGAAGGGGTGCATGTCGCTGGTGTTGAGGTCGTTCTTCTCGTACCAGGTGGCCGTGGGCAGCACGATGTCCGAGTACAGGCAGGTGGTGCTCATGCGGAAGTCCAGCGTGACCACCAGATCGAGCTTGCCCTCAGGCGCCTGGTCGTGCCAGACAACCTCCTGGGGCTTGGCCTCCTGCGGCCCCAAGTCCTTGCCCTGCACGCCGTTGCCCGTGCCCAGCAGGTGCTTGAGGAAGTATTCATGCCCTTTGCCCGAGCTGCCCAGGATGTTGGAGCGCCACACGAACATGTTGCGCGGCCAGTTGTCCGGGTGATCCGGGTCGGTGCAGCTCATCTTCAGGCTGCCGCTTTGCAGGCCTTTGACGGCGTAGTCCTTGGGATCCTGGCCGGCAGCCTGCGCGTCGCGCACCACCTGCAGCGGATTGGTCTTGAGCTGCGGCGCGGTGGGCAGCCAGCCCATGCGCTCGGCGCGCACGTTGTAGTCGATCATGCTGCCGCCGTATTCGCTGCGATCGGCCAGCGGCGAGAGCACTTCCTCGACGCCGATCTTCTCGTAGCGCCACTGGTCGGTGTGGGCGTAGAAGAAGCTGGTGGAGTTCTGCTGGCGCGGCGGGCGGATCCAGTCCAGCGCGAAGGCCAGCAGCGTCCAGCCGGTCTGCGGGCGCAGCTTCTCCTGGCCCACGTAGTGCGACCAGCCACCGCCGCTCTTGCCGATGCAGCCGCACATCATCAGCATGTTGATGACACCGCGGTAGTTCATGTCGCAGTGGTACCAGTGGTTCATCGCCGCGCCGATGATGACCATGGAGCGGCCCTCGGTGTCGTGCGCGTTCTGCGCGAACTGGCGCGCCACGGTGACGACCTGGTCGCGCGGGGTGCCGGTGATTCTCTCCTGCCAAGCCGGCGTGTAGGGGTGGTTGTCGTCGAAATCCTTGGCGGCGAATTCGCCCGGGAGGCCGCGCGCTACGCCATAGTTGGCCACTTGCAGGTCGAACACCGTGGCCACCAGCGTGTCACCGCCGGCCAGCTGCAGGCGCTGCACCGGCACCGTGCGCACCAGCACGTCGGACTGCGGGTTGTTCGGAAAGTGCTCCGAAGCAATGCCGCCGAAGTAGGGGAAGCCCACGCGGGCGGTCTCGGGCTGCGCGCCATCGCCTTCCAGCAGCGACAGGCGCAGGAGCACTTCGCTGCCATCGTCGGCGCTCTTTTGCTCCAGGTTCCACTGGCCCTTGTCGGCACGGCCATCCGGCCCCCAGCGAAAGCCGATCGCGCCCTGCGGCACGACCACGCGACCTGCGTCGTCCAGCGCCACGGTCTTCCACTCCGGATTGTTGGGCTGGCCCAGGTTCTCGTCGAAGTCGCTGGCGCGCACGTAGCGATCGGGCACCAGCACCGTCTCGCCCGACTCCAGCACCTTTTCCTTGAGCGTCACCAGCATGGGCATGTCGGTGTAGCGGCGCACGTAGTCGTCGAAGTAGGCGCTCCTCTCGCCGTTTTCCGGGAAATAGAACTCCTTGAGGATGACGTGGCCCATGGCCATGGCCATGGCGGCGTCCGTGCCCTGCTTGGGGTGCAGCCAGATGTCGGACAGCTTGGCGACCTCGGAGAAGTCAGGCGTCACGGCCACGGTCTTGGTGCCCTTGTAGCGCACCTCGGTGAAGAAGTGTGCGTCCGGCGTGCGCGTCTGCGGCACGTTGGAACCCCAGGCGATGATGTAGCTGGAGTTGTACCAGTCAGCGCTCTCGGGCACGTCGGTCTGCTCGCCCCAGACCTGCGGCGACGACGGCGGCAGGTCGCAGTACCAGTCGTAAAAGCTCATGCACACGCCGCCGATCAGGCTGAGATACCGCGTGCCGGCGGCGTAGCTGATCATGGACATGGCCGGGATGGGCGAAAAGCCGATGATGCGATCCGGCCCGTGGCGCTTGATGGTGTGGATGTTGGAGGCAGCGACGATCTCGTTGACCTCATCCCAGCTGGAGCGCGCAAAGCCGCCCATGCCGCGCACTTTCTGGTATTCGCTGCGCTTGGCGTCGTCGCTGACGATGCTGGCCCAGGCCTCCACCGGCCCCATGGTCTGGCGCGCCTCGCGCCACAGGCGCAAGAGGCGCCCGCGCACCATGGGGTATTTGACGCGGTTGGCGCTGTACAGGTACCAGCTGTAGCTGGCGCCGCGCGAGCAGCCGCGCGGCTCGTGGTTGGGCATGTCCCAGCGCGTGCGCGGGTAGTCGGTCTGCTGGGTCTCCCAGGTCACGATGCCGCCCTTGACATAGACCTTCCACGAGCATGAGCCGGTGCAGTTCACGCCGTGCGTGGAGCGCACGATCTTGTCGTGCGCCCAGCGGTTGCGGTAGGCGTCCTCCCAGGTGCGGTCTTCGCCGGTGACCTGGCCGTGCCCGCCGGCAAAAGTCTCGCGCGGCTGCGAGAAATAGGTGAGGCGATCGAGGAAGTGACTCATCGTGTTTCCTTCATGGTGTATTCGTTGTGGCAGGCAGGGGAAAGGGGAAAGCGGGCATTCGGTCGCTGGTCAGCACGGCATCTCGGCATTTTTGCGCGCGTAATACCACCAGGTCACGACGATGCACAGCACATAGAAGACGGCGAACAGCCACAGCGCCAGTTCCGGCCCGCCAGTGGCAGCGATTGAGCTGCCGTAGCTCTTGGGAATGAAGAAGCCGCCGTAGGCGCCCAGCGCGCCGGCAAAGCCCAGGGCGGCAGCGCCCTCGGTGTTGCCTTCCTTGATGGCGGCGGCGCGTGCGGCCTCGTCGGCATCCGGCGCCTCGCGCAGCTTCAGCTTCAGGAAGATCGCCGGGATCATGCTGAAGGTGGAGCCGTTGCCGATGCCGGTGGTGAAGAACAGCACCAGGAACATGATGAAGAAGCCGGCAAAGCTGCCCTCGGCGGGGCCGAAGGGCATGATGTGGCCGCCCGTGCCCTTGGGCAGGAAATACAGCACGCCGACCACGCCCAGCGCCATGGCCAGGAAGTTCCACAGCGTGACGCTGGCGCCGCTGAACTTGTCCGACAGCCAGCCGCCGAAGGGCCGCACGACGGCGCCCACCAGCGGCCCCAGCCAGGCATAGGCCAGCGGGTTGACGCTGGGGAACTGGCTCTTGATGAGCAGCGGAAAGCCGGCGGCAAAGCCGATGAACGAGCCGAAGGTGCCCAGGTACAGCAGGCACATGATCCAGTTGTGCTTGCGCCTGAAGATGGCCGCCTGCGCGGCAAAGCTGGCGCGGGCATCGGCGATGTCGTGCATACCGAACCAGGCGGCGATCGACACCACGGCGATCCACGGCACCCAGATGAAGGCGGCGTTCTGCGCCCACACCAGCTGCTGCGTGCCGTTGCGCATCATGCTCTGCGGCTCGCCGCCAAAGATGCCGAAGATGCCCAGGGTGATGACCAGCGGGCTGAGGAACTGCACCACCGACACGCCCAGGTTCCCGAGGCCGGCGTTCACGCCCAGCGCCGAGCCCTTGCGCTCCTTCGGAAAGAAGAAGCTGATGTTGGCCATGCTGGAGCTGAAGTTGCCCCCGCCCAGGCCGCACAGCAGCGCCAGGATCAGCATGGTCGGATAGCTGGTGCTGGTGTCCTGCACCGCCATGCCGATGCCGATGGCCGGAATGAGCAGCGACGCCGTGGACAGCGCCGTCCAGCGCCGCCCGCCGAAGATCGGCACCATGAACGAGTAGAAGATGCGCAGCGTGGCGCCCGACAGCGCTGGCGCCGCCGCCAGCCAGAACAGCTGGTTGGTCGAGTACTTGAAGCCCAGGTTGGGCAGATTCACGGCGACCACGCTCCAGACCTGCCAGATAGCAAAGGCCACGAACAGCGCGGGCACCGATATCCACAGGTTGAGCTTGGCCACGGCCTCGCCCTCGCGCGCCCAGAAGTTCTTGTCCTCGGGCGTCCAGATGGTCAGCAGCCGGCCCTTGCGCGAACTGCCGGACGGTGCGTTGGGGATGGAAGACATGCAAAGGTCTCCGTTGAGGGGCAGGGGGTCAGCGCGACGCAGCGGCGCCAGCAGCGCCGTGCGGGGCCATGAGATCGGTGCGGCGCACCTCGGTCCAGTACATCCAGATCAGCGAGACCCAGACCACGCCATACATCAGCATGAAGGCGCTGGAGCGGATGCCCGTCCAGTCCATCAGCAGGCCGAACAGGATGGGCAGAATGAAGCCGCCCAGGCCGCCGGCCAGGCCCACGATGCCGCTGATGGCGCCGATGTTGCCGGGGTAGTCGTCGCTGATGTACTTGAAGACACTGGCCTTGCCGAAGGCCCAGGCGATGCCCAGGATGAACATCAGGCCGGTGAAGACATAGACGTTCAGGCCGATATGCAGCGTCATGGGGCCGTTGACGGTCTGGATGGTGAAGTCGGTCTGCGGGTACGACAGCAGGAACAGGCAGATCCAGCTGACCCACATGACCCACCAGGTCACGCTGTGCGCGCCGTATTTGTCGCTGAGCACCCCGCCGATGGCGCGCAGCACGCCGCCGGGCAGCGAGAAGCACGCCGCCAGCAGCGCGGCCACGCGGATATCGAGGCCGTACTCGCCCACGTAGTACTGCACCATCCACAGGGCCAGGGCCACGTAGCCGCCGAAGACGATGCTGTAGTACTGACAGTACTTGAGCACGCGCGGGTCTTTCAGGGCCTTGAGTTGCTGCGTGAACGACACGTTGCTCGCCACCAGGTGCGCCGGGTCGCTGGCGCTGAAGATCCAGAACAGCACCAGCACGCCCAGCATGATGGCGGCATAGACGTGCGGCACGGCCTGCCAGCCGAAGGCCACCAGGATGACCGGGGCGACGAACTTGTTCACCGCCGCGCCCGAGTTGCCAGCGCCATACACACCCATGGCCATGCCCTGGCGGTTCTTGGGGAACCAGCGCGCCACATACGGCGTGCCCACCGAGAACGCGCCTCCGGCCAGGCCGACGAACAGCCCGATCACCAGGAAATGCCAGTACTCGGTGGCATAGCCCATGACCCAGATGGCCGGCACGGTGATGGCCAGCAGCACCGTCATGACGATGCGCCCGCCGTATTTGTCCGTCCAGATGCCCAGCGGCACGCGGATCAGCGAGCCGGTGAGCACCGGCATGGCGGTGAGCAGGCCGAACTGGGTGGACGACAGGTTCAGCATCTTCTTGATCGGGATGCCGATGACGCCGAACATCATCCAGACCATGAAGCACGCGGTGAAGGCCAGGGTGCTGACGATGAGCACCGACCAGGCGCGGGCGTTGCGGCGGGTATCGACTGCCGCTGTCTGTGACGGGGTAGCCATTGCAGGTTTTCCGGTTGTGTGATGCCCGCAATGGTCATCGCAACCGGGCGGCGCGCCCATCCTTCCGTGGCACGGGCCGGGCGCGGCAAAAGAACGATGGCCGCCCGTGAAAGACCTACTCCCAAAGAACTATGGCACAGCCAGATTCAAGATGAAATCAGGCCCAAACCCTTGTAGGGCAAGCGCTGATAGCTATCATTTTTTGAAACTGCGCATTTGGCGTGCGATGCACAACGACGACGCACGCGCTCGCAGGCGCACGCAAGGCCTGGGCGCCCCGGCCCCTCGAAGGGGGCGCGGCCTTGGGATGTCCAGCAGTTCAGGCGCTCAGTGCCAGCGCCGGCGCCTGTCCGGGCAGCCGGAATATCGACACCACGCCCACCAGTTCGTCGGACTGCTGGCGCAGGCTCTCTGCCGCCGCCGCCATCTGCTCGACCAGGGCGGCGTTTTGCTGCGTCGCCTGATCCATGTTGCCCACCGCCTCGCCCACCTGGGCCACGCCGGTGCTTTGCTCGCGGCTGGCGTGGCTGATGTCGGCAATCAGCTGCGTGACCTTGCGGATCTCGGCGATCGCCTGCTCCATGGTCTCGCCGGCGCGGCTGGCACGGGCGTTGCCCTGCTGGATCTCGGCCACGCTGGCGGCGATGAGCTGGTCGATCTCCTTGGCCGCCTGGGCGCTGCGCTGCGCCAGACTGCGCACCTCGCCGGCGACTACAGCAAAGCCGCGGCCATGCTCGCCGGCGCGCGCGGCCTCCACGGCGGCGTTGAGCGCCAGGATGTTGGTCTGGAAGGCGATGCCGTCGATCACGCTGGTGATGTCGGCAATTTTCTTGCTGCTGGCGGCAATGCCCTGCATGGTCTGCACCACGGCGCGCACCGCATCGCCACCCTCGGTGACCACGCGCTGGGCCGCGCCGGTCAGCTGCTCGGCCGTGCGCGCGTGCTCGGCGTTGTGCGCCACCGTGCTGCCCAGCTCCTCCATGGCGGCAGCCGTTTCCTGCAGGGCGCTGGCGGCGCTCTCGGTGCGGCTGGCCAGATCCTGGTTGCCGTGGGCGATCTCGGCGCTGGCCGTGGCCACGCTGTCGGCGCGCGCATGTACCGTGCGCACCACCTGCTGCAGGCCGGCGACGGTCTTGTTCATGTCGTCGAGCAGATGGCCGATCTCATCGGCGCGCTGGTGCTCGATGCGCCCGGTCAGGTCGCCCTGGGCGATGGCCCCGGCCAGATCGCTGGCCTGGCGCAGCGGACGCACCACCATGCGCCGGATCAGCAGCCACCAGACACCGGCCAGCACGGCCACCGCCGCCAGCCCCAGGGCGGCAAAGATGGCCAGCAGGCGCAGCGCATCGGCCACGAAGACATCCTTGTAGGCGCTGGAGGCATAGACCCAGTTCCAGGGCGCATAGTGGCCGAACACGGCCAGCTTGTCGCGGGTGCTGGTAGCGCCAGGATCCAGCCACTCGTACTCGATCACGCCCTGCTTGCGCTCCAGCATCTGGCGCACGAAGGCCGGCCCCTCGCTGCCGTCCTCCAGGCGCACCAGGTTCTTGCCCTCCTGGCTGGGGTGGGCCGCCAGGGTGCCGTAGAACTCGCCCGGGTCGGCGCGCAGCACGAAGTAGTAGCCGCCCTCGCCGCCCACCTGGAGCTCGCGGATCGAGGCCTTGAGCTGGTTCAGCAGGGCCGAGAAATCCTGCCCGACAAACGTCGCCCCGACGACGGCGCCCTGCCCATCCTTGACCGGGCGGTAGTGCGTCATGTACTGCTTGCCGAACATGGTGGCGATGCCGGTGTAGCGCTCGCCAGCGCGCAGTGCCGCCAGTGCCGGGTGGCCGGCTTCGAGCGGCATACCCTGCACTGGCCGGCCCTGCCCGTCGCGCAGCGACGAAACCGCACGCACGAAATCGTCGCCCTGGCGCACCAGCAGCGTGGCCACGGCACCCGTGGTGCGCGTGAAGCGCTCCAGCCGCTCGCTGTCGCCACCGGGCGCCGCATCGCCCGGCGACTGCCGTGGCTGAGACGGCTCTGCGCTCTCTGCGTCCTGTGCCCCCTGTGCGCCGTCCTGGGATGCCGGGCCGCTGGCCAGCGTCGCCTCCAGGCTGTCGGCCAGGAAGCCAATGCGCTGGCGCAGATCCTTGTCGCTGGCCTCGATGAAGCGCCCGAGCATGGTGATGCCCTGCTCCATCTGGGCTTGCAATTGCCCGTACATGTTGCGCGTGACGCCCCAGGCAATGCCCCCAATCAGGCAGGCCACGATGGCGCTGACCCAGATGAAATTGGTGAATGCGAGTTTGATGCCCAGGCGCTGACGGCGCCACAGACGCTGACCGATATGCATGCAGGTACCTCAAGGAAACGACAGAAACTGGCCCGCCCTGCCGCCGGCAGTCCGGGTTACATCTGTTCCTTAATGTATCCGCACCTTCATCATGGGAATTGACAGGCATCAAGGCACAGGCCAGACGTCAGCCGCGCCGCCCGCGATCGGAGGCATAGACCGCCGCCTGGACGCGCGAGGACAGGCCCAGCTTGCGCAGGATGTGCTGCACATGGATCTTCACCGTGGTCTCGGCGATGTCCAGGGTACGGGCGATCTCCTTGTTGCTGGCGCCGCGTGCGATCTCGCGCAGCACGTCCTCCTCGCGCGGCGACAGCGGCGCGGCGTCGCCCTGCCCGCTTGCCTCGGGCTCGGCCACGGCAGGCTCGGGCGGCGGCCCCTGGGTCTGGAAGGCAGCCACCAGCTTGCCCATCATCTCCGGGCTGACCACCGGCTCGCCGCGCGCCGCGCGCCGGATGGCCGCGGCCAGCAGCTCGCCATCGATGGTCTTGAGCAGATAGCCCTGGGCGCCGCGCTGCAGCGCCGCCGCCAGGTCGGCGCCGTCCTCGCTCACGGTCAGCATGACGATGCGGCTGGCCGGCGAGGCCTCGCGCAGGCCGGCAATGGCATCCACGCCGCGCACGCCGGGCAGGTGGTTGTCCAGCAAGATGACCTGCGGGCGCAGCTGCGCCAGCAGGCGCAGCGCCTCGGCGGCGTCGCCGGCCTCGCCCACGACGTGCAGTCCGCCCTGCTGGCCCAGCAGCGCCACCAGGCCACGGCGCAAGAGCGTGTGGTCGTCGATCAGGAAGACGGAGATGTCGTCGCCAGGATGGGCGGTCGGGTGGGGTGTGGCGGCGGCAGGCGTCGTCATGGCAGGCTGTCCAGTGAGGGGGCGGGCGCAGCGGCACCGGGGGTTTCGACGAGGTCGGCTGGCGCCAGCTCCAGCACCACGCTGGTGCCGCGCCCTGCCGGCAGGGATTGCACGCTCAGCTCGGCCTGGATGCGTTCGGCGCGCTCGCGCATGATGCCCAGGCCGACGTGCAGCGAGTCCGGCGGCACGGCGGCCGGATCGAAGCCGCAGCCATCGTCGCGCACCTCGAAGCGCCAGCGCGGATGGCGCTGCACGCGCAGCTCGACCCGACGCGCGCCGGCGTGCTTGCGCACGTTGGACAGCGCCTCCTGCACGATGTGCAGCACCTGGATCTGCACGTCCGGCGCCAGGGGCCGGCCCTGGCCGGACATGGCCAGCTGCGTCGGCACGCCGGTCTGGTGCTCGAACTTGGACAGCGTGGCGCGCAGCGCGCCCTCGATGTCCTCGTCCTGCGTGCGCGTGCGAAAGTGCACCAGCAACTCGCGCACGTCGGCATAGCACTCGCGTACGCCGACATCCAGCTCGGCTATTGCCGAGTCGCGCGCCGCGTCGTTGCCGCGCGCCACCGCGCCCTGCAAGAGCTGCACCTGGATCTTCAGGAAGGCCAGCGACTGGGCAATCGAGTCGTGCAGCTCGCGCGCGATCAGGCTGCGCTCGGCGGCCACAGCAGCCTCGCGCTCCAGCGCGCTGACGCGCAGGTTCTCCATCGAGCTGGCCAGGTGCCGCGCCATGCTGGCCAGCAACTCGCGCGTGTCGTCGGCCAGCGCGTAGGGGCGGCGAAAGAACAGCGTCACCTCGCCCATCAGGCGCTGGTGCAGTTGCACCGGCACGCTGATGACGGTCTGGAAGCCCGCCTCGCGGCAGTGCGGCAACTGCATGTCGGTGGCCGGCACGATGGGTATCACGCGCATCCGCGCCGTCGCCTGGGGCTGGCCGCAGCCGCAGGAGCCGGCGATCACGCAGTGCTCGTGCTCGATCATGGCCTGCGGCAGGCCATCGGCGGCCAGCAGCACATAACTCTCATTGGCCTGATCCGACCAGCGCACGGCGGCGCCGTCAGCGGCGGCGACACGCCGCACCTGCTGCACGAAGCCCTGGGTCAGCGCGTCCAGGCTGCCGGCCTCGGCGGCCAGGGCGCTGACCTGGTAGAGCGCAGCCAGGCGCTGGTTGTGCTCCTCGACGCTGGCGGTCTTCTCGCGCACCTTGCGCTCCAGATCCTGGTGCGAGGCCTGCAGCGCGTGCGCCATTCGGTTGAAGCCGGCGGTGAGCTGGCCGAACTCGTCGTCGGCCTCCACGGCCAGGCGTGTGCCCAGCTCGCCGCGTTGCAGCCGTGCCAGCGCCTGCTGCAGCCGCATGACCGGGTTGAGCACCAGCAGATAGCTCAGCGCCATGAAGGTCACGGCGGCGGCGATGGCCAGCGCCACCATCAGCAGCTGGAACAGGTGCAGGCCCGCCGTCCAGCGCGCGATCTGCTCCTCGATGGCCTGCACGAAGGCGTCCAGCTCGGTCACGAAGGTGTCGCCGCGCACCAGCGCCTGCTCGTGCGTCGGCGCCTGGCCGCGCCACTGCGAGCGGATGGCCTGCCACTCCTGCACGATGGCCGCATAGTGCTGACGCGTGGCGTCGCTCCAGGGCACGAACAGCGGGCGCGAGGGGTCGCCCGTGCGCAGCAGCTCCAGGCTGGTGTCAAAGCGCTGGGCGAGCTGGTCGAACTCCTGCGGCGTACCGCTTTGCTGGGCCAGCACCATGCGCAGCATGTTCATGCGCAGCCGCCCAGCCTCGTTGACGGCCGCCGCGCCGCCTTCGAGCTTCCAGGTCACCCACAGGGTGAAGCCAATGGAGGCCAGGGCCACGAGCAAGAAGGCCGTGCCCATGGCCAGCAGCTTGGTCGAGAGCGTGGGGCGATGGCGCATGGCGGCAGTGTAGGCCGCTGGCGCAATCACCTTCCGCCAGCGCCATTTTCACCATGAAATATGCCCTGAAGCCTTGTTGGACAAGCGATGATAGCTACTTAATCAGTAGCAAATCAACCGCAACTGCCCAGCGCGCCGCACTGGGTGCAGTAGTCGCAGCCGTCCTTGCGGATCACGGCGTGGGCGCCGCACTCGAAGCACTTCTTGCCGGCCATGGCCGGCGGCATACCGCTGACGGCGATCGCCGGCTCGTCCAGCGGCAGCAGCTGCTGCTCGGGCTCGGCCAGGCGGCGCGCCAGGATGTTCTGCACGGCATAGGCTACCGCTGCCACCTCCGAGTCATGCCACAGCGGCACCTGCACGCCATCGGCGCGGGTGTGCGTGCCCAGACGCACCGGGCCGCGATCCCAGGCCACTTTGCGCATGTCCGACAGGGCGCGCTCCAGGAAGCCCCCGCGCGCGGCCAGCGACAGCAGCCTCATGCTGGAGGTGATCCACTGCTGCGACTCGCCGCTCTGGCCCACTGGCATGAAGAACTCGATGGCCCGATCGACGGTGCCGCCGCGCCCGTCGGGCACCGGCAGGAAGGACACGATCAGGTACAGGCGCTTGTGGCCTTCCTGCGTCCAGTACTCGATCTTCTCGGCCACGGCCGCCAGGCCGCCGTGCGGCCGGCTCTCGATCACGGTGCGCATGGGATCGACCGGCGCCGCCGGCTCGGCCACCGGCTCGGCAGGCGCTGGCGCCGGCGCAGCAGCCGGCGTGACTTCGAGTACCGCGCCCAGGATGCTGTTGGGCCGATAGGTGGCCAGGCCCTTGAGGCCGGAGTGCCAGGCCTGCAGGTACAGGCCCTTGAAGTCCTCGTAGGGGTAGTCGCCCGGCACGTTGACGGTCTTGGAAATGGCCGTGTCCACGTAGGGCTGGACGGCCTCCATCATGGCTACGTGGTCGGCGGCGCTCATGTCCATGGCGCTGACGAAGTACTCGGGCAACTGCTCAACATTGCCGCCCAGCGTCCGGTACAGGCGCCAGGCGTGGTCTTCCACGGTGTACTCGCTCTTGCTGCCGTCGGCCTCGCGCTTTCTGCGCGTGTACGTCCAGGAAAACGGCGGCTCGATGCCGTTGGAGGCGTTGTCGGCAAAGGCCAGGCTCACGGTGCCGGTGGGCGCGATCGACAGCAGGTGGCTGTTTCTGATGCCGTGCTTGCGGATCTGCTTCTTGAGGTCTTCGGGCAGGCGGCTGGCGAACGTCCCTTCGGCCAGATAGCCCTCGGCGTCGAACTTGGGGAAAGCGCCCTTCTCGCGCGCTAGCTCGACCGAGGCGCGGTAGGCGGCGTCGCGCATCCGGCGGGCGATCTTGACGGCCATGTCGCGCCCGTCCTGGCGGTCGTAGCGCAGTTTCAGCATGGCCAGGGTATTGCCCATGCCGGTGAAGCCCACGCCGATGCGCCGCTTGGCGCTTGACTCGGCCTGCTGCTGCGGCAGCGGCCAGAAGGTCACGTCCAGCACGTTGTCCAGCGCGCGCACCTGCGTGGCCACGGCGGCCTCGAAGGCCTCGAAGTCGAACGCCGCCTCGCCCTGCAGGCCAAACGGGTTGCGCACGAAGCGCGTCAGGATGACCGGCCCCAGGTCGCAGCAGCCGTAGGGCGGCAGCGGCTGCTCGCCGCATTGCCCGGTCACCAGGCCGTTGAAGATGACGGTGTTGTGGTCGTCCTGAGTGGTGTCGAAGACCGCCTCACGCCCGCAGAAATCAATGGCGGCGATGCGGCTGGCAAAGCGCTGGGTCTTGTGCAGCACCTTGTCGGCCACCCACTGGCGATAGCGCTCGGCCTTGTAGTCGAGCAAAAAGCCGACCTCCTGCATGAACTGCTCGCGCGACTGGCCGTCGATGATCAGCTCGTGCTGCGCCTGGCAGGCGTAGTCGGCCCGCCCGCCCCGGCCATCGGGCAGGGCCTTGATGCCCGCCTGGCGGCGCAGGCGCACACGGCTGAAGACGCCGAAATTGCTCAGCAGTACCTGCACGTCCTTGAGCAGCTGCGGCTGGCTGGAGGCCAGGCGCACCGAGCAGCTGCTGCCATTGCTGCAGACGTTCACCGTGCCGTCGGTCTGGAACAGCGCGCGCAGGTAGGCGCGCACGCAGGCCTCGCTGCCCTGCCAGACGACTTCCGGCACGCGCAGCTTGGTCTCGCGCGTGAAGCCCCACAGGGCCAGCACGCGCGCCAGCAGCACCGAGCGGATGAAGACCTGGTTGCGCTCGGCCACGGCCACCGGTGCAACGCGGTAGCTGCGCGGCGTGCGCGCGGCCCCGGCGATCATGGTGTTGACCAGCGTGGTCACCCGCTCGGCCAGGGCGCGCTCCTGGTTCCACAGGTTGATGCACACCACTTCCTGGCCTTTGCCACGGTGCGTGAAGTGCCCATCGCCCGTGACCAGGCCCAGCAGCAGGCCCAGGTCTTCGCCGCCCTGGCTGCCGAACTGGCCCTTGCCCGATTGCACCCACAGCTCGTCGCCGACCTGCAGCTCGGACAGCTTGATCTTGCCGCGCTGGGTGTAGAAATCGTGCCAGGCGGTGGCCTTGATCTCGTAGCCGTCTTCGGTCGTGACCTTGAAGACCTCGGCCTGGCGCGCCGTCATGAAGGCCGGCTTGGCCGGGCGCACTTCCACGCCGCGCCCCGGCTGGCCCAGTGCGCGGCGATCGACCGTGGCCTGCAGCGGCGCGCCTGCGTGGTACAGGTCGCCGATGCGCACCAGGCCATGCTGCGTGGCCAGCCGCGTGTCGGCGGTGACGCAGGGGTTGGTCGCCTGGATGTTCTCGGTATAGCGCAGGTTGTTGTCGGTGTTGATCTGGTCGAGAAACAGGATGCCCGGCTCGGCGAAGTCGTAGGCCGACTTCATGATGGTGTCCCACAGTTCGCGCGCGCGCAGCTTGCGATAGACCCACTGGCCGTCGGCGCGCTGGCAGGCGCCCTCGCGGATCAGCTCCTGGCCGGGGGCGGCGGCGTGGATCAGCTCCCAGTCGCCGTCCTGCTCCACGGCCTGCATGAAGGCGTCCGGCACGCCCACGGACACGTTGAAGTTGTTCCAGCGCCCGGGCGTGCGCTTGGCAGTGATGAAGTCCAGCACATCCGGATGATCGATGCGCAGCACGCCCATCTGCGCGCCGCGCCGGGCGCCGGCGCTCTCCACCGTGGAGCAGGACTGGTCGAACACGTTGATGTAGCTGCACGGGCCGGAGGCCATGGACGCCGTGCCCTTGACCAGCGCGCCGCGCGGGCGGATGCGCGAAAAATCGTAGCCCACGCCGCCGCCTCGGCGCATGGTCTCGGCGGCCTCGCGCAGCGCTTCGTAAATGCCGGGGTAGCCGGCGTCATCGACGCCCTGGATGCAGTCGCCCACGGGCTGCACGAAGCAGTTGATGAGCGTGGCCTGGATGTCGGTGCCGGCGGCGCTCATGATGCGCCCGGCGCCAATGGCGCCGGCGCGCAGGTTCTCCAGAAAGCGCTGCTCGAATTTCTGCCGCAGCTCGGGCTTTTCCACCGACGCCAGGGCGCGCGCCACGCGGGCAAACAGATGCTCCTCGCTGCTCTCGCCGTTCTTGAAATATTTCTCGCTCAGCACATCCTGGCTGATGGGCTGGGCGGGCAGGCTGGGGCGAGGCTGGTGGATTCGCGTTGCATGGCGTCGGGTTCTCGGCAGAAAGGAAAGAAAAAGAGGAATGAAGAACGGGGCGCGCCGGCCATCGCGCCAAAGCGGCGATAGCCGGGCCGTGGAGGGCGGGCCGGGCCAGGGGTTGTACACCCGGGGAGCGGCCCGGCGCCCGGGCAGGTGTGCCAGCTTGTGTCCCGGGGCTGTCCGGGCTGTGATTTCCATAGCGCCGGCTCGGCACCCCATGCGGGCAGCGCGGGGTTTGCGGTCGGCGCCGGCGGTTGCTGGCGCACAGTCGCGCAAAATCCACAAAGTCCCTGCTGGGGTATCCGTCATTGCCTTGCCACGGCGGTGCAGTCTTTGGCAGGGCCGTGCAGGCCGCTCGGGATCGACAGGGGCGGGGCCAGGGCCGAAAACACCGGCAGGCCGGACGCGCCGGCGCGCAGCGCGCCATTTTCGCAAATGCGCCCGAGCCTTTCAGCGCCGGCTGTCGATGCCCCCAGCAGCGCCAGCGCCCGGCTCCAGGCTGGCACGCAGCAGGGCTGCGAATTCATCGGCGGGCAGGGGGCGGCTGCACAGATAGCCCTGGTAAAGATCGCAGCCGCGTTCGCGCAGGAAGTCCAGCTGCGCCGGCGTCTCCACCCCTTCGGCCACCACCTGCAGGCCCAGGCTGTGGCCCATGGCGATGATGGCGGCGCTGATGGCCATGTCGTCGCCGCTGGCCGGCACGTCGCGGGTGAAGCTCTGGTCGATCTTGAGCACGTCGATGGGAAAGCGCTTGAGCTGCGCCAGCGACGAGTAGCCGGTGCCGAAGTCGTCCACCGCGATGGTCACGCCCAGCTCATGCAGGCGCAGCAGCGTCTGGCGGGCCTCCTCGGGGCGCTCGGCCAGCACGCTCTCGGTCAGCTCCAGCTCCAGGTTGCGCGCGGAAAAGCCGCTGGCCGCCAGCGCCTGGGCGGCGCTGCCAGCCACGTCGTTGACCTGGAACTGGCGCGGCGAGACGTTCACCGCGATGCGCAGCCGGGGCAGGCCGGCATCCTGCCAGCTGCGCCCCTGGCGGCAGGCCTCGCGCAACACCCAGTCGCCCAGGGCGCCGATCACGCCCGAGCTTTCGGCCACCGGGATGAAGCGCGCCGGCGAAATCATGCCCTCCTCGGGGTCGAACCAGCGCACCAGCGCCTCGGCGCCGACGATGCGCCCGCTGGCCACGTCCACCTGCGGCTGGTAGTACAGCTGCAACTGCTGGCGCGCCAGGGCCAGGCGCAGGCGCGCCTCGATGCGCAGGCGCTCGCGCGCGTCCTGCGTCATCTGCTCGGAGAAAAAGCAATACGCCCCGCGCCCGCGCGCCTTGGCGCCATAGACGGCGGCGTGCGCGCCCTGCAGCAGGTGCTGGGCGTTGTCGGCGTGCTCCGGGTACAGGCAGATGCCGATGCTCACGCCCACGACCACGGCCACGCCGTCGGGCGTGTGCCAGGGCCGGGCGGCGGCGCCGATCAGGTTGCGCGCCACGGCGGCGGCGCCGTCGGCATGGCGCAGGTGGCGCGCCACCACGGCGATCTCGTCGCCGGCCAGGCGCCCGATCAGGTCGCCCGGGCGCAGCTCGGAGCGCACCTGCTGGGCGATGTGCTGCAGCACCTGATCGCCCACGGTGTGGCCATAGCTGCCATTGACATCCTTGAAGCGATCCAGGTTCAGCAGCAGCACCGCCAGGCGCTCGCCGCTGGCCTGCGCCTGCTGCACCACGCCCTGCAACTGTTCGCCGAACCACAGCCGGTTGGCCAGGCCCGTCAGCGGGTCGCAGTGGGCCAGGAATTCCAGGCGCTCCTGCTGCTGCTTTTCCTCGGAAATATCGGTAAACATGCACACGTAGTGCGTGACCTCGCCCTGGCCGTCGCGCACCTCCGACAGCGACATGCGCTCCGGGAAGATCTCGCCGTTTTTGCGCCGGTTCCAGATCTCGCCCTGCCAGTGGCCGGTGCGCTGCATGGCGTCCCACATGAGCTGGTAGAACTCCTTGCCGTGGCGCCCGGATTTGAACAGCCGCGGCGTGTGGCCCTGCAGCTCCTGCTCGGTGTAGCCCATCAGCCGCGTGAAGGCGGCGTTCACCGACAGGATCTGCATCTGCGCGTCGGTCACCACCACGCCCTCGATGGTGTTGTCCACCACCGTGGCCGCCAGGCGCTGGCGCTCCTCGGCAGCGCGCCGGGCGCTCAGATCGGTCAGGATGCCCGAGAAGCGCTCGGGCTGCCCGTCGGCATCCAGATGGCGCTGGCCGCGCGCGTGGAACCAGCGCCATTCGCCGCTGCCGTGCTGCAGCCGCGCCGTCACCTCGAAGGCCTCGCCGGTGGCGATGGCCTGCTCCACGGCAGCGCGCACGCGCTCCAGGTCGTCCGGATGCAGGCGCTGCAGCAGCAGCAGGTGGCCTGGCTCGGGCTGTGGGCCGGCGAGGCCCAGCAGGCGCAGCAATCCGGGCGAGTAGGTCGAGCGCTGCTGCAGCAGATCCCAGTCCCACAGGCCGCTGCCGCTGCCCTCCAGCGCCTGGCCCAGCACCCGCTGGCTGTGCGCCAGCGCGGCGCGGGCGGCGCCGATCTCGCCCATGTCCTGCAGCACGCATACCAGATGCTCGGGCATGCCCTCGGCAGCGGGCACCAGGCTGACGTTGCACAGTACTGGCAGCTGCTCGCCGCCGCCGGCGGGCTGGCAGACGCGCTCGCCCTGGTAGCGCTCGATGCGCCCGGCCAGCAGCTCCTCCAGCTGTTGTGCTGACGGAATGCCATCCGGCGGCACCACCAGATCAGAGAACCGGCGCCCGCGCAGCGCGTGCAGCGGCAGCTCCAGCCAGGTACACAGGCGCTCGTTGGCCCACAGGATCTGCAGGCTGTGCGGATCGACCCGGGCGATGCCCGCTGGCGCATGGCGCACGACCTGCGCCAGCTCGTGCGACAGCGCCGAGCGCAGCTGCTCGGCGCGGCGCATACGCACCAGCAGCCACCAGGCCAGCAGTCCCGTCAGCAGCACGAACAGCCAGCCCTTGGCCAGCTGCCAGCGCGCCAGATGAGGGCTGCCTGCCGCCCAGTGGTCGAGCAATGCGTCGCCCACCACCACCCAGACAGTGCCCACGGTGAGGTACAGAAACATGCCCCACAGGGGCGTCATGCGTGATTTTTGCTCCGGGATGTCGAAGTCCATGGCCTGCCAACGTGCTTGGCCCTGCTGCGACAATCCGCCACCATGAGCCAAGCTTACATTCTGACACTCTCTTGCCCCGACCGCCTGGGACTGGTACATGCCGTTTCCGGCTTTTTGCTGGAGCACGGCGCCAACATCGAAGAGGCCGCGCAATACAACGACCACGCCACCGGCCTGTTCTTCATGCGCGTGCAGTTTGCCTGCGATGCCCACGACGCGGCCACGCTGCGCGCGCATCTGGCCGAGTTCGGCGCGCCGCTGCAGATGCGCCTGGGACTGTACACGGTGGGCGAACCCATGAAGACCGTAATCATGGTCAGCCGCGAGGGCCACTGCCTCAACGACCTGCTGTTTCGCGTCAAAAGCGGCCTGCTGCCCATCCAGGTGGCGGCCATCATCAGCAACCACCGCGACTTCTACCAGCTCGCGGCCAGCTACAACATCCCGTTCCACCACATTCCGGTCACGGCTGCCACCAAGCCCCAGGCCGAGGCGCGGCAGTACGAGATCATCCAGGCCGAGGGCGCCGAGCTGGTCGTGCTGGCGCGCTACATGCAGGTGCTGTCGGACGATCTGTGCCAGAAGCTGGCCGGGCGTGCCATCAACATCCACCACAGCTTCCTGCCCAGCTTCAAGGGTGCCAAGCCGTACTACCAGGCGCACGAGCGCGGCGTCAAGCTGATCGGCGCCACCGCCCACTACGTCACCGCTGACCTGGACGAAGGCCCCATCATCGAGCAGGACGTGGCCCGCGCCGACCACACCGACACTGTGGAAGACCTGACGGCGCGCGGCCGCGACACCGAAAGCCTGGTGCTGGCGCGCGCCGTCAAGTGGCACAGCGAGCACCGCGTGCTGCCCAACGGGCACAAGACCGTGGTCTTTCGCTGAAGCCCGCCGCGCCGCCATCCGCCATGACCATCCCCGAAGGCGCCAGCCTGCGGCGCATTCCGCCCATCCAGTGCCTGCTGACCTTCGAGGCGCTGGCGCGCCTGCGCAGCGTGACGCAGACCGCCGACGAGCTGTGCGTCACGCCCAGTGCGGTGAGCCACCGCGTCAAGCAGCTCGAACAGATCCTGGGCACGCGGCTGTTCGGCCGCTCGGATTTCTCGCTGACCACCGACGGCAGCGCCTACCTGGCGCACGTACGCGAGGGGCTCACGGCGCTGCAGCGCTTTCCCGGCATGGCAACCAACCCGGCCAAACGGCGCCTGAAGATCGCCGTGACGCCGACCTTTGCCCGCGCCATCCTGATCCCGCGCCTGCGCCAGTTCACCGAGGCCTACCCCGAGATCGACCTGGCGCTGCAGGTGTCCATTCCGCTGCTGGACGTGGTGGCCGAGGACGCCGACCTGGTGGTGCGCTTCGGCCCCGGCCACTACGCCGACATGGAGCACATCGAACTGGCGCGCGACATCGTCACGCCCCTGGCCTCGCCGGCCTTCGTGCGCGAGCACGGCCCCTTCGAGCGGCCCGAAGACCTGGCCGAAGTGCCGCTGCTCAGAAGCCCGCTGGAGCCTTGGCGCAGCTGGTTCGACGCCTGCGCGCTGGACTGGCCGGCGCCCGCCGAAGGCTCGCAATTCAACGACGTGGGCCTGATGTGCGACGCCGCTGCTGCCGGCATGGGCGTGGCCCTGGTGCGCCTGAAGTTGGGCGCGCCCTGGCTGGATCAGGGCCTGCTGGTGCGCCTGTTCGACATCGACGCACCCAGCCCGCACGCCCACTACCTGTGCTGGCGCACCGGCACCATGGATCGCTGGGAATGCGCGGCCTTTGCCGAATGGCTGCGCCGCGCCATGCACTGAAGCCAATATATTTTGGTCAAATCGGCCTCAAACCCTTTACTGTCAAACGTTGAAAGCTATCAATAAGTGAGTTTCAGGCGCAGCGTTTTCACACATCGCTGCAAGAAAGCTCAACCCCGTGGCCCCGGCACTGGCCTACAGTTGCCGCCATGACTGCGCCCTCCAGCCCCGGCTTCAGCCCCGTCCCCACCCCCAGCCCCGCCGAGCGCGCCCGGCGCCAGAACGAGGTCGTCCAGGCCTTGTCCGCCTGCCTGCCCCGGCACGCCCTGCTGTGGCAGGCCGAGGACACCACGCCCTATGAATGCGACGGCCTGACGGCCTACCGCCAGCGCCCGCTGGTGGTCTGCCTGCCCGAGACCGAGAGCGAAGTGCAGGCCGTACTGCAGACCTGCCACCGCCTGCAGGTGCCGGTGGTGGCGCGCGGCGCCGGCACCGGGCTGTCGGGCGGCGCCATGCCGCACCCGCTGGGCGTGACGCTGTCGCTGGCGCGCTTCAACCGCATCCTGGAGGTCAACCCGGTCAGCCGCACGGCGCGCGTGCAGTGCGGCGTGCGCAACCTGGCCATCAGCGAGGCGGCCGCGCCGCACGGCCTGTACTACGCGCCCGACCCGAGCAGCCAGATCGCCTGCACCATCGGCGGCAACGTGGCCGAGAACTCCGGCGGCGTGCATTGCCTGAAATACGGCCTGACGCTGCACAACGTGCTTGCCGTGCGCGGCTACGGCGCCGACGGCACGCCGGTGACCTTCGGAGCCGAGGCGCTGGACGCCCCCGGGCTGGACTTGCTGGCCGCCGTGATCGGCAGCGAAGGAATGCTGGCCGTGGCGCTGGAGATCACCGTCCGGCTGATCCCGCACCCGCAGCTGGCGCGCTGCATCATGGCCAGCTTCGACGACGTGCGCAAAGCCGGCGACGCCGTGGCTGCGGTGATTGCCGCCGGCATCATCCCGGCAGGGCTGGAGATGATGGACAGGCCCATGACCGCAGCGGTGGAGGATTTCGTCCACGCCGGCTACGACCTGAGCGCCGCCGCCATCTTGCTGTGCGAGAGCGACGGCACGCCCGAGGAGGTCGAGGAGGAAATCGCCCGCATGAGCGCCGTGCTGACCGCTGCCGGCGCCACCGCCATTGCCGTGAGCGGCAGCGAGGACGAGCGCGCGCGCTTTTGGAGCGGGCGCAAGAACGCCTTCCCGGCCAGCGGGCGCATCAGCCCGGACTACATGTGCATGGACTCGACCATCCCGAGAAAGCGCCTGGCCGACATCCTGCTGGCCATCGCCGAGATGGAGAAGAAATACCGCCTGCGCTGCGTCAACGTCTTCCACGCCGGCGACGGCAATTTGCACCCTTTGATCCTGTTCGACGCCAACGACCCCGACGAGCTGCGCCGCTGCGAGCTGTTCGGCGCCGACATCCTGGAGACCAGCGTGGCCATGGGCGGCACGGTGACCGGCGAGCACGGCGTGGGCGTGGAGAAATTGAACAGCATGTGCGTGCAGTTCACCGCCGAGGAAAACGCCCAGATGCTGGCGCTCAAGGCGGCGTTCGACCCGGCCGAGCTGCTCAACCCCGGCAAGGTGATTCCGACGCTCAACCGCTGTGCCGAGTACGGCAAGATGCTGGTGCGCGCAGGCCGGCTGGCGCACCCGGACTTGCCGCGCTTCTGACCGCCGCCCCGGCAGCTTGCACCACAGCCGGGGGCGCCCTGCGCTGACAGGGCTGCGCGCGCGTCGGCACCAGCATGGGCTTTTCTTTTCCGGCCAGGAGGATTTGCCATGCCCATGCGTTCGTTCATCCGCCCGTTCAGCCATCCGTTCAGCCGCCTGGCCCCGCTGTGCCTGGGCGCCCTGCTGGCCAGCTCCGCCGCCCTGGCGCAGCAGGCGGCAGCCCCCACGGATACCCAGGCCCATCTGCCCGCCCAGCAGACCAGCGGCGCGCTGCGCTACCAGTGCGGCGGCATCGGCACGGACGAGTCCACCGCCATGCGCGCCGCCATGGGGCGCTATCCGCTGTCGCTGCTGTTTGCCCGCGCCGACGGCGCCTATGAAGCCGACGTTGGCGTGCGCATCACCGCCCAGGGCGCCAGCGCGCAGACCATGACCTTCAACGCTGCCGGCCCGGTGTGCCTGCTGCAGCTGCCCGCCGGCAGCTACCGCGTTGAGGTGCAGGGCGCCGGCCAGAGCCACGCCCGCACGGTGCAAGTCGGCGGCGCGCCCAAGACACTGGACTTCCGCTTCTGACCGCTGCGAGTCCGTTCAGCCCGCTGCCGCCGGCAGGATGCTGACCAGCAGCGCGCGCACGCCGTCCCACAGGATTTCCACGCCCACGCACAGCAGCACGAAGGCCATCAGGCGCAGGAAGACGATCTTGCCGGTCTCGCCCAGCATCCGCAGCAGGCGCGGCGCGTAGCGGAAGGTGAGCGTGGCCAGCAGCCCCAGCAGCACGGCTGCCGTCAGGCCGCCGGCCATGTTGGCGATGGTCGTGGGCAGGCTGGTGCGCACGTGCAGGCTGGCACCGATGGCGATCGACACGGCAATCGTGCCCGGCCCGAAGGTCAGCGGGAAGGTGAGCGGGTAGAAGGCGTTGATGCGCGCCTTCTCCTCGCTCAGCGACTGCGCCATGCTGGTCGCGTCCTGGCTGGCCACGCTTTGCGCGTGCAGCATGTTCCAGGCAATGGAGGCCACGATCAGGCCGCCGGCCACGCGCACCACCGGCAGCGAGATGCCGAAGATGTGCAGCACATACGAGCCGATCAGCATGGCCCCCATCAGGAGCACCATGACGTAGCGGCCCACGCGCCGCGCCAGCCACAGGCGGCTGTCCTCGCTGAGTTCGCCCGTGAGGCTGACGAAGATGGGCGCCGTGGCCAGCGGGTTGATGATAGGCAGCACCCCGGCCACCACGAACAGCACGCTCTTGGCGTAGGCGGCAAGCAGGTCGGCGATGGACAGTTCCATGGGCGGGCGATGAACGGAGTGTGATTCAAGAAAGATAGCTGTCAGCGCTTGACTGGCAAGGGCTTGGGCCGATTTTCATGCAAAAGACAGGGCAGTTGCGGCCCGTCTGGAGCACACTCAGCCGCCCGGCCCCGCCAGCAGCGCCCACAGCGGCGCGGCGTGCGACACGCCAAACAGCGCCAGCCCGATCAGGCCGCCCACGATGGTGCCATTGATGCGGATGTACTGCAGGTCGGTGCCGATGTGCAGCTCGACCAGGCGCGCCGTCTCCTGGGCGTTCCAGCGCTGCACCGTGGCCTGGATGTGCTCGGCCACGGACTGCGCCACATCCGGCGCGAAGGTGGCAGCCCACAGCTCCAGGCGCACGTTCAGGCGCACGCGCAGGGCAGCGTCGCCGGCCAGCGAGGCGCCCAGCCACAGCCCCATGCCGGCCACACGGCGCGACAGCTCGGACGCCTCGTCCTGCAGGTCGGCGCGCAGGCGCTGGCGCACCTGCTGCCACATGCCGGACACATACTCGCCCAGCAGCTCGTCGTTTTGCAGATAGCTGCGGATTTCCTCGCCGCGCCGCGCCCACTCGGGGTCTTGCTGCAGGCGCTCGATCAGGCGGGCAATGGCGCCGTCCAGCGCCTCGCGCAACTCGTGCTGCGGGTCTTCGGCGATCGCCTTGAGCAGCGTATCGACGGCGTGCGCGATGGCATCGGCGCCTTTGCCCGAGAGCCAGTCGGTGGGCAGCATCCGCTGTTTGAGCGGGTGCTCGCGGCGCAGCCACTGCACCAGCGTGTCGGCGATGAACTGGCGTGTCTCGGGCGTGCGCACGCGCTCGCCCAGGCGTGCCAGCAGGGCATCCAGCAGCGCCTGGTGCCGGCCCTCGTGCGTGAGCGCGCCCAGGGCCGAGGCCATGGTGGCGGAGATGTCCAGCCGTCCGACCAGGGTGCGCGCGGCACGCGCCAGGAAGGCCTGGATCTTGGCGTCCTCGATGGTGTCGAGCACGGTGAGCGCCAGCCGCGCCACCTGGCGGCCCAGCAGCTCGGCGTTGGCCGGTGCGGCCAGCCACTGCGCCAGCATCCGCGCCGGGTCGTGCTGGCGGATCATGGCCACCAGCGAGGGCGCGTCCAGGAACTTATCGCGCACGAAGCCGGCCAGGTTGCCGCCGATGCGATCCTTGTTGCGCGCAATGATGTCGGTGTGGCGCGACACCAGCGGCAGCGGGATGCGCCGAAACAGCGCCGAGACGGCAAACCAGTCGGCCAGCGCGCCGACCATGGCCGCCTCGGCCACGGCGCGCAGGCAGCGCACGGCCAGGCTCGGCGGCAGGAAGTGCGTCAGCGCAAAGACGGCAATGACGGCCAGCAACAAGCCCGTGGCCTGGCGCTTGGCGCGCGTGAGCTGGCGCGCGTGGACGGCGGAGGCAGCGGAGGCGGTGCTGGCGGCTGGCTCGGCAGCCGCAGCCTCACCGCTGGCCTGGGGCTGCGGGAATGGCACGTGCATGGAGCCGAGCATAGACCGGCGCTGCGACCGCAGTCCATCGCCCCGCTGTAGGAGCACGGTGCGCCCGCATGTGCGCCCAGACGCGCATTCAGTCCGGCGGCCTGGACTGCTGGGCAGGCGCGGGCGCTTCGTCCAGTTCGCGCAGACGCCGCATGTTGGCCAGCATGGCCTCGCGCTGGGCACGTGTCGGGGGTGCGATTTCCATTGGATGCAAGGCCCCAGGCCAGGCCCGCCTGCCGCCTGTTGCGCCAGGAGGCCTTAACGCAACTTGTAAGCAGACGTTTTACGTGACTATTAAATCAAGTAACCCAGCATTCCAGTGGCCTTCCTAGTGTGGCCGGATGCAGGATGCAAAAAAACGGTTTGCGCAGCAGTTACGCCAGGCCATGGCTGCGGCGGGCTATGAGGCCAAGCCCGCAGTGCTGGAGCGCGAGTTCAACATGCGCCACTGGGGCAAGCCCATGACGCTGCATGGCGTGCGCCGCTGGCTGCTGGGACAGACCATGCCCGACCACAAGAAGCTCATGACGCTGGCCACGTGGCTGGACGTTCCGGTACAGGAGCTGGGCTACGGCATGGACAACCCGCAACGCGTGAGCGAGCGTCCCAAGGCCTGGCACGCCGGCCTGGGCTACCAGGATCGCGAGTTGTTCGAGATCTATCTGCGCCTGCCCGTGCCCAAGCGGCGCCTGGCGCGCGACGTGATCCTGGCGATCGCGCGCGCCCACCAGGCCGAAGAGGACGAGCGCGCCGCCTGTTGAGGGCAGCCTCAGCCGCGCGGCGCCACTTGGTCGAGCGCTGCGCGCAAGTGGCCTACGGTGCGCTCGACGTTGTGCCATTTCTCCAGCCCGAACAGGCCGATGCGGAAGGTCTGGAAGTCCGGCCCTTCGCCGCACTGCAGCGGCACGCCGGCGGCGGTCTGCAGGCCGGCTTCGAGGAACTTCCTGCCGCTTTGGATGCCGGGGTCGGTGGTGTAGCTCACGACCACGCCCGGCGCCTTCCAGCCCTCGGCGGCGACGCTGGGAAAGCCGCGCGATTCGAGCAGCTCGCGCACCTTGGCGCCCAGCTCGATCTGCTCGGCGCGCACGCGCCCGAAACCGTAGTCGCGCGTCTCCAGCATGACGTCGCGCAGCAGCACCAGTGCGTCGGTGGGCATGGTGGTGTGGTAGGCGTGCTGGCCTTTTTCGTAACCTTCGGCGATCTGCATCCATTTTTTGAGGTCGCACGAGAAGCTGGAGCTTTGCGTGCCCTCGATGGCGCCCCGCGCGCGCTCGGACAGCATGACCATGGCGCAGCACGGCGAGCCGCTCCAGCCCTTTTGCGGCGCGCTGATCAGCACGTCCACGCCCGTGGCCTGCATGTCCACCCACATGGCGCCCGAGGCCACGCAGTCGAGCACGAACAGCGCGCCGACCTCGTGCGCGGCCTCGCTCACAGTGCGCAGATAGTCATCGGGCAGGATGATGCCGCTGGCCGTCTCCACATGCGGGGCAAACACCACCCTGGGCTTTTCGGCGCGGATGGCGGCAGCCACCTCGTCCGCCGGGCAAGGCGCCCAGGGCGCCTGGCTGCCGCCTTCCTGCTGGCGCGCCTTGCAGACCACGGAGCCGCCGCCCAGGCCAGCGTCGGCGTCGAAGATCTGCGTCCAGCGGTAGCTGAACCAGCCGTTGCGCACGATCAGCACCTTTTCCCGGTTGGCAAACTGGCGCGCCACGGCCTCCATGCCAAAGGTGCCGCTGCCCGGCACCAGGACTGCGGTGTGCGCGTGATAGACCTCCTTGAGCGTCGCCAGGATGTCCTGCATGACGCCGACGAAGCGCCGGGACATGTGGTTGAGCGCGCGGTCGGTATAGACAACGGAAAACTCCAGCAGTCCATCAGGGTCGATATCGGGAAGCAGTCCGGGCATGGTGTGGTTTTCTCCAGAAATAGCGGGCGCGCGGCCCCAGGGCGGGGCAGCTTACCACCGGCCTACCAGGTATCCACGAAGCGCGCGCGGCCTTCGCGCAGCTGCGCCGAGGCCAGGCCGCGCGCGAGCCAGGCGCGGGTCTCAAGCGGGTCGATCACGGCGTCGATCTCCAGCGTGCTGGCCATGTGCATGGCCTCGCCGTGGGCGTACTGGCGCGCCAGCAGCTGCTGGAACAGCGCATCGCGCTCGGCCCCCTCGGCCACGGCCTCCAACTCCTTGCGAAAGCCCAGGCGCACCGCCCCTTCCAGCCCCATGGCGCCGAACTCGCCCGTCGGCCAGGAGACGGTGAACACCGGCGCGTGCAGCCCGCCCGCCGCCATGCCCATGGCCCCCAGGCCATAGGCCTTGCGCAGCACCACGGCAAAAAACGGCACGCGCAGGCTGGCGGCGGTGACGAACAGGCGGCTGACGTGGCGCACCTGGGCGGTGCGCTCGACATCCGGCCCGACCATGAAGCCGGGCGTGTCGATCAGGCTGACGATGGGCAGTCCGTGGGCGTTGCACAACTGCATGAAGCGCGCCGCCTTGTCGGCCGCCGGCGCGTCGATGGCGCCGCCCAGGTGCGCCGGGTTGCTGGCCAGCAGGCCCACTGGCCGGCCCTCGATGCGCGCCAGGGCCGTGTGGATGCCGACGCCAAAGCCGGTGCGCAGCGGCAAGAGGCTGCCCTCGTCCACCAGACCCGTCATGGCAGCGCGGGTGTCATAGACGCGCAGGCGGTTTTCCGGCACCACGGCGCGCAGCAGGCGCTGATCGGGCGCGCTCCACTGGCGCGCCCGGCCCTGGAAGAACGACAGATAGTGCCGCGCCGCCGCCACGGCCTCGCGCTCATCCTGCACCAGCACGTCGATCACGCCGCTGGCGTGCTGCACGCCGCTCGGGCCGATGTCCTCGGGCGCAAACACGCCCAGGCCGCCGCCCTCGATCATGGCCGGGCCGCCCATGCCGATGTTGCTCGCGCGCGTGGCGATGATGACGTCCGAGCAGCCCAGCAGCGCCGCATTGCCGGCAAAGCAGCGTCCGTGCGCGATGCCAACCACCGGCACCTGGCCGGACAGGGCGGCGTAGGCGGCAAAGGTGTGTACGTGCAGGCCGGCGACGATGGCCATGTCGGTGTCGCCGGGCCGACCGCCGCCGCCCTCGGCCAGCAGCACCACGGGCAGCTGCTGATCCAGCGCCAGGCCCAGCATCCGGTCGGTCTTGGCGTGGTTGCGCATCCCCTGGGTGCCGGCCAGCACCGTGGCGTCGTAGGCCATGACCACGGTGCGGGCGCGTTCCTCGTTCTCGCAGTGCGCGCCGTTGACGCTGCCGATGCCGGTGACCATGCCGTCGGCGGGCGTGTTGGCGATCAGGTCTTCCATGCTGCGCCGGCGCGTCTGCGCGGCCACGGCCAGCTGGCCGTATTCGATGAAGCTGCCGGCGTCGCACAGGTCGGCGATGTTCTCGCGTGCGCTGCGGCTGCCGCGTGCGTGGCGGCGCGCCATGGCCTCGGGCCGGGCGGCGTCCAGCGTGTGCGCATGGCGCTCGATGACGCGCTGCAGGTCGGCGCGGATGTGCTCCGGGTCGTGCTGCGTGGCCGGGCCGCTGGCGGCCTCGCCCTGCTGGTCGCCGGCGGCGTCGAGCAGCACGATGGCCTGCCCTGGCGCCAGTTGCGCGCCCGGCGCCACCAGCCACTGGCGCAGGCGGCCCGCGTGCGGCGCAGCCAGCACGTGCTCCATCTTCATGGCTTCGAGCAGGGCCAGCTCGGCGCCGGCGGCGACCCACTCGCCCTCGGCCACGCTGCACTGCACCAGGCGCGCCGACATAGGGGCGCACAGGGCGCCTGCAGGGGCTGGCGGAGCATCCCCGGCAACAGCAGGAGAATTTGTATGATTTTGGCCCTCAAGCCTTGCTGGACAAGCGCTGACAGCTATGGTTTTTGCTTCTTCCAGCAACTGCGGCAGCACACCTTCCAGCCAGCGCGTATGGACTTGCTGGCTGCGCATCTCGGGCCGCTCGGCCAGCGCGCGCAGCAGCGCCAGATTGGTCGCCAGGCCGTCGATATAGAACTCGGCCAGCGCGCGCTGCGAGCGGCGCAGCGCCGCCTCGAAGCCATCCGGGGCGGTCACGATCAGCTTGGCCAGCAGCGTGTCGTAGTGCGGCGAGGGCGCGCTGCCGGCCTGGCCGTGGCTATCGACACGCACGCCGGGGCCGCCGGGCAGGTCGAAGCGCGCCAGCCGGCCACTGCCGGGCACGGCGTTGCCCTGGGCATCCAGCGTCTCGGCGTTGATGCGCCACTGGATGGCGCAGCCGCGCACGGGGGGCGGGGCAGCGGCGTCCAACCCCAGCTGAGCCAGCCGGGCGCCGGCGGCCAGGCGCACTTGGGCCTGCACCAGGTCGATGCCGGTGACCTCCTCGGTGATGGTGTGCTCGACCTGCAGCCGGGCGTTGGTCTCGATGAAGACGAAGGGCAAGTCCTCGCTGCGCAAGTCCACCAGGAACTCGAAGGTGCCCAGGCCTTCGTAGGCCACGGCGCGCGCCAGGGTCAGCGCAGCGCCCTGCAGTTGCGCGCGCAGCGCCGGCGTGAGCGAAGGGCTGGGCGCAATCTCCACCAGCTTCTGGAAGCGCCGCTGCAGCGTGCATTCGCGCTCGCCCAGGGCGATGGCCTCGTGGCCGTCGGCCAGCACCTGCACTTCGATATGGCGCGCGCCTTCCATCAGGCGCTCGACATAGACGCCCTCGACGCCGAAGGCGGCGCGCGCCTCGCGCTGGCAGCGCGCGTAGGCGTCCTCCAGCTCGGCCAGGCTGCGCACGGCGCGCATCCCGCGCCCGCCGCCGCCGCCCACGGCCTTGAGCATGACGCCGGCGCCGCCCTGGGCGCTGAAGAATTCACGCGCCTGCTCCAGGCTGACCGCGCTGGCGCTGCCGGGCATGACAGGCACGCCCTGCTGCTGCGCCAACTCGCGCGAGCGCGCCTTGTCGCCGAACAGCGCCAGCTGCGCCGGCGTCGGGCCGATGAAGCGCAGGCCGGCGTCAGCGCAGGCCTGGGCGAAGTCGGCGCGCTCGCTCAGAAAACCGTAGCCGGGATGGATGGCATCGCAGCCGTGCGCGCGGGCGATGGCGATGAGCTGTGCGCCATCCAAGTAGGCCGCCGGGCCGCTGGCAGCCAGGGCCACGGCGGCATCGGCGGCCTGCACGTGCGGGGCGTGGGCGTCGTCCTCGGCGAAGACGGCCAGACTGGCGACGCCCAGCTCCTGCAGGGCGCGGGCGATGCGGATGGAAATCTCTCCGCGGTTGGCGATCAGGACTTTCTCGAACATATTCGGCGACTTATTCAAATTTGATAGCTGCATGCGCTTGCTTGGAGCCGGCTCGCGGCCGCTTCTCCCTCTCCCCCAGGGTGAGAGGGAGCTGGAAGGCTGACTGCTCGTGCGCCCGCAGCTCACCTCCGCCCGCTCCCTCGCGGGAGAGGGAGGGAAGAATCAGGCCGCGTCCTTGAGCAGCCGCCGCAGCACCTTGCCGGCGCCAGTGGCCGGCAGGGCGTCGATCACGCGCACCTCGCGCGGCGCCTTGTAGGGCGCCATGTGCTCGCGGCACCAGGCGATGAAGTCGGCCTCCTGCACCGATTGCCCGGGGCGCGGCACGATGAAGGCGCGCACGACCTCGCCCTTGGCCGCGTCGGGCACGCCGATCACCGCCGATTGCGCCACGGCGGGATGCTTGTTCAGGATGGCCTCGACCTCCTCGGGGAAGACGCTGTAGCCCGAGACCTTGATCATTTCCTTGAAGCGCCCGGTGAAGGTCAGATAGCCGTCGGCATCCATGCGGCCCATGTCGCCGGTGTGTACCCAGCCGTCCTTGAGCGTGGCCGCCGTGGCCTCGGGCTTATTCCAGTAGCCCTTGAAGTTGCCCGGCGACAGCAGGGTGATCTCGCCCATCTCGCCCACCGGCAGCTCGGCGCCGGTGGCCGGGTCGATGATGCGGATGGCCACGCCCGGCATGGGCTTGCCGTGCGTGCCCCAGCGGATGGCATCGAACGGCATCCCGGTGTCCATGGTGTGCGTCTCGGACAGGCCGTAGGCTGCCTCGCAGCTGATGCACGGCCCGCCGGTGAAGGCCTGCCATTTCTGTGCCAGCGGCTCGGTCAGAGTGATGCCGAAGCTGGTGACCGGGTTGCGCCGCAGGCTCGTCAGGTCGAAGCGCTCGGGCTGGGGCACCTGCATACAGGCGAAGTTCATCGGCGCAATCGAGTACCAGTGCGTGACCTTGTGGCGGTCGATGGCCTGCAGCACCGCCACCGGGTCGAAGCGAAACAGCAGCACCTGCCGGGCGCCCGCCAGCACCGGCACGTTCACGCCCATCAGCATCCCGGCGATGTGGTACAGCGGCGCCACCGACAACGCTATGTCCTGCGCGCCGATCTGCGCTGTCTGTGCCGTGACCTCGGTCTTGAACAGGGCGTTGCCATAGCTGAGCATCGCGCCCTTGGGCAGGCCGGTGGTGCCGCTGGTGTAGGTCATCAAGGCCACGTCGTCCAGGCTCAGCTCGACCGGCGCGGGGCGCGCAGCGGCGCGCATCACGGTCAGGAAGTCCTCGCAGTCGGCGGGCACCTGGCGCGGCGCCTGGCGTGCGGCCACGAGTTCGGCAGGCGGGTCAATGGTGGGCTGCCCGGGCAGCAGGTCGGCGTAATGCACGACGAAGACGTGCTCGAGCTGGCTGCCTGGGCGCACCTTGTCCACCACCGGCAGCAAGTCGGCAGCGGCCACGATGACGCGCGCCTTCAGGTCGCCCACCTGGTAGGCCAGCTCGTGCTCCTTGTTCAGCGGGCCGCTGGGGCAGACGATGGCGCCGATCTTCTGGATGCCGTAGTGCGCCACCAGGTATTGCGGGCAGTTGTTCAGGAACAGCACCACCGGCTCGCCCTTTTGCACACCCAGCGCCTGCAGCCGCGCGGCAAAGGCATCGCTGGTGGCGTCCAGCTCGGCCCAGCTGATGCTGTGGCCGTACCAGTCGATGGCAGTGCCCCCGGGGGTCGCGCGGGCGTGGCGGCGCAGGTGTTCGTGCAAGGGCTGGCGATCTGCAGTGCGATCCATGAACTGTCTCCTGTATGTCAGAAATCGTTGTTTCGCGGCGCCTTCCGAGGGTTTGCCATGAGGACAGCGGCCAGGCACCGTATTGCCAATGTATACCGATTGGTAGAAAAATACTACTGATGGGTAGAACAAAAGCGACAAGCATTTCGAGAACTGCTCCCTTCTGGGAAAAGTCCCCGGTGCAGGCACGGGGCCGGCAGCGCGCCAGCACTGCTGCCACTGACGAAAAGCGTGAGCGCATCCTGGCGGCAGCAGAGACTTTGTTCGATGCCCAAGGCTACGCCCTCACGACCATGGAGCAGATCGTCCAGGCGCTCGGGGTGAGCAAGCCCTATGTCTATTACTACTTCCGCAACAAGCAGGAAATCTTCGAGACGCTGTGCTGGCGTCCAGCCGTGGCCTGCTTCACTGCCATGGACTTCCCCGAGGACGACACGCGCCCGGCGCATCTCAAGGTCACCGAGGGCGTCGAGCGGCTGATTCGCGCCACTATCGAGCATCACCCGGCGGCCTTTTTCCCATATCGCGAGCCGCAGGTGTTCCGGCCCGAATTCCTAGCCATGCAAAAGAAGCTGGCCAACCACTTCTATGACCGCATGTGCGCGCTGATGGAGCAGGCCCGCGAGGACGGAATGCTGGACTTCAAGGAAACCCGCCTGACAGCCATGGCCGCCTGCAGCCTGCCGGGCTTTCTCTATCACTGGTATCGCCCCGATGGGCGCTTGGCGCCCGCCGAAGTGGTGCGCGAACTGTCCGAGCTGGCCTGGCGCGTCCTGGGCCTGCGCAAGGTGCGCCGCAAGCCAGCACCGCCTCCCCTGTCTGCCCCCAATCCACCTGAAGAAAGTGCCTCATGACTCCACGCCTGCTCCCCCTGGCCGCCGCTCTCGCCCTGTGCGCCATCAGCACCCACGCCCAGGAAACTTTCAAGATCGCCTACATCGATCCCCTCTCCGGGCCATTCGCCAACGTCGGAGAGTTGATGCTGACGCACACCCAATATGCGATCGAGGACATCAACGCCAAAGGCGGCCTGTGGAAGGGCACGCAGCTGCAGCTGCTGCAATTCGACAGCAAGCTGTCGGCGCAGGAGAGCCAAAGTGCTTTGCAAGCGGCCATCGACCAAGGCGCCCGGGCCATCGTGACGGGCGGCTCAGGCTCGTCGGTGGTCACGGCGCTGGTGCAGGCCGCCACCCGCCACAACCAGCGCAACCCGGGCAAGGAGGTACTGGTGCTGAACCATTCCTCCATCGATCCTGAGCTGACCGGCAAGGCGTGCAGCTTTTGGCACTTCCAGTTCGAGGCCAACACGGCCATGAAGATGAAAGCCATCGCCAACTACATCAAGGGCCAGAGCGACATCCAGAAGATGTATCTGCTGAACCAGGACTATGCGCACGGCAAGCAGTGGGCGCACTATGGCCGCGAACTCGTGACTCTGGCGCGCCCCGACATCCAGTTCACCGGCGAGACGCTGCACCCCATCGGGCGCGTCAAGGACTTTGCGCCCTACGTCTCCAAGATCAAGGGCTCGGGAGCCAACTCCGTGATCACCGGAAACTGGGGGCAGGACATGACACTGCTGCTCAAGGCAGCCGGCGAGGCCGGGCATGACCTGCGCTACTTCAACCACAGCGCCGGCTCTGTGCCCGGCACTGTGCTGGCCGTCTCCCAGGCGGGGATGGGCCAGCTGACCTGGGTGGCTGAATGGCATCCCGGCCAGGCCGACGCTCCCAAGGTGGATGCCTTGGCTACGGCCTACAAGGCCAAGACCGGCAAGGACTTCCTGGCGCCGCGCATCGACCTGACACCCCGCTTTCTGGCAGCGGCCATCAGCAAGGCGCAATCCACCGATCCGGTAAAAATTGCCCGTGCGCTGGAAGACCTCACGGTCGAAACCACACTGGGGCCGCTGCGTATGCGTGGCGAAGATCACCAGCTACTGCTGCCGCAGGTCGTCAACACCATCGCTCCAGTCGACGGCAAGGCTGTCAAGCTCGGCTGGGAAGGTACTCGTTACGGCTTCCGCACCGACGCCGCCTATTCGGGCAACGAGCTGGCTCAAGGCACCGAGTGCAAGATGAAGCGCCCCTGACCGGTCAACCCCGTCCCGGAGGCGCCGGCTCAGAGCCGTATTCACGGTCTTGGAAGTTGTGCGCCATGCGTTGTGTGCAAGATGCAAAGGGCCGCTGTCTGCAGACCTTAAAGGTGTCACCAAGGTCGTGAGCGCACTCTCAGGTCGCGGCGGCCTGAGGAGGACGCGCACCAAAGATGCCGCTGCCCACGCGCACCAGGGTGCTGCCGGCGGCAATCGCCGCCTCCAGATCGCCCGTCATGCCCAGCGAGAGGGTGTCGAAGTGCTCCAGTCCCTGGGGGCCTGAGGCGGCGATGGCGTCGAACACCGCGCGCACGCGCTGATGCACGGCCAGCTGCGCAGCGAAATCCGGCGCCGGCTCGGGGATGGCCATGACGCCACGCAGCACCAGGCGCGGCAGCTGCGCCACGGCGCGCGCCAGCTCCAGCGCCTGTTCGGGCGGCACGCCGGACTTGTTGGCGCCGCCATCGACGTTGACCTGGATGCAGACATTGAGGGGCAGCATGTCCTGCGGGCGCTGATCCGACAGGCGCTGGGCGATCTTCAGCCGGTCGATGGTGTGGGCCCAGGAAAAGTGCTCGGCCACCAGGCGCGTCTTGTTGCTCTGGATGGGGCCGATGCAATGCCAGACGAGCTGCCCGGCCAGCGCCGGCGCCAGCGTCTGCACGGCGGCCATCTTGTCCACTGCCTCCTGGAGGTAGTTCTCGCCGAAGCTGCGCTGGCCAGCCTGCGCGGCAGCCAGCACGGCCTGCGCGCCGAAAGTCTTGGACACGGCCATCAGGGCCACGCAGCCCGGGGCGCGGTCGGCGCGGCCGCAGGCCTTGTCGATGCGCGCACGCACCTGCGCCAGTTGCTCGGCTATCGTCGCCATAATGTTTGATCAGACCTTTCGACGTTTCAAAAAGCAATCCACCCGAGGGAATTTTCGTGGACATCACCCAGTTGCTCGCCTTCAGCGTCAAGAACAAGGCTTCCGACCTGCACCTGTCCGCCGGACTGCCGCCCATGATCCGCGTGCATGGCGATGTGCGCCGCATCAACGTCGAGCCCCTGGATCACAAGACCGTCCATGCCATGGTGTACGACATCATGACCGACACCCAGCGCAAGGCCTACGAGGAGTTCCTGGAGGTTGATTTCTCCTTCGAGATCGACGGCCTGGCGCGCTTTCGCGTCAACGCCTTCAACCAGTACCGGGGCGCGGCGGCGGTGTTCCGAACCATTCCCAGCAAGATTTTGACGCTGGAGCAGCTCAACGCCCCGAAGATCTTCGCCGACCTGTCGCTCAAGCCGCGCGGCCTGGTGCTGGTCACCGGGCCGACCGGCTCGGGCAAGTCCACCACGCTGGCAGCCATGGTCAACTACCTCAACGAAAGCTCCTACGGCCACATCCTGACGGTGGAAGACCCGATCGAGTTCGTCCACGAGTCCAAGAAGTCGCTGATCAACCAGCGCGAGGTCGGGCCGATGACGCTGTCGTTCGCCGCCGCCCTCAAGTCCGCCCTGCGCGAAGACCCGGACGCCATCCTGGTGGGCGAAATGCGCGACCTGGAGACCATCCGCCTGGCCATGACCGCCGCCGAGACCGGCCACCTGGTGTTCGGCACGCTGCACACGTCCAGCGCCGCCAAGACCATCGACCGCATCATCGATGTCTTCCCGTCCGAGGAAAAGGAGATGGTGCGCGCCATGCTGTCGGAGTCGCTGCAGGCGGTGATTTCGCAGACCCTGTGCAAGACCAAGGACGGCCAGGGCCGCGTGGCGGCGCACGAGATCATGCTGGGCACCAGTGCCATCCGCAACCTGATCCGCGAGGCCAAGGTGGCGCAGATGTACTCGGCCATCCAGACCGGCAACAGCCTGGGGATGCAGACGCTGGATCAGAACCTCACGGATCTGGTGCGGCGCAACATCATCAGCCCGGCAGAGGCCCGCAGCAAGGCCAAGATCCCGGAGAACTTCCCGGGCTGAAGCCGGGTTGCACGGCTACACGGCAATACGAAAGCACGGACATGGAACGCGATCAGGCCAGTAAATTCATCAACGATCTGCTCAAGCTGATGGTCAGCCGGGGGGGCAGCGACCTGTTCATCACGGCCGAATTCCCGCCGGCCATCAAGGTGGACGGCAAGATCACCAAGGTCTCGCCGCAGCCGCTCACGCCCGGCCACACGCTGGCGCTGGCGCGCTCCATCATGAGCGACCGCCAGGTGGCGGACTTCGAGCGCACCAAGGAGTGCAACTTCGCCATCTCGCCGGCGGGCATCGGGCGTTTTCGCGTCAACACCTTTGTGCAGCAGGGCCGGGTGGGCATGGTCATGCGCTCCATCCCGACGCGCCCGCCCTCCATCGACGGCCTGGGGATGCCGCAGGTGCTCAAGGAAATCGTCATGACCAAGCGCGGCCTGTGCATCCTGGTGGGTGCCACCGGCTCGGGCAAGTCCACCACGCTGGCGGCCATGCTGGACTGGCGCAACGAGAACACCTACGGCCACATCATCACCGTGGAAGACCCGGTGGAATTCGTGCATCCGCACAAGAACTGCGTGGTGACCCAGCGCGAAATCGGCCTGGACACGGACAGCTGGGAGGTGGCGCTGAAAAATACCCTGCGCCAGGCGCCCGACGTGATATTGATGGGCGAGATCCGCGACCGCGAGACCATGGAGCACGCCGTGGTGTTCGCCGAGACCGGCCACCTGTGCCTGGCCACGCTGCACGCCAACAGCGCCAACCAGGCGCTCGATCGCATCGTCAACTTCTTTCCCGAGGAGCGGCGCGAGCAGCTGTTGATGGATTTGTCGCTGAACCTGCGCGCCATGATCTCGCAGCGACTGATCCCGCACCAAAACGGCAAGGGCCGTGCGGCCGCCGTGGAGATCATGCTGAACACCCCCTTGATCGCCGACCTGATCTTCAAAAACGAGGTCACCGAGATCAAGGAAATCATGAAGAAAAGCCGCAACCTCGGGATGCAGACCTTCGACCAATCGCTGTTCGACCTGTTCGAGGCAGGCGTCATCAGCTACGAGGATGCCCTGCGCAATGCCGACTCGGTCAACGACCTGCGGCTGCAGATCAAGCTCAACAGCCGACGCCTCAAGACCACCGACCTGGCCGCCGGCACCGAACACCTGACCATCGTCTGAAACTGCCAGCCTCCCTCCCTGCAGGCGGCAAGAACGCCTCGTCCCTCTTTCAAGGAACCCCGTCCGCATGACCAGCAGCATCAATCCCCGCGACTATGCAGCCACGCCCTCCCGCCGCGTCGCCTTCCTGGGCCTGGGGTCATGGGCCATCCCATGGCCGGCCATCTGGCGCGCGCTGGCCACACGGTTGCGGTGTACAACCGAAACGCTATCAAAAAGATAGCTTGGTGCGCTGAATTCACGCCGGCTGCAGACCAAAACCATACCCATACGCCGCGCGAGACGGTGCGCGATGCCGACATCGTGTTTTGCTGCGTCGGCAACGACGACGACCTGCGCAGCGTGGTACTGGGGCCGGAGGGCGCTTTTGCCGGCATGAAGCCGGGCGCCATCTTCGTCGATCACACCACCGCCTCGGCGGCAGTGGCGCGCGAGCTGTACGCCCTGGCGGCGCAGCGTGGCCTGCAGTTCCTGGACGCGCCGGTGTCGGGCGGGCAATCGGGCGCACAGAACGGCCAGCTCACGGTGATGTGCGGCGGCGACCAGGCCACCTTCGATGCCGTGCGCCCGGTGGCGCTGGCCTTCGCCCGCGCCGTCACGCTGGTGGGCAGCAGCGGGGCCGGACAGCTGGCCAAGATGGTCAACCAGATCTGCATCGCTGGCCTGGTGCAAAGCCTGTCCGAGGCCATCGCCTTCGGCCAGCAGGCCGGCCTGGACATGCCGCTGGTGCTGGACGTGATCGGCAAGGGCGCGGCGCAGAGCTGGCAGCTCGACAATCGCGGCAAGACCATGGTCGAAGGGCGCTTCGATTTCGGCTTTGCCGTGGACTGGATGCGCAAGGACTTGGGCCTGGTGCTCGACGAGGCCCGGCGCAATGGCGCACGCGTGCCGGTGACGGCGCTGGTCGATCAGTTCTATGCCGACGTGCAAGGCGCCGGCGGCGGGCGCTGGGACACGTCCAGCCTGATCACCCGCCTGGTGCCGAAAAAAGACGGCTCCTGAGCCTGGGGCTTGTTCAACGTTTGTGCGTCATGCGTTGAGGGTTCGGCGGGAAGCACGCCAACCGCACGACGCATGGTCAAGAGAGCCGCTCAGGGCTTGGCCGGTGTCTGGGCGGCTGCCGGATCCTGGATGGCCGGCGCTGCCATCTGGCGGCTCAGCTCTTCTTCCGTGACCAGCTCGAAAACACGCACCACCTTGCGCACGCCGTTGACGCCGCGCGCAATCTCGGCGGCGCGCGTGGCCTCGCGCTGCGTGACGCGGCCCATCAGATAGACCACGCTGCGCTCGGTCACTACCTTGAATGCGCTGGCCGTCAAGTCCTTGGCATCGACCAGGCTGGCGCGCACCTTGCCGGTGATGAAGGTGTCGTTGGAGCGCTGCGCCAGCGTCGAGGGCGCCATGAGAACCAGGTCGCTGACCACGGACTGGACGTTTTCGACGGCGCGCACAAGCTGCTCGATCTGTCGGCCAGCGTCCGCCGTAGGCACCTCGCCGGTCAGCAGCACCTGGCGGTTGTAGCTGGTGATGTTGACGTGTACGCGCTCGCCGAACGCCTCGTGTATGCGCCCGGCGGCGCGCAGCTCGATGCCTTCGTCCTCCACTTGCGTGCCGGCGGTGCGGCGGTCGATGGCCACCATCGTGCCCATCACGGCGGCGCCGCCTATGGCCAGCGGCACACAGGCGGACAGCACGGCGCCCGCCAGCGCAGCCAGCAGGCCACGCACCAGCAATATTTTCATAGCAGGATCTCCTGATCTCCAAGCAACAAGATGTCCATGCTGTCGCACAGGCAGTGCAGCACCAGGACCTGCATTTCGCGCACGCGGGCAGCGCGCTCGTGCATGACGCCGATCTGCACGTCCGTCTCGCGCAGCTGCGCAGCCAGGGCGCCGCCATCACGGCCAAAGCAGGCCACCACCGTCATGTCGCGCTCATGCGCCGCCTGCACGGCTTGCAGCAGAGCCGGGTCGTTGCCGGTGATGGTGAACATGAGCAGTACATCGCCCGCCTGTCCCAAGGCGCGCACCTGCTGCGCCAGGCGGGCATCGATGGGGCCACCTTCGGCGCTGACGCACGACCAGGTGGCATCCGCCGCGATGGCCAGGGCGGCCAGTTCGGGCCGGTCGCGCTCGAAGCCGGTGATGCACAGCGCTGCAAACTGCTGGGCCAAGGCACCACAAGGCCCGGTGCCGCAAGCCAGCACGCGCGCGCCACTGGTCATGCATGCCACCATGGCCTGCGCCGCCGCAGCAATGGCCGGACTCAGGGTCTGCGCGGCCTGGTACTTGAGGTCGGCGCTGTCGATGAAGTGCTGTTGGATACGTTGCTCAAGCATGGGCCGCAAATCATACCTGTCGCCCTCGGGTGCGCGCTGCCACGCCTGCCGGCGCGCAGCACCGCTCGCCCGACTGCTCAGGCGCCGCTGGCGTCGAAGGCTGCCCGCAGCCACTGCACCCGTCCGTCCTCGACCAGCACGGCATCAAAGCGACATGCTGGCGGCACGGACAGGCGCATCAGGTAGCAGCGTGCCGCAAAGATGATGCGCCGCTGCTTGGCAAAACCTATGCTGGCGCCCGCTCCTCCGTGCGTGGAGTGCGCACGGCTGCGCACTTCGACAAAGACCAGCGTGCCGTCCGACTCGCGCATGATCAGGTCGATCTCGCCGCCGCCCCGACCGGCAGTCCGATAATTGCGCTCCACCAGTGTCAGACCAGCAGCCCGCAGGTGGATCAACGCCTGGTCTTCTGCTGCCTGCCCCCTGGATCGAGTCGTGGCCGACACCGCCCTGTCCTTGTTGAGGAATCCCATTGAGCACATCCTTTGCCCTGGCGTTGAGCGCAGCACACGACGCGGCTGCCGGCCAGCATTATCCGCAGGCCGCCCTGTACATGGTGGCCACGCCCATCGGCAACCTGGCCGACATCACACTGCGCGCATTGCACGTGCTGCAGTTGGTGGATGCCATTGCCTGCGAGGACACGCGCCATACGCAGACATTGCTGCGTGCCTATGGCATCGACAAGGCTACCGGCAGCCTGCTGGCATTGCACCAGCACAATGAAGTCCAGGGAGCGCAGCAGGTGGTGCAGCGGCTGCAGCAGGGGCAGCGTGTGGCCTACGTCAGCGACGCCGGCACCCCTGGGGTGAGCGACCCTGGCGCGCGTCTGGCTGCTGCCGTGCAGGCTGAGGGTCTGCGCTGCATACCCCTGCCCGGGGCCAGCAGCGTGACGACGGCCTTGAGTGTGGCAGGCACCATTGCTCCGGCAGCGCAGCAGGGAGGCTTTGTCTTCGAGGGCTTCCTGCCGACCAAGGGCGCCGAGCGCAGTGCGGCATTGCAGCGCCTGGCGCAGGAAAGCCGCTGCGTCATCCTGCTGGAAGCGCCCCATCGGATTCGCGAGCTGGTGCAGGCACTGGCGCCACTGGGCTGCCGGCCCGTCACTTTGGCGCGCGAGTTGACCAAGCAATTTGAAGAGATCAGCACCCATCGGGCGCACGAGCTGGCTGCTTGGCTGGATGGCGCACCGCAACGCGCACGCGGCGAATTCGTGGTGCTGCTGCACCCCACGGCACCACAGGAAGACCGAACACAGGGCCTGGACGTGCTGCGCCAGCTACTGCCGGAACTGCCGACCAAGGCAGCGGTGAAACTGGCCGCACAGCTCACTGGAGTCCCGCGCAATGAACTGTATGCGGCCGCGCTACAGATGAAGGGCGAAGGCTGAACATTCTGCCCTGTCCAATCTGGAAAATTGGCCATTGCAGATCCGACCGTAGAAAATACGGGCAAAAAAAGACCCGCTGGTTGCGGGTCTTTGATGGCAGATCAACCTACTGAATTTGGTTGCGCGAGGAGGATTTGAACCTCCGACCTTTGGGTTATGAGCCCAACGAGCTACCAGGCTGCTCCATCGCGCGTCAGAAACGTAAGTATAACCTATTTTCAGGCGTTGTCCGAAGTTTCTTGCGATTTTGTTTCGGCACGCTCGACGAATTCGACATAGGCCATGGGGGCGTTGTCACCCACACGGAAGCCCATCTTCAGGATGCGCGTGTAGCCGCCCGGACGAGCCTTGAAGCGCGGGCCGAGTTCGTTGAACAGCTTGGTCACACTGTCGCGGTTGCGCAGGCGGTTGAAGGCCAAGCGGCGGTTGGCCACCGTATCTTCCTTGGCCAGAGTGATCATGGGCTCGATCACGCGGCGCAATTCCTTGGCCTTGGGGACGGTGGTCTTGATGGCCTCGTGCTCGATGAGCGAGTTCATCATGTTTTGCAGCATCGCCAAGCGGTGCGATGTCGTGCGGTTGAGCTTGCGGAGTCCGTGTCCGTGACGCATGGTGCTTTCCTTTTTCAGTCAATTAAAACGGGCAGCCGTATTAGGTACTGCCCGCAGCACTCCCCAGTGGGGAAAAAACGATCAACGTTTGTCCAGGCCGGCGGGCGGCCAGTTTTCGAGCTTCATGCCCAGGGTCAGGCCGCGTGAGGCGAGCACTTCCTTGATCTCGTTGAGCGATTTGCGGCCCAGGTTGGGCGTCTTGAGCAGTTCGTTTTCGGTGCGCTGGATCAGATCACCGATGTAATAGATGTTCTCGGCCTTCAGGCAGTTGGCCGAGCGCACCGTGAGTTCGAGTTCGTCCACCGGACGCAGCAGGATGGGGTCGAACGTGGCAGCACTGCGCGAACTGGCCGGCGCATCGAATGCTGCCAACTCGCCGCCTTCGAGCTGCGCGAACACGGCTAGTTGCTCGACCAGGATCTTGGCCGAGGCGCGCACTGCATCTTCTGCGGTGATGGCGCCATTGGTCTCGATCTCCATGACCAGCTTGTCCAGGTCGGTGCGCTGCTCGACACGGGCGCTCTCCACCGTGTAGCTGACGCGGCGGATCGGCGAAAACGAGGCATCCAGCACGATACGGCCAATCGACTTGGTCGATTCGTCGGCGTAGCGACGCAAGTTGCCGGGCACATAGCCCCGGCCTTTTTCGACCTTGATCTGCATGTCCAGCTTGGCGCCAGCAGACAGCGAGGCGATGACGTGATCCGGGTTGACAATCTCGACATCGTGCGGTGTCTGGATGTCACGCGCGGTGACCACGCCCTCACCATCCTTGCGCAGTGACAGCGTCACCTCATCGCGGCTGAGCAGCTTGAACACTACTCCCTTGAGGTTCAGCAGGATATTGACGACGTCCTCTTGGACACCGTCGATGGACGAATACTCGTGTACGACCCCAGCGATCGTCACTTCGGTTGCTGCGTAGCCCAGCATGGACGACAGCAGCACCCGGCGCAGGGCATTGCCCAGGGTGTGGCCGTAGCCGCGCTCGAACGGTTCCAGTTCGACCTTGGCGCGGTTGGGGCCCAGCTGCTCGACGTTGATGGTCTTGGGCTTCAGCAGATTGGTTTGCATGCAGACTTCCTCTCAATACCCCCAGCTCGTTACACCGGTAAGGCTGGTGAAGCACCCATACCGCGATGCCTCGCGGTATGGGGGACGGTTTTTGCGTGCGCAATGGGCGCTTGGTGCGCCCCGGGAATCAACGCGAGTACAACTCGACGATCAGCGACTCGTTGATGTCGGCACCGAACTCGTCACGATCCGGCACCTTCTTGAAGACACCCTCGGCCTTGTCGGCGTTGACCTCGACCCAAGCCGGAATGCCGACCTGCTGCGCCAGTTGCAATGCCTCGACGATACGGGCCTGCTTCTTGGATTTTTCGCGCACGGCCACCGCGTCACCGGCCTTGACCAAGTAGGAGGCAATGTTTACGCACTGACCGTTCACGGTGATGGCCTTGTGGGATACCAGCTGACGGGCTTCGGCGCGCGTCGAGCCAAAGCCCATGCGATAGACCACGTTGTCCAGGCGGCACTCCAGCAGGCCCATCAGGTTGGCGCCGGTATTGCCGCGACGGCGCTCGGCCTCGGCAAAGTAGCGGCGGAACTGTTTTTCCAGCACGCCGTACATGCGCTTGACCTTCTGTTTCTCGCGCAACTGCAGGCCGTAGTCGGAGGTACGGGCGCCCGAAGTGCGGCCGTGCTGGCCTGGCTTGGTGTCGAACTTGGCCTTGTCCGCGATCGAGCGACGGGCGCTCTTGAGGAACAGGTCTGTGCCTTCACGGCGGGAGAGTTTGGCCTTGGGGCCGATATAGCGTGCCACTTGGGATTCCTTGAAATTTTCAGCTGCCGCAGGCGGTCGCCACCGCTTGTGGGAGCCACCTGCAGCGCCGCAATGGACGCCGGGTGGCGGTGGAGGTCAATGGTTGACGATAACGATCAGATGCGGCGGCGCTTCTGCGGGCGGCAGCCGTTGTGCGGCACCGGTGTCACGTCGGAGATCGAAGTGATGCGGATGCCCAGGGCACCCAGGGCGCGCACCGAGGATTCGCGGCCAGGGCCAGGGCCCTTGATTTCGACGTCCAGGTTCTTGATGCCCTGCTCCATGGCGGCACGGCCAGCCATTTCGGAAGCCACCTGAGCAGCAAACGGAGTGGATTTGCGCGAGCCCTTGAAGCCCTGGCCACCCGAAGAAGCCCACGACAGGGCATTGCCCTGGCGGTCGGTGATGGTGATGATGGTGTTATTGAAGGACGCGTGAACGTGGGCGATGCCGTCGGAGACGTTCTTGCGAACCTTCTTGCGTACGCGCTGGGCGGCGTTGCTGGAGGGAGACTTGGCCATGGGGTTCTTTCAGTCCTTATTTCTTCAGTGCCGCTGCGCCCTTGCGCGGCCCCTTGCGGGTGCGGGCATTGGTGCGCGTGCGCTGGCCGCGCATGGGCAGGCCACGGCGGTGACGGAAGCCCCGATAGCAGCCGATATCCATCAAGCGCTTGATGTTCATCGTCGTCTCACGGCGCAGGTCACCCTCAATGGTGAACTGGGCGATCTGGTCGCGGATCTTTTCCAGATCGGCGTCGGTCAATTCCTTGACCTTCTTGGAATAAGCGATGCCACATGCGTCGCAGATCTTGCGAGCACGGGTGCGCCCAATGCCGTAGATGGCGGTCAAGCCAATCTCGGCATGCTGATGGGGCGGAATATTGATACCAGCGATACGAGCCATGTGCGTCCTCTAACGGTCTTGTTCGAATCAACCCTGGCGCTGCTTGTGGCGCTGATCGGTGCAGATCACGCGCACAACGCCCTTGCGGCGGATGATTTTGCAGTTGCGGCAGATCTTCTTCACCGAAGCCGAAACTCTCATTGCTTTCTCCTAAACTTGTCCAAAGTGTTCCGGCCCTCGCGGGGATCGCGGCTCTTGCGCGGAACTAAAAAACAGTGCCCCGCGATCAACCGTTGGGCATCATGGCAACCAGCTGATTTTGGCGAACCGGTGACTATACCTCATCCGCCAAAACCACAAAGCTGGATCAGTTGGCTGCAGTCTTGAAATTGGCTTTCTTGAGCAGCGATTCGTACTGCTGGCTCATCAGATAGTTCTGTACCTGGGCCATGAAGTCCATGGTGACAACCACGATGATCAGCAACGACGTTCCGCCGAAGTAGAACGGGACGTTGTACTTCAGGATCAGGAACTCCGGCAGCAGGCACACGAAGGTGATGTAGATCGCCCCCACCAGCGTCAGGCGCAGCAAGATCTTGTCGATGTAGCGCGCCGTATGCTCACCAGGACGGATCCCGGGGATGAAAGCGCCACTCTTCTTCAGGTTGTCTGCCGTCTCACGGCTGTTGAATACCAGCGCGGTGTAGAAGAAACAGAAGAAGATGATGGCGGTTGCATACAACAGCACATAGATCGGTTGACCTGGCGTCAGCGTGCCGGCGATGTCGCGCAGCCAACGCATGGACTCGCCCGCGCTGAACCAGTTCACCACCGTGGCCGGCAGCAGGATGATCGACGACGCGAAGATCGGCGGAATCACCCCGGCCATGTTCAGCTTGAGCGGCAGGTGCGACGACTGTCCGCCATAGACCTTGTTGCCAACCTGGCGACGTGCGTAATTCACCAGGATCTTGCGCTGACCGCGCTCGATGAACACCACGAAGTAGGTAACCGCGCCCACCAGGAACACGATGAAGATGGCTGCAATGATGCTCATGGCACCGGTGCGCACCAGCTCCAGCATGCCGCCCATGGCGCTGGGCAGACCGGCAGCGATACCGGCAAAAATCAGGATGGAAATCCCGTTGCCCAGCCCGCGCTCGGTGATTTGCTCACCCAGCCACATCAGGAACATGGTGCCCGTGGTCAGCGTGATGACCGAGGTCAGACGAAAACCAAAGCCCGGATCGATCACCAGACCGGCCTGGCTCTCCAGCGCCACGGCGATGCCCAGCGACTGGAACAACGCCAGGCCCACGGTGCCATAACGCGTGTACTGCGTCGTCTTGCGACGACCGGCCTCCCCCTCCTTCTTCAACTGCTCGAACGCAGGCAGCACGTAGGTCATCAGCTGCATGATGATCGATGCCGAGATGTACGGCATGATCCCCAGCGCAAAGACCGAAAAGCGCGACAGCGCCCCGCCCGAGAACATGTTGAACAGGTTGAGGATGCCCCCCTCCTGGCTCTTGAACAACTGCTGCAGCTGCACCGGATCGATACCCGGAACCGGCACATGCGCGCCCACGCGGTACACGACCAGCGCGAGCAGCAGAAAGACCAGACGCCGGCGAAGATCACCGAACTTGCCGGTCTTCGCCAGTTGAGCTGCGTTCGTTGCCACGAATGCCTTCCTTAGCTGTCTGCCCGATCAGGCCACGCTGCCACCGGCTGCCTCGATGGCAGCCTTGGCACCTGCCGTCGCGCCAATGCCCGACAGCTTGACGGCGCGAGTGATCTCGCCGCTCTTGATGACCTTGACCACGCGGGTCAGTTCACCGATCAGGCCGGCATTCTTCAGGGCCAGCATGTCCACCTCGGCGGCGTCCAGACGGCTCAGGGCCGCGAGCGTCACTTCGGCGTTGTACTTGAGCAGGTGCGACTTGAAGCCGCGCTTGGGCAGGCGGCGCTGCAGGGGCATCTGCCCGCCCTCGAAGCCAACCTTGTGGTAGCCGCCCGAGCGCGATTTCTGACCCTTGTGGCCGCGACCGGCCGTCTTGCCCAAGCCGGAGCCGATGCCGCGACCGACGCGCCGAGCGGCGTGCTTGGCGCCAGCTGCGGGCTGGATGCTATTGAGTTCCATCATCGACCTCTTACAGGACTTTGACCAGATAGCTGATCTTGTTGATCATGCCGCGCACTTCCGGCGTGTCCTTGAGCTCGCTCACGCTGTTGAGCTTGCGCAGGCCCAGGCCACGGATGGTGGCGCGGTGCGATTCCTTGGTGCCGATGGGGCTGCGCACCAGTTGAATCTTCACGGTTTGTTCTTGCGTCGTCATTGCTTGTCGACTCCGGCTCAGGCGGCAAACAGGTCTTCGACCGACTTGCCACGCTTGGCGGCGACTTCCGCCGGGGTCGTGGAGTTGGCCAGAGCGTCCAGCGTTGCACGCACCATGTTGTAGGGATTGGACGAGCCGTGGCTCTTGGCCACGATGTCGGTGATGCCCATGACTTCGAAGACGGCGCGCATCGGGCCGCCGGCAATGATGCCGGTACCCTTGGGGGCGGGAGCCATCATCACGCGGGCCGCGCCGTGGTGGCCGGTCACCTGGTGATGGATGGTGCCATCCTTGAGAGATACCTTGAACAGCTTGCGGCGGGCCTCTTCCATGGCCTTTTGCACGGCGGCGGGCACTTCCTTGGACTTGCCCTTGCCCATGCCGATACGGCCATCGCCGTCACCGACCACGGTCAGCGCGGCAAAGCCCAGGATGCGACCACCCTTGACGACCTTGGTCACGCGGTTGACCGCGATCATCTTCTCGCGCAAACCGTCGTCGCGACCTTCGTCCTGCACGCGGGGTTGAAATTTAGCCATTGTTGTGTCGCTCCCTTAGAACTGCAGACCGGCTTCGCGGGCGGCTTCGGCCAGGGCCTTGACGCGGCCGTGGTAAGCAAAGCCCGAGCGATCGAAGGCCACGCGCTCGATGCCGGCGGCCTTGGCCTTCTCGGCGATGCGCTTGCCGACTTCGCTGGCAGCAGCAGCATTGCCGCCCTTGCCATTGCCCAGCGACTGGCGCAGCTCGGCTTCCTGCGTCGAGGCGCTGGCCAGCACGCGCGCACCGTCTTCGGAAATGACGCTGGCGTAGATGTGGAGGTTGGTGCGATGCACGGTCAGACGCGCCACGCCCTGCTGGGCGATGCGGATGCGGGTCTGGCGGGCACGGCGAAGACGCTGCTCTTTCTTGCTCAACATGTTGCAGCTCCTTATTTCTTCTTGGTCTCTTTGATCGCGACCTTCTCGTCCGCATAGCGGATGCCCTTGCCCTTGTAGGGCTCGGGTGGACGAGCGGCACGGATCTCGGCAGCCAGCTGGCCCACCACCTGGCGGTCAGCACCCTTGATCACGATCTCGGTCGGGGTCGGGGTGGCCACGGTGATGCCGGCAGGCATGTCGAAGTTCACGGGGTGGGAAAAGCCGATGCTCAGGTTCAGCTTGGAGCCGGATGCAGCAGCCTTGAAACCCACGCCGATCAGAGTGAGCTTCTTCTCGAAGCCACGGCTGACGCCGACCACCATGTTGTTGACCAACTGGCGGATGGTGCCGCTCATGGCATTGGCTTCGCGCGACTCATCGGCCGGCTCGAAGCTCAGCTTGCCGTCGGCCTGCGAGATCTTGACCAGACGATTCTGGGGCAGCGAGAGCGAGCCGCCTGCGCCCTTGACGCTGATCTGCTCGGCGCTCATGGACACATCCACGCCTTGCGGGATGGCCACGGGGGATTTGCCTACTCGGGACATTTCTGTTTTCTCCTCGATGCCGGCATCAGGCCACGTAGCACAGCACTTCGCCGCCGACACCGGTGGCGCGTGCCTTGCGATCGGTCATCACACCCTTGGGCGTGGTGACGATGGCCACGCCCAGGCCGTTCATGACCTGGGGGATGGCGGCGGAGCCCTTGTACACGCGCAGGCCGGGGCGGCTGACGCGCTCGATGCGCTCGATGACCGGGCGACCAGCGTAGTACTTCAGGGCAATCTGCAGTTCGGACTTGCCGGCTTCGCTCTTGACTTCGAAGCCATCAATGTAGCCCTCGTCCTTGAGCACCTGGGCGATGGCGACCTTCACCTTGGAAGACGGCACCGACACGGTGGACTTGGAGACCATCTGCGCATTGCGGATGCGGGTCAGCAAGTCAGCGATGGGATCACTCATGCTCATGTTGTATCTCTCCTGCCTGGCTTACCAGCTGGCCTTGGTGACACCGGGGATGTCACCGGCAAAAGCCAGTTCGCGGATCTTGTGACGGGCCAGGCCGAACTGGCGGAACACGCCACGCGGACGGCCCGTGAGCTCGCAACGGTTGACCTGACGCGTCGGGTTGGCGTTGCGCGGGAGCTTCTGCAGGCCCAGGCGGGCGGCTTCGCGCTCTTCGTCGGTGCGCTTGGCGTCGCCGGCGATGGCCTTCAGTTCCGCATACTTGGCAGCGTACTTGGCGGCCAGTTTTTCGCGCTTGAGTTCGCGCTCGATCAAAGCTTTCTTAGCCATATGCGCCTTCCTCAGTTCTTGAACGGGAAACGGAAGCCAGCGAGCAGCGCCTTGGCTTCCTCGTCGTTCTTGGCCGTCGTGGTGATGCTGATGTTCAGGCCACGCAGGGCATCCACCTTGTCGTACTCGATCTCAGGGAAGATGATCTGCTCCTTGACGCCGACGTTGTAGTTGCCACGGCCATCGAAGGCGCGACCCGAGATGCCGCGGAAGTCACGCACGCGCGGCAGGGCCACGGTGACGAAACGATCCAGGAATTCGTACATACGCACGCCGCGCAGGGTGACCATGCAGCCGATGGGCTGGCCTTCGCGGATCTTGAAGCCGGCGATGGCGCGCTTGGCCTTGGTGACCACGGGCTTCTGGCCGGCGATCTTGGTCAGGTCGGCCACGGCGTTGTCCATGACCTTCTTGTCGGCCACGGCCTCGCCCACACCCATGTTCAGGGTGATCTTGGTGAGGCGCGGGACTTCCATGACGGATTGGTAGCCGAACTTTTCCTTCAGTTCGGGCGCGATCTTGTCGCGGTAGATTTGTTGCAGTCGTGCCATGGTGAAATCCTTTAAGCCGTCTTGATTTCGGCGCCGCTGGACTTGAAGACGCGCACGCGCGTGCCATCGGCCTGCACCTTGATGCCGACGCGATCAGCCTTGCCGGTGGCGGCGTTGAAGATGGCCACGTTGGACTGGTGGATGGGCATGGCCTTTTCCACGATGCCGCCCATGGTGCCCTTCATGGGGTTGGGCTTGACGTGCTTCTTGACCAGGTTGATGCCTTCGATGACCAGGTGCGAATCGTCCTTGCGCAGCGCAACGGTGCCGCGCTTGCCCTTGTCGCGACCGGTCAGCACGATGACTTCATCGCCCTTGCGGATCTTGTTCATGGTGCTTTTTCCTTTACAGGACTTCAGGAGCCAGGGACACGATCTTCATGAAGCGCTCGGAGCGCAGTTCGCGCGTCACGGGGCCGAAGATGCGGGTGCCGATGGGCTCCAGCTTTGCGTTGAGCAGCACGGCGGCATTGCCGTCGAACTTCACGAGCGAACCGTCTGCACGGCGGATGCCCTTGGCGGTGCGAACCACCACTGCGCTGTAGATCTCGCCCTTCTTGACGCGACCACGCGGAGCGGCTTCCTTCACGCTGACCTTGATGATGTCACCGACGCTGGCATAACGGCGCTTGGAGCCACCCAGCACCTTGATGCACAGGACGGACTTGGCGCCGGTGTTGTCGGCAACCTCTAACCGAGATTCTGTCTGGATCATTTGAATATTCCCAACTTGTACCAGCGGCCCCCGCCCTTGATCGCTCAAGGAACAAGGCGCAACGCCAGTCAGTCTTGGGCCCGTCGTCCACGCCGCAAACCGTATGCGGCGCTTCCCGCTGGGCAGATAAGCCTCGCGCAGCAAAGCGCGAAGCCCGCAAGTATCGCCAAAAGAGAACTGCCCGTCAAGTACCTTGAGGCGCACTTCTTTTGAAGCTGTGCGTTGAGCAGGATGCTCACGCGGGCACCGTGGCGTACTGATGCGCCAGTTCCAGGAAAGCAGGCAGCTGCGGATCGTGGCCCGGCAGCTCCTCGGCCAGGAGCTGCGCCACGCGCGGCGCCAACGTTGCCGCCAGGCGGGCGTCCAGAAACAGCACGCGCGCGCGCCGCGCCAGCACGTCTTCCACGGTGCGCGCGTACTCGTAGCGCACGGCCCAGCGCACCATGGCTTCGCTGTAGCCCTGGGCCAGCACCGCATCGGCCCCAGGCAACGCAGCCACTGCTGCCGCCTCGCTGCCATAGGAGTGCAGACCCTGCGGCTGATTCATGCCGTGGCGTGGCCGGGCGGTCGGCGCGCCGACCAGTGGCAGCGCCACCGTCACGCCGCCGGCGCGACGCGGCAACAGACCCGCCTCGAAACATCTGTCCAGCACATCCTCGGCCATGGCGCGGTAGGTCGTCCACTTGCCGCCGGTCACCGTCACCAGCCCGCTGGCACTGGCGATCACCGTGTGCTCGCGGCTGATGCGCTTGGTGTTGTCGCCATCGTCACCTTGCGGCCTGACCAGCGGGCGCAGGCCCACCCAGATGCTGCGCACGTCCTCCACCCTGGGCGCACGGCGCAGGTAGCGCGCCGCCTCGCCCAGGATGAAAGCCACCTCATCGCGCATGGCCACGGGCTCGCGAGCCAGGTCGTGGCGCGGTGTGTCGGTCGTGCCCAGGATCAGCTTGCCCAGCCACGGCACGGCGAACAGCACCCGGCCATCCGCCGTCTTGGGCACCATCAGCGCGTGGTCGCCGGGCAGGAAGTCGCGATCCACCACCAGATGCACGCCCTGGCTGGGCGCCACCATGGGCGCGAACTTGCGCCCGGCGGCCTCGCCATCGCGCTGGCGCAGCGCATCGACCCACACGCCCGCAGCATTGACCACGCAGCGTGCGCGCACCTCGAAGCGCTGCCCGCCCTCCGCATCCTCGCAGACCACGCCGGCGACCTTGCCGGCCTCGTACAGCAGATCGGTGACCGGGCAATAGTTGACCAGCAGGGCGCCGCGCGCCGCCGCCGTGCGCGCCAGCGCCAGCGCCAGGCGGGCATCATCGAACTGGCCGTCCCAGTATTTGACGCCGCCCTTGAGGCCATCGGCCAGCGCCGTGGGCAGGCAGCGCAGGGTTTCCATGCGCCCCAGCAGTTGCGTGGCGCCCAGGCCGGCCTTGCCGGCCAGCGCGTCATACATCTTCAGGCCCGTGCCGTAGAACGGCGTCTCCCACAGCTTGTACGACGGCATGACGAAAGCCAGCGGCTGCGCCAGGTGCGGGGCGTTGTTCAGCAGCGTGGTGCGCTCGTGCAGGGCCTCGCGCACCAGGGCGATGTTGCCCTGGGCCAGATAGCGCACGCCGCCGTGTACTAATTTTGTGGCGCGCGAGGACGTGCCCTTGGCGAAGTCGTACGACTCCAGCAGCACCACGGAAAAGCCCCGCGCCGCCGCATCCAGCGCCACGCCCAAGCCAGTGGCGCCGCCGCCGACCACCGCCAGGTCATAGGTACGAGGCTGGGCGAGCTGCGCGAGCAGCGCGGTGCGGTCGGTGGGCAAGGGGCGGTGGTGTTGGCGGTCATGGCGGGATTTTCTCGCAGTTGAAAGATTCGTGTCAGGGTTTACCCAGGATCGCGCACGAGCTGCGGCTCCGTCCCGGCATTGCGCAGCACCAGGCCCCGTGCGGCAGTCGTATGCTTGCCCGCCATGACGCCCTACCTGCTTGCCCTCGACCAGGGCACCTCCAGCTCCCGCTCCATCGTCTTCGACCGCAGCGGCCACCTCGTCGCCCAGGCGCAGCTGGAGCTGCCGCAGATCTACCCGCGCCCCGGCTGGGTCGAGCACGACGCGCGCGAGATCTGGCGCACGCAACTGGCCACCGCGCGCGCCGCACTGGCGCAGGCCGGCATCCAGGCGAGCCAGGTGCGCGCCATCGGCATCACCAACCAGCGCGAGACCACGCTGGTGTGGAACCGCAAGACCGGCGCGCCCATCCACCACGCCATCGTCTGGCAAGACCGGCGCGCCGAGCCCGCCTGCGCCCAGCTGCGCGCGCAGGGCCACGAGGCGCTGATCCAGCAAAAGACCGGTCTGCTGATCGACGCCTACTTTTCCGCCACCAAGCTGCAGTGGCTGCTGGATCACGTGCCCGGCGCGCGCAGCGCTGCCGAGGCCGGCGAGCTGGCCTTCGGCACCATCGACAGCTGGCTGATCTGGCAGCTCACCAGCGGCACACGCCACGTCACCGACGTGACCAATGCCAGCCGCACCATGCTGCTGAACGTCCACACCAACCAGTGGGACGATGAACTGCTGGCGCTGCTGGACATCCCGCGCGCGTTGCTGCCCGAGGTGCTGCCCTCGGCCAGCCTGGAGTTCGGCAGCACGGCGCCGGAACTGCTGGGCAGCGCCATACAAATAGCCGGCGTGGCCGGCGACCAGCAAAGCGCGCTGTTCGGCCAGGCGTGCTTTTCCGCCGGCATGGCCAAGAACACCTATGGCACGGGCTGCTTCATGCTGATGCACACCGGCCAGCGCTTCGAGACCAGCCACAACGGCCTGCTCACCACCAGCGCGGCGCAGACCAGCACCACGCCGGAATACGCCATGGAGGGCAGCGTCTTCGTCGGCGGCGCCGTGGTGCAGTGGCTGCGCGACGGCCTGCACGCCATCCGCGCCAGCAGCGAGGTGCAGCGCCTGGCCGAGAGCGTGCCCGACTCGGGCGGCGTGATGATGGTGCCGGCCTTCACCGGCCTGGGCGCGCCGTACTGGCAGCCCGACGCACGCGGCACCATCACCGGCCTGACGCGCGGCAGCACGCTGGCGCACATCGCACGTGCGGCGCTCGAATCCATCGCCTACCAAAGCGCCGCGCTGCTCGGCGCCATGAGCCGCGACGCCGTGGCCGCCGGCGGCGCGCCAGTGTCCGAGCTGCGCGTGGACGGCGGCGCCTGCGTCAACGACTTGCTGATGCAGTTCCAGGCCGACCTGCTAGGCATCCCCGTGGTGCGCCCGGCCTGCGTGGAGACTACCGCCCTGGGCGCGGCCTACCTGGCAGGCCTGACCAGCGGCGTCTATGCCGACCGGGACGAGCTGGCCGCGCTGTGGCGCGCCGAGCGGCGCTTCATGCCGACCATGGCCCCGCAGCAGGCGCAAAGCCTGATGGCGCGCTGGGAACACGCCGTGGCGCAGGCCGCGCTGCCCGCTCCATGATCATCAAAAAAAGATAGCTGTCGCCACTTGCCCCATAAGGCTTTGAGCGTGTTTTGACCATTATTTTGTCTGTCTGCCCGCCCCTCGCTCCCATGACCCATCCCCACCCCCCCGAAACCACCATCGCCTTCATCGGCGGCGGCAACATGGCCAGTGCGCTGATCGGCGGCCTGCTGCGCCAAGGCCTGCCGGCCACCCAGCTCGAAGTCGTCGAGCCCTTCGAGCCAGCGCGCCAGGCGCTGCAGGACGGCTTCGGCCTGAGTGCGCAGGCTGCGCCCACGCCGGCGCTGGCGCGCGCCGCCCTGGTCGTCTGGGCTGTCAAGCCGCAGACCTTTGCCGACGCCGCCGCGCAGACACGCCCGCACCTGGCACCCGGCGCCCTGCATCTGAGCGTGGCCGCCGGCATCACCACGGACAGCATCGCCCGCTGGCTGTGCAGCGAGTGCATCGTGCGCGCCATGCCCAACACGCCGGCGCTGGTCGGGCGCGGCATGACCGGGCTGTTTGCCCGCCCCGCCGTCGATACCGCTGGTCGGGCGCTGGTCGGGCAGGTGCTGGCGCCCACCGGGCAGACGCTGTGGGTGGCGCAGGAGGCGCAGCTCGATGCCGTCACTGCCCTGTCCGGCTCCGGGCCGGCCTATGTCTTTCTGTTTCTGGAGGCCATGCAGCAGGCCGGCGCCGAGCTGGGCCTGAGCGCCGAGCAGGCACGCCAGCTGGCCGTGGCCACCTTCCAGGGAGCGGCCGAGCTGGCGGCGCGCTCGCCGGACGCACTGGCCGTGCTGCGCCAGCGCGTGACCAGCCCCGGCGGCACGACGCACGCCGCCATCACGCGGATGCAGGCGGGCGGCATGAGCGAACACTTCATCGCCGCCATACACGCTGCCGAGCAGCGCGCGCGCGAGCTGGCGGCGCAGTTCGGCGCCTGAGGCCTGGCGTCTTCAGCCGCGCAGCGCAAACCCCAGCGCCACGCCGGCAAAGATCGCCGCCCCCATCCAGTGGCTCTTGCTGAAGGCGGCAAAGCAGCCCGCCCGCGTGCGGTCGCGGATCAGCGTGTAATGCCACAGCGCCTGCGCCGCCGCCGCGCCCAGGCCCAGCCACAGCGGCCAGCCCAGGCCCAGGGGCGCCAGCACCGCGCCGGTGAGCGCCAGCGCCAGGGCAAAGAACGCCATCACCCCGGCCACGTCGAAGCGCCCCAGCGTGATGGCCGAGGTCTTCATGCCGATCTTCAGATCGTCGTCGCGATCGACCATGGCGTACTCGGTGTCGTAGGCCAGCACCATGAACAGATTGGCCAGCCACAACACCCAGGCGGCCACCGGCACTTCGCCCTGCACCGCCGCAAAGGCGATCACGATGCCGAAGTTGAAGGCGATGCCCAGAAACGCCTGCGGCATGGCAAAAAAGCGCTTGGTGAACGGGTACAGCACGGTGAACACCACCGCCGGCACCGACCAGGCCACGGCCTGCCAGCGCGTGGAGAGCACCAGCGCCAGGGCCACCAGCGCCAGCGCCGCAGCCAGCACCAGCGCCTCGCGCACGCTGACCTGGCCGGTGGTGATGGGCCGGGCCTGGGTGCGCTTGACGTGCCGGTCGAAATCGCGGTCGGCCACGTCGTTGACGCAGCAGCCGGCACTGCGCATGAGCACCGTGCCGGCGACGAACACGGCCAGCAGATGCCAGCCCGGAAAGCCCCCGCCGCCACCCACAGCGCCGTGAGCGTGGGCCAGACCAGCACCAGCCAGCCAGCCGGGCGGTCGAAGCGGATCAGGTTCAGGTACAGCGCCAGGCGCGAGGGCGCGGGCAGGGGCGGGGCAGCAGTCATTTCAAGACAAAACAGGCGCAAACCCTTGCCAGGCAAGCGCCAACAGCTATCAAAATTGATTATTCCAGCAGCGAGCGCAGCATCCACGCGGTCTGCTCGTGTACCGTCAGGCGCTGGGTCAGCAAATCCGCCGTGGGCTCGTCGCTGGCCTGGTCGGCCACCGGGAACAGCTCGCGCGCGGTGCGCGCCACGGCCTCGTGGCCCTCGACCAGGATGCGCACCATCTCCAGCGCGGCGGGCGGCGCCTCGGGCGCGTCCGGCAGGCTGGCCAGCTTGCCAAACGCCGCATACGAGCCCGGCGCGTGGTGGCCCAGCGCGCGGATGCGCTCGGCCACCGGATCGACGGCGTTCCATAGCTCGGTGTACTGCTCCATGAACATGGCGTGCAGCGTGTTGAACATCGGGCCGGTGACGTTCCAGTGGAAGTTGTGCGTGGTCAGGTACAGCGTGTAGGTGTCGGCCAGCAGGCGCGACAGGCCTTGCGCGATGGCGGCACGGTCTTGCTCGCTGATGCCGATGTTGATGCGCGGCACGCCGGCGGCGGCGCTGGGGGCGGCTTTCACAGCCTTGGCGGGCTTGGCGGGCTTGGCAGCGCCGGTCTTGCTGCTCGGGGTCTTGGCCATCGAGGGTTCTCCTTGAGAGGGTTGGGATGGGTGGCGAAACCGATTCAGGATAGCCGCTTCACACCCGGCAGCTCGCAGGCATAGACGGCATTGCGCAGCGCGGCGATGGCCTCGTAGCGCGTGAAGCTGCGCCGCCAGGCCAGCACCACGCGGCGCACCGGCGGGCCGCCGCTGTCGTCCGGGGTGATGGGCAGGTAGCGGATGTGGGCATCGTCGCTCTTTCGGCGCCGCACGCCGGTATGCAGCGCATCGCGCGGCACCGACAGGCGCGGCACCAGCGTCACGCCCATGCCGGCGGAAACCATGTGCTTGATGGTCTCCAGCGACGAGCCCTCGAAGGTGCGCCGGATGCCCTCGGCGTTGCTGGCGAAGCGGGCGAATTCCGGGCAGACCTGCAGCACATGGTCGCGAAAGCAGTGGCCCGCGCCCAGCAGCAGCATGGTCTCGTTCTTCAGCTCGGTGGCCGTGACCGCTTCCTGGCCTGCCAGAGGGTGGCTGGACGGCACGGCGGCCATGAAAGGCTCGTCGTACAGCGGCGCAATCGCCAGCCCGGTGTCCGGAAAAGGCTCGGCCAGGATGGCGCAGTCGATCTCGCCGGTGCGCAGCATCTCCAGCAGGCGCGCGGTGAAGTTCTCCTGCAGCATCAGCGGCATCTGCGGCGTGTTGGCGATGGCATTGCGCACCAGGCCGGGCAGCAGATAGGGGCCGATGGTGTAGATCACGCCCAGGGTCAGCACGCCAGCGAGCGGATCCTTGCCGCGCTTGGCGATCTCCTTGATGGCAGCGGCCTGCTCCAGCACGCTTTGCGCCTGGCGCACGATCTCCTCGCCCAGCGGCGTGACGCTGACATCGCCCGTGCTGCGCTCGAACAGCTTGACCTCCAGCTCGTCTTCGAGCTTTCTGACGGCCACCGACAGCGTCGGCTGCGAGACATAGCAGGCCTCGGCCGCCCGGCCAAAATGCCGCTCGCGGGCCACGGCGACGATGTATTTGAGTTCGGTCAAGGTCATGAAATTTCAGTCCAGCAAGGGCCTCTGCCCACCCTGGAACCAGGACATATCAAAGCCCTGGGCCAACACGATGGCCTGGGCGTCGAGCAGGGCGCGCCCACGCAGGCGATCCAGGTATTTCACCAGGGTGTTGGCATCCTCCGTCAGGATGTGGGAGATCGACTCGCACGCCATCTGTGCCAGCAGCTTGATGTCGTCCTTCACTGCCACCCGGTCATCCGCCGGGTCACGTTGCAGGGCGCGCATGAAATTGCCGGCAGTCATGGCGTGGTCGATGTTGAACGGCAGCACATGGAAGGTGCGCAGCGGCAGATCCGTCACAGCCTGCCCCACCTGGAATTCCGAGGCGACGATGGCCGACCGATACAGCGGGCAGCCGTGCGCCAGAGCCTGACGCAGGTACTGCACGGCGACGCCATGCTGCGCTCGCGCAGGGTCGGCCAGGGTGATGAGATAGCTGGTATCCAGCAGCAGGGAGATCAAGCGGTGCCCCCGCGCAGGCCATCCACCCAGGCGCTGGCGTCGGGTACATCGCGCCACGCCCTGGCGCCGCGCTCGACCAGCCGCGCCAGCTGCGCCTCGTCCAGCGCCGGCTGGCATTCCTCGAAACCGAGCAGATGGGCGTTGCGATAGGCGCGCGTGGCCACGTTGTATTCGGCACGGAGCGCGCCCTGGTCACCTTGTACAGACGGTTGGAGGCGTCGTCACGCAACACGTCCCGCTCCGACTGGACGGGCAGCAGCGTGCCATCGGGCAGACGGATGTCTGCCGTGATTTTCCTGACCCCCCCAGCTCGACGATTTCTCCCTGCAAGTAGCGCTCCACCAGCACCCACTGATCTGCATCGTCGGCGTGAAAATCCGTTGCGGCGCTGATGGACACGGATACGGCCAGGGCCGCTGGCGCACCAGGCGAGTCGATGCCGAAGATGCACCGGCGGGCGCCGCGCGCCTGTTTCTGCCAGCGCTCGATCACCTGGCGGCGCCTTTTCTCCAGGCCATCGAGACGCTGCGAGCGCACCAGTTGGTGCAGATCGCGCCACAGGCCGGCAGCCGCGATGGGTGGAGTCCGGATGCCCAGGGAGCCGGCAACGACACTGACCTCCAAGGCCCTGGCATCGAGCTCGCCGGCGTCGCCCTGCAGCAGCTCCTGCACATCCTGGGTGAAGTCGCGCAAAACCGCCAGGGGCACGCGCTGCGGGGTCACCTCATACCCGGCAGAGGCATCTTGCAGAGTGAACAAAAGAGGTTGCGCGTCCATCAGGCGATTTTAGGCATGGCCTCATCGGTGGCATTGCAGGCGTTCGTCCCAAGGGGTTGTGCGTTGCACGTTGTGCGCCTGCTCATGCCTTCAGAAAGTCTGCCCTGCCGCCAAGCCAGCGCTCCACATGCTGCGCCGCCAGCTCCGGGTATTGCTCCAGCATCAGCGGCGCCACCTCGCGCGCCCAGTCCAGCAGGCCGGTGTCGCCGGTCAGGTCGGCAAAGCGCAAGAGCGCATCGCCCGACTGGCGCGCGCCCAGGAACTCGCCCGGCCCCGGATGTCCAGGTCGCGCCGGGCGATCTCGAAGCCGTCGCTGGTGTCCTGCATGGCCTGCAGGCGCTCGCGCGCAGTCTCGCCCAGGCGGCCGGAGTCGCCCGTGGAGTACAGCAGCACGCAGGCCGACGCCGCCGCGCCCCGGCCCACGCGCCCGCGCAGCTGGTGCAGCTGCGACAGGCCGAAGCGCTCGGCGTGCTCGATGACCATCAGCGAGGCGTTGGGCACATCGACCCCGACCTCGATCACCGTGGTCGAGACCAGCACGCCCATGCGCCCGGCCTTGAACTCCTCCATCACGGCCCGCTTGTCCGCCGCCGGCAGGCGCGAGTGCAGTAGGCCCACGACCTGCCCGGGCAGGGCTTCGCTCAACTCGGCGTGCGTGGCCGTGGCGCTGGCCAGATCCAGCGCCTCGCTCTCCTCGATCAGCGGGCAGACCCAGTAGGCCTGGCGCCCGACGCCGACCTGCACGGCCAGGCGTGCTATCAGCTCGTCCTTGCGGCTGTCGGCCAGCAAGCGCGTCACCACCGGCGTGCGCCCGGGCGGCAGCTCGTCGATGGTGGACACGTCCAGATCGGCGTAGTAGCTCATGGCCAGGGTGCGCGGGATGGGCGTGGCGCTCATCATCAGCATGTGCGGCTCCTGGCCCAGGTGGGCCAGCTTCTTGCGCAGCGCCAGGCGCTGGGCCACGCCAAAGCGGTGCTGCTCGTCGATCACCGCCAGCCCCAGGCGGGCAAAGCGCACCTGCTCCTGGATCACGGCGTGCGTGCCCACGACCAGGGCTGCCGTGCCATCGGCAATGGCGCCCAGCATGGCCGTGCGCTCGCTCTTTTTTTGCCCGCCGGCCAGCCAGGCGATGCCCAGGCCGCGCTCGGCCAGCAGCGGCTGCAGCCAGCCGATCAGCTTGGCAAAGTGCTGCTCGGCCAGGATTTCCGTGGGCGCCATCAGCGCGCACTGCCAGCCGGCGGCTATGCAGATGCACGCGGCCAGCGCGGCGACGATGGTCTTGCCCGAGCCGACATCGCCCTGCAGCAGCCGGTGCATGGGCCGGCTCAGGGCCAAGTCGCGCGCAATCTCCTCGCCCACGCGCCGCTGCGCCGCCGTGAGGGCAAAGGGCAGCGCGGCCAGCAGCTGCTCGTGCAGCGGCTGCCCCTGCGCGCTCGGGCGCAGCACGGGGGCGGCCAGTTGCGCGCGCTCGCGCCGGGCGGCAAATTGCGACAGCTGCTGGGCCAGCAGCTCCTCGGCCTTGAGGCGCTGCCAGGCCGGGTGGCTGTGGTCTTCCAGCGTCGCCAGCGCCACATCGGGTGTCGGCCTGTGCAAGAACAATAGCGCTTCCCGCAGGCTCCATGCGGTTTTCCCGGCGTTTTCCCGGTAAATCGCCAACGGCGGCGGGGGCAGGCCGGCGGGCAGCGTCTCAGGCAGCTGCACGCGCGTTAGGGCCGTGGCGATGGCGCGGCGCAGATAGGCCTGGGGCAGTTGCGCCGCCGTTGGATAGACCGGGGTGAGGGCGGCGGGCAGTTCGGCATCGGCGCTGCGCACGGCCGGATGCAGCATCTGCCGGCCCCAGAAGCCGCCGCGGATCTCGCCGCGCGCACGCAGCCGCGCGCCCACGCCCATGGTCTTGTGGTGCGAGGGGTAGAAGCTGAAGAAACGCAGCTCGCAGCTGCTGCCGCTGGCGTCCTGCAGCGTGACCAACAGCTGGCGGCGCGGCTGTAGCTGCACCTGGCTGGCGGTCACCGTGCCTTCGATCTGCACCATCTGGCCCTCGCGCGCGCTGGCGATCGGGGTGATGCGGGTTTCGTCCTCGTAGCGCAGCGGCAGGTGCAGCGCCAGGTCGATGTCGCGCACCAGGCCGAGTTTTTCCAGGGCCTTCTTGGCCGGGCTGGCGGCGGGTTTGACAGTCGTTTGCACAGCAGGCGCGTGCTGGGCCGGTTCGGGGGGGCAAGGCGGGTTCTGGGCACGGCGAAAAGGCTACCATGCGGGCCAATTCCACCGCCGCCACTGCCCTGCCCCATCCATCCAGCCTGCTGCACGCCCATGCTCAAGCGAATCCGCACCGAGGAACTGGCCCTGGGCATGTATGTGCATGAGTTCTGCGGCTCCTGGATGCACCACCCTTTCTGGCGCACGGGTTTTTTGCTGCAAGAGCCGCAGGATCTGGCGCGCATCCGCGCCACCGGGCTGCGCGAGGTGTGGATCGACCTGGCGCGCGGCCAGGATGTCGCGCAGCCCACGCCGCACGCGCCGGCTGCAGCGCAGGGCGCCAGCGCCCGGCCCGTGCAACCCGCGCTGGCGGACGCCAAGCCGGGCACCTGCGGCTGCGCCTTGGCGCTCCACCCGGCCAGCCTGCAGCAAGAGGCCGCGCGCGCCGCGCAGATCTGCCGCCGCGCCCGCCAGGCCGTGCTATCCATGTTCCAGCAGGCGCGCATGGGCCAGGCCATCGACGCCGGCGCGGCCACCGAGCTGGTGCAGGAGATTGCCGACTCGGTGGCGCGCAATCCCGGCGCGCTGATCAGTCTGGCGCGGCTCAAGACCGCCGACGACTACACCTACATGCACAGCGTGGCCGTGTGCGCGCTGATGACGGCGCTGGCGCGCCAGTTGCGCCTGGACGAGGGCCAGGTGCGCAGCGCCGGCCTGGCCGGCCTGATGCACGACCTGGGCAAGGCGGCGGTGCCGCTGCAGGTGCTCAACAAGCCGGGCCGGCTGAGCGATGCCGAGTTTGCCCAGATCAGGCACCACGCGCGCCGGGGCTGGGAGCTACTCAAGGCGTCCGGCGTGAGCGACGAGCAGGTGCTGGACGCCTGCCTGCACCACCACGAGCGCATGGACGGCAAAGGCTATCCCGACGGCCTGCACGGCGCGCAGCTGGGCCTTTTCGCCCGCATGGCGGCCATTTGCGATGTCTATGACGCCATCACGTCCGATCGCTGCTACAAGCGGGGCTGGGATCCCGCCGAGGCCATCCGCCAGATGACCGCCTGGACGGGCAGCCACCTGGACGCGCGGCTGTTCCAGGCCTTCGTCAAGACCGTGGGCATCTATCCCATAGGCTCGCTGGTGCGCCTGGAGTCGGGGCGGCTGGCGGTGGTGGTGCAGCAAGGCGGCGGCACGCTGCTGGCGCCGCAGGTCAGGGCCTTCTTCTCGCTCAAGTCCGACCTGCGCATCCCGCCCGAGCTGATCGACCTGGCCGCCGCCGGCTGCACCGAGCGCATCGCCGCGCGCGAAGACCCGGCGCGCTGGAATTTCCCCGACCTGCACAGCCTGTGGAGCGGCCTGCAGGGCGCGCCCTGGCAGGGCGCTGCCGACGGCGCCCCGGCAGCCCTGTCCGGCACAACATTCTGATAGCACCCAGCGCTTGACTGGCGGGCGCAAACGCCGGATTCGCTCAAATGCCGGACTCGACCACGCAGCGGTCGCGCCCTTGCTGCTTGGCGCGGTACAGCGCCGCATCGGCGCGCGCCACCATGGCCGCCGAGCCGTTGCCGGCCGGGCCATCGACGGGCGGCACACCGACATGGACGCCGGCGCTGATGGTCACCCAGCCCAGCGGCGCATCGGCGTGCGCCAGCTGCAGGTTGCGCACCGCCTGCAACATGCGCATGGCCACCTCCAAGGCGCCGCGCTCGTCGGTCTCAGTCAGGATGGCCACCAGCTCCTCGCCGCCGTAGCGCGCCAGCAAATCGGTCTCGCGCTGCACGCAACCGCCCACGGCGCGCGCCACCGCCTGCAGGCAGGCATCGCCCTGCGGGTGGCCGTAATAGTCGTTGTAGCGCTTGAAATGATCGACATCGATCATGACCAGCGCCAGGGGCCGCTGCGCGCGCCGGGCCTGGGCGCAGACCTGCTCCAGGCGCTCGTTGAAGTGCGCCCGGTTGGCAATGCCCATCAGCGCATCGGTGCGCGACAGCGCGTGCAGCCGGGCGTTGAGCTGCTCCAGCTCGCGCGTGCGCTGGGCCACGCGCTCTTCCAGGTTTTCGTTGGCGCGCGCCAGTTGCGCGTTCTGCGTGGACAGCACGGCATACAGCCGGCCAATCATCTTGAGCAGCACCTGCGTGCCCTTGTCGTGCGCGTCGCGCTCGCTCTCGAAGGCCTCGCCCGGGCTGGTGCCGCACTCGATGGCGGCGATCTGGCGCGCCATGGACTGATCCACGCCCAGGATGTGCAGGCCCAGCCAGGAGGTCAGAAAGCCCACCAGCGGCGTGCCGGCGTCGCTCCAGTGCGCGCGCTGCGCCCACAGCAGGTGGATCTGCTCGACGAATTGCAGGTGCAGGTTGCGGTGCAGCTCCAGGTGGCGCTCGTCCAGGCCGATGCGCTGCATCAGCTCTTCCTCTTCGCGGAAGTGGTATTCGGTATAGGCCAGCAGCCGCTTGTACACGTCACCCACCTGCGCCTCCCGGCTGGCATCGGCCGGGGCGAACAGGGCGCGCTGGATCTCGTTGAACAGGGCCACCAGCTCCTGGTGCTGCTCGTCCACATCGGGCAGGTCGGTGATGAAACTCTTGTCCCAGATAAAGGCAGCATCCATGGCGGGCAAAGCGCGTGCGCGGCGCGGGCAGTGGCGCCTGCAGGAAAAGGGAGCATCCCGGGCCGCCGCCTGCAGGCACAGCGCCAGCCGCAAGCCGGCAAGTGTACGGGCCGCGAAGACCCGCGCCCGCACCGGTCGGGCCGGTTTGCGACAATCGCGCCCTTTGCCGCCTCCGACCCGCATGGCCGACGCCGACTGCACCTACACCCTGGGCGATTTCGATTTCGCCCTGCCCGAGTCTCTCATCGCCCAGCACCCCACCCCCGAGCGCAGCGCCTCGCGCCTGCTCGATGGCCGCGCGCTGCCCCCTGCCGACCGCATCTTCCGCGAGTTGCCCGCGCTGCTGGCGCCGGGTGACCTGCTGGTCTTCAACGACACGCGCGTGCTGCGTGCGCGCCTGTTTGGCGAGAAGGCCAGCGGCGGGCGGCTGGAGCTGCTGATCGAGCGCGTGCTGGCCGGCGGCGAGGTCGTGGCGCACATGAAGGTCAGCAAGAAGCCGCGCGTGGGCGATGCCATCCACCTGGCCGGCGGCCTGGCGCGCGGCGGCTTCGACGCCGTGCTGCTCTCGCGCTGGCCTGATCGGGACGGCCCGCTGTTTCGCCTGGCGCTGCGCGCACCGAATGGCGAGACGGCGCACGAGCTGATGCAGCGCCACGGCCACCTGCCGCTGCCGCCCTACATCGAGCGCCAGCAGGCCGGCGGCCACGATGCCGACGCCGCCGAGGATGAGCAGCGCTACCAGACCGTGTTCGCCGCCCGCCCCGGCGCCGTGGCCGCGCCCACCGCCGCGCTGCACTTCGACGCCGGCGTGCTGGCGCAGCTGGCCGAGCGCGGCATCCACACGGCCAGCGTGACGCTGCACGTGGGCGCCGGCACCTTCCAGCCCGTCAAGACCGAGAACCTGGCCGAGCACCGGATGCACAGCGAGTGGTACGACATCCCGCCCGCCACCCTGGCCGCCCTGGAGCGCTGCCGCCAGCGCGCTGGCCGGGTGGTGGCGGTGGGCACGACCACGGTGCGCACGCTCGAATCCTGGGCGCAAAGCGGCCGCACCACGGGCGAAACCGACATCTTCATCACGCCGGGCTTTGCCTTCCAGGTGGTCGATCTGCTGGTGACCAACTTCCACTTGCCCAGAAGCACGCTGATGATGCTGGTCAGCGCCTTTGCCGGCTACGAGCACGTCATGGCGCTGTACCGGCACGCGGTGGCGCAGCACTACCGCTTCTTCAGCTACGGCGACGCCATGCTGCTGGAGCGCCAGCCATGAGCGGCAAGGCCGCGACCGTGGACGCAGCCGCTGCAGCCGCCGCCGCACGCAGCACCGGCTTCGTCACGCACATCGTCGGCGCAGCCGCCCTGGCGCACCTGCTCAACGACATGATCCAGGCCGTGCTGCCGGCCATCTATCCCATGCTCAAGACGCAGTTCGCGCTGAGCTTCACGCAGGTAGGCTGGATTTCCATGGTCTATCAGCTCACGGCCTCGCTGCTGCAGCCCTGGATCGGCCTGTACACCGACCGCCGCCCCTGCCCTACCTGCTGCCGCTGGGCGCATCGGTGACGCTGGCCGGCGTGGCGCTGCTGGCGGTGGCCGGCAGCTATCCCCTGCTGCTGGCGGCCTCGGCGCTGATCGGCGTGGGCTCCTCGACCTTCCACCCGGAGGCCTCGCGCGTGGCGCGCATGGCCTCGGGCGGGCGCTTTGGCACGGCGCAGTCCACCTTCCAAGTCGGCGGCAACACCGGCTCGGCGCTGGGGCCGCTGGTGGCGGCTGCCGTGGTGCTGCCCTACGGCCAGGGGGCCATCGGCTGGCTGATGCTGGCCGCGCTGGCCGGCATTGCCGTGCTGCTCAAGATCACCGGCTGGACGCTCAGGCACGCCCCGGCGCCGCTGGCCGCTGGCGCGCAGCAGGCCGCCGCCGCCCTGCCGCGCGCGGCGCTGGTGCGGGCGCTGGCCGTCATCGCCGTGCTGATGTTCGCCAAATTCGTCTATATCGCCACCTTCAGCAACTACTTCACCTTCTATCTGATGCAGCGCTTCGGGCTGCCGGTGCGCGAGGCGCAGCTGTACCTGTTTCTGTTCCTGGCGGCGGTGGCGGCGGGCACCTTCGTCGGCGGGCCGGTGGGCGACCGCATCGGGCGCAAGGCGGTGATCTGGGTGTCGTTCCTGGGCGTGGCGCCGTTTGCCCTGCTGCTGCCGCACGCCAGCGCCTTCTGGACGGCCGTGCTGGCGGTGGCCATCGGCCTGGTCATGTCCTCGGCCTTTGCCGCGCTGGTGGTCTATGCCCAGGAGGCCGTGCCGGGGCGCGTGGGCCTGGTCTCGGGCGTCATGTTCGGGCTGATGTTCGGCGTGAGCGGCATTGCCGCGGCCAGCCTGGGCCACCTGGCCGACAGCTACGGCATCGTGCGCGTCTATCAGTGGTGCGCCTGGCTGCCGCTGCTGGGCCTGGTGACGGCGTTGCTGCCCGGCACGGGGGAGCGCTGCGCGCGTTGACGCCTCTTTCAGGCGTTGTGCGGGCTTTCACGCCAGAGCTTCAACCTTCGACGTTCAGCCTCTCCCGAAACGCCCGCGCCTGGCCGAAGTGGCCGCAGCCGATGAAGGGGCGGGGCGGGCGCTCGGCGGACAGCGGCGAGGGGTGGTTGGCCAGCAGCACCAGATGGCCGCGATCCGACGGGATCAGCGCGCGCTTGGCCTGGGCGTGGCTGCCCCAGAGCATGAAGACCACGGGCCGCGCGCCTTCGGCAACGTGGCGGATGACGGCATCGGTCAGCACCTCCCAGCCCTTGCCGGCATGGCTGGCGGCCTGGCCTTCCTCCACCGTCAGCGTGGTGTTGAGCAGCAGCACGCCGCCTTTGGCCCACTTGACCAGACTGCCGCCGGGCGCCGGAAAAGGCGGCGGCGGCACGCCCAGGTCGCGCTGCAGCTCCTTGAAGATGTTGCGCAGCGAGGGCGGGATGCGCACGCCCGGCTGGACGGAAAACGCCAGCCCCTCGGCCTGGCCGCGCCCGTGGTAGGGGTCTTGCCCCAGGATGACCACGCGCACGGCGCCTGGCGGCGTGAGCTGCAGCGCGCGCAGCGGCTGCGGCGGGAAGATCACCGCGCCGGCGTCCAGCCGCGCACGCAGGAAGGCCAGCAACGCCTGGCCACGCTCGCTGGCGAAGAAGTCATCGACCAGCGGCTGCCAGAGCGGCGCCACCGGCCAGTCTGCCGGGTCGGCGCTGTGCAGTTGCGTGGCCTCGTGGCCGGAGGGTTGGTTTTGCATCAAAAAGGCCTTTTCCCCTTGCCAGTCAAGCGCTGACAGCTATGTTTTTCATAGTTCACCGTCCTGGCCTGCAGGGTCTGGCTGGCCTGCGCCATCCGCAGCCAGCGCGCTGACTACCCGGTTGCGCCCCTGCGCCTTGGCCCGGTACAGGCGCTCGTCGGCCAGGGCCAGCAGGGCTGCGGGGCTGCTGTCGGCCTCGGGCACCAGGGCAGCCACGCCGGCGCTGATGGTGACCACGCCCGCCGGGCTGCCGGCGTGCTCGATGCCCAGCGCCTGCACCGCTTGGCGCAGCGCCTCGGCCCGCGTGGCGGCGCCGGCCAGGGCCGACTCAGGCAGCAGACAGACGAACTCCTCGCCACCATAGCGCGCCACCAAGTCGTGCGAGCGCGACAGCCCGCTGCGCAGCGCCGCCGCCACCCGGCGCAGGCACTCGTCGCCGGCCTGGTGGCCGTACCGGTCGTTGAACTGCTTGAAGTGGTCGATGTCGAGCAAGATCAGCGCCAGCGGCTGGTGGCTGCGCCGGCAGCGGCGCCACTCGGCCTCCAGCGTCTGGTCGAAGTGGCGCCGATTGGCCACATCCGTCAGGCCGTCCATGTAGGCCAGGCGGCGCAGCAGCTCGCTTTGCACCTGCTGCTCGGTGCGATCTTGGAACGTGGCCAGGAAGTGGTTGCCGAACACCAGCCCGCCGATGGCCATGACGCGCTCGCTGCCGTCCTTGGCGCGGGTGCGGTATTCACGCGCCTCGATGTCGCCGCCGCCTTGCGCGGCGCGCGCCACGGCCTGCGCCCAGGTGGCCTGCACTTGCTGGCGATAGGCCGGCTCCGGGTAGATGGCAGTCCACCACTGCTCGAGCGTGGCCATCTCGCCATCGTCATAGCCGAAATACGCCGCAAAGCGCCGGTTACGAAAATAAAACCGACCTTGCCCATCCACCATGGCCAGCCCGATGGGCATCTCCTGCATCAAGTGCTGCAGCAGCCGCTCGGTCTCCTGCAGCTGCAGCGCCTGCTGCTTGGCTTCGGTGATGTCGCGGATGTAGCCATGCCACAGCGTGCCGCCGCTGGCCAGGCGCTGGGGCCGGGCCTGCCCGGCCATCCAGCGCTCGCCGCCGCCGGGCAGGCGCACGCGGTACTCGGCGTGCCAGTCCTGTAAGCTGCGCTGGGACTGCGCGATGGAGGCGTGCAGGGCGTGCAGATCGTCCGGGTGGATGAGCGCAAACACCGGCGCCGCATCGACGCGCAACTGCTCGGGCGAGAGGCCATAGATGCTGTGCATCCCGGCGCTGGCATAGGGAAAAAAGCTGCTGCCGTCGGGTTCGAGCTGGTACTGGTAGAGCACGCCCAGCATGTTCTCGGCCAGCCGGTCGAGCCGGATGCGGTGCTCGCCGTGCTCTGCCACGTCGCCATAAGTGCCGACAAAGCGCAGCGCCTGCCCCTGGGCATCGCGCTCGAGCACCCGCCCGCGCGCCGTGACCCAAAACCAGTGGCCAGCGCGGTGGCGCATGCGGTGCGTGACGTCGTACAGCGGGGTGTCGCCGTGCAAGTGCTGCTTGAGCTCGTGCAGCACATGGGCGCGCTCGTCAGGGTGCAGATGCGTGCGCCAGTCGAAGGCAGCGGCTTCGATCTCGCTGTCGCCATAGCCCAACAGGCGCTTCCAGGCCGGGGAGAAATAAATCTGCCCGCCGTCCTCTTTGCGCCACTCCCACACGCCAAGGCTGGTGGCCTCCAGCACGGCGCGCCAGCGCGCCTCCAGCGCCTCGTGCTGGTGCGCCAGTTCCTGGGCGTGCAAGGCGGCATCGCGCCGGCGCCGCTGCACCGACAGCAGCAGCGCGGCGACGCCCGCCCCGCCCAGCAGCCAGGCAACGGCCACCACCCAGGCCCTGGTGCGCCAGCCGGCCAGCAGCACGTCCCACTGCCGCGCCACGCCCACCACCAGCGGCACATCCATGTGCAAGTCGGGCGGCTGCACCGTGCGCAGCGCTGCCAGCACCGGCACGCCAGCACTGGCCACGATGGGGCCCAGCAGCACGCTTTGCGCGCGCCCACTGCTGCGGTGCTGCATGAACAGCGAGCCGGGCTGCGCCAGGTTGACCATCGGGCCGGCGTCGGCAGGCCCTGAGGGCGCGGGCGCGGCGCCGGCTTCGTTCACCAGCAAAAAGCGCAGGCCTTCGCCGTGGATGAGCCCGGCCTGCATGTCCGGTGCATAGCGAATGGACTGCAGCAGCGTCACGAACTGCTCCGGATCGAGCGTGGCCATGACCATGCCGCCAAAGCTGCCGTCGGGCGCAGGCACGATGCGCGCCAAGATCAGGTACCAGCCGCCCAGGGTGGCCTTGAACGGAGCGCTGACGACCAGCGTTTGCAGCTCCGCGGTCGCCTGCGCGCGCTGGAAGTAAGGGCGCCAACTGACCTCCTGGCCGATCAGCTCGCTGCGGTTGGAGGCGGTGACGCGGCCATTGGCGTCCAGCACGTTGAGGGTACGCACCCCGGCCAGCGCTTCGCTGAAGGCGCGCAGGCGGGCGTTGTCCACCGCCAGTCCCCTGCCGCCGCCCGCCTGTGCGCTGCCTGCATCGCGCACCAGCCGCCCCAGCACGCTGTTGATGGCCGTGAGGTGGCGCGCCAGGTTGTCATGGACGATGCCGGCTTGGTGCGCCAGGCGCCGGCGCTCGCCGTCCTCCAGCTCACGCCGCTCCAGCCCCAGGAAGCCGGCCAGCAGCACGCCCAGCGCCAGCCACGCCAGCAGCAGCAGCCAGCGCTCGCGCACGACGCGTGGCGGGGGTGAGCGCAAAGTCTGCAGCAAGCAAGAATCCGTGTTCTGGGTGGCTGCGCACCACGCGATGGTGCAGCCGGTCAGTTACAAAAAGACGCATTGTAGGAAATGCGTCCTTGCCCTCAGCGGCCCAGCGGCTCAGTGACCGCCCGCGCTCAGGCGAACAGTTGTGCCAGCGCCGCACCCGGCTCGGGCGCGCGCATAAAGGCCTCGCCCACCAAAAAAGCGTGGACATGGGCCTCGCGCAGGCACTGCACATCAGCGCGCGTGGCGATGCCGGACTCGGCCACCAGCAGGCGCTCTGGCGGCACTTCGCGACGCAGGGCCAGCGTGGTGTCCAGGCTGACCTCGAAGGTGCGCAGGTTGCGGTTGTTGATGCCGATGAGCGGCGTCTTCAGGCGCAGCGCGCGTTCGAGTTCCGCGCCGTCGTGGACTTCCACCAGCACCGCCATGTCCAGGCCGTGCGCGATGGCCTCCATGTCGGCCATCTGCGCGTCGTCCAGGCAGCCGGCGATCAGGAGGATGGCATCGGCGCCGAGCGCACGCGACTCGTAGATCTGGTAGGCATCGACCATGAAATCCTTGCGCAGCACCGGCAGCGGGCAGCTGGCGCGCGCCTGCTTCAGATAGTCGCCGCTGCCCTGGAAGTACTGGCGGTCGGTCAGCACCGACAGGCAGGCGGCGCTCACGCGACCATCGCCTTGGGCGTAGCTTTGCGCGATGTCGGCGGGGATGAAATCCTCGCGGATCACCCCCTTGCTGGGGCTGGCGCGCTTGATCTCGGCAATCACGGCGGCCTGGCCGGCAGCGATTTTGGCGCGCAGCGCGCCCTCGAAGTCACGCGTGAGCACGCGGCTTTCGGCGTCGCGGCGCATGTCGGCCAGGGGCAGGCGCTTCTTTGCGGCGGCGACTTCCTCGCGCTTGGTGTCGCAGATTTTCTGCAGGATGTCGGACATGGCGGCTCCTTGGGGCGCGGGTCAGTCAGGGTTCTTGTCAGGCTGGCCGGCGCCGGGCTCGGGCGGCGGCGGCGCGCGCAGCACCCGGCGGATGACCTGGTGCATAGCGATGGCGACGACGATGGACAGCAGCGACACGCCCAGCACGATCCAGGTGCCAGGGTCGTGCCAGATGGGGGCATCCAGCAGGCTCATGCCGCCGCCGGGGCCAGGGCCTGGGTGTGGGCGACCAGCTCGCGCAGCTTGGCCAGGGCCGCGCCGCTGTCGATGGCCGCCTGGGCGCGCGCCAGGCCGGCAGCGATGTCGGGCGCGACGCCGGCGGCATACAGCGCCGCGCCGGCGTTCAGGCAGACGATGTCGCGCGCCGGGCCGCTGGCGCCCTCCAGCACTTGCAGCAGCAGCTGGCGCGACTGTCCCGGGTTGTCCACGCGCAGCGACCGCGTGCCGGCCATGCGCAGGCCGAAGTCCTCGGGGTGGATCTCGTACTCGCGCACCACGCCGTCCTTCAACTCGCCCACCAGCGTGCCCGCGCCCAGGCTGATCTCGTCGAGGCCGTCGCGGCCATAGACCACCAGCGCGTGCTCGGCGCCCAGGCGCTGCAGCGCGCGCACCTGGATGCCGACCAGGTCTTCGTGAAACACGCCCATCAGGATGTTGGGCGCGCCCGCCGGGTTGGTGAGCGGCCCCAGAATGTTGAACAGCGTGCGCACGCCCAGCTCGCGGCGCACCGGGGCGACGTTCTTCATGGCCGGGTGGTGGTTGGGCGCGAACATGAAGCCGATGCCGACCTCGCGGATGCACGCGGCCACCTGTTCGGGGCTGAGCATGATGTTCACGCCCAGCGCCTCCATGGCGTCGGCGCTGCCCGAGGTGCTGCTGACGCTGCGCCCGCCGTGCTTGCTGACGCGCGCGCCAGCGGCGGCGATCACGAAGGTGGCGCAGGTGGAGATGTTGAAGGTGCCCGCACCGTCGCCGCCGGTGCCCACGATGTCCACCAGGTGCGTGGCATCCTGCACATGTACCTTGCGCGAGAACTCGCGCATGACCTGGGCGGCGGCGGTGATCTCGCCAATGGTCTCCTTCTTGACGCGCAGGCCGGTGAGGATGGCCGCCGCCATGACCGGCGAGAGTTCGCCGCCCATGATCAGGCGCATCAGGTGCAGCATCTCGTCGTGGAAGATCTCGCGGTGCTCGATGGTGCGCTGCAGGGCTTCCTGGGGGGTGATGGGGGTCATCGGATGCTCCAATCTTGATAGCTGTTCACGCAGTTCCGGCACGGCTTCTTGCCCCCTCTCCCTCTGGGAGAGGGCTGGGGTGAGGGGCAGTTCAGGCGCCACGCCCGCATCCGGCACCCTCACCCCAACCCTCTCCCGCGCGCGGGAGAGGGGGCAAGAACGTCAGCCGCGCTGCTCCAGGAAGTTGCGCAGCATGGCGTGGCCGTGCTCGGTTAGGATGCTCTCGGGGTGGAATTGCACGCCCTCGATGGCCAGCTCCTTGTGGCGCACGCCCATGATCTCGCCGTCCTCCGTCCAGGCCGTCACCTCCAGCACCTCGGGGCAGCTGGCGCGCTCGATCGCCAGCGAGTGGTAGCGGTTCACCGTGAACTGGCGCGGCAGGCCGGCGAACACGCCCTGCTGCGTGGTGGTGATGGTGCTGGTCTTGCCGTGCATCAGCTCCTGCGCGCGCACGATGCGCGCGCCAAAGGCCGCGCCGATGCTCTGGTGGCCCAGGCACACGCCCAGGATGGGCAGGCGGCCAGCGAAGTGCCGGATGGCTGCCACCGAGATGCCGGCCTCGGCGGGCGAACATGGGCCGGGCGAAATCACCAGCCGCTCGGGCGCCTGCTGCTCGATGCCGGCCAGGTCGATCTCGTCGTTGCGAAACACCTGCACCTGCGCGCCCAGCTCGGCCAGGTACTGCACGATGTTCCAGGTGAAGCTGTCGTAGTTGTCCACCATCAGCACGCGGGTCATGGCGTAGTCTCCTGTTGCGGCTGGGCCTTGGGGTCGCGTCCGTTGCCGGCGGCGGCCAGGCGGGCGAATTCGCGGTGCTCGAAGGCGATGTAGGCCTCCATCATGGCGCGGTAGATGGCCTCGATGACGTCGGGCTCGCCCCCTTCGGCGGCGGCGCGCGCGCGCACGCGCTGCACGATCTGCTCGATGCGCGCCTCGTCGCGCACATCCTCGGCACGCGGCTTGATGCGCGCGGCCTGCGTCATATAGCCGCCGCGCTCGACCAGCAGCGGCACCAGGATGTCGTCCAGCGCGTCGATGTGCGCGCGCACCTGGCCCATGCCGGCGCAGTGCCGGGTCTTGTCGATGGCGCGCGCGCTCATTCCAGGCCCTCCTCGACCAGCTCGGCGGCACGCAGCAGCGCGCGCGCCTTGTGCTCGGTTTCCTTCCACTCCAGCTCCGGCACCGAGTCGGCCACCACGCCGGCCGCGGCCTGCACGTACAAGGTGCCGTCCTTGACGATGGCGGTGCGGATGGCAATCGCCACGTCCATGTCGCCGGCAAAGCTGAGATACCCGCAGGCGCCGCCGTAGATGCCGCGCTTGACCGGCTCCAGCCGGTCGATCAGCTCCATGGCGTGTACCTTGGGCGCGCCGGTCAGGGTGCCAGCGGGGAAGGTGGCGCGCAGCACGTCCATACTGCTCATGCCGTCCTGCAGGATGCCCTCGACGTTGCTCACGATGTGCATGACGTGGCTGTAGCGCTCCACGGCAAAGGCCTCGGTGACCTTCACCGTGCCAGTCCTGGCGATGCGGCCGATGTCGTTTCTCGCCAGGTCGATCAGCATGACGTGCTCGGCGCGCTCCTTGGGGTCGGCCACCAGCTCCTGCTCGATGGCGCGGTCAGCCTCGGGCGTGGCGCCGCGCGCGCGCGTGCCGGCCAGCGGGCGGATGGTCACTTTCTGCCCCTCGGGCGTGGCCTCCTGGCGCACCAGGATTTCCGGGCTGGCGCCGACCACGTGGAAGTCGCCGAAGTGGTAGTAATACATGTAGGGCGAGGGGTTGAGCGAGCGCAGCGCGCGGTACAGCGACAGCGGGCTTTGCGTGTAGCGCTTGTGCATCCGTTGGCCGACCTGCACCTGCATGAAGTCGCCGGCGGCAATCAGCTCCTTGGCCTCATGCACCGCCGCCAGGTAGTCCTGCTTGGCGAAGCTGCGCTGCACCGGGTGGCTTTCGCTGGCCTTGACCTGCGGGGCGCTGACCGAGTACTTGAGCTGCTCCTTGAGTTCGCGCAGGCGCTTCTTGCCCCGGGCGTAGGCCTCCGGCACGCCCGGGTCGGCATAGACGATCAGATACAGCTTGCCCGACAGGTTGTCGATGACGGCCAGCTCCTCGCACTGCAAGAGCAGTATGTCCGGGCAGTCCAGGGTGTCGGGCGGGCAGGAGTGCTCCAGCTTTTTCTCGATGTAGCGCACTGCGTCGTAGCCGAAGTAGCCGGCCAGGCCCCCGCAAAAGCGCGGCAGGCCCGGCCGCAGCGCCACCTTGAAGCGCTTTTGGTAGTCGGCGATGACGTCCAGCGGGTTGCCGGCGTGCGTCTCGACCACCTGGCCGTCGGTCACTACCTCGGTCTTGGCAGCCGCGCCGAAACCGCTGGCGCGCAGCAGCGTGCGCGCCGGCAGGCCGATGAAGCTGTAGCGCCCGAAGCGCTCGCCGCCCACGACGGATTCGAGCAGGAAGCTGTGCGTGCCGTCGCCACGCGCGTGGGCCAGCTTGAGGTACAGCGACAGCGGGGTCTCCAGATCGGCGAAGGCCTCGGCGATCAGGGGGATGCGGTTGTAGCCCTCATGGGCCAGGCTTTTGAATTCCAGTTCGGTGATCACGCAGGATGCTTCCCGGCAGGAGCGGCGCGCGCCATGCACTCCGATGGCTTGGCAACAGGGCGCCGCAGGGGTTCATTGGGCCGGCAGCGCACTGCCGCTTCGGTGGCAGTGGTGCCTCGGGCGCACGCTGGGAGCGCAGCCCAGGTGCATCGGTCACGGTTTCGTCGCTGCAGGCTTGCGCCAGGGCCAGGCCCCCCGGTCGCGGCGACCTGCAATGAATGTGCGATGCATGTTCTGTTGTCCGATTGGTTGGCTTGGATTGGATCCCGGGCCGGCGCCGGTCTTTGCCGGACGCAGCGGGAAAGTGTAGCAAAGCGCCTTGACCGGGCGCAGCATCCGGCCACCGTCCGGGCGAAAACCCTATTGCCCGCACGCCGGGGATACCGTAACAATATGAAAAAGCACGGTCGTTCTTTTCCGGAGATTCCGCCATGACCTTTCTCTACCGGCGCCGCGCCATGCAATGGCTGGGTACGACTGCCTGCCTGTGCCTGCTGCCCCTGTCCGCCCAGGCCGCCGATCCGGTCACGGTGGGCGATGTGGCCTTCGAGCCCGTGGTCAGCGTGCAAGGCCAGGCCCTGCAGCTCAATGGCGCAGGCGTGCGCTACAAGACCGTCTTCAAGGTCTATGCCGCCGGCCTGTACCTGGAGAAAAAGGCTACCAGCCAGGCCGAGGTCAATGCGCTCAAGAGCCCCAAGCGCCTGGCCATCACCATGCTGCGCGACATCGACTCGGCCGAGCTGGGCCGGCTGTTCTCGCGCGGCATGGAGGACAACATGGATCGCAGCACTTTTTCCAGGCTGGTGCCCGGCGTGCTGCGCATGAGCCAGATCTTTTCCGACCACAAGATGCTCAAGGCCGGCGACAGCTTCACCATCGACTGGCTGCCCGGCACCGGCACCCTGGTCACCGTCAAGGGCCAGCCGCAGGGCGGCCCTTTCAAGGAGCCGGAATTCTTCGATGCGCTGCTGGCCATCTGGCTGGGCCAGCAGCCGGCGGACTGGAAGCTCAAGGACGCGCTGCTGGGCAAGGCCTCCGGCGCCTAGGGCGGCGCGGGCAGGACGGCCCGCAGCCCGGGCTTGGCGCTACAGTTGGCAGTTTGCCCCAACCCAGCCGGCGCCAGGGCCTGTGCAGCGGCGCCGGCATGACCATCACACTCCTGCCCATGCACCTGGATCACCTCAAGATCGGCCCCCGCCTGGGCCTGGCCTTTGGCCTGCTGCTGTTCATCATTGTGCTCATGGGCGCGATCGGCGTGTGGCGCCTGCAGGAGCTGTCCCAGGCCACGCAGCAGATGGTGCGCGTGGACAACGCCCGCGTGCAGGCGGCCCGCCAGTGGCGCCAGGCCGCAGACCTGAACTGGGTGCGCACGCAGGCCGTGCTGCTCGATGGCAGCAGCGACCGGCTGCAGTATTGGCAGGCTGACATGGATCGCACGACCGCCGAAACCGCCGAGGCGCGCAAGACGGTGCAGCGCCTGCTCAGGACAGATCATGGGCGGCAGCTCTTCCAACGGATCGAGAAAGCCCGCGAAGCCTTCCGCTCGGGGCGCGACGATGCCATCAAGCGCAAGGCGGCAGGCGAGGACACGGCCCACCTGCTGGCCGGCGACCTCAAGGCGCGGGCAGAAGAATTCCAGCGCAGCCTGGTGGAGTTCGAGCAATACCAGGCCGGCCTGGACGAGCAATCGCACCAGCGCAACCAGGCCATGGCGGCGCAAGGCCGCCTCGTGCTGATCGCCTGCACCGTGGCGGCGCTGCTGCTGGGCAGCATTGCCGCCTGGTTGCTCAGCCGCTCCATCACCGCGCCGCTGGCGCTGGCGGTGCGCCGTGCCGGCCAGATTGCCCAGGGCGACCTGACGCACAGCATCGAGGTGCGTGGCCGCGACGAGGCCGCCGCGCTGCTGCGCGCACTGCACGACATGCAGGCCAGCCTGACGCGCGTGGTCTCGGGCGTGCGCAGCAACGCCGAGGGCGTGGCCACGGCCAGCGCCGAGATCGCCCAGGGCAACCAGGATCTGTCGGCACGCACCGAAAGCCAGGCCAGCGCGCTGCAGCAAACGGCAGCGTCGATGGAGCAGCTCGGCGCCACCGTACGCCACAACGCCGACAGCGCGCAGCAGGCCAACCAGCTCGCACACAGCGCCAGCGCCGTGGCCAGCCAGGGCGGCAGCGTGGTCGATCAGGTGGTGCAGACCATGCGCGGCATCAACGATGCCAGCCACAGGATCGCCGACATCATCCAGGTCATCGACTCCATCGCCTTCCAGACCAACATCCTGGCGCTCAACGCGGCTGTCGAAGCGGCGCGCGCCGGCGAGCAGGGCCGGGGCTTTGCCGTGGTCGCCGGCGAAGTGCGCGCCCTGGCCGGGCGCAGTGCCGAAGCCGCGCGCGAGATCAAGCAGCTCATCACCGACAGCGTGCAGCGCGTCGAGCAGGGCACGCAACTGGCCGACCAGGCCGGCGCCACCATGGGCGAGATCGTCGGCGCCATCCGCCGCGTGTCCGACATCGTGGGCGAGATCAGCGCCGCCAGCCGCGAGCAGGCCAGTGGCGTGTCCCAGGTGGGCGAGGCCATCACCCAGATGGATCACGCCACCCAGCAAAACGCCGCACTGGTCGAGCAAAGCGCCGCTGCCGCCAGCAGCCTCAAGGCCCAGGCGGGGCAGCTGGTGCAGGAGGTGGCGGTGTTTCGCCTGGTGGATCGCCTGGCAGACGCTCAGGCCAGCGCGCTCAGGGTATCGACGTAGCCGTCGGCGTCCACTTCGCGCACCGGCTGGCCGTGGTTGTAGCCATAGGTCACCAGCACCACCGGGCAGCCGGCCGCCCGGGCGGCGCGCGCGTCGTTGCTGGAGTCGCCCAGCATCAGCGTGCGCGCCGGCGCGCTGCCCAGGGCCGCGCAGGTGCGCAGCAGCGGCAGCGGATCGGGCTTCTTGCGCTCGAAGGCATCGCCGCCGAAGACATGCTCGAAATGCTCCAGCAGGCCCTTGGCGCGCAGCAGCGGCAGGGCAAAGTCCGTCGGCTTGTTGGTCAGGCAGGCCAGGCGCAGGCCGGCGCGGCGCAGCTTCTGCAGCCCCTCGCGCGCGCCGGGATAGACCTGGGCGAACTGGCCGTTGATGGCCAGGTAGTGGTGCTGGTAGCGCTGCCAGGCGGCGGGGTAGAGCTGCTCCAATTGCGCTTCGATATTCATAGCTGCTGGCGCTTGTCCAGAAAGGCTCAGAACGTGTTTCAGCACTGAACGCAGCAAATGCTCCGAACCCTTGCCGACCATGTGGCCGATGGTGTCGGCGGCGATCGGCGGCAACTGCAGGTCGGCCAGCATCCGGTTGAGGGCCTGGGCAAAGTCGCCCAGGGTGTCCACCAGTGTGCCGTCCAGATCGACCATGGCGGCGTCCACCCGCGTCAGCAGGTTGCCGGGAAGGCTGGAATGGGCACAGGAAGCAGGCGTGGTGGCATCGATGGTCATGATGGCGTGGTCGGGCAAGGAGAGAAACATGCGTGTGAGCGGGGGCGCGGCAGTGTCCGACAGTCGGCGGGGCCGGGCGCGGACAGGCGGTGCGGGGCGGGCAGACTTAGCCTTGCAGCGGTATTTTCCCGGCCCGTCCATGCCTGTCCATGCCTGTTCGTGGCCGCTTGTTCAATGCCGGACATTCATCAACCCTTTGGAGAAAGCACCATGGCCCTGTCCCGATTCACCGCATTCGCCGGCGCTGCCGCCCTGCTGCTGTGTGGCGCCACCCAGGCCGCCGGCAACAACGCCAATCAGACCCGCAGCCACTACCAGCAAGAGCGCGCCGCCTGCGCCCAGGTATCCGAGGCCAGCCGCGCGGCCTGCATTCGCGAGGCTGGCGCCGCTGCCCAGGCTGCACGCAACGGCCAGCTGACCAGCCCGGGCGACAGCACCTACGAGCGCAACGCCACAGCGCGCTGCGAAGTGTTCAAGAACGAGCAGGACAGGTCTGACTGCCAAAAGCGCGTGCGCAGCAACCCGGTATCCGGCTCGGTCGAGGGCGGCGGCGTGCTGCGCGAGGCCACGACCATCGTGCCGGTGCGCCAGTGAAGCGGCAGCAGAGGTTGTGCGCTGCGGCCAGACGCTCTGGCCTGCCCCCATCAGATCAGGCCAGCGCCGCGCGCATGGCGTCCACCACGCCACGGTAGTCGGGCTGGCTGAAGATGGCACTGCCGGCCACGAAGGTGTCGGCGCCGGCATCGGCCACGCGGCGGATGTTGGCGGCCTTGATGCCGCCATCGACCTCCAGCCGGATGTCGCGGCCACTGGCGTCGATGCGTCGGCGCGCCGCCTCGACCTTGCGCAGCGTGCTGTCGATGAAGCTCTGGCCGCCAAAGCCGGGGTTGACGCTCATGAGCAGGATCAGGTCGATGTCCTCGATGACCCAGTCCAGCACGTCCAGCGGCGTGGCCGGGTTGAAGGTCAGGCCGGCGCGCGCGCCGTGCGCCTTGATGTTCTGGATGCTGCGGTGTACGTGCGTCGAGGCATCGGGGTGGAAGCTGATGTAGTCGGCGCCGGCCTTGGCAAACGCCGTGGCCAGCTCGTCCACCGGCTGCACCATCAGATGCACATCGATGGGCACGGCCACGCCATCCGGCGTCACAGCGTGGGGCTTGAGCGCCTGGCAGACCATGGGGCCGAGCGTCAGATTGGGCACGTAGTGGTTGTCCATGACGTCGAAATGGATCCAGTCGGCGCCGGCGGCGATGACGTCGCGCACTTCTTCGCCCAGGCGGGCGAAGTCGGCGGACAGGATGGAGGGGGCGATGCGGTAGGTGCGGCTCATGCGCCAAATTGTCGCAGCCCCGCCGCCTACGCGCCGCGCATGGCGATTGGCGCCCTGGCAGCGCCCGGCATTGCCTTTACCATCGCGCGATGCCTCAGTACCAGTTCCAGGCCGAAGTGCAGCCCGAGTACCTGCCCGAGCAGTCCGCGCCCGGGCGCGGCATCCACAGCTTCGCCTACACCATCACCGTCACCAACACCGGCAGCGTGACCGCACAGTTGATCGCGCGCCACTGGGTCATCGTGGACGCGGGCGGGCACGTCGAGGAGGTCAAGGGCCTGGGCGTGGTCGGCCAGCAGCCGCTGCTGCGCCCGGGCGAGTCCTTTCGCTACACCAGCGGCTGCCGGCTGCGCACGGCCAGCGGCACCATGCACGGCAGCTTCTTCTGCGTAGCCGAGGACGGCGAGCGCTTCGAGTGCCCGGTGGCGCTTTTCGTGCTCGAAGCCGACGGGCCGGCTGGTGGCAACCCCGGCGCCCCAACCCATCGGGTACTGCATTGAGACCGCCTGAACCCACGCTGGCCACGCTGCTGGCCGGCCTGGATGCCCGCGCCGGCACCGCTCAGCGGCACCTGCAGCTGATCGCCCTGCTGGACTGGATTCGCGGCGATGGCCGCTCGGTCGAAGCCGCCACCGGGCGCGTGGCACTGCTGGTCGAGGCTGCCGAGCGCTCGCCCGACACCGCTGCGCGCCTGGCCGCCTGGTGGGGCCAGCTGACCCAGGCGCTGGACATCACCACGCTGCTGGCCGACTTCGGCTTCGCCCAGCGCACCTCCATGGGCAGCGAGCTGGCCGAGCGGCTGCGCTACAAGCTGCTGCCGGCCAGCCCGGACACGCTGGATGCCTCCGAGCTGTTCATGCTGGCGCTGCCGGGCGATTTCGACGCGCGCTGGCTGGCCGCCATCGATGACGACCTGCTGGCACGGCTGCGCGCCGTGATCGCCCCCGAGAGCCTGGAGGGCAACGGCGCGGGCGCCTGGCAGGTGGCGCTGCTGGACGCCATGACGTATTGCGCCGGGCAGATCCTGTCCACCGGCTTTGCGCCCGAGCTGCGCCTGCGCATGAGCGAGCAGGCGCGCGAGGCCCAGCCCTTCCACGCCCTGATCCGCGATGTGGAGAGCCTGCGCGTGGAAGTGCTGCACCCGCTGCGCACGCCCGAGCGGCGCGACGAGGCCGTGCAGCGCCTGCGCGAGCGGCTCGACGCCTGCCGCGCCGCCGCCAGCACCGTCTATGCGCACTTCGAGCAAGAGGGCATCTCGGTCGGCCTGGTGTTTCGCCTGCGCCAGCTGCGCGAGCGCATCCTGCGCGTGCGCGACCTGCTGGAGTGCCTGCTCACCGCCCGCCCGGCTGCCTCTGCCGTGCGGCTGCTGGCGCAACTGGTCACGGTGGGGCGCGAGCGGCGCAGCATCCGCGCACTGCTGGCGACCAGCTCCTCGCTGCTGGCGGCCAAGGTGGCCGAGCGCAGCGCCGAGACCGGCGAGCACTACATCACCCGCACCGTCGGCGAGTACCTGGCCATGGTGCGCATGGCCGCTGGCGGCGGCCTGGTCATGGCCTTCACCACGCTCATCAAGCTGGGCCTGTACGCGCTGGCGCTGCCGGTCTTCTGGGGCGGCTTTCTGGCTGGGATCAACTACGCGGCCAGCTTCGTGCTGATCCAGCTGCTGCACTTCACCGTCGCCACCAAGCAGCCGGCCATGACCGCGCCGGCCATGGCCGCCAAGCTGGGCGATCTGCACGACGACGCCAGCGTGCAGGAATTCGTGGACAAGGTGACGCACCTGGTGCGCTCGCAGGTGGCTGCCGTGCTGGGCAACGTGCTGCTGGTCTTGCCCGGGGCGCTGGCGCTGGCGCTGGGCATAGGCTGGATCAAGGGCGCGCCGGCGCTCGATGCGGCGCACGCGCGCCAGGTACTCGATTCGCTGCATCTGCTGGGGCCATCGGTGCTGTTTGCCGCCTTCACCGGCGTACTGCTGTTTGCCTCCAGCATCTTCGCCGGCTGGATGGAGAACTGGTTCGTGCTGCGCCGGCTGGACTCGGCCATCGAGTTCAACCCGCGCATCACGCGCGCCTTGGGCCGCGAGCGTGCGGCGCGCTGGGCGCTGTACCTGCGCGAGAACATCTCCGGCTTTGCCGCCAACATCTCGCTGGGCTTCATGCTGGGCCTGACACCGGCCTTTGCCGGCTTCTTCGGGCTGGCGCTGGAAGTGCGCCACGTCACCCTGACCGCCGGCCAGATCGGCGCCGCCGCCGCCTCGCTGGGCTGGCAGACGCTGCACGAGCCACTGTTTTGGTGGGCCGTGGCCCTGATTCCGTTCAACGGCGCGCTGAACGTGCTGGTGAGCTTCTACCTGGCGTTTCGCGTCGCCCTGCGCGCGCATAACGTCAGCGGCGTGGATCGCACGCGCATCTACCGCGCGCTGCGCGCGCGCCTGCGGCGGGCGCCGGCGAGCTTCTTCCTGCCACCACGGCGCGCCGCCACCGCCACGCCCCGGCAGGCAGCCCCCTGAGCGCTGCGCTGGCCGGCCCGCCGCCGGCCTGTCTGCTAAGGTGCCCTGCCCGGCGTCCTACAGCACTGCTGCCAGCGGCGCCGATACATTCGGAAAGACAACACACTGATTGCGCGCCTCCTGGCGCGCCGGCTGCAACGATGAATGAATGGATGACTTTCTGGGCCCAGTGGCTGCGTCCTTCCGCCGGGCTGCCGACGGTGCAGTGGTCGCTGCTGCTGGCGGCGGCCACCGTGGCTGGCTATCTTCTGCAGCGCTACAGCGGCCTGCCCAAGGTGGTGGGCTACACCCTGGTGGGCACGGTGGCCGGCCTGCTGGGCTTTTCCGGCGTGCTGTGGCCGCTGCAGGGCATCGGCCTGTTCCTGGTCGAGCTGGCGGTGGCGCTGGTGCTGTTCGAGGCCGGCGGGCGCATCCCGCTGCGCTGGTTCCGCCACAACCCCATGGTGCTGGTGCAAAGCCTGGCCGAGTCGGCGCTGGCCTGGGGCGCGGTCTATGGGGTGCTGGCGTGGCTGGGGGTGCCCGAGCGTGCCGCCGCGCCGCTGGCGCTGATCGCGCTGGCGGCCTCGCCCACGGTGCTGATGCGCGTGGTGGCCGACACGCGCGCCGCCGGCCCGGTGACGGATCGCGCCATCGTGCTGGCCACGCTGTCGTCGCTGTATGCGCTGGCGCTGGGCAGCGCCCAGGCCGGCATGTCCACCCAGCCCGCTGGCGACTGGCGAGACGCGCTGTACCCGGTGCTGGTGGTGCTGGGCATCTCGGTCGCCATGGGGGCGCTGCTGTCGCTGCTGATGCGGCTGGCGCTGCGCATCATGAGCCCGTCCAGCGAGAACACCGCCATCCTCTTGCTGACGCTGGTGGCGGCCTCGACCGCACTGGCCGCACACCTGGGCGGCTCGGCGCCGCTGGCGGCGCTGCTGGGCGGAATGCTGCTCAAGCAGCTGCACCCGCGCCCCTGGGCCTGGCCGCGCCAGTCCAGCTCGGCCACCTCGCTTCTGACCATGCTGATGTTCGTGCTGGTGTCCACCGTGGCCGCGCAAGCCGACTGGAGCACCCTGGTGGCCGGCCTGGTGCTGGCGCTGATCGCCGCGCGCCTGGTGGCCAAGGCGGTGGGCGTGGGCCTGGGCAACATCGGCAGCGGCGCCAGCTGGCGCCAGGCGGTATGGGTCAGCGGCGCCATGGCGCCCATGTCGGCGATTGCCCTGCTGGTGGCCTCGCAACTGGTGGCAGCGGACGCCGAGACCGGCGCGCTGGTCTCCAGCATCGCCCTGCCGGCCATCTTGCTGATGGAGGTGCTGGGCGCCGTCATCGCCACCTTTGCCATCTACCGCGCTGGCGAAAGCTCCAGGCCCTGGGGCAGCCGCGCCAGCGCCGCCACAGCCGCCGCAGCCAGCGAAAAGGACAGCCGCCGTGAGCCTTGAAGCCTTCCAGAAATCCGAGCCGCTGACGCTGGGCGTCGAGCTGGAGCTGCAGCTCGTGAACACGCACGACTACGACCTGGCGCCCTATGCCGAGGACATGCTGCGCCTGATGCTCAAGACCCCGCTGCCCGGCAGTGTGGTGCCGGAGATGACCAGCAGCATGATCGAAGTCTCCACCGGCGTATGCCACAGCTCCAGCGAAGTGCTGGGCCAGCTCGCGCAGATCCGCGACGCGCTGGTCAGGAGCGCCGACAAGCTCAACATCGCCGTGGTCGGCGGCGGCACGCACCCGTTTCAGCAGTGGCACGAGCGGCGCATCTACGACAAGCCGCGCTTCCAGGAGCTGTCGCAGCTGTACGGCTACCTGTCCAAGCAGTTCACCATCTTCGGCCAACACGTACACATCGGCTGCCCGGATGCCGACGCGGCGCTGGTCATGCTGCACCGCATGAGCCGCTACATCCCGCACTGCATCGCGCTGTCGGCCTCCAGCCCTTACGTGCAGGGGCAGGACACGGCGTTCGACTCGGCGCGGCTGAACTCGGTGTTCGCCTTCCCGCTGTCGGGCCGCGCGCCCTGCGTGCTGACCTGGGAGGATTTCGGGCGCTACTTCGACAAGATGACGCGCACCGGCGTTGTGAAGAGCATGAAGGACTTCTACTGGGACATCCGGCCCAAGCCCGAGTTCGGCACCATCGAGATCCGCGTCTTCGACACGCCTCTGACCATCGAGCGCGCCGCCGCCCTGGCCGGCTTCGTGCAGTCGCTGGCCGCGTGGTTCCTGGCCGAGCAGCCCTTCACGCCCGCCGAGGACGACTACCTGGTCTATACCTACAACCGCTTCCAGGCCTGCCGCTTCGGCATGGATGCGGTCTATGTCGATCCGGCCACGGGCAGCCACATGCCGCTGCGCGAGCACATCGTGCAGACCATCGACCACATCGCGCGCCACGGCAACGGCCTGGGCGCCTCGGGCGCGCTGCACATGCTGCGCGGCGAGGCCATCGCCGGCGACAACGACGCGCGCTGGCTGCGCAGCCGGATGCGCGACGAGCAGTTGCTGGCCGAGGTCAGCCGCCAGGCAGCGCTGCGCTTTCGCGGGCAGCCGTGAGAGCCTGCGCGCACAACACACAACTATTTTGATAGCTATCAACGCTTGCCCCACAAGGCCTTGAGGCCGATTTGATACCAAATCACCACCCAACATGGGCGAATTCGACCTGATTGCACGCTGGTTCACCCGCCCCGCCCGCCCGGGCGGCGGCGTGGCGCTGGGCGTGGGCGACGACTGCGCACTGCTGCAGCCGGCTGCCGGAATGCAGCTGGCCGTCTCCAGCGACATGCTGGTCGAGGGCCGGCACTTCTTTGCCGACGTCTATCCGGCCCACCTGGGGCACAAGGCGCTGGCGGTGAACCTGTCGGATCTGGCTGCCTGCGGCGCCGAGCCGCTGGCCTTCACCCTGGCGCTGGCGCTGCCGCGCATCGACGAGGTCTGGCTGGAGGGCTTTGCGCGCGGCCTGCTGGAGCTGGCCGAGGACAGCGGCTGCCAGCTGGTCGGCGGCGACACCACCCAGGGGCCGCTCAACATCTGCATCACCGTCTTCGGCCAGGCGCCCGCCGGCCAGGCCCTGCTGCGCAGCGGCGCGCGCGCGGGCGACGATCTCTGGGTCAGTGGCCGGCCCGGGCAGGCGCGGCTGGCGCTGGATGCGCTGCGCGGGCAGATTGCGGCGGGCGAGCAGTTGCTGACCCTGCTGCGCCAGCGCCTGGAGCGCCCCATGCCGCGCCTGGCCCTGGGCCAGCGCCTGCGCGGCATCGCCAGCAGCGCCATCGACGTCAGCGACGGCCTGCTGGGCGATCTGGCGCACATCCTGCGCGCCTCGGGCGTGGGCGCCTGTGTGCAAGCCGATATTGCTACTGATTTACTAGCTGACTGCGCAAGATTGGCCTTGGGAAAAGCCCATTTCGATCGTCTCTTGCTGATGCGCTGCGCGCTGGCCGGCGGCGACGACTACGAGCTGCTGTTCACCGCCCCGGCCACGCAGCGCGCCGCCGTGCAGCAGGCCGGCGCGGACAGCAGCACGCACGTCACCCGCATCGGCCGCATCGAGGCCGAGGCCGGCCTGCGCCTGGTCGATGCCAGCGGGCAGGCGGTGGCGGGCCGTTTTGCCTCGTTCGACCATTTCGGCTGACCCGCGCAGCAGCCGAGCCGACGGCACCCCATCTGTCCTGCCCTCACCGGAGTTTCGCCATGCCCTTGCCTCAGCCCTGCCACCCCGCCCTCTCGGCCCTGCCCGTCCTGCCCGCCGTGCTGGCCACGGCGCTGCTGCTGGGCCACGGCAGCGCCCTGGCGCAAGGCCAGCCGCTGGCCTCGCGCATCAGCGCCGTCAAGCTCTACCCCGGCAGCGCCACCGTCGAGCGCACGGCGCGCGTGCCGGCGGGCAGCCGCAGCGTGCTCTTCGACTGCCTGCCAGCCGGCCTGGACGCGGGCAGCGTGCAGGTACAGGCCGCGCCGGCGGCGGGCGGCGCAGCGCTGCAGGTCGGCGACATCGCCGTGCAGGTGCAGCCGCGCACCCTGGCCAGCGGCTGCACCAGTGCGCTGGATGCGCGCGTGCGCGAGCTGGAACAGCGCCTGGCCCAGGCCCGGGCCGAAACCGGGGCGCTGGAGCTGGCCCAGGGCTATCTGCACAGCGTGGCCGGCAGTGCTCCGGGCGCCCCACCCGCTGCCAGCACGGCCGCTGCCGCCGCCCCAGCCCCTGCCGCCCCTGCGGCCAGCCGTGGCGGCGCGGCGCCCGCCCCCGGCCAGATCGCCGCCACCACCGAGGCACTGCAGCGCGTCGGCCAGGACACCCTGGGCCGGCTGTACCAGGCCCGCGCGCGCCAGGACGAGCTGGAGCAGCAATTCAAGGCCCTGAGCGCCGAGCGCGAGCGCGCCTTCGGCCCCCAGGCGCGCGTGGCCAGCGTGCGCATCGCCCTGGCGGCGGCGCGCGAGACCGAGCTGCGCCTGAGCTACCAGGTGCGCGGCCCGAGCTGGTCACCCAGCTACCGCGCCACGCTGGACACCGCCAGCGCCAGCCCCTCGGTGCGCCTGGAGCGCCTGGCGCTGGTCAGCCAAAGCACCGGCGAGGACTGGCAGGACGCCGCCCTCACCCTGTCCACCGGCCAGCCACTGCGCGCCAGCGCCGCCCCGCTGCCGCGCCCCTGGACAGTCGATGTGCGCCCACCCATGGCCGAGCCGCCCAGCGCCCTGCCGACCCCGGCGCCTGCCGCCATGGCGCGCCTGGCCCGGCCCGAGGCCGCCGGCGCAGCCGCCGACGAGGCGCAGCCGGACTTCAGCGTCGCCGTGGCCGAGGGCGCCTACGCCACCGAATTTGCCGTGCCGCAGCGCGTCAGCGTGCCCTCGGGCGGCCCGCGCATCGCCCTGGCGCTGCAGGCGCAGGAGCTGCCGGCCAGCCTGTTCAGCCGCAGTACGCCGGCGCTGGACGCCAGCGCCTACCTGGTGGCGCAACTGGCGCCGCTGCCCGGCGTCTGGCCCGCCGGCCCGGTGGCCCTGTACCGCGACGGCGCCTATGTCGGCCAGGGCACGCTGGATGCGACATCGGCGCAGGCGCAGGCGCAGCCCGAGCTGTCCTTCGGGCGCGACGAGCGCATCGGCGTCAGCGCCGAGCCTGAGCAGCAGCACAGCGCCAGCGCCGGCCTGACCGGCGCGCGCACCGAACGCAGCACCGAGCGCAGCTACACCTTCACCAACCGCCACCAGCGCAGCGTGCAGCTGCAGGTGCTGGACGCCGCGCCAGTCTCGCGCGACGCGCAGGTCAAGGTCGAGTCGCACTACGAGCCGGCCCCTGCCGAGGCCGCCTGGCGCGGCCAGCCCGGCACCATCGCCTGGAGCCAGCCGCTGGCCGCCGGCGCCAGTGCGCGCTTTGCCGCCCGGCACGTCCTGCGCCACGACAAGGACGTGCTGCTGCGCGAGCGGCGCTGAAGGGGGCGCAGCTGTCGCTGTTGACGGTCAACAGTCTCTTTGCCACCTCCACACGCCGGTGACGCGTTGCGCGCCCAGCCTCTGGCGAGCGATGCAACACGCACCACGCCAGCGCACACGCACAACGCACAACCTCTCCCCATGCCCGCCATCGCCCCATCCCAGCTCCGCCGCTTCCTACTCCGCCACCCGGCGCACTTCATCGCCCTGGGCGGCGGCAGCGGCCTGTCGCCGGTCGCGCCGGGCACGGTGGGCACGCTGTGGGGCTGGCTGGCTTTTCTGGTGCTGCAGCTGTGGCTGCCACCGGCGGCGCTGGGCTGGCTGGTGCTGGCGTCGCTGCCTGTGGGCTGGTGGGCCTGCACGCTGGCGGCGCGGCATATGGGCGTGGCTGATCCGGGGGCTGTGGTCTGGGACGAGATCGCCGCCATCTGGCTGATCCTGTGGCTGGCCATGCCCATGGGCTTTGCCGGCCAGGCGCTGGCGTTTGCGCTGTTTCGCTACTTCGACGCCGCCAAGCCCGGGCCGGTGGGCTGGGCCGACCGCCTGTTCAAGGGCTTTGGCTGGCGCGGCGGCTTCGGCATCATGTTCGACGACCTGGTGGCCGCGGGCTGCACGCTGCTGACCATCGCCCTGTGGCGGCATTTCTTCTTTTGAGCACCCGCTGGAGCCTGCCCGTGGAACTATCGAAAAATGAGCTGCCAACGCTTGCCAGCATTGGCTTAGAGGCCGATTTGACCCATATTTCCGACGCGCTGCTGGCGCGTGGCTGGATGCTGGCCACGGCCGAGAGCTGCACCGGCGGCCTGATCGCCGCAGCCTGCACCGACCGGGCCGGCTCCAGCCAGTGGTTCGAGCGCGGCTTCGTCAGCTACTCCAACGCCGCCAAGGCCGAGCTGCTGGGCGTGCCCGCATCGCTCATCGAGACGCACGGCGCCGTCAGCGAGGCGGTGGCGCGCGCCATGGCCGAGGGCGCTCTCGCGCATTCCGCCGCCCAGGCCAGCCTGGCGGTGACCGGCGTGGCCGGCCCGGGCGGCGGCAGTCCGGCCAAGCCCGTGGGCACGGTGTGGCTGGCCTGGAGCCTGGCCGGGCGCACGCACAGCGAAGTGCAGCACTTCGCCGGCGACCGCGCCGCCGTGCGCGCCGCCACCGTGCGCCATGCGCTGGGGCGGCTGGCGTCACTGTTGGGGCACAAGCGGGCCTGACGCACGGCGGGGGCGGCCGTGTCAGGCCAGCCGCCTCACGCCGCCGGCGCCGCCACGTGCTCGCGCCGCTGCACGACCACGAAGCGGTCGGCCACGAAGGCCAGCGTGGTGTAGCTGGCATTGGCCGCCGGGTTGCCGCCGGTGGCGTGGTAGTCGGAGAACGCCGACGACTGGTTCACGTACACGCCCTGCGTCAGGTTGATGGACAGCGCCACGCGCGCGCGGCGCGACAGCTGCACGCTGCGCTCGATGAAGTCGCGGCTGGTCGAATACACGCCCAGCGTCAGCGCGCCCTGCTCGCCCAGGGTGGACTGGGCCGTCTGCAGCGCGCCCTCGGCGCCGTCGGTCGCCACCACGAAGGACACCGGCCCGAAGCACTCGCGCGCATAGGTAGCGTAATCCTGCTGGGTGAGCGCCACCATGACCGGCGTGTGCATCCGTGCCTGCGGATAGTCGGGGTTGTCCACGGCACGCGAGGCCAGCAGCACCGCGCCCTTGCCAGCGGCCTCCTGGATGCGCTGCACCGTCTGCGGCGCGCTGATGGCGCCCAGCACGGCGCTGGTCACGCGCGGGTCGGACAGCAGCTTGTCCACCGCCGCCGCCAGATCGCGCCCGACCTGCTCGAAGCTCTTGTGGCCTTCGTCGGTCTGGATGCCGTCCCTGGGGATCAGGATGTTCTGCGTGGTCGTACACATCTGGCCGCTGTACAGCGACAGCGTGAAGGCCAGGTTGCGCAGCATGGCGCCGTACTGGTCGGTGGACTCGACGATCACGGTGTTGACCCCGGCCATCTCGGCGTACAGGCGGGCCTGGCGGGCGTTGTCGGCCAGCCAGCGGCCAAACTCGTTGCTGCCGGTGAAGTCGATGCTGGCCACCGCCGGGTCGCGCGCGAGCTGCTGGGTGTGCGCCGGGTCGTTGCTCAGCGCCAGCGTGACCAGGTTGGCGTCCAGCCCCTGCTCGGTGAGCACCTCGCGGATGATGTTGACCGAGAGGGCCGCCGGCAGCACGGCATTGGGGTGCGGCTTGACGATGACCGGGTTGCCCGTGGCCAGCGCGGCGAACAGGCCGGGATAGGTGTTCCAGGTCGGGAAGGTGGCACAGCCGATCACCAGCGCCACGCCCCGGCCCACGACCTCGAAGTGCTTTTGCATGACCAGCGGCGGGTTCTTGCCCTGGGGCTTGTTCCACAGCGCCTCGCCGGGCACGTCGGCCATGGCCTTCCAGGCGTAGGCGATGGCTTCGAGCGCCCGATCCTGCGCGTGCGGGCCGCCGGCCTGGAAGGCCATCATCGGCCCCTGACCGGTGGTCAGCATCACCGCGTGGGCGATCTCGTGGCTCCTTTTGTGGATGCGCACGAGCGCCTCCAGCAGCACGCCGACACGGCCCTGCGCGCCCAGCGCCTGCCACTGCGGCTCGGCGGCCTGGGCGGCAGCGATCAGCGCCTCGGGCGCGCACTCGGGGTAGCGCACGCCGATGGCCACGCCGTAGGGCGAGTCCTCGGTGGCCACGCGGCCCACCTCGCCGGGCTGGCTGAGGGGAAAGTCGTGTCCCAGCAACGCCTGCACCGCCGCCTGGCCATCGGCCTGGGCCGTCTCGCCATAGACCTTGGGCGAGGCGACTTCAGGGAAGGGCGACCAGTAGCCGCGCGTGGCAATGGCCTGCAAAGCGCCGTCCAGCAGGGCGCGGTGGGTGTCGAACAAGCTCATGGAACGTCTCCTGTCTAGGGGTTTATCCGGGTGTGGTTTTGACTTGCATCAGAAAGCAGTCAGAGCATATTATCGATTATCGACCGACCGATCGGTCAAAAATGCTTTGATTCTTTGTCAAACAACAGGCCGGCACCGGTCGTTTTTCGAGATTTCGCCTCCATGCCCGCAATTTCATCCTCACCCGCCGATCAGCCGCTGGTGCTGGCCGCCCGCAGCGGCGCCGTGCTGACGCTGACACTGAATCGCCCCGGCGCGCTCAACAGCTTCACCGGTGCGCTGCACGGCGAGCTGCTGGCCGCCCTGGAGGCCGGCGCCGCCGACCCCGAGGTGCGCTGCGTGGTGCTCACGGGCGCGGGCCGGGCGTTCTGCGCCGGGCAGGATCTGGCCGACCCGGCCGTCGCGCCCGACCCCACGCCCGGCGCCGCGCCGCGCGACCTGAGCGAGGTCATCGTCCAGCACTACCGCCCGCTGTGCCTGCGCCTGCGCTCCATGCCGGTGCCGGTGATTGCCGCCGTCAACGGCGTGGCCGCCGGGGCCGGAGCCAGCATTGCGCTGGGCTGCGACATCGTGGTGGCGGCGCGCTCGGCCAGCTTCATCCAGGCGTTTGCCAAGATCGGCCTGGTGCCCGATAGCGGCGGCACCTGGCTGCTGCCGCGCCTGGTGGGGCGCGCGCGCGCCCTGGGCCTGGCGCTGCTGGGCGACAAGCTGGGCGCCGAGGAGGCGCAGCGCATCGGCCTGATCTGGCAGTGCGTGGACGACGAGCAATTGCAGCCCACCGTGCAGGCCCTGGCCGAGCGCCTGGCGGCCATGCCGGTCAAGGCGCTGGCCAGCATCCGCGCCGCGCTGGACGACGCCTTGCTGCTGGACTGGCCGGCCGCGCTGGCGCGCGAGGCCGCGCAGCAGCGCGAGCTGGGCTTGGCCCACGACTACCGCGAGGGCGTGCAGGCCTTTGGCGACAAGCGCACGCCGCAGTTTCGCGATCGCTGAGCCGCTGATCGGCTATCCCGCCCATCGAAAAAACAATGAAAAACGCCTGAAACCCTTGCCAGTCAAGCGCTGACAGCTATCAAAAAGATATTCACCCCGATGTCCGAACAGAACCTGAGCGCCCAGCAGATCGCCGACCACGTGCGCGTCGGCATGTGGGCCAACGACCGCGCCACGCAAAGCCTGGGCATGAGCATCAGCGCCATGGGCCCGGGCACGGCCACGCTGACCATGACCGTGCGCCCCGACATGCTCAACGGCCACGCCACCTGCCACGGCGGCTTCATCACCGCGCTGGCCGACTCGGCCTTTGCCTTCGCCTGCAACTCGGGCAACGAGCTGACCGTGGCCTCGGGCCTGGCCATCGACTTCGTGGCGCCGGCGCGCGAGGGCGACGTGCTCACCGCCCAGGGGCACGAGGTTTCGCACGCCGGACGCACCGGCGTCTATGACGTGAGCGTGCGCAACCAGCGCGGCGAGCTGATCGCCGTGTTCCGGGGGCGCTCGTACCGCATGAAGGGCAAGCCTGCCGTGCCAGCGGCCAGCAGCGGCGCAGGCGGCTGAACGGCCCGCGCCCACCCGCCCGCGCCACCACCCAGCCAACAAGACCAAGACACCAGCCCCCAGGAGACCCTCCGCATGTCCCCCACGCGCCCCGCCCCCGGCGAACTCGAACCCATAGAAACCGCCAGCCGCGACGAGATCCAGGCCCTGCAACTGCAGCGCCTGCGCTGGTCGCTGCAGCACGCCTATGACAACGTGCCGCACTACCGGCGCAGCTTCGATGCCAAGGGCGTACACCCGAGCGACCTGAAAACCCTGGCCGACCTGGCCAAGTTCCCCTTCACCACCAAGGGCGACCTGCGCGAGAACTATCCGTTCGGCATGTTCGCCGTGCCGCGCAACCAGATCATGCGCGTGCACGCCTCCTCGGGCACGACCGGCAAGCCCACGGTGGTCGGCTACACCGCGCGCGACATCGACACCTGGGCCAACCTGGTGGCGCGCTCCATCCGCGCCGCCGGCGGGCGGCCCGGCGACATGGTGCACATCGCCTACGGCTATGGCCTGTTCACCGGCGGCCTGGGCGCGCACTACGGCGCCGAGCGCGCCGGCTGCACCGTGGTGCCCATGTCGGGCGGGCAGACGGAAAAACAGGTGCAACTGATCCAGGACTTCAAGCCCGACCTGATCATGGTGACGCCGTCGTACATGCAGGTCATCGTCGAGGAGTTCGCCCGCCAGGGGCTGGATGCGCGCGAGAGCTCTTTGAGGGTCGGCATCTTCGGCGCCGAGCCCTGGACGGAGGCCATGCGCCGCGAGATCGAACACAGCGCCGGCATCAAGGCGGTGGACATCTACGGCCTGTCCGAGGTCATGGGCCCGGGCGTGGCCAGCGAGTGCGTGGAAACCCAGGACGGCCCCACCATCTGGGAAGACCACTTCTACCCCGAGATCATCGACCCCCTGACCGGCGAGGTGCTGCCCGATGACGCTGAGGGCGAGCTGGTCTTCACCACGTTGACCAAGGAAGGCCTGCCGGTGATCCGCTACCGCACGCGCGACCTGACGCGCCTGCTGGCGCCCACGGCGCGGTCGTTCCGGCGCATGGGCAAGATCGTCGGGCGCTCGGACGACATGCTCATCATCCGCGGCGTCAACATGTTCCCCACGCAGATCGAGGAGATCGTGCTGGCGCACGAGCAGCTCTCGGGCCACTACCAGATCCTGGTCACGCGCGACGGCAACCTCGACAAGGTGGAGGTGCGCTGCGAGCTGCAACCCTTTGCCTCCCACCTGGGCGCGCAAGAGGTGCAGGAGATCAGCGGCTGGCTGCAGCACCGCATCAAGACCCTGGTGGGCATCAGCACCCGCGTGCAGGTGCTGCCCAGCGAGTCCATAGAGCGCACCCTGGTCGGCAAGGCCAGGCGCGTCATCGATCAGCGTCCGCGCTGAGCCTGCCGCTGCGCCGGACAGCAAGTCGGCGCAGTTTTTTTCCGCAATACTTCGACCGACTGGTCGGACTGACAACAACCCACCCGTAACCATCCGAGGAGACAAGCCATGAGCAATAAGGAAAAACTCGCCCAGAGCATGGAGTTCCCGCCGCCGATCGAGCAGCCCAACGTCTATCCCCTGTCCTGGCACCAGCACACCAAGAAGCTGGAAGAGATCTGGGACGCCTCGCGCCGCGAGGTCTGGGATCCGAAAAAGCTCCCCTGGGACACCTTCAACGTGGGCAAGTACACCTGGGAGCAGCGCGAGGCGATTGCCTACTGGTGGACGCTGCTGTCGGTGTTCGACGCCTCGGCGCCGCCGGTGTTTGCCGCCGCCATGATCAAGACCTACGAGGCCCACGAGGAAGATGCCGTGCGCCGGTGCTTCTTCAGCGTCACGCAGGACGAGCAAAACCATGAGCAGATGTGCGGCATGGCCATCACCAAGTTCCTGGAGCACCCCGATCCGCTGACCTACGAGCCCAAGACCGAGCTGGGCCGGCGCCTGCAAAAGAACGCCAAGTGGCTGTACCACAACGGCGGGCGCTACTGGAACGGCTACAAGACCGCCGTGCCCAAGTACAGCCTGGCGGTGCTGTTCTCGTCCTTCCTGATGGGCGAGATCGCCGCCGCCACCATCTTCCACCAGATGGCCGCTGGCTGCACCGAGCCGGTGTTCAAGGAAGCCTTCCGCAACATCGGCAAGGACGAGGGCCGCCACATGGGCATCTGCCTGGCGCTGATGGAGCGCGACTATCCCAAGCTGGCCATCGAGGATCGCAGCATCATCACCAAGCAGATCCGCGCCGGCTACCTGTTCCTGTCGGCCGTGCTGTTCGAGCCGCCGATGGAGTTCTGGGACTTGCCCGCTGACTTCATCGACAACCAGCGCGCCGGCGAGGCGGTGGCCCGCGCCGCCGGTTTTGCCATCCCAGAGTACGAGGCCAAGAAGAACAACTGGCGCAGCGCCATCCTGAACTTGAAGGGTGCGCTGGACAAGTACGGCATCCCCTTCCCGGCCATTCCGGAAGTCGGCATCACCGGCGAGGAAGTGTCCGACGTGGATCTGGACGACATCATCCCCGTGTTCTGAGGACGCGATGACTGCCCACATCAAGCTCTACCCCTCGGGCCAGACGGTCACCTGCGACAGCGGCCAGACCGTGCTGGAGGCGCTGGAACGCGCCGGCTACGCCCTGCCCAACAACTGCCGTGCCGGCGCCTGCGGCGAATGCAAGGTGCGCGTGCGCGCCGGCGAATTCGACCAGGGCTTCGTGCTCGACATGGCCCTGTCGCAGGACGAGCGCGCCCAGGGGTATGGCCTGATGTGCATGGCCAAGCCGCTGTCGCCCGAACTCGAAATCGAGTGGGGCACAGCGGATGCCAAGCCCAAATTGTTCCCGCCGCGCGAGTCGCAGTACGCCGTGCTGGTCGATCGCATCGCCCGCACGCCGCGCATCACTGAGTTCGTGCTGCGCCCGCTGGGCGAGCCGATGCGCTTTTGGCCCGGGCAATACGTGCAATTGGGCGACCACTCGCGCGGCATCCCGGTGCGCAGCTACTCGCTGGCCAGCGCCCCGCGCCCGGACGGCGAGATCAAGCTGCAGGTCACGCGCGTCGATGCCGACGAGGCCAACACCCCTGCCGGGCGCACCAGCCGCTGGCTGCACGACGAGGTGCAGCTGGGTGACCAGCTGCGCTTTTCCGGCCCGCACGGCACCTTCATCGGCGACCCTTCCGTCGATACGCCGGTGCTGTGCCTGGCCGCCGGCTCGGGCCTGGCGCCCATCCTGTCGCTGACCGAGGCCGCGCTGCGCCGGGGCTACGCCCGGCCCGTGACGCTGATGTTCTCGGCGCGCGAGGCGGCCGACCTGTACGACCAGGGCCTGATGCGCTACTGGCAGGCACGCCACCCCAATTTCCGCTACCTGCCCACGCTCACGCGCGGCCAGCAGGACGGCATGGCGCAGGGCCGCATCCCGCACATCCTGGGCCAGCATTTCCCCGACCTGAGCGGCTACAGCGTCTTCATCGCCGGCACCACCGGTTTCGTCGATGATTGCGTGGCCGCCGCCCGCGCCCTGGGCGCGGTGGAGCCGCAGATCCATACCGAGGGCTTTTTTGCCCAGGCCTGACAGGCCCGGCGCAGACACCGCCCCCCACGCACACCGCAATACCGCAAGCAAGAACGAACCAAGGAAGGAAGCCCCCGATGTACACCCAGGCCATGGATTTGATGGGCAAGGACGCTAGCGCCGCCCCGGCCCTGCGCAGCGCGCAGGACATGCAGCTGCAGGAGCGCTTCGACGCGCGCATCGACGCCGGCGAGTTCATCGAAGCCAAGGACTGGATGCCCGAGAACTACCGCCGCACGCTGGTGCGCCAGATCAGCCAGCACGCGCACTCAGAGATCGTCGGCATGTTGCCCGAGGGCAACTGGATCTCGCGCGCGCCCACGCTCAAGCGCAAGGCCATCTTGCTGGCCAAGGTGCAGGACGAGGGCGGGCACGGCCTGTACCTGTACTCGGCCGCCGAGACGCTGGGCACCTCGCGCGACCAGATGCTCGATGCACTGCACTCGGGCCGCGCCAAGTACAGCTCCATCTTCAACTACCCCACGCTCACCTGGGCCGACGTGGGCGTGATCGGCTGGCTGGTCGATGGCGCGGCCATCATGAACCAGGTGCCGATCTGCCGCTGCTCCTACGGCCCGTATGCGCGCGCCATGGTGCGCATCTGCCGCGAAGAAAGCTTTCACCAGCGCCAGGGCTACGACGCGCTGCTGACCATGATGCAGCGCGGCACCGACGCCCAGCGCGCCATGGTGCAGGACGCGGTGAACCGCTGGTGGTGGCCGTCGCTGATGATGTTCGGTCCGCCCAACGAGCAATCGCCCAACACCGCGCAATCCATGCGCTGGGGCATCAAGCGCATCTCCAACGACGAGCTGCGCCAGAAGTTCGTCGATGCCACCGTGCCGCAGGCCAAGGTGCTGGGCGTGCAGCTGCCCGACCCGGATCTGAAGTGGAACGACGAGCGCGGCCAGCACGACTTCGGCGCCATCGACTGGGCCGAGTTCTGGCGCGTGGTCGGTGGCGACGGCCCGTGCAACCGCGAGCGCCTGGCCGCGCGCGTCAAGGCCTGGGACGACGGCGCCTGGGTGCGCGAGGCTGCCCTGGCGCATGCCGCCAAGAGCGCCGAGACGCCACGCGCCGTGGCCTGAAAAACAGCCAAATCGGCCGCAAACCATTGCCAGACAAGCGCTGGCAGCTATCAAAACAAAAGTATTCAAGACCTGATCGGACACCCGCAGACACCATGAGCACCACCCCCGACACCGCCGCCCCCGCCAACGAATGGCCTCTGTGGGAAGTTTTCGTGCGCAGCAAGGCCGGCCTGGATCACAAGCACTGCGGCAGCCTGCACGCCGCCGACGCCAAGATGGCCATCCAGATGGCGCGCGACGTCTATACCCGGCGCCAGGAAGGCACCAGCGTCTGGGTCGTGCCTTCGGCGCAGATCGTCGCCAGCGACCCGGCGGACAAGGACGCCTACTTCGACCCCGCCGAGGACAAGGTCTATCGCCACCCCACCTTCTACGTCCTGCCCAAGGCCGTGGATCACATGTAAGGAGGCGCGCCACATGCAAAGCATCCGCATCGGCAGCGAGCCGCAGTTCCAGTACCTGCTGCGCCTGGGTGATACCTGCCTGATCCTGGCCCAGCGCATCAGCGAGTGGTGCGGCCACGCGCCCATCCTGGAAGAAGACATCGCCCTGTCCAACATGGCGCTGGATCTGATCGGCCAGGCGCGCGCGCTGCTCACGCGCGCCGGCGAACTCGACGGGCGCGGCCACGACGAGGATCAACTGGCCTTTTTGCGCGGCGAGGGCGACTACCGCAACGTCACCCTGGCCGAGCTGCCGCGCGGCGACTTCGCCGCCACCTGCCTGCGCAACGTCATGCTGGCCACGCTGCTCAAGCTGCTGTGGCAGCGCCTGCAGGACTCCAGCGACGCCGAGCTGGCCGCCATCGCCGGCAAGGCCGTCAAGGAGGCGCGCTACCACCAGCAGCACGCTGCCGACTGGGTGGTGCGCCTGGGCGACGGCACCGAGGAGTCGCGCCGGCGCATGGAAGACGCGCTGTCCCAGCTGTGGCCCTACAGCGCCGAGCTGTTCGAGCAGGACGCCATCGACGAGGCTGCACTGGCCAGCGGCCTGGGGCCGCGCTGGGCCGACCTGCAGGGCGAGTGGCAGTCCGAGATGCAGACCATCCTGTCCGCCGCCGACCTGAGCGCTCCCGAACTGACGGCCTTTCGCAGCACCGGCAAGCACGGCATCCACAGCGAGCACATGGGCCGCATCCTGGCCGAGATGCAGTATCTGCAGCGCTCCTTCCCCGGAGGCGCCTGGTGAGCCATACCCTGGCCAGCGCCGGCCAGCGCGTGCAGCAGGCCTGGGCCGTGCTGCACACCGTGCCCGACCCGGAGGTGCCGGCGATCTCGCTGTGCGACCTGGGCATCGTGCGCGACGTGCGCGAGGGTGCGGACGGCGTGCTGGACATCGTGCTGACGCCCACCTACTCGGGCTGCCCGGCCACCGAGGTCATCGAGGCCGACGTGCGCGCCGCGCTGGACGCCGCCGGCCTGGGGCCGGTGCAGGTGCTGCTGCAGCGCGCCCCGGCCTGGACGACGGACTGGATCAGCGCCGCCGGACGCGAGAAGCTGCGCGCCTACGGCATCGCCCCGCCCGGCCCGGTGGCTGCCGACGCCGCCCGGCCCCTGGTCTTCATGCCCCGGCGCCCGCCCGAGTCCGGCATCGCCTGCCCGCGCTGCGCCAGCACGCACACCGAGCGCCTGTCGGCCTTCGGCTCCACGGCCTGCAAGGCACTGTGGCGCTGCCTGAGCTGCCGCGAGCCGTTCGAGCATTTCAAGCCGATCTGATGCGCCAGGCCACATCCGCTCGACCCGCTTCCAGCTCCCTCTCCCGCTTGCGGGAGAGGGAGCGCGGCCACGTCGCATTCCACTCCTCTTCCTCCCTTCCATGAGCGTCACCTTCCACCCCCTGCGCGTGCGCGCCATCGAGCCTGATACGCCCGAGGCCGTCATCGTCACCTTCGACGTCCCACCCGCGCTGCGCCCGGTCTTCGGCTTCATCCAGGGCCAGTACCTGACGCTGCGCACGCGCGTCGATGGCCAGGACTTGCGCCGCTCCTACTCGATCTGCGCCGGCGTCGATGACGCGCACCTGCGCGTGGGCGTGCGCCGGGTCAACGGCGGCGTGTTCTCCAACTGGCTGCACACCGAGCTGAAACCCGGCGACAGCATCGATGTCATGGCGCCGCAGGGGCGCTTCTACGTACCGCTGGACGCCGACGCGCGGCGCCACTACCTGGCCATCGCCGGGGGCAGCGGCATCACGCCCATCCTGTCCATCATCAAGACGGTGCTGGCGCGCGAGCCGGGCAGCCGCGTCACGCTGCTCTACGGTAACCGCAACCTGCAGTCCACCATGTTCAAAGAAGAGCTGGAGGATCTGAAGAACCGCTACCTGCAGCGCCTGGCCCTGCACCATGTGTTCTCGGCCGAGCAGACCGACGCCGGCCTGAACATGGGCCTGATGAACCGCGACAAGGTGGGCGAGTTCCTCGCCACGCTGATCGCGCCGGCCAGCATCGACGAGGTCTTCATCTGCGGCCCCTTCCAGATGAACGACGAGGCCGAGGCCGCCCTGCTGGCCGCCGGCGTGCCCGAGGAGCGCATCCACATCGAGCGCTTCGGCATTGCCCTGTCGCCTGCCGGCCAGGCCGGCGCCGTCGAGCACCGCGAGGCCCAGCCGGGGGATGCCGAGCAGTCCAGCATCACCATCGTGCGCGACGGCCTGTCGCGCGAGTTCAGCTACTCCAGCGGCCAGCCCAGCATCCTGGATGCGGCCTCGGCCGCCGGGTTGGAGGTGCCGTTTTCCTGCACCTCGGGCGTGTGCGGCACCTGCCGCGCCAAGTGCCTGGAGGGCGAGGTGCGCATGGAGCGCAACTTCGCGCTGGACAAGGCCGAGGTGGCTGCCGGCTTCGTGCTGACCTGCCAGTGCCGCCCGCTCACGCCGCGCGTGCTGCTGTCGTTCGACGAACGCTGATCCGAGGAAGGCAGTCAAGACCATGGCACGTGGACGCTCGGCCCACTACGACGACCAGCGCGAGCTGATCCTGGAGCGCGCGGCGCACCTGTTCGCCCGCCAGGGCTACAGCGGCACCTCGATGAACCAGGTGGCTGAGGCCTGCGGCCTGTCCAAGCCGGCGCTCTACCACTACTTTCGCGACAAGTACGCCCTGCTGGTACACATCGCCGAGGAGCATGTCAGCCGCCTGCAGGAGCTGGTCGAGGAGGTCGATACCCTGCAGCTGGCGCCCGAGCCGCGCCTGCGCCTGCTGATCGAGCGCTTCGTGCTCGAATACGCGCGCGCCCGCGACGCGCACCGCGTGCTGACCGAGGACGTGAGATTCCTCACCGAGGAGGATCAGGCGCGCATCCTGGGCACCGAGCGCAGCGTGGTCGGCCATTTCGCCAGCGCCATCGGCCAGCAGTGGCCGCACATCGGCACGGCGCGGCTGACCAAGCCCACGACCATGCTGCTGTTCGGCATGATCAACTGGATGTTCACCTGGCTGCGCCCCGAGGGCAGCCTGACCCACGAAGACCTGGCGCCCATGGTGGCCGACCTGTTCTTCGGCGGCGTGCCGGCCATGCGGGCACCTGCCCACCTGCAGGAGCCCGAGCGCCAGGACTGAGGCGCGCCGCCCCAGTCCACAGTGTCATTTTCGACCGACAGGTCAGGGCTTTGCCCGGGGTGCAAACCGCCTGTTTGGCTCCATGATTCGCCGCCTTGCCGATTTTTTTATCGATTTTTTCTCAACGCCCCATCCACACAAGGAGACATACCATGAAAAAGACCTGCATCGCCCTGGCCCTGGCCGCCATTGGCGCCTTCACCGGCAGCGCCGCGCTGGCCGACATCAACGTCGGCGTCACCGTCTCGGCCACCGGCCCGGCAGCATCGCTGGGCATTCCCGAGAAGAACACCATCGCCCTGATGCCGCGCACCATCGCCGGCGAGAAGGTGAACTACATCGTCCTGGACGACGGCTCGGACACCACCAACGGCGTGTCCAACACGCGCAAGCTGATCAGCGAGAACAAGGTGGACATCATCCTGGGCTCCAGCACCACCCCGGTGTCGCTGGCGATGATCGACGTGGTCTCCGAGGCCAAGACACCCATGATCTCCATGGCCGCCTCGGCGCGCATCGTCGAGCCCATGGACGAGAAGAAGAAGTGGGTCTTCAAGACGCCCCAGAACGACATCATGATGTCGCTGGCGATCGCCGAGCACATGGCGGCGGCGGGCGTGAAGACGGTGGGCTTCATCGGCTTCTCCGACGCCTACGGCGAGGGCTGGCACCAGGAGTTCGTCAAGGCCGCCGAGATCAAGAAGCTCAAGATCGTCGCCAACGAGCGCTACAACCGCACCGACACTTCGGTGACCGGCCAGGTGCTCAAGATCATGGCCGCCAAGCCCGATGCGGTGCTGGTGGCCGGCTCGGGCACGCCCGCCGCACTGCCGCAAAAGACGCTCAAGGAGCGCGGCTACGCCGGCAAGTACTACCAGACGCACGGCGTGGCCAATGCCGACTTCCTGCGCGTGGGCGGCAAGGACGTGGAAGGCACGCTGCTGCCCGCCGGCCCGGTGCTGGTGGCCGACCAGCTGCCGGCCAGCCACCCGGTCAGGGCCTCGGCCATGGCCTACGTCAAGGCCTACGAGGACGCGCACGGCAAGGGCAGCGTGTCCACCTTCGGCGCGCACGGCTGGGATTCGGGCGTGCTGATGGCCGCTGCCGTGCCCGAGGCGCTCAAGAAGGCCAAGCCCGGCACGCCCGAGTTCCGCGCCGCGCTGCGCGATGCGCTGGAGCAGCTCAAGGAAGTGCCCGGCGCGCACGGCATCTTCACCATGTCGCCCAACGACCACCTGGGCCTGGATCAGCGCGCCCGCGTGATGGTCAAGATCGAAAACGGCACCTGGAAGTACCAGCCCTGATGCAGTTGGCGGCCTGATGGCCTGATGGCCTGACGACCGCCTGGCCTGGCCTGCCCTGGCCGGCCAGGCAGGCCGGGCCGCCCTGCCCGCCCATAACGAAAGAGACAACCATGGATTTCCAGATTGCCCTGCTGCTGGGGCAGGACGGGCTGGTCAACGGGGCCATCTACGGCCTGATGGCGCTGGCGTTGGTGCTGGTGTTTTCCGTGACCCGCGTGATCTTCATTCCCCAGGGCGAGTTCGTCGCCTTTGGCGCACTGTCGCTGGCCATGCTGCAGATGGGCCGCGTGCCGCCCACGCTGTGGCTGCTGGCCGGCCTGTCGGTGGCGGTGCTGGCCGTCGAGGCCTGGCGCGCAAGCCGGGGCACCGCCGTGAACTGGTTTGCCACGCTCGGCTGGTGCGTGGCCCTGCCCGGCCTGGTGGCCGCCATGACACTGCTGTGGCAGCCGCAGCAGCTGTGGGCGCAAAGCCTGATCACGCTGCTCTTGATCGCGCCGCTGGGGCCGCTGCTGTACCGCCTGATCTACCGCCCGCTGGCCGGTGCGACCACGCTGATGCTGCTCATCGTCTCGGTCGCGCTGCACCTGGTTCTGGTGGGCGCAGGGCTGTTGTTCTTCGGCGCCGAAGGCTCGCGCACGCCAGCCTTCTCGGAGGCGTCGTTCCAGTGGGGCGAGATGAACATCTCCGGCCAGTTCCTGGTGGTGCTGGGCACGACAGCGGCGCTGGTGCTGGTGCTGTTCCTGTTCTTCGAGCGCACCATGGTCGGCAAGGCGCTGCGCGCCGTGGCCGTGAACCGCGTGGGCGCGCGCCTGATGGGCATCCCGACCGACATGTCGGGCGACGTGAGCTTTGCCCTGGCCGCGGTCATCGGCGGCATCTCGGGCCTCTTGATCGGCCCCATCACCACGATCTACTACGAGACGGGTTTTCTGATCGGCCTCAAGGGCTTCGTCGCCGCCATCGTCGGCGGGCTGGCCAGCTATCCGCTGGCGCTGGCCGGGGCGCTGCTGGTCGGCCAGCTCGAATCGTTTTCCTCCTTCTGGGCCAGCGCATACAAGGAAGTGCTGGTCTTCACCCTGATCATCCCTGTGCTGTGGTGGCGCTCGCGCGGCAGCCGCCATGTGGAGGACGAAGAATGAGCGCGCCCGCCAAAACCCTGCCCGGCGCAACAGCGCCGGCGCCCGCCCCGGCTGCGGATGGCGCCGCGCGCGGCTGGATCACGCGCGGCCAGGCCACTGGCCTGTTCGTGCTGGCGCTGGCCATCGCCTGGCCGCTGCTGCCCGATTTCACCGTGGTCGTGGCCAGCTACATCGCGCTGTATTCGCTGGTCGCCCTGGGCCTGGTGCTGCTCACTGGCGTGGGCGGCATGACCTCCTTCGGCCAGGCAGCCTTCGTCGGCGTGGGCGCCTACGCCACGGCCTGGATGTGTACCTCGCCGCAGGCCGCCGCCTGGTTTTCCTCCGTGCCGGCGCCGCTGCTGCCCTGGCTCGGCCTGCTGCTGGGCCTGGTGGTGACCTTTGCCATCGCCTGGGGCCTGGGCGCAGTCACGCTGCGCCTGTCGGGCCACTACCTGCCGCTGGCCACCATCGCCTGGGGCCTGAGCCTGTACTACCTGTTCGGCAACATGCAATTCCTGGGCGGGCAGACCGGCATCACCGGCATCCCGGCGCTTTCGCTGCCCGGCCTGGATCTGGCCTCGCCGCGCACCCTGGGCGTGGTCATCTGGGCAGTGCTGCTCATCGCCATCTGGCTCTTGCACAACCTGCTGGACTCGCGCGAGGGCCGCGCCGTGCGCTCGCTCAAGACCGGCCAGGTCATGGCCGAGTCCATGGGCATAGACACCACGCGCCAGCGCATCAAGCTGTTCGTGCTGGCCGCGCTGCTGGCCGCCATCTCGGGCTGGCTGTACGCGCACATGCAGCGCTTTGTGAACCCCACGCCCTTCAACCTGAACATCGGCATCGAGTTCCTGTTCATGGCCGTGGTCGGCGGCTCGGGCCACCTGTGGGGCGCGGTGCTGGGCGCCACCATCATCACGCTGCTCAAGGAAAAGCTGCAGGACTGGCTGCCCATGCTGCTGGGCGGCTCGGGCAACTTCGAGACCATCGTCTTCGGCCTGATGATGGTGCTGGTGCTGCAGCGCTTCGCCCAGGGTCTGTGGCCGACGCTGCAGCACTTCACGGCCCCGCTGTTCAAGCCCACGCCGGCGCGCAAGGCGGTGCGCGCCAGCCACCTGGACAAGCGCGCCCTGCCGGCAGCCGGCACGCGGCTGATCGATGCGCGCGCCGTGACCAAGCGCTTTGGCGGCCTGGTGGCCAACAACAGCGTCGATCTGCAGGTGAGCGCCGGCGAAGTCCACGCCCTGATCGGCCCCAACGGCGCCGGCAAGAGCACCTTCTTCAACATGATCTCGGGCGTCGATGACCCGACCGAGGGCAGCATCGCGCTGCAGCAACAGCCCATGGCCGGCAAGCCCTCGCGCGAGTTCGCCCGCCTGGGGCTGGGGCGCACCTTCCAGCACGTGCGCCTGCTGGGCCAAAGAAGCGTGCTGGAGAACGTCGCCCTGGGCGCGCACCTGCGCGCGCACCGTGGCTGGCTGGCCTCCATGCTGCGCCTGGATCGCGCCGAGGAAGCCGCCCTGCTGGCCGAGGCGCGCCGGCAGATCGAGCGCTGCGGCCTGGGCGCCTATGCCGACGTGCCCGCCGGCTCGCTGGCCCTGGGCCAGCAGCGCATCGTGGAGATCGCCCGCGCCCTGGCCGGCCAGCCGGCGCTGCTGCTGCTCGACGAGCCGGCAGCCGGCCTGCGCCACCTGGAAAAGCAGGCGCTGGCGCAATTGCTGGCGCAGCTGCGCAGCGAAGGCCTGGGCATTCTGATCGTCGAGCACGACATGGAGTTCGTGATGAACCTGGCCGACCGCATCACCGTGCTGGAGTTCGGCACCGTGATCGCCCACGGCACACCCGCCGAGATCCAGAGCAACCAGCGCGTGCTGGATGCCTATCTGGGCGGCGCCGATGACTTCGACTTCGCCAGCGAGGAGGCCGCCGCATGAGCACCCCAGCACCCGGCAGCGCGCTGCTGCAACTGACGGATTTTTCCGTCTCCTATGGCCCGGTGGAGGCCGTCCACCAGGTCAACCTGAGCGTGCATCCGGGCGAGATCGTGACCGTGATCGGCCCCAACGGCGCCGGCAAGAGCACGCTGCTCAACGCCAGCATGGGCATGCTCGCCTCCAGCGGCCAGCTGCACCTGGCCGGCAAGCACATGCTGCGCCCGCGCGTGGAGGACATGGTGGCGCACGGCGTCGCGCTGGTGCCGGAAAAGCGCGAGCTGTTCGGCGAGATGTCCATCGAGGACAACCTGCTGCTGGGCGGCTTCTCGCGCTGGCGCCGGGGCCAGTACGACCAGCGCCAGCGCATGGCGGAGGTGTTCGAGATCTTCTCGCGCCTGCGCGAGCGCCGCTCGCAGCTGGCTTCGACGCTGTCGGGCGGCGAGCGCCAGATGCTGGCCATTGGCCGGGCGCTGATGGCGCGCCCGCGCCTGCTGATGCTCGATGAGCCATCGCTGGGCCTGGCGCCGCGCATCGTGCGCGAGGTGCTGCAGGTGGTGTGGAACCTGCGCAAGCTGGGCGTGTCGGTACTGCTGGTCGAGCAAAACGCCCGCGCCGCGTTGCAGGTAGCCGACCGCGCCTATGTGCTGGAGATGGGCGAGGTCATGCTGACCGGCCCGGCGCGCGAGTTGCTGCACGACCGGCGCATCATCGATACCTACCTGGGCATGGGCTCGGCGCAGGCCGAGGAGCAGCCGGCCTGACTCCTGCTCCCTCTGGGAGAGGGCCGGGGTGGGGGCCAGCGACGCCTGACCAGGCAATCCGGCGCGCCAGCACCAGCCGCCCCATCCCCACCTTCCCCCAGAGGGGAAGGAGCATCAATCCCGGCGGTCGGCGCTCAGGCGCCGTGGCATTTTTTGAACTTCTTGCCGCTGCCGCACGGGCAGGGATCATTGCGCCCGGGCTGCGGGCCGCGCACGATCTGCTCGACGCGCGGCCCCAGGCTGTGCCAGATGCGGCGCAGGTCGTAGATGGCCCAGATGGCCTCGCCAAAGACCTCCAGCCGCTCCTGGCTGGTGCTGGGCGGGCCATCCTCGGCGTACATGCACAGCACCGGCTCGCCCTTGTCGTCCTCAGCCAGCGCCTCGATGGCCTGCAGCGAGTCCGTGATCCACTCGGCGGTTTCCTTGTCGCGCGGCAGCTCCCAATCGTCCTCCCAGGTATCGACGGCCCACAGAAAGCCGGCCGCCCAGACCTGGCCAAAGGCCGGGATTTCCTCGCCCTCCATCTCGGCGCGCTCGGCCTCGGGCAGGCTGGCGATGGCGCCGCGCATGTCGATGACCTCGGGCTGGAAGGCGTCCTCGTGATCCAGCGAGTCCGGCTCGTGCGCCAGTTGCGCCTGCACCTGGGCGCGGCGGCGCTCCCACAGCTGCAGGAAGCGCTCCTGCTGCGGCAAATCCCTGAACGGCGCCAGCAGCGGCAGCGGCCCGTCGGCAGGCAGCAGCTCGTCGGTATCGACCAGCAGGAAGGGCAGCCACTCCTGCGGCAGCACCGGGCGGCGCGTACACGCCAGCGCCGTCAGCACGCCGTCGCAGAACTCCCAGTGCGGCACCAGCTCGTCGCGCGTGCGCAGGTCATCGAGCAGGGCATCGAGTTCGTCGAGTTCGTCCGGGCTCAGGCCAGCGGAGGATGAGGCGGCTTCGGTCATGGCGCATCCCGTGGGAAGATGAAAAAGGGCCGGGCAGTGTAGCGCCTGGCCTGATACTTGCCCGATGCCCGATCGCCCCCGCGCCGCCCCCGGCAGCACTGCCGCCATTCCTCACGCTGCCACGCCTGCGCCGGTCTGCAGCCAGAGTGCCGCCGACTTCCTGGCCCAGCAGCTGCCCCGGCAGGAGGCGCTGGTGGCGCACCACGAGCTGGACGGCGCGCGCGTGTGGCTCAAGCGCGCCGGGCCGCGCCACGGCATGGCCGGCTACCGGGCGCTGGGCCTGGCGGCACGGCTGCTGCGCCTGCCGGTGCTCACGCCCGTGCCCAACCGGGGCGGACGCGCGGCGATTGCCACCGAGGTGCGCCGCCTGCAGGAGCTGCGCCAGCGCGGCATCGCCGTGCCGCAACTCCTGGCGGCTGCCGAGGATGGCTTTGTGATGGCCGACCTGGGCGCGCCCGGCCAGCCCGCGCCCTCGCTGGCCGGCGAACTCGATGCCGCCCTGGACAGTGCCGACAGCACCGCCGTGCTGGCACTGTGGACGCAGGGCCTGGACACGCTGGTGCATGTCCACGCGCGCGGCCAATGCCTGAGCCAGGCCTTTGCCCGCAACCTGGTGCGCGCCGCCGACGGGCACATCGCCTGCATCGACTTCGAGGACGACCCTGCCGCCGCCCTGCCCCTGCCGGTATGCCAGTTGCGCGACCTGCTGTGCTATGTGCATTCCACCGCGCTGCACCTGGTGCAGGCGCAGGTGCTGCAGGAGGCGCGCGGCAGCTGGCGCGCGCGGCTGCAGCAGCCGCACTACGGCGCGCCGTTCCAGGCGCTGCTGGCACAGACCGTGGCGCGCCTGGCCTGGCTGCGCCATTTGCCGCCCGACCGCCGCTGGGGCCGCGACGCGCAGCGCCTGCGGGCGGGCTGGGAGTTTTTCAGTCAGCTATATAAAAAGTAGCTGCAACCGCTTGTACAGCAAGGGTTTGAGCCATTTTTCATGCTCAATCCTCGCTGGCCCACTCGACTTGTGCGCCCAGGCTGCGCAGGTTCTCCACGAAGTGCGGATGGGCGCGGCGGATCGGCAGGGCATTGCGGATCTCCGAGCGCCCCGGGATGCTGGCCGCGACCATGAACAGGGCAATCGCCACGCGGATGATGTAGGGGCTCTCGACCACCGCCGGCGTCAACTCGCCGCCGCCGAACGTCACGATGCGGTGCGGATCCGAGGAGAACACATGCGCGCCGAACTTGGACAACTCGCCCGTCCAGCCCAGCGCCCCGTCATAAACCTTGTTCCAGAACATGGCGTTGCCCTGCGCACGCACGCCCAGGGCGATGAAGATGGGCAGCAGATCGACCGGGAAGTACGGCCAGGGCGCGGCCTCAACCTTGGTCAGCACGTTGGCTGTAAACGGCGTCTGCACCTTGAGCGGGCCGTCCACCCGGGCGCACGACCAGCCGTCCTCGTGCTCCACGCGCACGCCGAACTTGGCAAAAGTGCGGTCGATCAGCGGGAAGTTCTCCGGCGCGCTGTTCTTCACACGCACGTCGCCGCCGGTGATGGCCCCCAGCGCCAGGAAGGTGGTGATCTCGTGGAAATCCTCGTCGAAGCGGAACTCGCCGCCGCCCAGCTCACCGGCTCCATGCACCACCAGGCGCGAGGTGCCCACGCCCTCGATCTTCACGCCCAGCAGCTGCATGAAGCGGCAGAACTCCTGCACATGCGGCTCGGACGCAGCGTTCATCAGGGTCGAGGTGCCCGGCGCGCTGGCCGCGCACAGCACGAAGTTTTCCGTCGTGGTGACCGAGGCGTAGTCCAGCCAGTGCTGCACCGGCGTCAGCTCGCCCTCGCGTCGCACCAGCAGCGAGCCTTCGGTGCGCTCGACCTCGGCGCCGAAGTGGCGAAACACCTCCACGTGCGGGTCGATCTCGCGCACGCCCAGAGTGCAGCCCTTGACGTTGTCCTCCAGCCGCGCCACACAAAAGCGCGCCAGCAGCGGCGGCACCAGCATGATGGACGAGCGCATCTCCTCGGGCAGGCGGTGGCAGGCGGCGTCGAAGCGCGTGTGCTCGTGGTGCAGGCTCAGCACGCCACTGGCCTCGTCCAGGTGTACCTGGCTGCCCAGGGTGCGGAAGATGTCCAGGATCTTGCGCACGTCGGTGATGTCGGGCACCCCGACCAGGCGCAGCGGCGCGCGCGTCAGCAGCGTGGCGCACAGGATGGGCAGGACGGCATTCTTGTTGGCGGACGGGACGATGCGGCCACGCAGCGGCGCGCCGCCGTACACGATGAGATTGGACATGGGGACAGACAGACGCTGGGAGGCGGGGGATGGAAGACAGGAGGCGGCTGGCAGCATTCGCGCCTGGGAGCGCCTGGAAAAGATACCTGTGAAACGCAGCCCGGCACTGTAGCGCCAAGCGCTGTGTGCAGTGGCGCTACAGGTCTTGTGATTCAAGCTTGTTAACCCTGCAAACGACGGCAGCAGCGCTGGCGCAGCCTTCAAGGCAGAATTGATTGAGCTTCAAAAACAATAGCTGCCACCGCTTGCACACCAAGGCTTTCCAGCCTTTTTCTCATGCAAAGCACGGCCTTGTCCTTGGACAGCAGCAGCGCGCGCTCGGCCACCGCCAGATCGATGAATTTCTGGTCATCGGCGTCCTTGCACACGCAGGGCGCGCGCGCGGCAGCGGGCAGCAGCTGGGCGCCGGCGTCGAATGCGGCCAGCAGCTGATCGGCCTGCTGCCCGGCCCGCTGCAGCCGCGCCTGCAGATGGGCGTACTGCAGCACGCTGGCCAGCTCGTCGCGCATGGCCTGGGTGGCGATCCAGCGCAGCCGGCCAGCCCCCAGCAGCGCGCGCAGCGCCGCAGCAGCCGGGTCGGCAAACAGCAGCAGATCGAGCACGATGTTGCTGTCCAGCACCACCGGGCGCGCGGCCTCGCCGGGTGTGGGCCGGGCGCTCAGCTGCAGTTCAGGCCGGCGCATCGGCAGCTCCCGCTCCCGCGCCCGGGCGGGCGCGCGCGCTGCCGGCCACCAGGTCGAAGCGAAACAGCCGGCACTCAATCGGCCCGTTCCACAGCGGCACGCGGCGCGACTCCTTCAGGCGCATCCGGCTGGGCAGCTTCAGGTCGGGCGTGAGCAGCCAGGCCTGCCAGCCGGCGTAGTGCCGCTTCCAGTGCGCCGCCAACTGGGCGAAGAAATCGCCGCCGTCCTCGACCTGCGCGCTCTCGCGGCCCGGGCCGTGGCCGCCCTGGCGGGCCTGGGCGCGCTCGGCGGCGTTGCGCCCGGCGCTGCCGGCAGCGGCGATGCGTTCGCCATAGGGCGGGTTGAGTAGCAGCAGGCCCGGCTGCGGCGTCGGCGGCATACGCTGCAGCGCGTCGCCGCCGCGCAGCTGCACGGCGTGCGCCACGCCGGCGCGCTCGGCATTGCGCTGGGCAAAGTCCACCATGCGGTGCGCAATATCGCTGCCAAATACCGGCGCAACCGGCTCCACGACTGCGCTGACAGCTTCTTCTTTGATAGCAGACCAGACATGCGCCTGAAACGGCAGGAGCTTTTCGAAGCCAAAGCGTCGGTGCAGCCCCGGCGCCATGCGGCAGGCGATCTGCGCCGCTTCGATGGCTACCGTGCCGCTGCCGCAGCAGGGGTCGTACAGCGGCAGCGGGGCGCCGCCGTGTGGCTGCCAGCCGCTGGCGGCAATCATGGCGGCGGCCAGCGTCTCCTTGAGCGGCGCATCGCCCTTGAGGCCGCCATCGGCGGCATTGCGCCAGCCGCGCTTGAACAGCGACTCGCCCGAGGTGTCGATATACAGCTGCGCCTCGCCTGCCGTCAGGTGCAGGTGGAGGCGCACGTCGGGCCAGCGCGTCTGCACATCGGGGCGCACGCCGGCCTTGGCGCGAAAGCGGTCGGCCACGGCATCCTTGACGCGCAGCGCGGCGAAATTGAGGCTCTTGAGCGGGCTGTGCTGCGCCGTGACTTCGATCTTGAAGCTCTGGCGCGGCGTGAACCAGATCTCCCAGGCCACGTCTGCCGCCAGCGCGTACAGGTCGTCCTCGCTGCGATAGGGCCGGCTGGCCAGTTGCACCAGCACGCGCTGGGCCAGCCGGCTGTGCAGGTTCAGCTCCAGCGCCTGGCGCCAGGAAGCGCGCGCCAGCACGCCGCCGCGCCCAGTCAGCAGGTCATGGCCGGCCAGGCCCGTGAGGGCGTGGACTTCGTCGGCCAGCAGGCCTTCCACGCCGGCGGCGCAGGGGAGAAACAACTGCAGTGAGTTCATGAGACAGATTCCGTAGGGCAAGGATGCCGGGCAGCATCAGGGGACATGCTGCAACGCAGCATTTTCTTCATCCTCTGTCAGCCATGTCTGACAATGGGTATCCGAGGAGGAGAAAAACCATGTTTCAACATTTGAGCCTGCGCGCCCGGCTGATCGGCGCCAGCACCGCGATTGCCGTGCTGTCCCTGTGCATTCTGTCGGCTGTCGCCTTCATCGTGGTGCGCGCCAATTTGCTGGACAACCTGGACGAGCGCATCGGCGGCCTGACGCGCCAGCACGCCGCCGAGCTGAGCCAATGGGTGCAGGATCGCCAGCGCATCACCGGCTCGCTGAAGCTGGCGCTGGCGCTGGAGGATCCACAGCCGCTGCTGCGCGCCGCCGAGGCGTCCGGGCTGGATCTGGCCTATTTCGTGCGCGCCGACAAGAGCCATGCCTTCACCAAGCCCCGCCCCGAGGGCTACGACGGCACGGCGCGCGGCTGGTACCGGCAGGCTGTGGCCGCTGGCGGCCCGGTGCTGACGCCGGTCTATCCGGATTCGGCCAGCGGGCAGCTCACCGTGAGCCTGGTCGAGCCGGTGCTGGAAAACGGCCAGGCCGTGGCCGTGGTCGGCTCGGACATCCAGCTCGGCTCGGTGGTGCGCAAGGTCGGCGCCATCCGCGCCACGGACAAGAGTTTTGCCTTCCTGGTCGATGGCGGCAACGGCAGCATCCTGGCGCACCCCGAGGCTGCGCTGACCAGCAAGCCGCTCAAGGACATGGAGGCATCGCTGAGCCTGGAGGGCCTGCAGCGCCTGGCTGCGGGCGGCGGCCACGCCCTGCTGGAGCTGGACGGGCGCACGCAGCTGCTCTACGCCGCCCAGGTGCAGGGCACGCCCTGGGTGCTGGCCGTGGCGGCGGATCAGGCCCAGGCCCTGTCGGCCCTTGCCCGGCTGGGGCAGATCGCCGCCGGCACCACGGTGGTGGTGGTGCTGCTGTCGGCGCTGCTGATGGTCGCCATGGTCAGCCAGCAGCTGCGCCCCCTGCTGGCCGTGCGCGATGCGCTGCGCGACATCGCCTCGGGCGAGGGCGACCTGACGCGGCGCATGGCAACCGACGGCCCGCCCGAGCTGGCGCAGATCGGCCAGGCCTTCAATGCCTTTGCCGACAAGATCGCCCAGGTGCTGCTGCGCATCCGCCTGGCGGCGGACTCGGTGCAGGTGGCGGCCAGCGAGATCGCCAGCGGCAACCAGGACTTGTCGGGCCGCACCGAGGCCCAGGCCGGCTCGCTGCAGGAGACTGCCGCTGCCATGGAGCAGCTCACGGCCACGGTGCAACAGAACGCCGCCCATGCGCGCCAGGCGCACGAGCTGGCCGGCAGCGCCTCGCAGGTCGCCGGCGAGGGCGCAGGCGTGGTGCGCCAGGTGGTGCAGACCATGGAGGGCATCGAGAGCGCCTCGCGGCGCATCGTGGACATCATCCAGGTCATCGACGGCATTGCCTTCCAGACCAACATCCTGGCGCTCAACGCGGCCGTGGAGGCCGCGCGCGCCGGCGAGCAGGGCCGGGGCTTTGCCGTGGTGGCCGGCGAGGTGCGCACGCTGGCGCAGCGCGCCGCCACCGCTGCCCGGGAGATCAAGGGCCTGATCGATGCCTCAGTGCAGCAGGTGGACGCCGGCAGCCGCCTGGTGCACAACGCCGGCCAGACCATGCAGGAGGTCGAGCAAAGCATCGCCCGCGTCAGCACCATCGTCACCGAAATCAGCAGCGCCAGCCAGGAGCAAAGCCGGGGCATTGCCGAGGTCGGCAGCGCCGTCACGCAGATGGATCAGGCGACTCAGCAAAACGCCGCCCTGGTCGAGCAGGCCAGCGCCGCCGCCCAGTCCCTGCGCCAGCAGGCGCAGGAGCTGACGCAGGTGGTCGGCCAGTTCAGGCTGCCGCAGGAGGCGGGTCGGTCGGCACCTGTGGCTGGGAGCATTGCTGCAGCCGCGCCAGCACGTCTGCCGCAATTGGCGTGACCCGGCGCGACTCGCGGTCGATGAAGACGATGCCGGTCTTGCCCCGGGCGACCTCGCGTCCGCTGACGGTTTCGGTCATGCAAAACACCAGGTCGAAGCCGTAGCGGTTGAACTCTGCGGGCGTCATCTGCACCCGCAGCGTCTCGCCGTGGAAGGCCTCGGACTTGTACTGCGCCAGCATGTCGCCGACCACGATGGCGGCGCCGCCGACGTGGCCTTCGCGCCAGCCCAGGGCGTGGAAAAAGCGCACGCGCGCCTCCGACACCAGGCTGAGCAGCTGGGCGTTGTCCAGATGCCCGCCCTGGTTGACGTGGCTGATATAGACCTGCACCTCGGTGGCAAAGCCGAAGTGCGCGGGGATGTCAAAGACGATGCGGGCCATGGAAAAAAAAGTTCAAAGAGTCTTGCGCAGGCTGGCTGTCGGGATCTTCAGCGCCTCGCGGTATTTGGCCACCGTGCGGCGGGCGCACTCGATGCCCTGCTCCTTGAGCAAATCGGCGATCTTGCTGTCCGACAGGGGCTTGGCCGGGTCTTCGGCGGCAACGAACTGGCGGATCAGCGCCCGCACCGCCGTGCTCGATGCGTTGCCGCCGGTCTCCGTGCCCAGGCCGGAGCCGAAGAAATACTTCAGCTCGTAGGTGCCCTGCGGCGTGGCCATGTACTTGGCGGTGGTCACGCGCGAGATGGTGGACTCGTGCAGGCCCAGCTCTTCGGCGATGTCGCGCAGCACCAGCGGGCGCATGGCCAGCTCGCCATGCACGAAGAAATTCTTCTGCCGCTGCACGATGGCGTCGGACACGCGCAGGATGGTGTCAAAGCGCTGCTGCACGTTCTTGATGAACCAGCGCGCCTCCTGCAGCCGCGCCTGCAGCTGGGCATGGCCCTCGCTGCCCCGGTGGCCACGCAGCGCGCCGGCATACAGCTCGTGTACGCGCAGGCGCGGCATGACCTCGGGGTTGAGCTGCACGGCAAAGCGCTGCTGCGTGCCACTGCCGCTGCGCCGCACGATCACGTCGGGCACGACCACCAGGCGGCGCACGTCGGCAAAGCGCCGGCCCGGGTGCGGCTCCAGGGTGGCGATCAGGGCGATGGCGGTGCGCGTCTGCTCGTCGCTGGCCGCGCAGGTATGCGCCAGGCGGCGCACGTCGCGCCGCGCCAGCCACTCCAGCGGCTGGCGGCACACGGCCAGGGCCACGCGCACCAGTGCCGGCTCGGCGCTGCCCTCGCGCTCGCGCTCGCGCAGTTGCAGCGTCAGGCACTCGGCCAGGTCGCGTGCGCCCACGCCGGCGGGCTCCAGGCTCTGCAGCAAGCCCAGGGCAACGGTCAGGCGGTGCAGCACGTCCTCGCGCCGCTCGGGGTCGGGGTCGCCCGCCAGCAGGCTGTCGGCCAGCTCGGGCAGCGAGTCCGGCAGATAGCCGTCGTCATCGAGCGAGCCGATCAGCAGCGCCAGCGCCGCCGCGTCCTCGGGCGACAGGTGCAGCGCCAGCGCCTGGCGGCTCAGGTGCTCGGCCAGGGATTCGTGGCTGCTGGCCAACTCCAGGGCGTCGAACTCGCCTTCGGCATCGCTGGCGCCGCTGCGGCCCGGGCCGTCCAAGCCCCAGTCACTCTCGCCGGCGCCCTCGCCCTCCCACTCCAGGCGCTCGGGGGCATCGGGCAGCTCGGCGGTCTCGGGCGTGCTTGGCGCATCGGCGGCGTCGGCGCCATCCTCGGCGCTGCCGTGCTGGGACGCAGCCAGGGGCTCGGCAACTGGCCCGGGCGGGGCAGTCGCCTCGGCCTCGTCGTCGTGCTCCAGGAAGGGGTTGTCGGCCAGCATCTGCTCGACCTCCTGCGCCAGCTCCAGGGTGGACAGCTGCAGCAGCCGGATGGACTGCTGCAGCTGCGGCGTGAGCGCCAGTTGCTGGGAGACGCGCAGCGACAGCGCCGGGCGGCTCATCGCGCAAGGCCGCCGCAGGGCGCGAGCGGCACGATCGGCAGCAGGGCAAGGCGCACAGCAGTCATGGCGTGGCGCAAGGTCATGCTCACATGCGAAAGTGCTCGCCCAGGTATACCCGGCGCACTTCGGCGTTGTCCACGATCTCGGAGGGTGTGCCGCGTGCCAGCACGCTGCCCTCGCTGATGATGAAGGCGTGGTCGCAGATGCCCAGCGTCTCGCGCACGTTGTGATCGGTGATGAGCACGCCGATGCCGCGCGCCTTCAGAAAACCGATGATGCGCTGGATCTCGATCACAGCGATCGGGTCGATACCGGCAAAGGGCTCGTCCAGCAGGATGAAGCGCGGCTGGGTGGCCAGCGCCCGGGCAATCTCCACGCGCCGGCGCTCGCCGCCCGACAGGGCCGGCGCGGGCGACTCGCGCAGGTGCTCCACGCGCAGCTCCTGCAGCAGGCTGGTCAGGCGCTGCTCGATCTCGGCGCGTGGCAGGGGCCGGCCCTGCTCGTCCTTTTGCAGCTCCAGCACGGCGCGCACGTTGTCCTGCACGCTGAGCTTGCGGAAGATGGACGCTTCCTGCGGCAGATACGACAGGCCCAGGCGCGAGCGCCGGTGGATGGGCATGTCGGTCACGTCGTGGCCGTCGATGCCGATCTGGCCGCCATCGCAGCGCACCAGGCCGACGATCATGTAGAACGACGTGGTCTTGCCGGCGCCATTGGGGCCGAGCAGGCCGACCACCTCGCCCTTTTGCACGGACAGCGACACATCCTTGACCACCTGCCGGCCGCCGTAGCTCTTGCGCAGGTGGTGGGCCTGCAGGCAACTGGCCGCGTCGGCGCCACTGCCGACCGGGGGCGCTGCCGCCGGCTGCGCCATGCTCACGGCTTGCCGGCGCCCAGCTCGGGGCTGGGGCGCAGGGCGGGTGTGGCGGCGGGTGCCGGGGCGGGGCTGGCCGGCGCCGTCTCGCGCGGCGCCAGCACGGCGCGCACGCGCCCGCCCGGTGTGCCGCCGCTGCTGCCCTTGCCGGTCGGCGCTCCGCCCTCGACGGTGAACACGTCGGTGGCGTTGTTGTAGACGATGCGCGCGCCGGTCAGCTCGTCGCTGAGGGCGGCGGCGCGGTAGCGGCGCAGCTCGCCCCGGCGGATCAGGCGCACCACGTCGGCACGCCCGTCGTACTCGATGCGCTCGGCCTCGCCCTCGACGTATTCATCGGGCGCCCCCGGGGCGGTGTCGCGCTTTTGCCGGAAGAAGGCGCGCTGGTTGCCATCTGCCGTGATGACGCCGCTTTGGTAGCCATTGGCATCCTGGCGCACTTCCAGGCGCGCGCCGCGCAGCACGATGGAGCCCTTGGTCATGACCACGTGGCCGGTGAACACGGTGACTTGCTGCAGCTCGTCGTGGCGCAGCGCATCGGCCTCGATGTTCATGGGCTTGCTGCGGTCGGCCTTCTCGGCGTTGGCCAGCGGTGCCGCAGCCAGCAGCGCGGCGGCAAGCAAGGACAGGGCGAAGGGGTGAAGGGAGCGGATCTGCATGGGGCACGTTTCTTGCAAGGATTGTAGCGATGCACGTCGGCGCGCCCTTTGCGAGCCGGCTCAGCGCGAGAAAAGCCGTGCCAGCCAGCCTTTTTTCTGCATCCGCTGATTCAACTCGGGCAGCAACCGCTCGTAATCGCTGGCCTGCAGGGCCTGGGCCTTGGTCTGCGCCGCTGCTGCATCCGCGCCGCGTCCGGCCAGATAGCCCTTGACGCGCTCCTTGTAGTTGTGGTCTTCGGCACGGATGTGGCTGAACAGCCAGCGCGACAGGATGTCGTGCAACTCGCCGGCCACATCCTCGCCGCCATCGAAGCGGCCCTTGATCAGGGACACACGCCGGATGAACAGCGCATGGACTTTCTTGTGCAAGTCCAGGAACTCGTAGCCCGACTGCTCCAGCAATGCTTCCTCGAAAGCGAAGTGCGACTCGGTGTAGTCCACCACGTTGTGGATGATGGCTGCCAGGACACTGCGATCGGGGTTGTCCTTCTGGTCATACAGCGCATTGATGTACTCGACGATGCGCTGGTGCTGGCGGTCGATCTCGGCAATGCCGGTGTTCAGATCCGCCGTCCAGACGAGGTGGCTCATGTCTTTTTCCGCGCCTGGCCGACCAGGTGCTCGACCACGCGCAGCACGTTGTCCATGTTGCCGGCCATGGTGCCGTCGGTGTAGTAGCGCCCGGCCACGCCCATGGAGGGCACGCCCTCGACCTGGTAGTCGTTCTGCAGCTGGGTGGCCTTGCGGATCTGGTTGGCCACGGTGAACGAGGTATAGACCTCCTTGAACTTCTTGGCATCCACGCCCTGCTTGGCGATCCATTCGTAGATCAGCTCGTCCTTGTTCAGCGGCAGGCGCTCGACGTGGACGGCGCGAAAGACCTTGGTGTGCAGCTCGGGCAGCTTGCCCATGCCCTCCAGCGCGTAGTAGAGCTTTTGCTGCGGCACGAAGCTGGCGTTGAAGGCCACCGGCACGCGGCGGATGGCCAGGTTCTGCGGCGCATTCTTCTTCCAGGCTTCGAAGGTGGGCTCGAAGGTATTGCAGTGCGGGCAGCTGTACCAGAAGAACTCGATGACCTCGATCCTGTCGGCCGGCGCCTCGACAGGCGCGGCCTTGGACAGGCGCACATATTCCTTGCCCTCCTTGAACTGCTGCTGTGCCTGGGCTGTCGTGGGCATGACCAGCGGCAGTCCCAGGGCGGACAGGGCGAGCACCGAAGCGGTGGACGAGGAAAACTCACGGCGATTCATGGGCGGCTGCCTCCGATGGATTCAAGGGGATTCAAAGGTGAGGATGGACTGCCCGGCAGGGCGAAAGGTTCCAGCGTGCGTCCGCTGCGACTGGCGCGGCGCACTCAGCGCGGCACGCGCACCAGGGCCGAATCGACACCGGCGCCATCGAGCTTTTGCTTCAGTCCCTCGGCATCGTCGCGCTTGCCGAACGGCCCGATGCGCACGCGAAACACCGTGCGCCCGCTTTGCTCGCGCTCGCTCACGCGCGCTTCCCAGCCCAGCATGGCCAGCTTGGCGCGCTGCGCGTCGGCGTCCTGCTGGGTGCGGAACGCACCGGCCTGCACGAAATAGTCGAACGGATCGCTGCTGGACGCAGGGGCCGGCGCCGGCGCGGCATTGGCGCGCGCCCGGGCCAGGTCGCCCAGCGGATCGGCCGAGGTGGGTGGCGGCTGCGGGCGGCTGTCGGCGCTGCGCGCCGGCGGGGCCGCTGTATCGGGGACGTTGCCGACCACGGCAGGGGCCACGGGCTGGCTGGACGCGGACTCGGCGGGCGCTGCCGGGGTGGCCGGGGCTGGTGGCTGCGCCGGCCCGGCAGCGCTGTCGCCAGATGCTGGCCGCGCCGGGTTCTTGCCGTACAGCGGGGCGTTGGGATCCCAGTTCTTGTTGCGCTCGGCCTCGTCCTGCTCGGAGGCGCGCGGGCTGGCCTTGGTCAGGAAAGGCACGGGTACCTTGGTGACATAGACGGCCACGGCCAGCGCCGCCCCCAAGCCGAGGATGACGCCCAGGATCAGGCCAAGAATGGTGCCGCCGCGTTGCTGGTGTTTCATGACGGGGTTCGCCGCTTACATGCGCGCCGGGGCCGACACGCCCAGCACTGCCAGGCCATTGTGCAGCACCTGTGCGGTGGCAGCGACCAGCGCCAGACGGGCCAGCTTCACGCCCTCGTCATCGACCAGGATGCGCTCTGCGTCGTAGTAGCTGTGGTAGCTGGCGGCCAGCTCGCGCAGGTAGAAGGTCACGTCGTGCGGCGCATTGCCGGCTGCCGCCGCCGTGAGCATCTCGGGGTATCTGGCCAGCAGCAGCATCAGCGCCTGGGCCTGCGGGCCTTGCAGGGGCGACAGATCGACGCCCTGCAGCGCTGCCATGTCCCAATCCTCGCGCCAGCCGCGCAGCACCGAGCAGATGCGCGCATGGGCGTATTGCACGTAATAGACCGGGTTGTCGTTGTTCTGCGCCACCGCCAGATCGACATCGAAGGTGTATTCGGTATCGGGCTTGCGCGACAGCAGGAAGAAGCGCACGGCGTCGCGGCTGGTCCACTCGATCAGGTCGCGCAGCGTGACGTAGCTGCCCGCGCGCTTGCTGATCTTGACTTCCTCGCCGCCCTTGACCACGCGCACCATGGTGTGCAGCACGTAGTCCGGGTAGCCCTGGGGGATGCCCACGCCCGCCGCCTGCAGGCCGGCGCGCACGCGGGCGATGGTGCCGTGGTGATCCGTGCCCTGGATATTCACCGCACGGCCATAGCCACGCTGGAATTTCTGGATGTGGTAGGCCACGTCGGGCAGGAAGTAGGTGTAGCTGCCATCGGACTTGCGCATGACGCGATCCTTGTCGTCGCCAAAATCCGTCGTCCTGAGCCACAGCGCGCCGTCCTGCTCGTAGGTGTGGCCGCTGGCCACCAGGCGGCGCACGGTGTCCTCGACGTGCCCGCGCTCGTACAGGCTGGACTCCAGGTAGTACTGGTCGAACTTCAGCCCGAAGGCCTGCAAGTCCTTGTCCTGCTCATTGCGCAGATAGGCCACGGCGAACTGGCGCACGCCTTCGTAGTCCTGCACGTCGCCGCTGGCGGTGAACTCGCGGTCGTCGGCGCGCACCGTGGCACCGGCCAGGTAGGCATCGGCGATGTCCTGGATGTAGTCGCCGTTGTAGGCCGCCTCGGGCCAGCCGGCATCGCCGGGCTTGAGCCCTTCAGCGCGCAGCTGCGTGCTTTTGGTCAGCGTGTCGATCTGCACGCCGGCGTCGTTGTAATAGAACTCGCGGTGGACTTGCCAGCCCTGCGTGGCGTGCAGATGACTGATGGCGTCGCCAATGGCCGCCTGGCGGCCATGGCCGACGTGCAGCGGGCCGGTGGGGTTGGCCGAGACGAACTCGACGATGATTTTTTCGCCGCGCGCGCGCTGGACGCCGTAGCGCGCGCCCTGCGCCAGCACCTCGCGCACCACCTGTTGGTGGGCGGCCGGCTGCAGGCGCAGGTTCAGAAAGCCCGGCCCGGCGATTTCGATGGCCTGCACCCACTGCTGGAAGGCCGGCGTGGCGGCAAGCGCCGCCTTGAGCTGCTCGCCCAGCTGGCGCGGGTTCATCTTCAGCGGCTTGGCCAGCTGCATGGCCGCCGTGCAGGCCAGATCGCCGTGGGCGGCGACCTTGGGGTTTTCAAAGGCAGCACGCGCACCGGCGCCGGGTTGCAGTTTTTCCAGCTCGCCAGCCAGCGCCGCGAGCAATTCCTGTTTGACACTCAGCATGATGGGGCGGGATTCTACGGGTGCGCCCCCTGTTCCCCTGCCACGGGGGCGGCGCTATGCTGGCCAGGCTGCAGCGCCCGACTGCGGCCCGCCCACCCCTTCACCGGAGCACAGTTTCATGACACTGAAGAATCTGCTCACCTGCCTGGCGCTTGCCGCCCTGGCCCTGCCCTCGCTTGCCGCCCCGGCAGCAGGCGACTCCCCAGCCACGGCCCCGGCCCCGGCCCCGGCCTCGGCCCAGATCACCAAGGAGACCTGCCGCGCCCAGGCCAAGGAAAAGAACCTCAAGGGCGAGGAGCGCAAGGCCTTCATCAAGGAATGTCGCGGCACCGGCGCTGTCCAGGCCGACAAAAGTGCCAAGAGTGCCAAGGGCGGCCAGCAGACCCGCATGAAGACCTGCAACGCCGAGGCCAAGACCCAGCAGCTCAAGGGCGATGCACGCAAGGCCTTCATGAAGGAGTGCCTTTCCCACAAGCCGACCGCCTGACGCCATCCGGCTGCCCCCACAGCCCCGCACGCCGCCCGGCCTGCGGGGTTTTTCATGGCTGGCCGTTCAGCGCGTGCCCACGCCGCGCGCCAGGAACACGGCCAGCAGCGGCACCAGCACCATGATGTGCGCCGCCCACATGACCAGCCGGCGCGTGCCCTTGAGTGCTGCCGCATCGGGCAGCGCGCCGCCGGCGTCCAGCGCGCTGCGCCAGGCGCGGTAGCGCCGCGCCGCCGCCAGCGACAGCCCCAGCATGACCACCAGCAGCGTGATCTTGGCGTGCAGCAGCGGCTGCGCCCAGTACCAGCTGCTGCCCTTGACGCCCCAGGCGATGCGCGCCAGCCCGCTGGCCAGCACCAGCACGCCCGACACCAGGCTCAAGGCATTGACCCAGACCAGCCGGCGCACCACTGCCGGATTCACCCAGTCCGGGCGGCACAGCGCCGTCTCGCTGGTCATGAAGGTGGCCAGCATCAGAAAGGTCATGATGTGGGCGTAGGCGAGCAGAGCTTCGATGGTCATGGCAATCCTGGAGGGGCAAAAAAGGCGTGTACAGAGCGGGGAAAAGGGCCAGAGCCGGCCTCACGGTCACCCCGGCCCGCGCGACCAGAAGTCGCTGCGCGCGTAATGTTGCCTGAGCCACTCGATCCACAGCCGCACGCGCAGCGGCAGGTGCTTTCTCTGCGGAAAGACGGCGTAGATGCCATTGGGCGGCGCGGCAAAGTCCGCCAGCACCTCCACCAGGCGGCCAGCGGCGATCTCGGCCTCAACCTCCCAGGTGCTGCGCCAGGCGATGCCCCAGCCGCCCAGGCACCAGTCATGCAGCACCTGGCCGTCCGAGCAGTCCAGCGGCCCGCCGGGCTTGAAATGCACCACCTCGCTGCCATCGCCCTCCTGGCGCGGCAGGCGAAAGGCCCAGCCGCGCGTCTGCGAAGCGTCGCTGGACAGCGTCAGGCAGTCGTGCTGGCCCAGCTCGCCGGGGTGCTGCGGCGTGCCGCGCCGGCGCAGGTATTCGGGCGTGGCCACGCACAGGCGGCGGTTGTCAGCCAGGCGCACGCTGACCAGGGACGAGTCGGGCAGATCGCCCACGCGCACCGCGCAGTCGTAGCCCTCGCCAGCCAGATCGACCACCCGGTCGGACAGGTTCAGCGAGAGGGTCACCTCCGGGTGCAGGTCACGAAAACGCGGCACCAGGGGCGCGACGTGGCGCCGGCCAAAGCCCGCCGGCGCGGTGACGCGCAGGTGCCCGGTGGCCTTGACGCCGCCGGCGGACACGCTGGCCTCGGCGTTGGCCACGTCGGCCAGCAGGCGCTGGCAATCTTCCAGGAAGGCGCTGCCCTCGTGCGTGAGCGTGATGCGCCGCGTGGTGCGCACCAGCAGCTTGACGCCCAGGTACTCCTCCAGCGCGTCCAGGCGCCGGCCCATGATGGCCGGGGCCACCCCTTCGGCGCGCGCCGCCGCCGTCAGGCTGCCGCGCGTGGCGACGGAGACGAAGGACTCGAAGGCTTTGAGTTTGTCCATGAACAGGCAGAAAAACAGCCAGCTGACGGCGTTTCATGAATGAAATACGGCTCAAACCCTTGCCAGACAAGCGCTGACAGCTATGATTTTTGCACATCCTCAGCCGGCCAGACGGGTGGTGTACCCGCTTGGTGCGGCGGCGCAGTGTGGTTGATTTTTGCAAAAAAGTCATTAGTTAAAGCTTCTTACGGTTATTTATTAACCCAAACTATTGCAATACAGTTCTCCGCAAGGCTTCGCGCCCTCTGCGCCCTCCTCTGCTTTTCTCTCCTCCAACCGTCTCAACCGTTTCGTTTCAAGGGATCCGATCGACATGACCGCACGCACCAAAGTCCACGGCCTGCAGGTGGCCACCGAGCTGCACGATTTCATCAACAACGACGTCCTGCCCGGCACCGGCGTGGCGCCTGAAGCGTTCTGGCAAGGGTTCGACGCGCTGGTGGCCGACCTGGCGCCGCGCAACGCCGCCCTGCTGGCCGAGCGCGATCGGCTGCAAAAGGAGCTGGACACCTGGCACAAGGCCAACCCCGGCCCCATCAAGGACATGGCGGCCTACCGCAGCTTCCTGACGCAGATCGGCTACCTGGTCGAGCCGCCCAAGGACGCCCAGGCCACCACGGCCAACGTGGATGCGGAACTGGCGCAGCAGGCCGGCCCGCAGCTGGTCGTGCCCATCCTGAACGCCCGCTATGCGCTGAACGCCGCCAACGCGCGCTGGGGTTCGCTGTACGACGCGCTGTACGGCACCGATGTGATCGACGAGGCTGACGGCGCCGAGAAGGGCCGTGGCTACAACCCCAAGCGCGGCGAGAAGGTCATCGCCTTTGCCCGCAACTTCCTGGATCAGGCTGCGCCGCTGGCGCAGGGCTCGCACCAGGATGCGACCGGCTACAAGGTCGAGGGCGGCAAACTGGTGGTCAGCCTCAGGGACGGCGCCAGCACGGGCCTGAAGGACGCCGCGCAGTTCGTCGGCCACCAGGGCGATGCGGGCAACCCGTCGTCCGTGCTGCTGGTCAACAACGGCCTGCACATCGACATCCGCATCGATCGCAACACCCCCATCGGCAAGGGCGATGCCGCCGGCGTGTCCGACGTGGTGGTCGAGGCGGCGCTGTCCACCATCCTAGACCTGGAGGATTCGGTCGCCGCCGTGGACGCCGAGGACAAGACGCTGGGCTACCGCAACTGGCTGGGCATCCTGAAGGGCACGCTGACCGAGACCTTCCAGAAGGACGGCCAGCAGATGACGCGCGGCCTGAACGCGGATCGTGAATACACCGGCGCCAATGGCCAGCCGCTGAAGCTGCATGGCCGCTCGCTGATGTTCCTGCGCAACGTCGGTCACCTGATGACCAACCCGGCCATCCTGTGGGGCGCCGAGGGCCGGGAAATCCCCGAGGGCATCATGGACGCCATGGTCACCACAGCCATTGCCATCCACGACCTCAAGGGCCACGGGGCGGGCGGCCTGCGCAACTCGCGCACCGGCAGCGTCTATATCGTCAAGCCCAAGATGCACGGCCCGGCGGAAGTGGCCTTTGCCAACGAGCTGTTCGGCCGTGTCGAGCAGGCGCTGGGCCTGCCGGAGAACACGGTGAAGCTGGGCATCATGGACGAGGAGCGCCGCACCTCGGTCAACCTCAAGGCCTGCATTGCCGCCGCGCCGGCGCGCGTGGCCTTCATCAACACGGGCTTTCTGGATCGCACCGGCGACGAGATGCACTCGGCCATGCAGGCCGGCCCCATGATCCGCAAGGGCGACATGAAGGCCAGCGCCTGGATCCAGGCCTACGAGAAGAACAACGTGCTGGTCGGCCTGTCGTGCGGCCTGGCCGGCCGCGCCCAGATCGGCAAGGGCATGTGGGCCATGCCGGATCTGATGCGCGCCATGTTGGAGCAAAAGATCGCCCATCCCAAGGCCGGCGCCAACACCGCCTGGGTGCCCAGCCCGACGGGCGCCACGCTGCACGCGCTGCACTACCACCAGGTCAAGGTGGCCGACGTGCAGGCCGAGCTGCTCAAGGTGGACGCAGACGCCGAGCGCGACAACCTGCTCACCGGCCTGCTCACCGTGCCCGTATCCAGCAACCCCAACTGGTCGGACGAGGAAAAGCAGCAGGAGCTGGACAACAACATCCAGGGCATCCTGGGCTACGTGGTGCGCTGGATCGACCAGGGCGTGGGCTGCTCCAAGGTGCCCGACATCAACGACGTGGGCCTGATGGAAGACCGCGCCACGCTGCGGATTTCGAGCCAGCACGTGGCCAACTGGCTCTTGCATGGCATCGTGACCGAGGGCCAGGTGCGCGCCACCTTCGAGCGCATGGCCGCCAAGGTGGATCAGCAAAACGGCGGCGACCCGCTGTACCAGCGGATGCACGGGCGCTTTGCCGAGTCCGCCGCCTACCAGGCCGCGTGCGATCTGGTCTTCAAGGGCGTGGAGCAGCCCAGCGGCTACACCGAGCCGCTGCTGCACGCCTGGCGCCTGAAGGTGAAATCCGGTGAAGCCAAGCGTTGATACCCTGGTGAGCTACTGAAAACATAGCTTGCAGCGCTTGACTGACGGGCGCTGCGGGCAGTTTTCATCCATGCAAATGGCACAGACGGCACCTGCGGGTGCCGTTTTTCCTGCCCTCTACACTGCCGGCCATGTCTGCCTCTGCTGCGCCCGCACCCGATGCCACCTGCTGCCCCTTATGCGGCCAGCCCAACACCTGCGCCATCACCGCCGGCCTGCCGGCGCAAGGCTGCTGGTGCATGAGCGCCCCGGTGTCGCGCGCCGCGCTGGCGCGGCTGGCGCCCGAGCAGCGTGGCCGGGCCTGCATCTGTCCGGCCTGCGCCCAGGGGGCTGCTGCGCCAGTGGCCGATAAGATCGGCCCGGCCCCGCCTCCGCCCTCATCCGCCCCCTGATCCCCGCCCGACCATGTGCCAGCTCCTCGGCATGAACGCCAACACGCCCACGGACGTGACCTTCAGTTTCACCGGCTTCGCCCAGCGCGCCGGGGGTACGGCCGATCACACCGACGGCTGGGGCATCGCCTTTTTCGAGGGGCGCGGTGTGCGCCACTTCGTCGATCACCAGCGCGCCATCGACTCGCCCGTGGCCGAGCTGATACGCCGCTACCCCATCAAGAGCTGCAACGTCATCGCTCACATCCGCAAGGCCACTCAAGGAGCCGTGAGCCTGGAGAACTGCCACCCCTACGTGCGCGAGCTGTGGGGCAGCTACTGGGTCTTTGCCCACAACGGCGATCTGAAGGACTTCCGCCCGCGCCTGCACGGGCACTTCCGCCCGGTGGGCAGCACGGACAGCGAACACGCCTTCTGCTGGATCATGCAGGAGCTGGCCAAGAGCCACGCCAGCCTGCCGCCGGTGCAGGAGCTGACGCTGACGCTGCGCGACCTGGCCGCGCGCATTGCGCCGCACGGCACCTTCAACTTCCTGCTGTCCAACGGCCACGCCCTGTGGGCGCACGCCAGCACACACCTGCACTGGATAGAGCGCCGCCACCCGTTCGCTGTAGCACGGCTGGCCGATGAGGACTTGCAGGTGGACTTTGCCCCGCTGACCACGCCGCAGGACTGCGTGGCCGTCATCGCCACCGCGCCCCTGACCAGCAACGAGCAGTGGACGGCGTTTGCGCCGGGGGAGCTGGCCGTGTTCGTGCAGGGGCGGCGGCTACCTGCCGCAGCCTGACTGCTAGACTGAATCGTTTTGTCACGAAGCCTGGAGCGCCTGAGAGCACGCCGGCCCATGCCGCCCGCCTGAGCCAGGCCTCACGCGCCCGCAGCCCTCCCCGCAGACCAGCAGGCAGTCAGCGCCCATGCTCAGACTCGAAGAAATCACCAAGGATGCGCAGCTCACCGGCTTGGTGCCGGGCGAGGTGGTCAAGGTCGTCAACGTCGAGGCCATCGGCCTCGATGCGCGCCTGGTGGCCTACCGCAACGGCCAGGGCAAACTCGACGAGCAGATCCTCTTTCGCCAGGACGAATACCGCCTTGTGCTCGCCGTTGCCGGCAAGGCCTGGGCCTTCGACGCCGACCCCGCCGCCTTCAAGCTGGCGCTGGAAGCCTATCGCATCAGCCTGGCGCACCTGTTCGACCCGCTGATGGCCGTGCACACCTCCAACGTCGAGCCGCTGCCGCACCAGATTTCCGCCGTGTACGAAGCCATGCTGCCGCGCCAGCCGCTGCGCTTCGTGCTGGCCGACGACCCAGGCGCTGGCAAGACCGTCATGGCAGGATTGTTGATCCGCGAGATGATGTTGCGTGCCGATGCCCGGCGCGTGCTCATCGTCTCCCCCGGCTCGCTGACCGAGCAGTGGCAGGACGAGCTGCACGAAAAATTCGGCCTGGACTTCGAGCTGTTCAGCCGCGAAAAGCAAGAACAGTGCCGCAGCCGCAACTATTTTGCCGAGCAAGACTGCTTAATCGCCCGGCTCGATCAGCTCTCGCGCAATGACGACTATCAACACCTGCTGGCGCAGACCGAGTGGGATTTGATCGTGGTGGACGAGGCGCACAAGATGTCGGCCAGCTACTTTGGCAACAAGGTCAACGAAACGGGCCGCTTCAAGCTGGGCAAATTTCTGGGCGGCCTGACGCGTCACTACCTGCTCATGACCGCCACGCCACACAACGGCAAGGAGGAGGACTTCCAGCTCTTCATGTCGCTGCTCGATGGCGACCGCTTCTACGGCAAGTTCCGCGAGGGTGCGCACAAAGTGGACATCACCGACATGATGCGTCGCATGGTCAAGGAAGAGCTGCTGCGCTTTGACGGTCGTCCCCTGTTCCCCGAGCGCTGCGCCTACACCGTCAACTACACGCTGTCGGACGCCGAAGTGCTGCTGTACGACCAGGTGACCGACTATGTGCGCAACGAGATGAACCGCGCCGACCGGCTGGACGGCAAGCGCAAGGGCACGGTGGGCTTTGCGCTCACGCAGTTGCAGCGCCGCCTGGCCTCCAGCCCGCAGGCCATCTACACATCGCTCACGCGCCGGCGCAAGAAGCTGCAGGCGCGGCTCGACGAAGTGCAGTTGCAGGCACGCGCCGACGTGCTGCGCGAGAACCTGGGCGAATACGTGGTACGCCGCCGGTTGGACTTGCCCGAGGATTTGTACGATGCGCAGGACGAGCTGTCCGCCGACGAATACGAAGCCGTCGCCGACCAGGTGGTGGATCAGGCCACGGCGTCGGAGACCATCCCCGAGCTGCAGACGGAAATCGCGATCCTGCAAGACCTGGAGGCCGCCGCCGCCAGCGTGGTGCAGTCGCGCAGCGACCGCAAGTGGGAAGAGTTCTCGCGCCTGCTGCAAGACCGGCCCGAAATGCGCACCACCGGCGGGCGCCGACGCAAGCTCATCGTCTTCACCGAGCATCGCGACACGCTGAACTATTTGCTGCTGCGCATCCGCGACACCCTGGGCAGCCATGAGGCGGTAGTCACCATCCATGGCGGCACGAATCGCGATGACCGGCGCAAAACTCAGGAAGCCTTTCGCAACGACCCCGATGTGCTGGTGCTCGTGGCCACCGACGCTGCCGGCGAAGGCGTCAACCTGCAAAACGCCAACCTGATGGTCAACTACGACCTGCCGTGGAACCCCAATCGCATGGAGCAGCGCTTTGGCCGCATCCACCGCATCGGCCAACGCGAAGTCTGTCACCTGTGGAACCTGGTGGCCGCGCAAACCCGCGAGGGTGAGGTCTTCAAGACCCTGCTGGACAAGCTCGCCGTCGAGCACCAGGCGCTGGGCGGGCGCGTCTTCAACGTGCTGGGCGAGGCGTTCGACAACATTTCGCTCAAAGACCTGCTGATCGACGCCATCCGCTACGGCGAGCAGCCCGAAACCCGCGCCCGCATGGAGCAGGTCATCGGCCAGGCGCTGGACACCCAGCACCTGAAGAATTTGATGGCGCGCAACGCCCTCGTGGACAACCACATGAGCCTGGCCGACCTGTATGCCATCCGCGAGGAGATGGACAAGGCCGAGGCGCGCAAGCTGCAGCCGCACTTCATCAGCGCTTTCTTCCGCGAGGCGTTTCGGCTGGTAGGGGGCGAATTGCGCGAGCGCGAGGCGGGCCGCTACGAAGTGCGCCATGTACCCGCCGACGTGATCGAGCGCGACCGCGTCATCGGCCACAGCCGCACGCCGGTGCTCAAGAAATACGAACGCATCTGTTTCGACCGCGAGCGCCGCACCCTTCACGGCAAGCCCACGGCCGAGCTGATCCACCCCGGCCACCCGCTGATGGCCGCCGTGACCGACCTGGTTCTGTCCAGCCACCGCAGCCTGCTCAAGCGCGGCGCCGTGCTGCTCGACCCGCACGACGCCGGCACCACGCCGCGCGTGCTGTTCATGCTCGACCACAGCGTGCGCGAAGCCGCCGCCGATGGCGCGGGTGCCACGCGCGACATCTCGCGCCGCCTGCAATTCGTCGAGATGACGCCGGACGGCTACGCCGCGCCAGCCCCGTTCGCGCGCCACCTCGACCTGCTGCCCCTCACGCCCGCGCAGACCGAGCAGGTGGCCGACGTGCTGCGCGCCGACTGGGTCAGCCAGCACATCGAGTCGCGCGCCCAGGCTTATGCCGTGCAGCATCTGGTGCCCGAGCACACGGCGGAAATTGCCAGCCGCCGCCAGCGCCAGGCCACCAAGCAGCTTGCTGCCGTGCGCGACCGGCTGGTCAAGGAAATCCAGTACTGGTCCGACCGCGCCATCAAGCTCGATCTGGACGTGCGCGCCGGCAAGCAGCCCCGCATGCAGCCCGACAACGCCCGCCGCCGCGCGGAAGAGCTGAGCGCGCGCCTGAAGCAGCGCAGCGCCGAGCTGCAGGCCATGCAGCACGTCGCCTCCGGCACGCCGCACGTCATCGGCGGCGCGCTGGTCGTCCCGGCGGGCTTGCTGGCCACGCGCGGCGCGCCCGGCTTCAGCGCCGACGCCGCCGCCCGCGCGCGCATCGAGCGCATCGCCATGCAGGCCGTGTTCGATGCCGAGCACGCCCTGGGCCATCACACCAAAGACGTTTCGGCGGACAAATGCGGCTGGGACATCACCGCCACCATCGACCAGCCGGAGGGCCTGCCGCTGCAGCGCCACATCGAAGTCAAGGGCCGCGCCAAGGGCCAGGACACTGTCACCGTCACAGCCAACGAAATCCGCTATGGACTGAATCAGAAAGAAAAATTTGTGCTGGCCGTGGTGGTCGTGGACGGCGATCAGGCCGAGTCGGTGCTCTATATCCACGCTCCCTTCACCCAAGAGCCAGACTGGGCCGAGGCGAGCAAGAACCTGGACTTGGGGCTGCTGCTGCAGCGTGCCTGCACGCCGCAGCATTACTACAGCCAGGCAAAAGCCCCAGTAGCCTAAACATTGTGTTAATAAGGGCGACAATCGGCGCCGCCGCAACTGTGCGTGCAACCCAAGCTGCTGCACCATGCGTTTGCAATCCGTCACCCTGAACAACTTTCGCTGCTTCGAGTCCCTGACACTGGACTTGCACCCACGCCTGACCGTGATCGTGGGTGAAAACGGCGCCGGCAAGACTGCTGTGCTCGATGGCATCGCCAGCAGCTTGACGCCGGTGCTGACCCACCTGTCGTCTGCCAATCAGCGCCTCAGTGGCCGCGGCATCTCGGACACGGACTTTCGCCTCCAGCCCTTGACCAGTACACGCGGCAGCGCATATTGGGCCGCTGCCGATTACGCGCAGCTCATGAACACACTGGACAATGGTTTGCACTGGGATTACTGGCGCCCCTCCGGCACCACACCAGGCGCCAAGCCAGTCCAAATCTGGGGAGAAGGGGAGCTCAAGCAGTACCTGCACGCCATCACGGCCAGCTACCGAACCAACACCCCGGCCCTGACCCCAGTCTTTGCCTACTACGGTGCCAGCCGGGGCCACATTGAAGTGCCGCAGCGCCTGCGCTCGGCCAAGCACAACTACGCGTATCCCACCTCGGCCCTGGTGGACTGCCTCAATCCACGCAGCGACTTCCGGGAAATGCTGGCCTGGTTCGATCAGGAGGAATCTGCCGAGCTGCGCGACAACAAAGGCCGGCTGGCGCGCGACTACATGCCCTTTGCTTCTTTGGAGGCTGTGCGCGCCACCGTGGTGTCGCTGCTGGGCGGCGCGTATGAGAACCCGCACTTCAATGCCCGGCACAAGTTCACCCTGGAGCGCACCAGCGATGGCGCCACCTTGCTGGTCAGCCAGTTGAGCCAGGGCTACCAAAGCATGTTGGCGCTGGCCATGGACTTTGCCCGCCGACTGGCAACGGCCAATCCGCATCTGGCACGCGATAGCGACTTTGCTTATGACCAGATCACGGCTGCATCGGCCTCGCTGATCGGCCTCCACCCGCTGCAGGAAGCGGACGACCACGCTCCTTTTGCCCTGACCCTGGCCATGAGCGCCCCAGCCATCATGCTGGTGGACGAAATCGACCTACACCTGCACCCTACTTGGCAGCAGCGTGTGCTCGGTGACTTGATGCGCACCTTCCCGCTCACGCAATTCATCGTCACCACCCATAGCCCGCAGGTGCTGACGACGGTGCCCGCCGCCAACATCCGCGTCCTGTCGCGGGACGAGCAAGGCGGCATGACCGTCCAGACGCCCGACTTCAGCCCACTGGCCCACGAATCGGGCGACGCGCTGGCCAAGATCATGCTCACACACCGTGAGCCGCCGCTGCCACTGCAAGACCACATCCGGCACTACGAGCAACTCGTGCGTGCGGGGCAGGAACACACTGAAGCGGCCACCACCCTGCGCACCTCGCTGGACAAGGCCGGTTATCAGTTCCATGAAAGCGACCTCACCACCTGGCGCTTTCTGGCCGCACGCAAAGCCAGCGGGGCGAGCTGACCATGGTGGAGCTGCAACACCGCGCCCACCCCACCCCGGCGCTGGCCGCATTCATCGCGGCCCACCCCGGCGCAGCCGTGGCCGATTTCGACAGCGCGGCCTTCGCCTCGGTCAAACGAGCCGTCAAGGCTGACCTGAACCACGATCAAGGTGGCCTGTGCGTCTATTGCGAAAGCCCGTTGGAACCAACGAGTGGACAGGTGGAGCACATCAAGCCCAAAGCGGGGGGCAACGGCCACCCCCACCTGTGCTTTGCCTACACCAACTACGCCCACAGCTGCATCCACCCCAAGACCTGCGGCCAAAAAAAGGGCAACGGCCTGCTGCCCATCGAGCCAGGCCCTGGCTGCAACACGCAGTGGACGCTGTCCACCGACGGCACCATCGAACCCATCGCTGGCCTGAGCCAAAAGCAGCAGCGACTCGTGGGCCGCACTCTCGACATGCTGGGCCTGAACGCCGACTCCAACCTTGTCGATGAACGCCAGCGCTGGCTGCGCAGTGCGCTGGCCGTGTTGCAGCAGGCCCCTGCCGACATCCACACCTTTTTGCAGACAGCACCCTATCGCCACATGCTGGCCACGGTGCTGTGAACCGCCTCTGCGCCTTCCCGCCTGGCCGCTTTCCATGTCCATCCGCACACCCAAGAAACTCATCGAAGTCGCCCTGCCACTGGATGACATCAACGCCGCCTCCGCCCGCGAAAAGTCTATCCGCCACGGCCACCCCAGCACGCTGCACCTGTGGTGGGCGCGCCGCCCGCTGGCCGCAGCGCGCGCCGTCATCTTTGCGCAGATGGTCAACGACCCCGGCGGCGAGCGTGGCTACTACGCCGGCAAGACGCGCGCCCAGGCCGATGCCGAGCGCGAGGAGCTGTTCCAGATCCTGCGCGACTTGGTGAAATGGGAAAACACCAACAACGAAGAAGTGCTGGCCCGCGCCCGCGCCGCCATTGCCAAAAGCTGGCGCGAAACCTGCGAGCTGAATAAAGGCAAGCCCGGCTTTGACCCCGAAGTGCTGCCTGCCTTCCACGACCCGTTTGCCGGTGGGGGTGCGCTGCCACTGGAAGCGCAGCGCCTGGGGCTGGAAAGCCACGCCTCTGACCTGAACCCCGTGGCCGTCACCATCAACAAGGCCATGATTGAAATCCCGCCGCGCTTTGCGGGCCGCGCGCCGGTAGGGCCGCAGATTGAGGCCGAGCGTGGCACCAAACGCGCCACCAAAAACGCCTTTGAAGACTGGAGCGGCGCACGCGGCCTGGCCGAAGACGTGCGCCGCTACGGCGCCTGGATGCGCGAGCAGGCCCAGCAGCGCATGGGTCACCTGTATCCGACGGTGCAAATTACTCCTGAAATGCTAGCTGCTAGCGCTTACTCAGTAAGCGCTAGAGGCCAAAAAGACCATCAAAACGCCGGACTGACTGGATTGCAAGCGGGCCAAGAACTAACGGTGATTGCTTGGCTGTGGGCGCGCACCGTGAAAAGCCCCAACCCGGCTTTTAGCCATGTGGATGTTCCTCTCGCCAGCAGCTTTATCTTGAGCAGCAAGGCGGGCAAGGAAGCCTGGGTGGAGCCGGTGGTGGAGGGCGACGGCTACCGTTTTGAGGTGCGCACGGGCAAGCCGCCGGAGAGTGCCAAGGCTGGAACGACAGCGGGCAAGCGCGCAGGCTTTACCTGCCTGATGTCTGGTTCGCCCATGGATTACAAATACATCCGGGCCGAAGGTGCTGCCGGGCGTATGGGGGCGAAACTGATGGCCATCGTGGCTGAAGGGGCACGCGGACGTATTTACCTCGCGCCGACGCCAGAACAAGATGCCATTGCCAGCGCAGCAGCACCCACTTGGCGGCCTGAAACACCTTTGCATGGCAAATGCCGCGTCAATGTTTCCAACTACGGCTTGGATGTGTACGGCGACCTATTCACCCCGCGCCAACTGGTGGCGCTGACCACGTTTTCCGACCTGGTGCCCGAAGCCATCGCCCGCATCCGCGCCGACGCCCTGGCCGCCGGCATGGCCGCGGGCTGGATGCGGGCGGCAACGGCGCCACGGCGTATGCGGAGGCGGTGGGGGTGTATTTGGGCATTGCCGTTGATAAAACTACTGACTACAACAGCTCCTTGGTTGCATGGAGTCCAACACGCGACCAAGCAAAAACGACATTTGGTCGGCAAGCGTTGCCGATGATTTGGGACTACGCAGAAATCAATGTTTTTGCCGAAGCAGCAGGTGACATTGGCGTTTCTGTCTCAGGTATTGCCCGAGCTTTCTCAGCGTTAGGAGCAAAGCCGCAGGGTCAAGTCCGACAAGCTGATGCGCAAACACAAAAAGTTAGTGCGAACAAAGTCATTTCCACCGATCCGCCGTATTACGACAACATTGGCTACGCCGACCTGTCCGATTTCTTCTACGTCTGGCTGCGCCGCAGCCTGCGGCCTATCTTCCCGAATCTCTACGCCACGCTGGCCGTGCCCAAGGCCGAAGAACTGATTGCCACGCCCTACCGCCACGGTAGCAAGCAGGCGGCGGAGGTGTTTTTTCTGGACGGCATGACGGCCGCCATGCACAACCTGGCCGCGCAGGCGCACCCAGCCTTTCCGGTCACCATCTACTACGCCTTCAAGCAAAGCGATACCTCCGAGGGCGACGGCACCCACAGCACTGGCTGGGAGACGTTTTTGGAAGCAGTGCTGCGCGCCGGTTTCACCCTGACAGGCACCTGGCCCATGCGCACAGAACGCGATGCGCGCTCCATCGGCATTGGCACCAACGCCCTGGCCTCCAGCATCGTGCTGGTCTGCCGCCCGCGCGATACCGCCGCCGAGACCATCAGCCGCCGCGAGTTCCAGCGCCAGTTGCGCGAGCAGCTGCCCGAGGCGCTGGAAACCATGATTGGCGGCACCAGCGGCCAAAGCCCCATTGCCCCGGTCGATCTGGCCCAGGCCGCCATTGGCCCCGGCATGGCCATCTACAGCCAGTACGCGGCGGTTCTCAACCAAGACGGCACGCCCATGCGCGTACACGATGCGCTGGTGCTGATTAACCGCGAAATCACCGAGTACCTCACGCCCGACGCGGGCAGCTTTGACGCCGACACCCTGTTTGCCAACAGCTGGTTCGAGCAATACGGCTGGGATGAAGGCCCGTTTGGCGAGGCCGATGTGCTGGCCCGTGGCAAAGGCACCAGCGTGGCCGGTGTGGCCGAAGCCGGCGTGGTGCAAAGCGGTGCTGGCAAAGTGCGCCTGCTGCGCTGGGCCGACTACCCCACCGGCTGGAACCCCGCCACCGACCACCGCGCCCCCGTGTGGGAAGCCACGCACCACCTGATTCGCGCCCTCAACACCCAAGGCGAAGCGGCAGCCGGTGCCCTGCTGGCCGCCATGCCCGACAAGGCCGAGCCCGTGCGCCAACTGGCCTATCACCTCTACACCCTGTGCGAGCGCAAAAAATGGGCCGAAGACGCCCGCGCCTACAACGAACTCATCACCGCCTGGCACGCCGTGCTGGCCGCCAGCCGCGAGCAGGGGCCGCGCGGGGAGCAGTTGGGGTTTGAGGCATGAATCCGCTCGTGCGTGGGCCAAAATCCACCGGTCTGCCGTTTGTGAAAGACCCGATGCGGGCAGGAGAAGGCCATGTCCGAATTCATTGAAAACATTGCAGTCAAGGGCTTCCGCGGCTTCAAGGAATTGCGCGTCTCCGGGTTCGGCAAAGTCAACCTGGTCACGGGCAAAAACAATGCGGGCAAATCTTCGCTGCTGGAGGCAGTGCGCATTCTGGTAACCGGCGGCGCGCTGGATACCTTGCAAGCCATCCTGAACTATCGCGAGGAAACCAACGAAGCGGGCGAAGCCCGGCGTGAACTGGTTGGTCTGGATTTCGGCCCCTACCGCAGTTTGTTCACGGGCTTTCCAGACCTCAGTGCTCGGTCGGCCAGCTTTTCCATCCAGGCAACGGGGCTGCTGCCACCCAGCCAGTCGTCCCTGCTGGCGACGGCGCGTTGGGCAGTCCAGCAAGAAGATCCGGAACGCGGCACGGTTCGCTACAGGGTTGTGGAGGACTTGTTTGGCGATGCGCCCGGCGTGCCCGCCCTGGAACTGGCAGTGGGCGAGCGCCGGCGTGTCGTTCCCCTGTACCGTCGCGGGCTCGTTCGGCGCCCGCTGGGGTTGAGCCTGGGAGATAGTGGACAGGAACCTGTGCGCTGCGTGTATCTCGACCCCTTCAGTTCACGGTCTACCGGCCAGCTTGGCGTTTTGTGGGACGCTGTAGCCCTGACCGATGCGCAGGACGAAGTGCTCAAGGCGTTGCAGTTGATCTCGCCCGACATCGAAGGAATTTCGATGATCGGCAGCGATGGGCCGCGCCTGCTTGCACGCACGGCTATCGTCAAGAGTCGGCAATTCGATTCGCCCGTGCCTTTGCGCACTTTCGGCGACGGCGTGAACCGGCTGTTCGGCATCGTGCTTTCGCTGTGCAATGCGAGAAATGGCGTGCTGCTGATTGATGAGTTCGAAAACGGCCTGCACTACTCCGTGCAGGCGTCTATCTGGGCGACGATTTTCCGGTTGGCTTCAGAGTTCAATGTGCAGGTTTTCGCCACGACGCACAGCCGCGATTGTGTGCAGGCCTTTCAGGAGGCCGCCACCGAAAGCCCGCAGGACGGCTTGCTGCTTCGCCTGACCCGTCAGGCCGACACGGTGGCAGCAACCGTGTTCGATGAACGCGAGTTGGCAATTGCCACTCGCAACGACATCGAGGTGCGCTGACCATGCAGGGCAAACGGGTGCTGTTGGTCGAAGGCCGGGATGACGAGCATGTGGTCAAGAATATTTGCGGTCGCTTTGACCTGGGAGTGATCGACCGGATCGAGCCGCAGGAGGGCAAGGATCCGCTGCTTGACACGTTGCCCGTCAAGCTCAAGGAGAGCGACCTGGCGGTGCTGGGTATCGTCCTGGACGCCGATACCGACCTGGGCGCGCGGTGGCAGGCGCTGTCCAGCCGGCTTCAATCTGCGGGCTATCAAAACATCGGCGGGCACCCTGATCCACAGGGCGGTGTTTTCGAGCCGCCAGCAGACAGCCTGTTGCCCAGGGTGGGGGTCTGGCTCATGCCGGATAACCAGGCGCCGGGCATCCTGGAGGACTTCCTGCGTTTCCTGGTGCCCGCTGGCGACACCTTGCTCTCGCATGCAGAACAGGCAGTCAGCACGTTGCCGCAAACACGCTTTGAGGTGTTGAAGCGTCCGAAGGTGCTGATGCACACCTGGCTGGCGTGGCAGCAGGAGCCTGGCAAGCCTTATGGGCAGGCGATCACCGCACGCTATCTCGACGTCAATCTTCCGGCAGGCAAGGCATTCGCCGATTGGCTCAGGCGACTGTTTTTTCCGCGCGCGAAAATTTGAGGTACATAGCCGCGCCGCCCGCGCGCACCAAGGAAGAGCGACATGCTGAAAAAGGCGAACATCCAGAACTTCGGCCCCTTACCGAACGGCACCTACCAATTCTCGCCCAGCTTGAACGTGGTCGTGGGCGAGAACGGACTTGGCAAGTCGCAGTTGCTCAAGCTCTTGTATGCCGTGTTGAAGGTCAATGCCGATGCACGCGAGCTGACCAAGGCCGAGCTGCAGAAAGCCTATGCCGAGAAGTTGGTAGGGGTGTTTCGGCCCGACGCGCTGGGGCGGCTGGCCAAGCGCAAGCAAGGCCGCGAGCGCTGCGAGGTGCAGTTGCACATGCACGAAGCGGCACTGTCGTGCGCATTCAGCTTCGCGTCTCAGGCCAAGTCGGAGGTGCAACTGGACAAGGCACCGACGCAAGCCTTGGAGCAGGCGCCGGCGTATATCCCGACCCGCGAACTGGTCACGCTGTGCCCCTGGTTCGGCCCACTGTACGACAACTTCCATCTGCGCTTTGAAGAAAGCTGGCGCGACACGGTCTCGCTGCTGGGCGCGCCCAGCGTCAAAGGGCCGCGCGAGAAAAAGGCCGCAGCGCTGCTCGCCCCCCTGGAAGAGGCCATGGGTGGCAAGGTGGTGGTGGACTCGGGCACTGGCGAGTTCTACCTGAGCATTCCCGGCGAGGGCAGCATGGAGATGCCGCTGGTGGCCGAGGGTCTGCGCAAACTGGCCATGCTGGCGCGCTTGATCAGCACGGGTGTGCTGCTGGACAAGGGCTACCTGCTCTGGGATGAACCGGAAACCAACCTGAATCCTAAGCTCATCAAGGTCATCGCGCGCAGCATCCTGGCGCTGTGCCAGCAGGGCATCCAGGTCTTCATTGCCACGCATTCGCTGTTTTTGATGCGTGAGTTGGAAATCCTGCTGCAAGAACCCGCCTTGCACGCCGTCCAGCCGAGGTACTTTGCCTTGAAAGCGGGCGAGACCGGGACTGCCACAGCACTGGAGCAAAGTGCGGATCTCTACGACATTCAGACCCTGGTGTTGCTGGACGAGGAGCTGCACCAGTCGGATCGATTCCTGGCGGCGGAGGGCCTGCATGCCCGTGATTGACAACCCGATCCGGGAAGACCGGCTGACTTTCACCTTCGCCGCCACAGCCCAGGCCAGCAAATACGATGACTGGGCACATTACAGAAACCAGTTCAACAATGCGTGCGGCAGCGCCAACAAAGCGGTGGATATGGTTTGCGTGGCAGCGGACACTGCCTGGTTGATCGAGGTGAAGGACTACCGCATCCATGCCCGCACCAAGCCCAGCGATTTGGCCAAGGAAGTGGCGCTGAAGGTGCGCGATACGCTCGCGGGTCTGGTCTCCGCACGCTTGCATGCCAATGACGCCGAAGAAAAGCGCATGGCCGATGCGTGGTTGCGCAAGCGCCGCCTGCGTGTAGCACTGCATCTGGAGACGCCGCGCAGCCTCTCCAGGCTTCACCCCAAGCCAATCGACCGCGCCCATGTGCTGCACAAACTCAAACAGTTGCTTGGCGCTGTCGACCCGCACCCTTGCGTGGTAGACCAGCGCACTATCCGCCCCGACATGCACTGGACGGTTCAGGGATAAGACACATGACCATCAAACCCTGGCGCGAAGTCGCCCAGCCCCACAGGGACGTGCTGCAAGGCACGTTCAAGCAAAGCGAGTTCGCCGCCGACATCTCGCAGGTACATGCCGGCACGGCGCCGCCCGAGTACCAGGACGCGGAGAAATTCTTCGCCCGCACCTTCATCACCGAGGGCATGCGGCTGCTGCTGCAAAGCGTGGCCGAGCGGCTGTCGGGGCGCGGGGGTGACCCGGTGATCCAGTTGCAGACGGCCTTTGGCGGCGGCAAGACGCATACGCTGCTGGCTGTGTATCACCTGGCCAGCCGCCAGTGCCCGACCGAGCGGCTGGCGGGCATTCCGCCGATTCTGGACACGGTGGGCATCACCTCGCTGCCGCAGGCGCGGGTGGCGGTGATCGACGGCATCAAGTTCTCGCCCAGCCTGCCGCGTTCGCACGCCGGCATCACGGTAAATACGCTGTGGGGCGATCTGGCGGTGCAACTGCTGGGCGCCGAGGGCCTGGCGCTGTTGGCCGATGCCGACCGGGCGGGCACCTCGCCGGGCAAGGAGGCCTTGAGTACGCTGCTGCAGCGCGCCGCGCCCTGCGTGGTGCTGCTCGATGAGCTGGTGGCCTACGTGCGCCAACTGGAGCCGGGCAAGAGCTACCCCGGTGGCACCTTTGACAGCAACATCACCTTCATCCAGGCGCTGACCGAGGCCATGAAGGGCGTGCCCAATGCCATCTTGCTAGCCTCCCTGCCCGAATCGGAAACCGAGGCGGCGGGCACGCAGGGCCAGCGCGCACTCACGGTGCTGGAAAAATACTTCGGTCGCATCGAGTCAGTGTGGAAGCCGGTGGCGGCGCAGGAGGCGTTCGAGATCGTGCGGCGCAGGCTGTTCGACTACGCCGGCGATGCGGCGCAGATCCAGGCCACGGCGCGGGCGTTCGGCGAGCTGTACCGCCAGCACCCGGCGAAGTTTCCGCCCGAGGCGCAGGACGCGCGCTACGAGGAGCGCATCGCGCAGGCGTATCCGATTCACCCCGAGGTGTTCGACCGGCTGTACGAGGACTGGTCCACGCTGGACAAATTCCAGCGCACGCGCGGAGTGCTGCAGTACCTGGCCATCGTCATCCACCGACTGTGGAACAGCAACGACAAGGACGCGCTCATCATGCCCGGCACGCTGCCGCTGGGCGATGCTGTGGTGCGCGGCAAGAGCATCCACTACCTGCCCAACGGCTGGGAGCCGGTGATCGAGAGCGAGATCGACGGGTCGCGCTCGGCTGCGGCCGAGATCGACGGGCACGACACGCGCTTTGGCAGCGTACAGGCCGCGCGGCGCGTGGCGCGCACGGTGTTTCTGGGCAGCGCGCCGTCGAACGCGGCGCAGGCGGTGCGCGGCATTCGTGTGGAAGGCATTTTGCTGGGCGCCGTGCAACCTGGCCAGGCCGTGGGCACATACGAGGACGTGATCCGCCGCCTGCGCGACCGGCTGCACTATCTGTACGGCGAGAAGGACTGCTACTGGTTCGACACCCGGCCCAACCTGCGCCGCGAGATGGAGGCGCGCAAGGCGCATCTGAAGGACGCCGAGGATGTGCTGCCGCTGCTCAAGGATCGGGTGAACCAGGTGTTCTCCAAGAGGAATCATTTCGCGGCCATCCATGTGTTCGTGCCATCGGCAGACATCCCGGACGACTTCGGGCTGGGGCCACGGCTGGTGGTGCTGCCACCCAGCGCAGGCTACCGCCGGCAGGATGATGGCGCCGCCCTACTGGCCGCCACCGAGGTGCTGGAAAAGCGCGGCGATGCGCCGCGCCTGAAGCGCAACCGGCTGGTGTTCCTGGCGCCGGATGGTGATGCCGTGCAGCGCCTGCGCGACGCGGCGCGCACCTTTCTGGCGTGGCGCTCCATCGTCGAGGACGTGCAGAACCGCCGCATGGACTTGGGCACCTACCAGGCCGACCAGTCCAGACGCGCCATGGACAGCGCCGAAGACAGCCTCAAACAAATGGTGCGCGAGACCTGGCGCTGGCTGATGGTGCCCACCGAGGAGATGGCGCGCGGCAAGCTGGTGCTGCGCTGGGAGGCTGTGAGCCTGCCCGCCTCGGCCCCCAACCTGGTGGAGGCCATCGAGGCCAAAATGCACGAGGAGGAATGGGTGATCTCGGCCTGGTCGCCGGTGCATCTGAACCGGGTGCTCAGCGACTGGTATTTCAAGGATGGCGTGAGCGAGGTCTCGACGCTGAAGGTGTGGCAGGACAGCTGCCAGTACCTGTACCTGCCGCGCCTGCTGAACGCCGACGTGTTCGTGCAGACCGTGACGGCGGGCTGCGCTACGCGCGATGGCTTTGCCTATGCGGCGGGCAAGGACGGCGAGCGCTGGCAGGGATTCGTGTTCGGGCGGCCTGCGCTGGTGACGCTGGACGCGAACAGCCTGCTCATCAGCCCTGTGGCGGCGCTGGAGCACCAGCGTAGGCTGGACAAGCAGCAGCACGAACAGGCAGAGCAGGCGGACACGCAGCCGCTGCGCGGGGGTTCGACTACGACTGCGGCCTCGACTACAGGACGGCAGGTGGCGGGCACCCAGCAGGGCGAGACGTCAACGCAAGGGGCTCAGCCTCTGCCCCAGCGCTTCTTTGGCACGGTGGCGGTGGATGCGACCACGGCGACCATGGATTTCTCCACCATCGTCAATGAAGTCGTCCAGCACTTCGCAGCGCGCGTCGGCGTGGAGGTGACCGTGACAATCGAGGTCGAGGCGCACGCGCCGGAGGGCTTTGAGGCGGGGCTGCAGCGCACAGTCAAGGAAAACTGCGGTGTATTGAAGTTTCGCACCGCAGAGTTCGACTGAGGATGCCGCGCCAGGGGGCGCGCCGCCTGCCCTTTCTTCTTCAACCTCTCATTTCTTCTTGGCCGGATCGCCGTGCAGCGGCGCGTCGCGCGTGGCGTGCTTGGGATCGGCACCGTTTGCGCTGCGGTCAAGTTGCTCAGCCAGTGTCAGGTGTTCGCGCAGCGTCGGCAGGGTGCGCTCGGCCCAGGCCTTGACGTCCGGGTCGTGCGCCTTGGTGGCGCCTTTTTCGAACAGCTCGATGGTTTCGCGGTGCGCCTTGGGGCCGAGGCTGTCGATGTAGCTCTGGTCGAACTTGGCGCCGTCGTGCGTGGAAAGCAGCTTGAGCTTGCCCTTTTGCAGCAGCGACGGCCCGTCGGGCAGCTTGTGGTTCTTGGCCGCAGACAGGGTTTCGAGTTGCTGGGCAGCCGCCGTATGGTCGTCGATCATGCGCTGGGCAAAGCTCTTGACGGCATCGCTGTGCGCCTTTTGCAGCGCCAGTTTGGCCCCCTCGACCTCGAAGTGGCCGGCGTGCGCAGCGTCGTTCATGAAGGACGCATCAGCATGGGCCGGCTTGCTGTCGGTGGGCGTGGGCGCGCGCTGGGCGGACGCCGGGGCGGGGGCGTGCCGGTCGTCCCTGTCGCCCCATTCGTTCCCGTCTTTCCGGAGCTGGTGGCGCTGCCGCCGGTGGCATTGGGCGCACTGTCCTCCCCCGAGGACGTGCCCGGCGAGGATACGGCCGAGCTGGGCGGGGCGATGACCGGCGGCGTGCTTTGCGCCCAGGCGCTCAGGCCCAGGCCAGCGGCGGCAAGAAAAGTGGCAGTGGTGCGAAGTCGATGCAGCAGCATGGCGCCGTTCTCCTGTCTGAAAAGTGGTGGGTGAAAAGGCGCTGTCCAAACCAGACCAGACCAGAGCGGGCGCAGCGCCAACGTGCCAGCCATGGTGGAAGGCCGGCCCCGGCGCCGCTGTAGGAGTGGCGCGCAATGGCAGACGGATACGCCGGTGACATCCTGTGGTCGCCGCGCCGGCAGCACGTCAGCCGCTTGCCTGCCACGCCGCTTGAGCACAATGCAAGGCGCTGCTGGCCGACGCCTGGCCCGCGCAGCGCGGCGCATACTGCGCCGGCCTTCCGTTTTTTCCACTCTTGCCCAGCGCCCTATGAAAAGACTCATCGCCGCCCTTGCCATCGCCAGCGCCCTCAGCGGCTGCGGCTACAACGACTTCCAGCGCCTGGACGAGCAAAGCCAGGCCGCCTGGAGCGAAGTGCTCAACCAGTACCAGCGCCGCGCCGATCTGGTGCCCAACATCGTCGCCACCGTCAAGGGCGAGGCGCAGTTCGAGCAGGACACGCTGACGCGCGTGATCGAGGCGCGCGCCAAGGCCACCTCCATCCAGGCCACGCCCGAGCTGATCAACGACCCGCAGGCCTTCAACAAATTCCAGCAGGCGCAGGGCGAGCTGTCGGGCGCACTGAGCCGCCTGATGGTGGTGGCCGAGCGCTATCCGCAATTACAGGCCAACCAGGGCTTTCGCGACCTGCGCGTGACGCTGGAGGGCACGGAAAACCGCATCACCGTGGCGCGCAACGCCTACATCAAGACCGTGCAGGACTACAACGTGCTGGCGCGCAGCTTCCCAACCAACCTGACGGCCAAGGTCTTCAGCTACGCGCCCAAGCCCAACTTCACGGTGCAAAACGAGGCGCAGATCAGCACCCCGCCGCAGGTGGACTTCTCGCAGCCGGCGCCGGCGGCCAGGCCCTGAGGGCCGGCGGTCGGGGATGTTGTGCGTGGTGCGTGGTGCGTGGTGCGTGGTGCGTGGTGCGTGGTGCGTGGTGCGTGGTGCGTGGTGCGTGGTGCGTTGCCGGATGTTCACGCCAGATGCTCAACGCCCCTCCCAAAACCCGCCTGAATATGGGTCAAAAATGCCTGTAGCCCTACTCCTGCAAGCGCTGACAGCTATCTTTTTGATAATCTCCAGCCTGACCGCCAGCGCCCAGCCGCTGCGCGCCGTGCCGGTGCTGACCTCGCGCGTGATCGACGAGACCGCTACGCTGAGCGAAACCCAGCGCCAGGCGCTGCAGGCGCAGCTGGCCGAGATCGAGCGCACGCACGGCTCGCAAGTGGTGGTGCTGCTGGTGCCGACCACGGCGCCCGAGGACATCGCCGCCTTCGCCCACCGCGTGGCCAGCACCTGGAAGATTGGCCGCAGGGACGTGGGCGACGGCCTGCTGATCATCGTCGCCAAGGACGACCGGCGTATGCGCATCGAAGTGGCGCGGGCGCTGGAGGGGCCATTCCCGACATCGCGGCGGCGCGCATCATCGACGCCGTCATGGCGCCGCGCTTTCGCGAGGGTGACTACGCCGGCGGTCTGCAGGCCGCCGTGCAGCAGATCGGCGCACGCATCGCCGGCGAGGCGCTGCCGCTGCCCGGCGCGCCGACGCGCACGGCAGGCGCCGATGAGGCCGGCTTCAGCGAGATGGCGGTCTTCCTGTTCTTCATCGTCATGCTGCTCAGCCCGGTGCTGCGCGCCATCTTCGGCCAGCGCCTGGGCGGCGTGGCCATGGGTGCGGGTGCCGGGGCGCTGGCCTTTTGGTTCACAGCCAGCGTGCTGCTGGCGTCCAGCGCCGGACTGGTGGCGCTGCTGTATGCCTGGATCTTTGGCGGGCGGCGCGTGCCCATCGTCTGGGGTGGCGGCGGAGGCGGCTTTGGTGGCGGTGGCGGGGTTTTGGCGGCGGGGTGGCTTCAGCTCGGGCGGCGGAGGCGGCTTTGGTGGCGGTGGCGCTTCGGGCAGCTGGTGAGGACGCAAAAAATGACAGCGCAGACTTCTTCACCCTCCTCCATCCCGCCACGCGGCCTGTGGGCGCGCCTGGCGCGGCTGCTGCGCCACCGCTGGGCCGACGGTAGCCTGGGCCGCGCCCTGCCCGCCGACATGCTGCAGCGCCTGGCCGCCCGCGTGGCGGCCAGCGAGCAGCGCCACACCGGCCAGATCCGCATCTGCATCGAGGGCGGCCTGCCGCTGTCCTATGTGTGGCGCGCCGCCAGCGTGCGCGAGCGCGCCATCACCCAGTTCGGCAAGCTGCGCGTGTGGGACACCGAGCACAACAACGGCGTGCTGGTCTATCTGCTGCTGGCCGAGCGCCGCATCGAGATCGTCGCCGACCGGGCGCTGGCACGCGCCGTGCCGCCCGAGGTCTGGCGCGCCATGACGGCGCACATGGGCGAGGCGTTTCGCGCCGGGCGCTGGGAGGATGGGCTGACGCAGGCGCTCAGCGAGGTGACGGCGCTGCTGGCGGCGCACTTTCCGGCGCCGCCGCACGGGCAGGATGGCCCGGGCAACGAATTGCCCGACGCGCCGGTGCTGGCGCGCGGCTGGGCCGATCGGGGCAGTTGAGGGAGCCGGGGCGGTTGGGCGATCGGGGCGCCGCTGCAGCGCTCCAACAGGAATCATTTTGATAGCTGCCAGCGCTTGCCTGGCAAGGGTTTTTGGCCTTTTTTGCTTGAAATACCGACCTGAAGTGCTGTCCTGCGGCAGCCGCCCGGCCCTTCACCCCGGCAGCGGCCAGACGCGCCCGGCGCCCACGGCATACAGCCGCCGCCCTGGCGCCGCCGCCAGGGTGTGGCTGCCGGTGAAATCGCCAAAGGCCGGCAGCAGCAGCAGGCCGGGGTCGTGGCAGAAGGCCGGCAGGCGCAGGGCATCGCGAGCGCGGCCGCGCAGCCGCACGGCAGGGTGTACGTGGCCGGCCAGCACGGTCTGCCCTGGGAACTGCTGCGGGTGGTGGCAGCAGGCCAGCGGCGCAGCGGCGCGGGGCTGCCAGGGCTCGTCCACCACACGGATGTCCAGGGCGGGTGGCAGCTCGCCCGCGTGCCAGTCGTGGTTGCCGCGCACCAGGGTCAGCTCCAGCCCTGCATGGGCTGCGCGCCAGTGCGCCAGGCGCGCCAGCAGTGCCGGCGTCTGCGCCTCGGCGGCGTGCAGGAAGTCGCCCAGCACCACCAGATGCCGGGCGCCGGTGGCGGCCAGCACGCCGGACAGGCGCGCCAGGTTGTCCGCAGTGCCGCCAGCCGGCACCGGCAGCCCGCGCGCGCGGAAAGTGGCCGCCTTGCCCAGATGCACGTCGGCCACGAACAGCATGTGTGCTTCGGGCCAGTGCAGGGCGTGCTGGGGCAGCAGCAGCACGCGGATGCCCTGCAGATCGATGGCCGGGCCGGGTTCGGTGGCGGCGGCAGTAGCAGCGGCAGGGGCAGGGGCAGAGGCAGGCGGCATGGACACGATCCTGGGGACAAGAGGCGGTTGTAGCGCCAAGCACCACGCCGCAGCAGAGGGGCCAGCGCTCACAGCGGCGGTAAAGGCCGCGAGGGCTTGCGCCGGCGCCGCCCGGCTCCCGGGCCTGATCCGGCACGCCCCGCCTGCCCCGCATCCGCGCCTACCGCGCCAAAGGCCAGCGCCGCCGCAATGCCGGCCTGCTGCTGCGCATCGGGCGGCGGCACCGGCCCGCGCACGTCGGCAGCCGCCTCCAGGCTGCCCACCATGCGCGCGATGCGCTCGGCCAGGGATTCATTGCTGAGGGTTTCCCGATACCGCTCGACCATCAGCGCAAAGGCCAGCGGCCCGGGCTGCGCCAACGCCTGCACGGCCAGCGTCTGCCCCTGCATGTGCTGCAGCGCGCTTGCGATGGCGGGCAAGTCCAGCTCCTGGCGCAGCACTTCCTGGCGGGCCTGGCGCAGCAGCAGGTTGTCCGGGTCGTACTTGCGAAAGACCTCGAAGAACAGTTGCGCCGAGGCCTGCAGCTGGCGCGCGCTGCGCTGCTCGCCCGGATGGCTGTGAAAGATCAGCCCGGCCACACGGGCAATCTCGCGAAAGCGCCGGCGCGCCATTTCGGTGGCGTTCAGGCTGGCCTGCAGTTCCTGCCACAGAGCGTCGTGCGGCGCTGGCAGGTCGGTGGCGCGGTCATGGCCGCCAGCCGGGCGCAGCAGTTGCGGCACCAGTGCCGCCCAGTCGCGCGGCGTGGCGCTGAGCAGCTCCAGGCCGTAGTCGTTGACGGCCAGCGAGAACGTGCCCGCCTGCTGCTGCGCTGCGCGCCAGGCCAGCAGGCTGGCCAGACCCAGATGCGCCTGGCGACCGGCAAAGGGGTACAGGAACAGGTGCCAGCCCTCGCGCGTGTGCAGCGTCTCGGCCAGCAGCGTGTCCGGCGCCGGCAGCTGCGACCAGCGCGCCTGCAATTGCAGCAGCGGGCGCACGGCGCGCAGCTCGGCACTGGCATAGCGCCCGGCGGCGGCCTGGGCGAATTCGCGCACCACGAAGCCCGACAGCAGCGGCGACAGCGGCAGGCGCGCGCCCGACCAGCGCGGCACGACGGCGCGCGCGCGCGGCGCGCGGCGCACCCAGGCCGTCATCTGCTCGGTGCGGATCAGCTCCAGCACCTGGCCGGCCAGCACGAAGCAGTCGCCCTGCGACAGGCGCGAGACAAAACTCTCCTCCATGCTGCCCAGCCGCGCGCCGTGCAGGAGCTGCACGCTCATGCTGGCGTCGCCGACGATGGTGCCGATGTTGGCGCGGTGGCGCCGCGCCAGGCGCGCATCGTCCATGCGCCAGATGCCATCCGCGCCCGGTTGCACGCGCCGGTAGTCGGGGTAGGCCGCCAACGCCGGCCCGCCGCCCGAGACGAAGGCCAGGCACCAGTCGAAATCGGCGCGCGTCAGATCGCGGTAGGCGCGGGTGCGGCGCACCTGGGCATACAGCGCCTCGGGCGCGAAGCCGCCGCCCAGCGCTGCGGTGACCAGGTGCTGCACCAGCACGTCCATGGGCTGCTCGGGCGTGCTGCGGCTCTCGATCCGACCGGCGCGCACGGCGGCGCGGGCGGCGGCGGCCTCGATGATCTCCAGGCCGTGCGTGGGCACCAGGGTGATGCGCGAGGGCCGACCCGGCGCGTGGCCCGAGCGCCCGGCGCGCTGCAGCAGCCGCGCCACACCCTTGGGCGAGCCGATCTGCAGCACGCGCTCGACCGGCGCGAAGTCCACGCCCAGATCCAGGCTGGAGGTGGCGATCACGGCGCGCAGGCTGCCGCCCTTGAGGCCGGCCTCGACCCATTCGCGCACGCCGCGATCGAGCGCGCCATGGTGCAGGGCGATCTGCCCGGCCCAGTCGGGGCGCGCATCAAGCAGCGCCTGGTACCAGCGTTCGGCCTGTGCGCGGGCGTTGACGAAGACCAGCGTGGTGCTGCTGCCCTCCAACTCGGCCACGACCGCCGCCAGCATGGCCAGGCCCAGATGGCCGGGCCAGGAAAAGCGCCCGAGGGCGCTGCGGCGGGCTGCTGGCCGGGGGGCTGCCGTTGCCGCAGCCGTTGGCAGCAGCGTATCGATGACCAGCTTCTTGGCGGCGCGGCCCTGCACCAGCACGCCGGGCGCAGCCAGGGCCAGCGGCGCCAGCAGGGTGTCGCGCGCCTCGTCCAGGTTGCCCAGCGTGGCCGACATGCCCCAGATCATCAGGCGCGGACACCAGCCGGCCAGCCGCGCCAGGGCCAGTTGCAGCTGCACGCCGCGCTTGCTGCCCAGTAGCTCATGCCACTCGTCAGCCACGACCAGGCGCAGCTGCGCCAGTTGCGCGCGCGCGTCGCTGCGCGCCAGGAGCAGCGACAGGCTCTCGGGCGTGGTCACCAGCGCCGTGGGCAGGCGGCGCGCCTGGGCGCTGCGCTCGGCGCTGGCGGTGTCGCCGGTGCGCGCGGCCAGGGTCCAGCGCGCCAGGGCCGGATGGGCAGGTGCCAGGTCTTGCAGCGGCTGCGCCAGGGCTTGCAGGGTGTCGGCGGCCAGCGCCCGCATGGGCGTGATCCACAGGACGGTGAGCGGTTCGGCGGATGGTGTTTTTTCTTCTTTTTTGATAGCTGTCAGCGCTTGCTGGGTAAGGGTTTCAGCCGTTTTTCTCTTGTTTTCTTGAGCCAGTGCCTGCAGCGCACCCAGCCAGACGGCGTAGGTCTTGCCGGCGCCGGTGGTGGCGTGCAGCAGGCCCGAGCGGCCCGCTCTCATTGCACGCCAGACCTGGCGCTGGAAGGCAAAAGGCCGCCAGCCGCGCGTGGCCAGCCAGCCGGCGGCGTCAGGGGCTGGGCACCGGGGAGTGGCGCAGAGATCGCCCGGCGGGCAGTGCCGGTCTTCGGAGCGGGCAACGATCAGGTCTGGCTGCGCTTTCATGCCTGCCTCCGGGGCTGGTGTTTTTCAGGCAAAAAGTGGCCGAACGCCTTTCCAGTCAAGCGCTGGCAGCTATCGAATTTGCAGCAATCAGAAAGCCTGCACATTGGCTGGCAAGGAACAGGCAAGGCCATGGCCCATGCTAGGGCGCGGGCAGGGTGCGAGGTGCCGGCAGGCACGCGCATTGGCCTGTCGGCCAAGGACTTGCGTAGCAGGTGGCAGCGCGCGGGTGGTGGACACACTCCAACACCTGGCTGGTTCAGGGCTGTCTGCAGCCGGCTCAAAACGAAAAAGGGAACGTGGTCAACACGTTCCCTTTTCAGGCCAGCTCAGGCGCGCTCTGGACTGGCTGACTGGCAATAGCCGGATGGGCGGCTGCTTGCTTCCTGGAGCGGACGCAGCGCGCTCAACGCTTGTCGCGGAACTTGCGCAGGGCCGCCAGCTGGGCCGCCATGATGGCCAGCTCCGACTGGGCGCGGGCCAGGTCGAGTTCGCTCTTGGCGTTCTTGAGGGCCTCTTCGGCGGCGCGCTTGGCTTCCTGGGCCTTCTGGTCGTCCAGGTCGCGGCCACGGATGGCGGTGTCGGACAGCACCGTGACGCAGTCGGGCTGCACTTCCAGGATGCCGCCGGCGACGAAGACGAATTCCTCTTCGCCGCTGGGCAGTTCGATGCGCACCGAGCCCGGCTTGATGCGGGTGATGAGCGGTGTGTGGCGCGGATAGATGCCCAGCTCGCCAGCTTCGCCGGGCAGCGCGACAAAGCGCGCCTCGCCCGAGAAGATGGACTCCTCGGCACTGACCACATCAACGTGGAGGGTGTTCATCTGGGGCCTCGTTCTGACAAAGGATTGAAAGCTGCAGCAGTGCTGTGCAAGGGCAGCGGGCCGGGGCCATCACAGGCGCCCTGCCCGCGCGCCCCGGCATCAGGACGCCAGCTTCTTGGCCTTCTCGAAGGCCTCGTCGATGGTGCCGACCATGTAGAAGGCCTGCTCGGGCAGGTGGTCGCACTCGCCGGCCACGATCATCTTGAAGCCGCGAATGGTCTCGGACAGCGGCACGTACTTGCCGGGCGAGCCGGTGAACACCTCGGCCACGTGGAAGGGCTGGGACAGGAAGCGCTGGATCTTGCGCGCACGGGCCACGACCAGCTTGTCCTCGGGGGCCAGCTCGTCCATGCCCAGGATGGCGATGATGTCGCGCAGCTCCTTGTAGCGCTGCAGCGTGCCCTGCACGTCGCGCGCCACCTTGTAGTGCTCCTCGCCTACGACCTGCGGGTCGAGCTGGCGGCTGGTCGAGTCCAGCGGATCCACGGCGGGGTAGATGCCCAGGGCGGCGATGTCGCGCGACAGCACCACGGTGGAGTCCAGGTGGGCAAACGTCGTGGCGGGCGAGGGGTCGGTCAAGTCGTCGGCAGGCACGTACACGGCCTGGATCGAGGTGATGGAGCCGACCTTGGTGGAGGTGATGCGCTCTTGCAGGCGGCCCATTTCCTCGGCCAGCGTGGGCTGGTAGCCCACGGCGGAGGGCATACGGCCCAAGAGGGCAGACACTTCCGTGCCGGCCAGGGTGTAGCGGTAGATGTTGTCCACGAAGAACAGCACGTCGCGGCCTTCGTCGCGGAAAGACTCGGCAATGGTCAGGCCCGTGAGCGCCACGCGCAGGCGGTTGCCCGGCGGCTCGTTCATCTGGCCATAGACCATGGACACCTTGGACTCGCCCAGGTTCTCCAGGTTCACCACGCCCGAGTCGGCCATCTCGTGATAGAAGTCGTTGCCCTCGCGGGTGCGCTCACCCACGCCAGCAAACACCGACAGGCCCGAGTGCGCCTTGGCGATGTTGTTGATCAGCTCCATCATGTTCACGGTCTTGCCCACGCCGGCGCCACCGAACAGGCCCACCTTGCCGCCCTTGGCGAACGGGCACACCAGGTCGATCACCTTGATGCCGGTCTCCAGCAGCTCCTGCGAGGGCGACAGCTCGTCATAGGCCGGGGCCTTGCGGTGGATCGATGCCGTCAGCTCCTGATCGACCGGGCCGCGCTCGTCGATGGGATTGCCCAGCACGTCCATGATGCGGCCCAGCGTCGCCTTGCCCACGGGCACGGTGATGGGGTTGCCGGTGTTGCTGACCATCAGGCCGCGCTTCAAGCCGTCCGACGAGCCCAGGGCAATAGTGCGCACCACGCCGTCGCCCAGCTGCTGCTGCACTTCCAGCGTCAGCGGCGAGCCTTCCAGCTTCAGCGCGTCATAGATCTTGGGCATCTGTTCGCGCGGGAACTCCACGTCCACCACGGCGCCAATGCACTGGACGATCTTGCCCTGTGCGCTGGCGTTCGCTTGCTGCATGTTCTCTTGAGCCATTGTTTGCTCCAAAAATTGTGTGAAACCGGTTGCGTTGCGGCAATCAGGCAGATCAGACGGCGGCGGCGCCGGCCACAATCTCCGACAGCTCCTTGGTGATCGCTGCCTGGCGGGTCTTGTTGTAGACCAGCTTCAGCTCGTTGATCACGTTGCCGGCGTTGTCGGTGGCAGCCTTCATGGCGACCATGCGCGCGGATTGCTCGCTGGCCATGTTTTCGGCCACAGCCTGGTAGATCAGCGATTCGACATAGCGCACCAGCAGCTCGTCGATCACGCTTTGCGCATCGGGCTCGTAGATATAGTCCCAGCTCGCGCCAGCGCTCTTGCCCTTGCCGGCCTGGATCTGCTCGGTGGACAGGGGCAGCAGCTGCTCGACCACCGACTCCTGGCGCATGGTGTTGATGAACTTGGTGTACGACAGGTACACCGCGTTGATCCGGCCTTCGGCATAGGCGTCCAGCAGCACCTTGACGGGGCCGATCAGGCGCTCCAGGTGCGGCGTGTCGCCCAGGCCGGTGGCGTGCGCCACGACCTGCGCACCGATGCGGTTCAGAAAGCCGAAGCCCTTGTTGCCGATGGCCACGGTCTGTGCCTGCACGCCGGCACCCTGCAGCTCGCGCAGCTTGGTGGTGACGGCACGCAGCACGTTGGTGTTCATGCCGCCGCACAGGCCCTTGTCGGTCGTCACCACGATGACGCCGGCCGCCTTCGCATCGTTCACCCGCATGAACGGGTGGACGTACTCGGGGTTGGCCTGGCCGAGGTGGGCGGCAATCTGACGCACCTTCTCGGCATACGGGCGGGCGGCGCGCATACGGTCTTGCGCCTTGCGCATCTTGGACGCGGCCACCATTTCCATGGCCTTGGTGATCTTCTTGGTGTTTTCCACCGATTTGATCTTGCCGCGTATTTCCTTGCCTGCTGCCATGAGGACTCCTCGTGCGCGCTTTAAGCGAAGGTCTTCTTGAAGGACGCGATGGCCTGGCTCAACTCGGCCTCGTCCTTGCCTTCCTTGTCGAATGCGCGGTTTTGCTCCAGACGCTCCAGGAGGGCGCCGTGGCTGGTCTTGAGGAACTGGTGCAGGCCCGACTCAAAGGCCAGCACCTTCTTCACGTCCACGTCGTCCAGGTAGCCCTTGTTCACCGCGAACAGGGTGGCGGCCATCAGGCTGATGGGCAGCGGGCTGTACTGGGGCTGCTTCAAGAGCTCGGTCACGCGGGCGCCACGGTCGAGCTGCTTGCGGGTGGCTTCGTCCAGGTCGGAGGCAAACTGCGCGAACGCGGCCAATTCGCGGTACTGCGCCAGGTCGGTACGGATACCGCCGGACAGGCCCTTGATCAGCTTGGTCTGCGCTGCGCCACCCACGCGCGACACCGAAATACCGGCGTTGATGGCGGGGCGGATGCCGGCGTTGAAGAGGGCCGTTTCCAGGAAGATCTGGCCATCGGTAATCGAGATCACGTTGGTCGGCACGAACGCAGACACGTCGCCGGCCTGGGTTTCGATCACGGGCAGGGCCGTGAGCGAGCCAGTCTTGCCCTTGACTTCGCCCTTGGTGAAGGCTTCCACGTAGTCTGCATTGACGCGCGCGGCGCGCTCCAGCAGGCGGCTGTGCAGATAGAACACATCGCCGGGGAAGGCTTCGCGGCCCGGCGGGCGGCGCAGCAGCAGCGACACCTGGCGGTAGGCCACGGCCTGCTTGGACAGGTCGTCATAGACGATCAGCGCGTCCTGGCCACGGTCGCGGAAGTATTCGCCCATGGTGCAGCCCGAGTAGGCCGACACGTACTGCATGGCTGCCGACTCGGAGGCCGAGGCCGCCACGACGATGGTGTATTCCATGGCGCCGGCCTGCTCCAGCGCGCGCACCACGTTCTTGATGGACGACGCCTTCTGGCCGATGGCGACGTAGATGCAGGTCACGCCCTGGCCCTTCTGGGCAATGATGGCGTCGATGGCCACGGCCGTCTTGCCGGTCTGGCGGTCGCCGATGATCAGCTCGCGCTGGCCACGGCCGATCGGCACCATGGAGTCGATGGACTTCTGGCCGGTGGCCAGGGGCTGATCCACGGACTGGCGGGCGATCACGCCGGGGGCGACCTTCTCGATCACGTCGGTCATCTTGGCGTTGATCGGGCCCTTGCCGTCGATGGGCTGGCCCAGGGCGTTCACCACGCGACCGATCAATTCGGGGCCGACGGGCACTTCCAGGATGCGGCCCGTGCATTTGACGGTGTCGCCTTCGGAGATGTGCTCGTACTCGCCCAGAATCACAGCGCCGACGGAGTCGCGCTCCAGGTTCAGCGCCAGGCCGAACGAGGGCTGGCCGTCGCTGCCAGCGGGGAACTCCAGCATTTCGCCCTGCATCACGTCCGACAGGCCATGCACGCGCACGATGCCGTCCGTCACCGACACCACAGTGCCCTGGTTGCGGATGTCGCTGCTGGCTGCCAGCCCTTCGATGCGGCTCTTGATCAGTTCAGAAATCTCTGCGGGATTGAGTTGCATGACTCTTTCCTTCTTTCCTTTGGAATGGCCGAAGCCTCAGGCCCTCAGGCCGTGAGGGCCGCTTTCATTTGTTGCAGACGCGCCTGCACCGAGGTGTCCAGCACCTCATCGCCCGCCACCACACGGATGCCGCCGATCAGGGATTCGTCCACCTGCACGGTCAGATTGAGCTTGCGGCCAAAGCGCTTTTGCAGCGTCTGCTGCAAGTCCGCCAGCGCCTGTGCGTCGATCGGGAAGGCGCTGTACACCACGGCATCGGAGGAGCCGTTCTGCGCGTTCACCAGGGCGCGGAACTGTGTGGCGATCTCGGGCAGCGCCGGCAGGCGACCGTTGTCGAGCACGGTGCGCAGGAAGTTCCTGGCCTGCTCGGGCAGCGCTGTGCGCGCCACGCCAGTGATCACGTCGAACACCTGCGCGGCAGACACCTTGGGGTTGTCGGCCAATTGCAGCAGGTCGGGATTGGCGGCAATCGCCGCCAGCTCGTCCACCCAGGCGGTGGCGCCAGCGAGGTCGGCACCGCTCTTGGCGTCGGTGCAGGCCTGGTACAGCGCTTCGGCGTAAGGGCGGGCAATGGTGGCGAGTTCAGCCATTCATTCGCTCCTTGCCTTACAGCTCGGTCTTGAGGCGGTTCAACAGATCGGCATGGACGCCGGCGTTGACTTCGCGGCGCAGGATCTGCTCGGCGCCCTTGACGGCCAGGGCCGCTACCTGCTCGCGCAGGGCTTCGCGGGCCTGCACGGCCTGCTGCTGGGCCTCGGCACGGGCAGCGGCGACGATCTTGTTGCCTTCGTCGGACGCGCGCGCCTTGGCTTCTTCGATGATGGCCTGGGCGCGACGCTCGGCGTCAGCCAGGCGCGTTGCGGTTTCGTTGCTGGCGGCGGCCAGTTCCTGCTTGACGCGCTGGTCGGCGGCGGCAAGCTCGGTCTTGGCACGGTCGGCAGCGGCGAGACCATCGGCGATTTTCATGGCTCGCTCATCCAGCGCCTTGGCGATCGGGGGCCACACGAATTTCATCGTGAACCACACCAGGATCAGAAAGACGATGGCTTGAACGAACAGGGTCGCGTTGATACTCACGGCAACACCTTTCTATTCGGGGCGTTGAAGGAGTGCTTTAGGCCAGGACGAAGGGGTTGGCAAAAGCGAACAGCAGGGCGATGGCCACGCCGATCAGGAAGGCCGCGTCGATCAGGCCAGCCAGAATGAACATCTTGGTTTGCAGCTCGTTGATCAGCTCGGGCTGACGGGCCGACGATTCCAGGAACTTGCCACCCATCAGGGCGATACCGATCGAGGCGCCGATGGCGCCCAGACCCACGATCAGACCACAAGCCAGAGCGACGAGGCCGAGAATGTTTTCCATGATGACTCCTAGGATGAAAAGAAAGAAAGGTTGAAGGGAGAAGGGAAAGGAAAAAGCTCAACGTGGCTCAGTGAGCGTCATGCGCCTGGCCGAGGTAGATCAGCGCCAGCATCATGAAAATGAAGGCCTGCAGGGTGATGATCAGAATGTGGAAGATCGCCCAGATGGAGCCCGCAATGATGTGCCCCACGGGGAGCAACACACCGGAGAGCGACATCGCCGCCGCACCGCCCATCAGGGCAATCAGGCAGAACACCAACTCGCCAGCGTACATGTTGCCGAACAGTCGCATGCCGTGCGACACCGTCTTGGCAACGTATTCGATGATCTGCATGGCAAAGTTCACCACGCCCAGAATGGCCGCGAACAGCGGATTCTTGCTGGTGCCGAACGGTGCCGTGAACAGCTCGTGGATCCAGCCGCCCAGGCCCTTGATCTTGATGCTGTACCAGAAGCACAGCAGCAGCACGGCAGACGACAGGCCCAGCGTGGTGGACAGGTCGGCCGTGGGCACGACGCGCAGATAGGCGTGCGGGTCGCCGGTGGCAGTCTGCCACAGCACCGGCAGCAGATCCACGGGCAGCATGTCCATGGCGTTCATCAGGAAGATCCAGATGAACACGGTGAGCGCCAGCGGGGCGATGAACTTGCGGCTCTCGGCGTTGTGGATGTTGGCCTTGGCCTGGTTGTCCACCATCTCGACCATGATTTCCACCGCCGCCTGGAAGCGGCCGGGCACGCCCGAGGTGGCCTTGCTGGCCGCCGAGCGCAGCACCAGCAGCATCAGCACGCCCAGGACGATGCCGACGACGATGGAGTCGATGTTGACCACGGAAAAGTCAACGATGAAACCCTGCTTGACGTTTTGCAGGTGCTGCAGGTGGTGAACGATGTATTCACTTGCAGTAGGGGCGTTCGCATCTGCGGCCATCGGGCTACTCTTTTCCTCAATGTCAAACGGTTCTTCGGACACCGGGTCGCACCAGCAGGGCGACCCAATACGTTTTCATCACCACCACCATGCCGGCCAGCAGCGCCAGCCAACTCAGGCCTGGGACCAGCCGGGGTGCCGCCGCCAGCATGGCGACGGTCAGAGCAATCTTGACCAACTCCCAGCCCATCAGGGCCGCCATCGCCGCCCCTGCCGTGGCCCGGCGCCGCTGCACGCCGCGCGCCAGCAGCGCTGCAGGCAGCACCACGGCCAGCCCGCCGTATCCGGCAGACCAGGCAGCAACGGGGCCACTCCACAGCCAAGCTGCCAGTGCCACCAGCGCGGTGGCCGCAGCCTGCACGGCAACGATGCGCCAGGGCGAAAGCAGCGGGTGGCGCTGGCGCCACTGTGCAGCTTCCTCGGCACTCAAGGCCTTGAAATCATCGTCCTGGGCTTCAGCTTCGGCCTGCAAGTCCACTGGCTTCATAAGCCGGCTCACTCCTACACGTCAGACCGGAACTTCTCGCAAAGCCCCGCATTATAAGTACAAACCCCGGGTCGCCCGCAACGGGCCGCCCGGGGTTTCGGACTTTGCCGCCTGGCTCTGTTGCATCTGCGCCCCACAATCACCCGCATGAACACCACACCCGCTCCCGAGGGCGCCAGCGGCGCCGACCCGCGCAAGGACTCGCTGATCGAGTATCCATCGCGTTTTCCCATCAAGGTTATGGGCGCCAAAACGCCCGAGTTCGCCCCGGCCATCGCAGTCCTGGCGCGGCAATTCGACCCCGATTTCGACGAGGCCACGGTGGAGCTGCGCGACAGCCGTGCCGGCAACTACCAGGGCGTGACCATCACCATCACCGCCACCAGCCGCGCGCAGCTCGACGACCTGTACCGCGCCTTGACCGCGCACCCGCTGGTCAAGGTCGTGCTCTAGCCATGAGCGCGATCCAGGTACGCCAGCTGGGCCGCGTGGACTATGCCGTCACCTATGCGGCCATGCAGCAGCACACTGCCGAGCGCACCGCACAGACCCCCGATTCGCTCTGGATCTGCGAGCATCCGGCGGTATTCACGCAAGGCCTGGCGGGCAAAAGCGAGCATGTCCTGCTGCCCGGCGACATCCCGGTGGTGGCCACCAACCGCGGCGGCCAGGTGACCTTCCACGGGCCCGGCCAGGTGGTGGCCTACCCGCTGGTCGATCTGCAGCGCGCCGGCTACTACGTCAAGGAATACGTCTATCGCATTGAGGAGGCCGTCATCCGCACGCTGGCGCATTTCGGCGTGACCGGGCACCGCGTGGCCGGCGCGCCGGGCATTTACGTGCGCCTCGAAGACCCCTTCGGCCACGCCATGCTGGCCCAGCGCCCACAGCTGCGCCGCCCGGGCGAGCCGCCGCCGCAGCCCGACTTCACCGGCCTGGGCAAGATCGCCGCTTTGGGCATCAAGGTCTCGCGCCACTGCACTTACCACGGCGTGGCGCTGAACGTGGCCATGGAGCTGGAGCCGTTCTCGCGCATCAACCCCTGTGGCTATGCGGGGTTGCAGACCATCGACCTTTCTACAATCGGCGTCCACGCCCCCTGGGACGAGGCCGCCGCGGTGCTGGGACAGCAGCTGGCGATGCGACTGTCGCCCTGATTCCCCCTCTCTTGCGCCCCTGCCCGCCATGAGCACCACCAGCCCCCCCGCCTCCTACAGCATCACCCGCAGCGCCAGCGCTTCCACCGTCGTGCGCGAGGCGCAGCCGGCCGAGTCCTATGACCCTTCGGCCAAGCAAAAGGCCGGGGCCAAGCTGGCACGCATTCCCGTCAAGGTCGAGCCGGGCGAGATACTGAAAAAGCCCGAGTGGATCCGCGTGCGCGCCGGCAGCCCGAGCACGCGCTTCTACGAGATCAAGAGCATCCTGCGCGAGCACAAGCTGCACACCGTGTGCGAGGAGGCGTCCTGCCCCAACATCGGCGAGTGCTTTGGCCGTGGCACGGCCACCTTCATGATCATGGGCGACAAATGCACGCGCCGCTGCCCGTTCTGCGATGTCGGCCATGGCCGGCCCGACCCGCTGGATCAGGACGAGCCTTTGAACCTGGCGCGCACCATCGCTGCGCTCAAGCTGAACTATGTGGTCATCACCAGCGTCGATCGCGACGACCTGCGCGACGGTGGCGCCGGGCATTTCGTCGAGTGCATCCGCCAGGTGCGCGCGCTGTCGCCGGCTACGCAGATCGAAATCCTGACGCCCGACTTCCGGGGCCGCGACGACCGGGCGCTGGAGATCCTCAAGGCCGCGCCGCCCGATGTCATGAACCACAACCTGGAGACTGCGCCGCGCCTGTACAAGCAGGCCCGGCCCGGCTCGGACTACCAGTTCAGCCTGAACCTGCTGAAGAAATTCAAGGAGCTGCACCCTGCCGTGCCGACAAAAAGCGGCCTGATGGTCGGCCTGGGCGAGACCGACGAGGAAATCCTGCAGGTCATGCGCGATATGCGCGCCCACGGCATCGACATGCTGACCATCGGCCAGTACCTGGCGCCGTCGAACGCCCACCTGCCGGTGCGCCGCTACGTGCATCCGGACACTTTCAAGATGTACGAGCGCGAGGCCTATGCCATGGGCTTTTCGCACGCCGCCGTGGGCGCCATGGTGCGCTCCAGCTACCACGCCGACCAGCAGGCGCACGCGGCAGGCGTATGACCCGTATTTTTGGTCGAATCAGGCTCAAAGCCTTGCCCAGCAAGCGCTGACAGCTATTTTATCCGTAGCAATCAAGCCGCTGCCAGGCCGCCCGGCATGAGCGGGGCGGCCAGCAGCGTGGCCGGCTCGTCGGCAGCCAGCACCTGCCGCGCCCACAACTGCAGCCGGCGCGTGTCGGCGCGCAGCACCTCCTGCTTGACGGCCAGGGTCTGCGCCGGGTGCATGGAAAAGCTGCGCAGGCCCAGGCCCAGCAGCAGCCGCGTCATCTCGGCGTCGCCGGCCATCTCGCCGCACACACATACCGGCTTGCCGGCCTGCACGGCGGCGGCGATGACGTCGGCCACCATCTGCAGCACGGCCGGGTGCAGCGGGTCGTACAGGTGCGCCACGGCCTCGTCGGCGCGGTCGATGGCCAGGGTGTACTGGATCAGGTCGTTGGTGCCGATGGACAGGAAATCGAAGTGCTCCAGGAACTGGCGCACCATCAGCGCCGCCGCCGGGATCTCGATCATGGCGCCCAGCTGCACCGGCCCGTAGGCGATGCCCTGGGCATCGAGCTCGGCGCGCGCCAGCGCCACCTGCGCCAGCGTCTGGCGGATCTCCGCCAGATGGGCCAGCATGGGGAACATCAGCCGCACCTGGCCGTGCGCCGCCGCGCGCAGGATGGCGCGCAATTGCGTGCGGAACATGGCCGGGTCGGACAGGCTCCAGCGGATGGCGCGCAGGCCCAGGGCCGGGTTCAGCGAGGTGTCGCGATGTCCCTTGTCCAGCGGCTTGTCGGCGCCCACGTCCACGGTGCGGATGGTCACTGGCAGGCCTTTCATGCCCTCCACCGCCTGGCGATAGGCCCGGTACTGCACCTCCTCACTGGGCAGGCGGCCACCCCGATCCATGAACAGGAATTCCGAGCGGAACAGGCCCACGCCGATGGCCCCGGCGGCCAGCGCTGCCGCTGCATCCTGGGGCTGCTCGATGTTGGCCAGCAGCTCCACGCTCTGGCCGTCGCGCGTCACCGAGGGCATGTGCAGCAGGCGCTGCAGGCGCTCGCGCTCCAGCGCGATCTGGCGCTGGCGCAGGCGGTACTCCTCCAGCACCAGCGGCGAGGGATCGACGATGACCACGCCGGCATCGCCATCGATGATGACCCAGTCGTCCTGGCGCACCAGCTGGCTGATGCCGCGCGCGCCGACCACCGCCGGGATGTCCATGCTGCGCGCGACGATGGCCGTGTGGCTGGTCTTGCCGCCGATGCCGGTCACGAAGCCGGCAAAGACGCTTTGCTTGAACTGCAGCATGTCCGCCGGCGACAGGTCATGGGCCACCAGCACCAGCGCAGCATCGCCCACGCCTGCCGCTGCCGCCTGGCGCACCGGGTCGGCTCCCTGGGCGCCGCGCATGTGGCGCAGGATGCGCTCGACCACCTGCTCCAGGTCGGCCTTGCGCTCGCGCAGGTAGTCGTCCTCCATCTCGTCGAACTGGCGGCTGATGAGCTCCAGTTGCGTGGTCAGCGCCCACTCGGCGTTGTACAGCCGCTCGGACACCCACTGGCGTACGCCGCTGATCAGCATCTCGTCTTGCAGCAGCAGGATGTGGACGTCCAGCAGCGCCGCCAACTCCTGCGGCGCATCGGGCGGCATGTCGGCCTGCAGGCGCTGCAGCTCCTGCGTCACGGCGTCGCGGGCGCGGCGCATTCGCGCCAGCTCGGCCTCGACCTGGACGGACTCGATGAAGTAATGCACGACCTCCATGCGGCTGGCTGCGGCCAGCACGGCCCGGCCTATGGCAATGCCCCGCGAGACGGCCAGACCCTGGATGGAAAACGTCATGCCCTGGCTCTCCTGGATGCACTACGGCTGGCTTATTCGCCTTCGCCGAACTTGTCCTCGATCAGGTCGGTCAGGGCGGCCATGGCCTGGGCCTCCTGCTCGCCGTCGGTTTCCAGCAGCACTTGCGCACCCAGGCCGGCGGCCAGCATCATCACGCCCATGATGCTCTTGGCATTGACGCGGCGCTCGCCACGGCTGATGAACACGTCGCAGGGAAAGCTGCCGGCAAGCTTGGTCAACTTGGCCGAGGCGCGTGCGTGCAGGCCCAGTTTGTTGCTGATGGTGAGAGTCTTGTGGAGCATGGCAGCAGGCAGTCGGATGGCGTTGAGCAAAGCGGATGGCGGATGTCGCGTGGCGCGGGCCAATCAGCCCACGGCGACAGCCGGGGCGGCCACCGGCACCACGCCCTGGGTGCCGCCGGCCAGGGCGCGCGCGGCGAGCTGCTCCAGCGGCTCGGCGCGGTAGGTCACGGCGCGCAGCAGCATCGGCAGGTTGACGCCGGCCACCAGGCGCGAATGCACGCCATCGACCAGGCGCTGCGCCACGTTGGAGGGCGTGGCCCCCAGCAAGTCGGTCAGTACCAGCAGCGGCGCATTGTCCTGCTGCGCGCGCAGGGCACGCGCGGCCAGCAGCGTCGCCTCGGGCGGCTCATCGGGGGGCACGTCCAGGGCCTGCAGGTCGGCGGCGCAGTCGGGAAACACATGCAGCGCGCATTCGCGCAGGGCATGGGCCAGGGGCTCGTGGGCGATGATGAGTAGGCGCGTGTTCATGGCTGGACGGGGATTATGACCATCTGCCCGGCACGGCGCGCCCACGCCAGGCAGGGGTGAACTTTGCTGCACGGCAGCAATCCCACCAGGCCCAACCGGCCAAGGGGCGCTGGGGCACAATCTGCCGCCCCCAGCCTCTGGCAGGAGGCTGGTGTCCGAGCAATCCCCTGCTCCCGGACGCACCAGGTCTGTGCCCAGCAGGGGGATTGCCAAGCGGAGAGTGGTCGATGAAGAAGTGGCTAGTGGCTGGTGTGCTGGCGGTATGCGCTGCAGTGGGCACCGTCGTGGTGCTGAACTCCAATGTGCGCGCCGCGCCGCAATCGACCTTCGTGCTGCTGGACGGCAGCAGCCAGACCACGCAGGACTTGCATGGCAAGGTGGCCCTGGTCAACTTCTGGGCCACCAGCTGCACCACCTGCGTGGCCGAGATGCCCGACATCGTGGCCACCTACGAAAAATACCGCACGCAGGGCTTCGAGACGCTGGCCGTGGCCATGAGCTACGACCCGCCCAGCTACGTCGTGAACTTCGCCGAGTCGCGCAAGCTGCCCTTCAAGGTGGCCATCGACAACACCGGCGCCGTGGCGCGCGCCTGGGGCGATGTCCGGCTCACGCCGACCACCTACCTCGTCAACAAGCGCGGCGAGATCGTCAAGACCTATGTCGGCGCACCCGACTTTGCCGAGCTGCACCAGCTCATCGAGCGCCTGCTGGCGCAGACCTGAGGGGCACTCCCACCGCCATGAAAAAGCCGGTTTCCATCAAGAAAACCGGCTTTTCCCCTTGTACAGCAAGCGTTGGCAGCTATGTTTTACATAGTAAATCAACGCGCCCGGAAGTTGTCGTGGCAGGACTTGCAGCTGTTGGCCGTGGGGCCGAAGGCGGCCTTGATCTGATCGAGGTTGCCGCTCTTGGCAGCAGCCAGCAGCTTGGGCGCCTCGGCCTCGAACTTCTGCGCGTGCTCGGTGAACTTGGCCGAATCGCTCCAGACCTCGGGCTTGGACTTGTTGGGCGCTGCCTTGTCGGTGCCGGGGCCAAAGCCCGTCCAGGGCAGGGCCGCCAGGGAGGCGATGACTTCGGCGTCGGCCTGGGCGGCCTTGGCGTCGAACGGTGCCTTGCCGTTGACCATGGCGCCGATGCGGCTGAAATGCTGGCCAATCACGAACAGCGTGCTCTGGCGGTACTTGATGGCGTCCTCGGGCTTGGCGAACTGCGCGGCAGCCGGCAGCGCCAGGGTGGTCGAAGCGGCGGTCGCCAGGGCGAGGGCAAAGGTCTTGAACTTCATGGGGTATTCATCCTGCAAGAAAGCAAACAATGGCTGCACGGCAGCGTGCAGCGGTCAAAAGCCGGCGCGAAGTATGGCCTCAGTCCTGGAAGACGGCGCCGGCAAGCACCAGGGATTTGCTCAGGTATCGGCTCTGCTGGGCACAATGCCGGCCAGTTTTCGCCCATCTCACCTGCCCGCCATGACTTCATCCGTCCGCATCTGGGATCTGCCGACCCGCCTGTTCCACTGGACGCTGGCTGCTGCCACCGTCGCCCTAGTCGCGACCGCCAAGCTCGGCGGCAACGCCATGCTGTGGCACGAGCGTCTGGGCTATGCGCTACTGGCCCTGCTGGTGTTTCGCCTGCTGTGGGGCGTGCTGGGCGGGCGCTGGTCGCGCTTTGCCAGCTTCGCCCCGACCCCGGGGCGGCTGCTGCGCTATCTGGGCGGCCACAGCCAGGAGCACCAAGCCCCCGGGCACTCTCCACTGGGCGCGCTGTCGGTGCTGGCTCTGCTGCTGGTGCTGCTGCTGCAAGTCGCCAGCGGCCTGGCCAGCGACGACGAGATCGCCTTCACCGGGCCGCTGGTGCGCTTCCTGCCCGGCGAGTGGGTGGGCCGGGCCACCTGGTACCACGCCGATGTCGGCCAATATGTGCTGTATGTCCTGGTCGGCCTGCATGTGCTGGCCGTGGCGTTCTACGCCCTGGTGCGCCGCCGGGCCATCGTGCGCGCCATGCTGACGGGCGACAAGCAGTTGCCCGCCAGCGTGCCGCCCTCGCGCGACGACGCCGCCACGCGCCTGCTGGCCCTGGTGCTGCTGGCGCTGGCCGCAGCCCTGGCCTGGTGGGTCTCGCGCCTGGACGCCGGGGCCTTCTGAAATTTTCCCCAAACCGGACACCGGCAGCAGCCCGCTACACTGCGGCGGATGACCTCTGCTGCCCGGGACGCAGCGCCGCTGGAAGAGCCGCCGCCGTCCATCACCTTGCTCTACCCTAGCCAGACCTCGGACATGCCCGCCGTGCGCGAGCTGTTCCAGGAATACGCCGACAGCCTGGATGTCAATCTGGCGTTCCAGGATTTCGCGCAGGAGCTGGCCGATCTGCCGGGTGAATACGCCCCGCCGCGCGGCTGTCTGCTGCTGGCGCTGGTCGATGGCGCGCTGGCCGGTTGCTGCGCCCTGCGGCCGCTGGACAACGTGGACTACGCCAACGCCTGCGAGATGAAGCGGCTGTATGTGCGCAAGGCCTTTCGCGGCTTCGGTCTGGGCCGCCAGCTGGCCGAGGCCACGCTGGACGCCGCACGCCGCGCCGGCTACGCCAGCGTGCTGCTGGATACGCTGGACGGCATGGAGGCAGCGCGCGCCCTGTATGCCGACCTGGGCTTCCAGGAAATCCCGCCCTACTACTACAACCCGATTGCCGGGGCGCACTACCTGAAGGCGGACATCTTCTAGCCGTCATCCAGGGTCTTTTCGGCCTCAAAGCCCCGTCCAGCAAGCGCTGGCAGCTATCAAAAATAAACGCCGCGCAGCCTCCCGGGGCTGCACGGCGCCTGCTGCATGGGGGCGGGGGTTCAGCCCTTGGCCTGCTGCAGCAGCGTTGCTGCGTCGCTGACCTCGAACTTGCCAGGGGCCTCGATGTTGAGCTGCGCCACTTTGCCATCCTTGACCAGCATGGAGTAGCGGTTGCTGCGCAGGCCCAGACCCTTGCCATTCAAGTCCAGCGTCAGGCCGGTGGCCTTGGCGAATGCCGCATCCCCATCGGCCAGCATCCGCACCTTGCCGGCGGTCTGCTGATCCTTGGCCCAGGCGCCCATGACGAAGGCATCGTTGACAGCCACGCACCAGATCTCATCGACACCAGCGGTCTTGAGGGCATCGGCGTTCTCGACATAGCCGGGCACGTGCTGCGCCGAGCAGGTCGGCGTGAAGGCCCCGGGCACGGCGAACAGGGCGATGGTCTTGCCGGCAGCGGCCTGCTGCACATCCACCGGCTGCGGGCCGCTGGTGGCGCAGGTGCCGTCCTCGGCGTGCTGGTACTCCATCAGCGTGGCGGTGGGCAGTGGGTCACCGATCTTGATCATGGTCAGGGTTCCTTGGAAAAATAGAAAACGAGGGCGAAAAAAAACGACCCAGGCATTGTGGGTCGTTTTCTCGGGTGCCGCTGGTGCGGCGCTCGCATGGGCTTAGACCAGGCCGGCCTTTTGCACCAGGCGGGTGGCAACCCAGTTCTTGGTCTTGGACAGCGGGCGGCTTTCCGTGATTTCCACGGTGTCACCCATCTTGTACTCGCCGTTTTCGTCGTGCGCGTGGTACTTACTCGACTTGATCACGATCTTGTCGTAGATGGGGTGCTTGACACGGCGCTCGACCATCACGGTGATGGTCTTGGCACGCTTGTCGCTCACCACCTTGCCGACCAGGGTGCGCTTGAGGGATGGTTTGGCTTCCGTCATGTTCGCTCCTTAGGCCTTGGCGGCTTGCTTCTCAGCAAGAATGGTCTTGGCACGGGCAATGTCGCGGCGCGTGGTGCGCAGCATGTTGGTGTTGCCCAGCTGTTGCGTGGCCTTTTGCATACGCAGGCCGAAATGGGCCTTTTGCAGCGACTTGATCTCGTCCTTCAGGCCAGCCTCGTCCTTCTGGCGCAGTTCAGCAGCTTTCGTCATATCGATCTCTCTGTACTTCCTCAAGCGCCAATCTGACGGGCCACGAAGGTGGTGCGCAGGGGCAGCTTGGCAGCCGCCAGGCGGAAGGCCTCGCGCGCCAGCTCCTCGGGCACACCCACGATCTCGAACACGACCTTGCCCGGCTGGATCTCGGCCACGTAGTACTCGGGGTTGCCCTTGCCGTTGCCCATGCGCACTTCAGCGGGCTTGGTGGAAATGGGCTTGTCCGGGAACACGCGGATCCAGATGCGGCCACCGCGCTTGACGTGGCGGGAAATCGCCCGGCGGGCAGCTTCGATCTGGCGGGCCGTCAGGCGACCGCGGTCGGTGCACTTGAGGCCGAAGTCACCGAAGGCCACCGAGTTGCCCCGGGTGGCGATGCCGGTGTTGCGGCCCTTTTGTTCCTTGCGGAACTTGCGGCGTGCAGGTTGCAGCATGTTGATTACTCTCCTTTACCGTCCGCTGCAGCAGCAGCGGGCGCGGCCTTGGCTACGCGCTTAACGGGGTCTGCACCTGCGCCCTGGGGCTTGTCGCTGCCATCGGCAGGTGCGGCGTTGGTGCCCATGGGGCGGCGGCCACCACGGCGCTCGCCATCGCGGCGATCGCCACGGCCATCGCGGCGCGGGCCGCGCGGACGGCGCTCTTCGTCAGGACGCGGTGTCTCGACGGGCAGGTCGCCACGGCCCAGCGTGTCGCCCTTGTAGACCCAGACCTTGACACCGATGATGCCGTAGGTCGTGCGGGCTTCGGAGGTGCCGTAGTCGATGTCGGCGCGCAGCGTGTGCAGCGGCACGCGGCCTTCGCGGTACCACTCGGTGCGGGCGATCTCGATGCCGTTCAGGCGGCCCGAGGACATGATCTTGATGCCCTGGGCACCCAGGCGCATGGCGTTCTGCATGGCGCGCTTCATGGCGCGGCGGAACATGATGCGCTTTTCCAGCTGCTGGGTGATGGAGTCGGCGATCAGCTTGGCATCGATTTCGGGCTTGCGCACTTCTTCGATGTTCACTGCAACCGGCACGCCCAGGCGAGTGGCGAGTTCCTTCTTCAGGTTCTCGATGTCCTCACCCTTCTTGCCGATCACCACGCCCGGACGGGCGGAATAAATGGTGATGCGGGCGTTCTTGGCGGGACGCTCGATCATGACGCGCGAGACGGCGGCATTCTTGAGCTTGGCCTTGAGGAAGTCGCGCACCTTGATGTCTTCGGCCAGCATCCCGGCGAAGTCACGGTTGCTGGCGTACCAGCGGCTGGCCCAGTTGCGGCTGACCGACAGACGGAAGCCGGTAGGATGGATTTTCTGTCCCATGTTCTGCCTTCTTCCTTCAGTTGCCCACGGTCACGTAGATGTGGCAGGTAGGCTTGCTGATGCGGTTGCCGCGGCCCTTGGCGCGCGCGGTGAAACGCTTGAGCGTGGTGCCCTGCTCGACGTGGATGGTCTTGACCTTCAGCTCGTCGATGTCGGCGCCGTCGTTGTGCTCGGCGTTGGCAATGGCCGACTCAAGCACCTTCTTGACGATGCCGGCAGCTTTCTTCTGCGTGAACGTCAGGATGTCCAGAGCCTGGTCCACCTTCTTGCCGCGGATCAGGTCGGCCACCAGGCGGCCCTTGTCCACCGACAGGCGCACGCCACGCAGGACTGCACGTGTTTCAGACATGTTCATTCCTTATTTCTTGGCCTTCTTGTCGGCGGGGTGGCCCTTGAAGGTGCGCGTCAGGGCGAACTCGCCCAGCTTGTGGCCCACCATCTGGTCGGTGACATACACCGGCACGTGCTGCTTGCCGTTGTGTACGGCAATCGTCAGGCCGATGAACTCGGGCAGCACCATGGAGCGGCGCGACCAGGTCTTGACAGGCTTCTTGTCCTTGGTGGCGATGGCCTTTTCGACCTTGGCCAGCAGGTGGTGGTCCACAAACGGACCCTTTTTCAGAGAACGAGTCATTTGCGGAGATCCTTACTTCTTGCGACGCGAGACGATCATGCCCTGCGTGCGCTTGTTGTGACGGGTGCGGTAGCCCTTGGTCAGGTTGCCCCATGGGTCAACCGGATGGCGTCCGCTCTTGGAGCGGCCTTCGCCACCACCCATCGGGTGATCGACCGGGTTCATGACGACGCCGCGCACCGTCGGGCGGATGCCCATGTGGCGCTTGACGCCGGCCTTGCCGAGCTGGCGCAGGCTGTGCTCTTCGTTGGCGACTTCGCCGATCGTGGCGCGGCACTCGATATGCACGCGGCGCACTTCGCCCGAGCGCAGACGCACCTGGGCATAGGTGCCCTCGCGCGCCAGCAGCGTGGCCGAGCCACCAGCGGAGCGCACCATCTGCGCGCCGGCACCGGCCTTGAGCTCGATGCAGTGGATGGTCGAGCCCACCGGGATGTTGCGGATCGGCAGGGTGTTGCCCACGCGGATGGGGGCCTCGGAGCCGCTGACGATGGTGGCGCCCACTTCCAGGTTGCGCGGAGCGATGATGTAGCGGCGTTCGCCGTCGGCATAGCACACCAGGGCGATGTGCGCCGAGCGGTTGGGGTCGTACTCGATGCGCTCGACGCGGGCCGGGATGCCGTCCTTATTGCGGCGGAAGTCCACCACGCGGTAGTGGTGCTTGTGGCCGCCGCCACGGTGGCGGATGGTGATGTGGCCGTTGTTGTTGCGGCCGGCGCTCTGGAACTTGGGCTCCAGCAGCGGCGCGTGCGGCGCACCCTTGTGCAGGTGGTCACGCGAGATCTTCACCGCGCCACGCTGGCCCGGGGTCGTCGGTTTGAGTTTGATGACAGCCATGGTTTACGCAGCCTCCCCGGACAGGTTCAGCTCTTGACCTTCCTTGAGCAGCACGTAGGCCTTGCGCACGTTGTCGCGGCGGCCCATGTATTTGCCGAAGCGTTTTTGCTTGCCCTTGGTGTTGAGCACGGACACACCCTTGACCTCGACCTTGAACAGCAGCTCGACGGCAGCCTTGATCTCGGGCTTGGTGGCGTTTTGCAGCACCTTGAATGTCACGGCGTTGGCCTTCTCGGCAACCATGGTGGCCTTCTCGGACACGATGGGAGCGACCAGCACCTGCATCAGGCGGCCTTCGTCGAACTGGCGTTCGGCGGGAGTGGGATTGACGCGGCTCATGCGAACATCTCCTTGAGCTTGTCGATGGCGCCCTTGGTGACCAGCACCTTCTTGAAATGCACCAGCGACACCGGGTCGGCATAGCGCGGCTCGACGACGAACACGTTCTTCAGGTTGCGCGACGCCAGGTACAGGTTCTCATCGACCTCGTCGGCGATGACCATCACCGACTCCAGGTTCATGGCCTTGAACTTGTCGGCCAGCACCTTGGTCTTGGGGCTGTCGAGCTTGATGGAGTCCACCACTGCCAGACGGCCTTCGCGGGCCAACTGCGACAGGATGGAGGCCATGCCGGCGCGGTACATCTTCTTGTTGATCTTCTGCGTGAAGTTCTCTTCGGGCAGGTTCGGGAAGATGCGACCGCCCCCACGCCACAGCGGCGAGGAGGTCATGCCGGCGCGCGCGTTGCCGGTGCCCTTTTGCTTGAAGGGCTTCTTGGTCGAGTGACGCACCTGCTGGCGGTCTTTTTGCGCGCGCGTGCCCTGGCGACCGTTGGCGCGGTAGGCGACGACGATCTGGTGGATCAGGGCTTCGTTGTACTGACGGTCGAACACCGTCTCGGGCACGTCCACCTTGGACGCAGCCTGGCCTTGTTCATTCAGGAGTTCGAGCTGCATTTAGTTCGCCTCCTTGGAGGTTTTTGCCTTCACAGCGGGACGCACGGTGACGAAGCCACCCTTGGAGCCGGGCACGGCACCCTTGATGAGCAGCAGCTGACGGGCTTCGTCGATGCGGATCACGTCCAGGTTCTGCGTGGTCACGGTCTCGTCGCCCATGTGGCCGGTCATCTTCTTGCCGGGGAACACGCGACCGGGGTCTTGTGCCATGCCGATGGAGCCGGGCACGTTGTGCGAACGGCTGTTGCCGTGCGAGGCGCGCTGCGAGCTGAAGTTGTGGCGCTTGATGGTGCCGGCGTAGCCCTTGCCGATCGAAGTGCCCTGCACATCGACCTTCTGGCCCACGGCGAACACGTCGGTCACGGGAACCTGCGCACCAGCGGCGTACTTGCCGGCGGTCTCTTCGGTCACGCGGAACTCGCGCAGGATTTCACCGGCTTCGACGCCCGCCTTGGCGAGGTGGCCGGCTTCGGGCTTGGTCACGCGCGATGCCTTGCGCGCACCGAACGTGACCTGCAAGGCCACGTAGCCGTCGTTGGCTTGAGTTTTGACCTGGGTCACACGGTTGTTGGACACGTCCACCACCGTGACGGGCACTGCCTGCCCGTCGTCGGTGAAGATGCGCATCATGCCCACCTTGCGGCCCAGCAACCCGAGGGAGTTGCTCAGACTCATTTGGTTTTTGCTCCGAAACTCTCGCCGCCCCGACTTCAATTGGCCCGGGCGTTGCGCCCAGGGCCTGTCATGAGAAAAGGCTGGGGGCGCACGAAAGAAGGTTGATGAAACTTCGCACTTGCCATGCACCGCCCACAAAAAGGAAGGCGCAAAAATGCGAAGCCGCAAAGTATAACGCGGGCTGCCCGGAAGGGCAAGCCCGCGTCATGCAGTGGTCAGGCAACGCCCTGTTTCGGGCGCTGCCTGGTGCGGCAGCTAATTACTGCAGCTTGATCTCGACGTCCACGCCGGCCGGCAGGTCGAGCTTCATCAGCGCGTCCACCGTCTTGTCGGTCGGATCGACGATGTCCATCAGGCGCTGGTGCGTGCGGATCTCCAGCTGGTCGCGGCTGGTCTTGTTGACGTGCGGCGAGCGCAGGATGTCGAAACGCTTCATGCGCGTGGGCAGGGGCACGGGGCCCTTGACGATGGCGCCGGTGCGCTTGGCAGTATCGACGATCTCGGCGGCGGACTGGTCGATCAGCTTGTAATCGAAGGCCTTCAGGCGGATGCGGATCTTTTGCTTGGACATAATGTTCCCCTTGCTGTGATGACCGCGGATTACTCGATGATCTTGGCCACGACGCCGGCGCCGACGGTGCGACCGCCCTCGCGGATGGCAAAGCGCAGGCCTTCTTCCATGGCGATGGGGGCGATCAGCTTGACGGTGATCGACACGTTGTCGCCGGGCATGACCATTTCCTTGTCAGCGGGCAGCTCGATGGAGCCGGTGACGTCGGTCGTGCGGAAGTAGAACTGGGGGCGGTAGTTGTTGAAGAACGGCGTGTGGCGGCCGCCCTCGTCCTTGCTCAGCACGTACACCTCGGCGGTGAAGTGCGTGTGCGGCTTGATGGAGCCGGGCTTGCACAGCACCTGGCCGCGCTCGACGTCTTCGCGCTTGGTGCCGCGCAGCAGCAGGCCCACGTTGTCGCCGGCCTGGCCCTGATCCAGGAGCTTACGGAACATCTCGACGCCGGTGACGGTGGTCTTGACGGTGTCCTTGATGCCGACGATTTCGATTTCCTCGCCGACCTTGATGATGCCGCGCTCGACGCGGCCCGTGACCACAGTGCCGCGCCCGGAGATGGAGAACACGTCTTCCACGGGCATCAGGAAGGCGCCGTCGATGGCGCGCTCGGGTGTGGGGATGTAGCTGTCCAGTGCTTCAGCCAGGCGCAGGATGGCCGGCTCGCCCTTTTCGGACTGGTCGCCCTCCAGGGCCAGCTTGGCCGAGCCGCGGATGATGGGGGTGTCGTCGCCGGGGAATTCGTACTTGTCCAGCAGCTCGCGCACTTCCATCTCGACGAGCTCCAGCAGCTCCTCGTCATCCACCATGTCGCACTTGTTCAGGAACACGATGATGTAGGGCACGCCCACCTGGCGGGCCAGCAGGATGTGCTCGCGCGTCTGGGGCATGGGGCCGTCGGCGGCCGAGCACACAAGAATAGCGCCGTCCATCTGGGCGGCGCCGGTGATCATGTTCTTCACATAGTCGGCGTGGCCGGGGCAGTCCACGTGGGCGTAGTGGCGGTTGGCCGTCTCGTACTCGACGTGCGAGGTGTTGATGGTGATGCCGCGCGCCTTTTCTTCCGGGGCGTTGTCGATCTGGTCGTAGCTCTTGACCTCGCCGCCGAAGGCTTTGCCCAGCACCGTGGCGATCGCTGCCGTGAGCGTCGTCTTGCCGTGATCCACGTGACCGATGGTGCCCACGTTCACGTGGGGCTTAGTCCGCTCGAATTTACCTTTTGCCATTTTTCAAACTCCAAAAGAGCATTGCCTGTGTGATGGTTTAACGTCTGCACCCGGTTGCTGTTTCGCCCCGCACAGGGCCACGGGGCGGCACCGGATCGCAGACTGCAAATGCTATGAACAAATGAGCTGCCACCGCTTGACTGGCAAGGGTTTCAGCCCATTTTCACCCTGATTACTTGGTGCGTGCGGCCATGATGGCCTCGGCGACGTTGCGCGGAGCTTCGGCGTAGTGCTTGAACTCCATGGTGTACGTGGCGCGGCCCTGGGTCATGGAGCGCAGCTGCGTGGCGTAGCCGAACATTTCCGACAGCGGCACCTCGGCCTTGATGGCCTTGCCGCCGCCGACCATGTCGTCCATGCCCTGCACCATGCCGCGGCGGCTGGACAGGTCGCCCATGACCGTGCCGGCGTAGTCCTCGGGGGTTTCGACTTCCACGGCCATCATGGGCTCCAGGATGACCGGATTGGCCTTCTTGGCAGCTTCCTTGAAACCGAAGATAGCGGCCATCTTGAATGCCTGCTCGGACGAGTCCACGTCGTGGTAGGAGCCGAAAGTCAGCGCGACCTTCACGTCCACCACCGGGTAGCCGGCCAGCACGCCAGCGGTGAGCGCCTCTTCCACACCCTTTTGCACAGCAGGGATGTACTCGCGCGGCACCACGCCGCCCTTGATCTCGTCCAGGAACTCGAAGCCCTTGCCCGGCTCGTTGGGCTCCAGGCGGAACACCACGTGGCCGTACTGGCCCTTGCCGCCCGACTGGCGCACGAACTTGCCGTCCACGTCCTTGACGGTGGAGCGCACGGTTTCGCGGTAGGCCACCTGGGGCTTGCCGACGTTGGCCTCGACGTTGAACTCGCGCTTCATGCGATCCACGATGATGTCCAGGTGCAGCTCGCCCATGCCGGCGATGATGGTCTGGCCCGACTCCTCGTCGGTGCGCACGCGGAAGGACGGATCCTCGGAGGCCAGGCGCGACAGGGCGATGCCCATCTTTTCCTGGTCGGCCTTGGTCTTGGGCTCGACGGCCTGGGCAATCACCGGCTCGGGGAAGACCATCTTCTCGAGCATGATGTGCGCGTCCAGGTCGCACAGCGTGTCGCCCGTGGTCACTTCCTTGAGGCCCACGCAGGCAGCGATGTCGCCGGCGCGGATCTCGTCGATTTCCTGACGTTCGTTGGCGTGCATCTGCACGATGCGGCCAATACGCTCCTTCTTGCCCTTGACGGCGTTGTACACGGTGTCGCCCTTGGACAGCACGCCCGAATAGACACGCACGAAGGTCAGCTGGCCGACAAAGGGGTCGGTCATCAGCTTGAACGCCAGCGCCGAGAACTTCTCGTTGTCGTCGGCCTTGCGCGTGAGCTTCTTTTCCTCGTCGTCGGGATCGGTGCCGGCCACGTCAGGGATGTCGGTGGGTGCGGGCAGCAGATCCAGCACCGCGTCCAGCATCCGCTGCACGCCCTTGTTCTTGAAGGCCGAGCCGCACAGCATGGGCTGGATCTCGGTGGCGATGGTGCGCTGGCGCAGGCCGGCGATGATGTCCTCCTCGGACAGCTCGCCCTCCTCCAGGTACTTGTTCATCAGCTCTTCCGAGGCCTCGGCAGCCGACTCGACCATCTTCTCGCGCCATTCGTTGGCGGTGTCCACCAGGTTGGCCGGGATGTCGCCGTACTCGAACTTCATGCCTTGCGAGGCTTCGTCCCAGATGATGGACTTCATCTTGATCAGATCGACCACGCCCTGGAAGTTGTCCTCGGCGCCGATCGGCACCACGATGGGCACCGGGTTGGCGTTCAGGCGCAGCTTCATCTGCTCGACGACCTTGAAGAAATTGGCGCCGGTGCGATCCATCTTGTTGACGAAGGCCAGGCGCGGCACCTTGTGCTTGTTGGCCTGGCGCCAGACGGTCTCGGACTGCGGCTGCACGCCGCCCACGGCGCAGTACACCATCACGGCGCCATCCAGCACGCGCATGGAGCGCTCGACTTCAATGGTGAAGTCCACGTGGCCGGGGGTGTCGATGATGTTGATGCGGTGCTCGGGGCGCTTGAGATCCATGCCCTTCCAGAAGCAGGTCACGGCAGACGACGTGATCGTGATGCCGCGCTCTTGCTCCTGCTCCATCCAGTCGGTGGTGGCAGAGCCTTCGTGCGTCTCGCCCAGCTTGTGGGTCACGCCGGTGTAGAACAGGATGCGCTCGGACGTGGTCGTCTTGCCGGCGTCGATGTGCGCCGAGATGCCGATGTTGCGGTAGCGCTCCAGGGGGGTTTTGCGTGCCATGGTGATGGTCTTTCGTTAACGGCCAAGAGCCCGGTCGCCGGTGTTGGACGAACGGGCTCCCAGCCTTCGAGGAGAGGAACGGAGCTTGAGGCTTAGAAGCGGAAGTGGCTGAAGGCCTTGTTGGCCTCGGCCATGCGGTGTACCTCGTCGCGGCGCTTCATGGCGCCGCCACGGCCTTCGTTGGCCTCCATCAGCTCATTGGCCAGGCGCTGGGCCATGGACTTCTCGCCGCGCTTGCGGGCGGCTTCCTTGAGCCAGCGCATGGACAGCGCCAGGCGGCGCACCGGGCGCACTTCCACGGGCACCTGGTAGTTGGCACCGCCCACGCGGCGCGACTTCACTTCGACCATCGGCTTGATGTTGTTGATGGCCGTCAGGAACACCTCCAGGGGATCCTTCTCGGGTTGCTTTTTCTCGACCAGTTCCAGGGCGCCATAGATGATGCGCTCTGCAACGGCCTTCTTGCCGCCTTCCATGATCACGTTCATGAACTTGGACAGCTCGACGTTGCCGAACTTCGGATCCGGCAGGATTTCACGTTTGGGGACTTCGCGACGACGTGGCATTTGTTACCTCTATCTTTGCTTCAGCTGGCGCCATTGCAGGCACCGCGAGAGTCAAACCAGGACTCTCACTTACTCGACCCGTGCGGCGGACGCCGGCACCTGTGGGTCACTACGCTGCACACCGCGCCACGCCTTCAGGGCGGATACGGGCAGCACCGAAAAAACGAAAACCGGCTTACTTGGCCTTCGGACGCTTGGCGCCGTACTTGGAGCGCGACTGCTTGCGATCCTTGACGCCTTGCAGGTCGAGCGAACCGCGCACGATGTGGTAGCGCACACCGGGCAAGTCCTTGACCCGGCCGCCGCGCACCAGCACCACGCTGTGCTCCTGCAGGTTGTGGCCTTCGCCACCGATGTAGGAGATGACCTCGAAGCCGTTGGTCAGGCGCACCTTGGCAACCTTGCGCAGGGCCGAGTTGGGCTTCTTGGGGGTCGTGGTGTACACACGGGTACACACGCCACGGCGCTGGGGGCAGTTCTCCATGGCCGGGCTCTTGGATTTGACAACTTCGACCGTGCGGCCTTGGCGCACGAGCTGATTGATGGTTGGCATTGCTGTGATGAGTCCCTAAACGTGAATTGGACGTGAAAAGCGAAAACGTGAATCCCTTCGGAAATTTCCGAAAAGCCCGCGAGTGTAGCGTTTTATGAAATGCCGGGCAAGGCCAAGGCGCTCACGCCTGACCTCGCAGCTCAGAAAGCCTGGGGCTTCCAGCGCCCCTGCTCGTTTCTCATCAGATAGCCGCCGGATGCATCCTGCATCACGACCATGCCCTCGTTTTCCGCAACGAAGGGCGTGTTGCCGACGCGCGCCAGGCGCCCCTGCAATGCCGCGCCCTGGGCCTTGAAAGGGCTGTCGGCCACCAGGTCGGCCAGCAGGCTGTTCACGTCGAAATAACTGGTCGGCTGGCTCACGACAAGAGGGCTGCCAGGCTGCCGTGCTTTGGGCAGGCCGATCAGCTTGAGCGCCGCCGGCCCCAGCGTGATGCGCGGCTCGGGTATCTCGCGCACGCCGGAGAACTGGCCCATGCCGCCGCCCTGCAACGCCATGCCGTGCTCGGGCAGCATGACCAGCACGACCGGGCGGCCACTGGCTTCGAGCTGGGCGATGAAGCGCTCGAAGTCGCCCAGCAGCTTGCGCAGCCGTGGCTTGTACGACTCCAGGCTGCTGCGCCCGCCGCCACTGGACAGGCGGTTGCCATCGTGCAGCGAGATGGTGTTGTAGTACAGCGCAGCAGGCTGTCCGCCCTGGCTTTGCTGCTGGCGCCACCAGCCGGAGAGCGCAGCGTAGTCGTCGTGAACGGGCGAGCCATCGAAGCCGTGCATGTGTACCGGCGCCTGGCGGCTGACCTGAACCTTGCCGTGCAGCCCGCCCCGGTACTCCAGCAGTTTGGAAAAATTGTCGAAGGCGCCGTCGTGGTTGAGCAGGCCCGCAGTCCTGAAGCCGGCCTGCTCCAGCACCGGGAAAATCTGGCACTCGCGCGGCGCGCCACGGTAGAGCTGCCCGTGCCGCACCTGCCCGCAGGCGCCGTACAGCAGCCGCAGCACCGCCGGGCCGCTGTAGGCAGCGGCGCTGTTGAAGCGGGTGAACAGCACATCGAAGCGCTCGAACAGCGGGTGGTTGCGCTCACCCGCAGCTTCCAGGTCAGCCCAGGCCAGCGAGCACACGTGCAGGACGACGATGTCGAAGTCCGGCTTGGTTGCACCACTTTGCGGCAGCTCCAGCTTGCGCCGGGATTCATCCTGATAAAAGGCGTGCAGCCGGCTTTGCGGATCAGTGGCCGGCGCACCGCCCCGGGCGGCTGCCGCGCCGGCCCCCCCAGCCTGGTATTGCGCGGCCACCGGCACGCTCAGAATGCCCAGCAGGGCCACCAGGGCGAAGGGCACCCAGCGCGCCAGCAGCACATAGGCGGCGCCCGCCGCTGCCAGCGCCAGCAGCGCCCACGGGTTGACGAGCCGCGCTGCCAGCTCCCAGAGATAGGCGCCGCTGAAGCCGCTGAGGGCGGCCAGGCCGTCCAGCAGCCGCGCCGGCCCGGGCAGCAGGGAATCTTCATAGAGCAGCCACAGGGCCAGCGGCCAGGCCAGCCAGCGCCGGGCCAGGCGCAGCCACGGCCACCGGGGCGGCCAAAGCAGGAAGGCGGCAAACAGCAGGTTCTCGATCCAGCCGAAGTCGATGGCGCCCAGGTAGTACAGGCCCAGCTTGGCCAGGAAATACAGGCTCCAGCCGCCCATGCCCACGGCCCAGGCGGGGTGCAGGATCGGACGATCCGGCGCTGGCGCACCCGCCGCATGGGGTGTGCCAGTTGGCGCCGCGCTGCCTGTGCGAGGCTGAGGCTGGGAGCGGGGCTGGGAGCGGGGCCGTGCCCGGGCAGTGGAGCGGGCCTTGACCTGCGCCGGCTGCATCGGCACCTGCGGCGCTGGCGGGCGCGACCAGCCGGCGGCCTGCTGGCCGGACTGCGCGGCGGCGGCGCCCCCGGCCTACTGGTCTCTTACTTGATCCACAGCCGGATGGCATCCCAGGCGCGACCAAAAAAGCCCGCCTGGCCGACGTCCTCCAGCGCCACCAGCGGCACTTCGGCGATCTGCTGCTCGCCCAGGGTGACCTTGAGCGCGCCCACGCTCTGGCCCTTGGTGAAGGGCGCGATCAGCGGATCCTGGCGCACCACGGTGGTGGTGATCTTGCCGGCGCTGCCCGAAGGCACGGTGACCACGATGGGCTCGGTGCGGCCAATCTTCACGGTACCCTGCGTGCCCTTCCAGACGACCGGGGTGGCTGCCGGCTGGCCGGCGTCGAACAGCTTGACGGCATCGAACGCTGTGTAGCCCCAGTTCAGCAGCTTCTGGCTTTCGTTGGCACGGGCGTTTTCGCTGGCCGCACCCAGCACGATGGACAGCAGGCGCCGCTGGCCGGCCTGCGGAAAATCACGCCTGGACGTGGCCACCAGGCAATAGCCGGCCGCCTGGGTGTGGCCGGTCTTCAGGCCATCGACCGTGGGGTCGCGAAACAGCAGCGTATTGCGGTTGTTGCTGTTGGAGGCCGGCGTGCCCTCGTAGCGGTACTGCTTGGTCGAGTAGTAGTGCATGTACTCGGGGAAGTCCTGCATCAGCCGACGCGACAGCGTGGCCAGGTCGCGTGCCGTGGTGGTGTGGCCAGCCTCGGTCAGGCCTTCCGGGTTCTTGTACTGCGTGCCGGTCATGCCGAAGGCCTTGGCCTGCTCGTTCATCAGGCGCACGAAGTTTTCCACCGTGCCGCCCACGCCTTCGGCCAGGGCCACCGTGGCATCGTTGCCCGACTGCACGATCATGCCCTTGAGCAAATCATCGACCGGCACCTGCATCTTGGGGTCGATGAACATGCGCGAGCCGGGCATCTTCCAGGCGCGCTCGCTCACCGGCAGGCGCTGCTCCAGCGTGATCTTCTTGGCCCGCAGGGCGTCGAAGACCAGATAGCCGGTCATCAGCTTGGTGAGCGACGCCTGCTCCACCGGCGCGTCGATGTCCTTGGCGGCCAGCACCTGATCGGCCGTCACGTCCACCAGCAGATAGTTGCGCGCGGCGATTTCCGGTGGCTGGGGCGCCTGGGCCCACAGGACGGCCGGGGCCAGGATCAGGACGCACAGAAGATTTCGCAGCAGGGACAGGGCAGAGGGCATCGGAGACAAACAGACAGAGAGGAGAAGGAGGCAGGAAAAGACAGGAAAACGCAAGCGCTGCAGGAGCGGCAGGCGTCACGGCAGGGCCGCTTGCAGGTGGCGCATGGCCAGATTTTTCAGCAGCGGCAATTGTCCGTGAAAGAAATGGCCGCCTCCGGGCACAACCGTAACCGGGAGTTGCTGGGGCCGCGCCCAGTCCATGACCGAGGCCAGCGGCACGGTTTCATCATGTTCGCCGTGGATGACCAGGGTGGCCAGGTGCGCGTCCGCTGGCAGCTCGGCCACCTCGAAGCGGCTGGCTGCCGTGCCGACCAGGATCGCGCGCTCGACCTGCCGTACGCCCCACAGCCGCGCCAGCGCATGGCTGGCCACGAAGGCGCCGAAGGAAAAACCGGCCAGTGCGATCGGCCCCTCGGGCGCGGCCTGCTGCACTACGGCCAGCATGTCGTCGAGCTCGCCGCGCCCGTCGTCATGGCTGCCCGCCGTGCCCCCCACGCCGCGGAAGTTGAAGCGCAGCGCCGTCCAGCCGCAGGCGACGCAGGCGCGCGCCAGGGTCTGCACCACCTTGTTGTCCATGGTGCCGCCGAACAGCGGATGCGGATGGGCGATCACGGCCACGCCGCGCGCGGCCACGCCGGCAGGCGGCGCATCGCGCAGCGCCTCGATGGCGCCAGCTGGCCCGGCCAGGCTCAGGCGCTCGGTCTGTGCATTCATGTTTTGCTACCCAAACAATAGCTGTCAGCGCTTGTCCAGCAAGGGCTGGAGGCCAAAAACACTCACAATCAAGCCAGCGGCGGAGGTGCTGCTCAGGCGCCGCTCAACGGCCCACATCCGGCGCCAGCAGTAGCCGCTCGACGACCTGCCCGCCCAGCAGGTGGGTGTCGATGATCTCGTCGATGTCATCGTTGTCCACATAGGTGTACCAGACGCCCTCGGGATAGACCACGACGACAGGGGCGCCCGAGCAGCGATCCAGGCAGCCGGCCTTGTTCACGCGCACCTTGCCCGGGCCGGCCAGGGCCAGTGCCTTGACCTGTTTCTTGCAGTACTCGAAAGCCTGCTGCGCGCCGTGCGCGGCGCAGCAGGCCTCGGGCGCAGCGCGCTCGTTGAGACAGAAAAAAATGTGGCGCTGGAAGTAGGAGGGGGTGCCGGTGTTCATGGGCGCATTCTAGGAAGGCTCATGCAGACCCGTCATGCGCCGGACTTTCGGACAGAGCTTCGGGGCGGCGCTCCCGGCGCGACACCAGCGCCAGCACATAGACCAGCGCAGCGTGCGGCCACAGCCAGTCCAGCCACTGCCCCAGGCCGTAGAAGCGCAGAAAGCGCCCCTGCTCCCAGGCCTGCAGAGTCTGGGCGAAATAAGCGTTGGGCGGCGCATCGTTGAGCAGCTCCAGGTGCAACATCAGCACCACCAGCAACACAGCGGCGCAGGCCCGCCGTGGCAGCGCCACCAGCGCCAGGGCCAGCGCCAGGCCCAGTACGATGCCAACGCCCGCCGCCGGCGTGAGCCACTCCCAGGCGTGCATCGGCCCCCAGCTCAGGCTGGCCGACAGCGCCGTCACCGCCACGCCGATGGCTGCTGCGCCCGCTGCCAGCAGCGCGCGCCGGCCCACATGGCGCACGGCGCAGTAGCCCAGCAGGCAGGGGATGAGCAGGCCCAGCGCCACCGCCAGCATCTCGCCGCCGCGCGACATCTGCACCAAAGGCGCCTCGCGCAGGGGCAGCCACTCCAGGAAGGGCGTGCCCTGCAGCAGCTCGACCAGGGCATCTTCGAGCCGCTGCCAGACCTGGCCCAGGCCGAAGGGCAGCGCCGCCGGAAACAACAGCGCCCAGGGCCATAGCGCCAGCAGCACCAGGGCGCCGCGCGCATCGGGCACGAACCACTGCTGGCGAAAGCGGCTCCAGCGGGCGATGGCGCCCAGGCGCTCCAGCAGCGCCGCAGCCAGCGCGCCCAGCAGCGCGCCAGCGGCGTTGAGCGCCAGATCCAGGTTGGACGGCACGCGCCGGGGCAGGTAGATCTGCAGAAACTCCATGGACAGCGACAGCAGCGCGCCGCTCGCCGCCGCCACCGGCACGGCTGCGCGCGGCCAGCCCGAGCGCAGGCAGGCCAGCGCCAGCAGAAAGCCCAGCGGCGCGTAGCCGGCGATGTTGATGTTGACGTCGAACCACGTCCAGTACGGCGGCGGGATGCGCGCCGTCAGGAACACCCAGGGCGAGATGCCTTGCGCACGCCAGCCCTCGAAGGGAAACAAGCTGGCAAAGACGATCAGCGCGACATAGATCAGCGCCAGCGGCCAGGCCGAAGTCTTGTGCACGGCGGGCGGCCCGGCTGCCAAGGCTCAGAACGGCTTGACCACGACCAGCACCACCACGACCACCAGCAGCAACACCGGCACTTCGTTGAACCAGCGCAGCCACACATGGCTGCGCCGGCTGCTGCCGTCAATGAACCGCTTCAGCAGCCGCGCGCAGGCGTGGTGGTAGCCCACGATGACCAGCACCAGCGCCAGCTTGGCGTGCAGCCAGCCATTGCCCGGCCCCATGCCGATGCCGTAGCCCAGCCACAGCCACAGGCCCAGGCCGATGGCCGGCAGCGCCAGCAAGGTGGTGAAGCGCAGCAGCTTGCGCGCCATCAGCAGCAGCCGCTCGCGCTCGGCAATCGAGCCGGGTTCGGTCATGGCCAGGTTGACGTAGATGCGCGGCAGGTAGAACAGGCCGGCAAACCAGGAAGCGATGAAGACGATGTGGAAAGCCTTGACCCAGAGCATTGGAGGACGAGCAAGAAGGTGCGCGCGCACCAAAAAAAGAAGCCCGGCGCAGCCGGGCGGGAAAAGCCTCGTTGGCACGGATGCCGCCGAAGGCCCCGCTCAGGGAGGTAAAGCGGGGGGCGCCACAGCGCCCGGCGGCAATCTAGCACCGCCCTGCCCCAGGCGCAAGCACTGGCGCACACAGGCCGGGCGGGCGCTGTCGCACAATCGAGCGCCATGCACCTGTCCAGCCCCACCCCCTTCCCCGCCCAGCGCCCGCGCCGCCTGCGCCGCGACGCCTTCACCCGCAACCTGGTGCGCGAGCATCAACTGTCGCCGCACGACTTCATCTACCCGGTCTTCGTCCATGAGGGCCAGCAGCGGCGCGTGCCGGTGGCGTCCATGCCCGGCGTCGAGCGCCTGAGCATCGACCTGCTGCTGCCCGTGGCCGAGGAGTGCGTACGCCTGGGCATCCCCTACCTGGCGCTGTTCCCGTCCATCGACGGCACGCTCAAGACGCCCGACGGCCAGGAATCGCTCAACCCGGACGGCCTGATCCCGCGCACCATCCGCGCGCTGAAAAAGGAATTCCCCGAGCTGGGCGTCATGACCGACGTGGCGCTCGACCCCTACACCAGCCACGGCCAGGACGGCCTGATCGACGAGGCCGGCTACATCCTCAACGACGAGACCGTGGAGCTGCTGGTCGGCCAGGCGCTGGCGCACGCCGAGGCCGGCGTGGACATGGTCGCGCCCAGCGACATGATGGACGGGCGCATCGGCGCCATTCGGGACGCCCTGGAGGCGCACGGCCACATCCACACCCGCATCATGGCCTACAGCGCCAAGTACGCCAGCAGCTTCTACGGGCCGTTTCGCGACGCCGTCGGCTCGGCCGCCAACCTGGGCGCGAGCAACAAGAACGTCTATCAGATGGATCCGGCCAACACCGACGAGGCGCTGCGCGAGGTGGCGCTGGATCTGGCCGAAGGCGCCGACATGGTCATGGTCAAGCCCGGAATGCCGTACCTGGACGTGCTGCGCCGCGTCAAGGACGAGTTCCACGTACCGACTTTCGCCTACCAGGTCTCGGGCGAATACGCCATGCTGAAAGCGGCATCGGCCAACGGCTGGCTGGATCACGACAAAACCATGATGGAGGCGCTGCTGGCCTTCAAGCGCGCGGGTGCCGACGGCGTGCTGACCTACTTTGCCCTGGAAGCCGCCCGTCTGCTGCAAAAATAAGAGCTACCCGCGCTTGCCCAGCAAGCGCAGGAGCTCATTTTGACCACCAAAACCATCCCCGCTGCTGCCGCCGCCACCCCAGCGCCGATCCGCATCTTCCACATCCAGCCCGGCGCCGGCGCCACCGAACTGGATGCGCTGCCCGCCCAGCCCCCGCCCGTGGGCTTTTACTGGGTGGCCTGCACGCGCGCCGCGCTGCAGCAGGAGCTGGCGCGCCTGCAGGCCATGATCCAGACCGTCACCGGCCTGCAGCTGGTCGATCTGCACGTGACCGACCTGCTCAGCACGCAGCTGCCCTCGCACTACGACTACACCTCGCAATACGACCTGCTGGTCATGCGCCAGCTGGCGGCAACCGAGGGCCAGGCCGAAGCGCCCCTGCCGCGCACGGCGCGCGGCGGCCCGCCGGTGCTGCGGCGCATCGACACCAGCCCGGTGGCCCTGGTGGTCTTCGACGCCCTGCTGCTGTCCGTGCATCCGCACGACTGCACGGTGCGCGACAGCTACGCCAGGCGCCTGACGGCCCCGCCGCCGCCAGCGCCGCCACCCCTGGACGCCGACGCCGCCGAGGCAGCGGCAGACACCCTGGTATGCGAACTCAGCACCGGCGCCCCGGTGGCCGGCGTGCGCCTGCCCGGCAGCACCGCTGATCTGATGCTGCGCCTGGTCAACCAGATCGTGGACAACTACCTGGAGCTGCGCCGCGACCTGTCGCGCCAGCTCGATCACTGGCAGGTCGCGCTGCTCAACCCGCGCGGGCGCTTCAACCACTGGCGCTCGCTGATGGTGGCGCGCCTGGCGCTGCACCACCTGGCCGACATCTGCGAAGACCAGCGCGCCGCCCTACAGGCCTGGAGCAGCGCCCTGGACGGCGGGCGCATGGCCTGCGACGACGGCCTGGCGCAGCGCGAGCTGGAGCTGCTCAAGGTCAGGAGCCGCGACGTGCTGGAGCACATCGCCCGCGTGGCGCAGCACGTGCGCCGCCTGGAGCAAAGCACCGAAGCCGCCGTGCAAATGCATTTTTCCGTGCAGAACAACCGCACCAACGACATCATGCGCGTGCTCACCGTGCTCACCGCCGTGTTCCTGCCGCTGAACCTGATCGCCGGCATCTTCGGCATGAACTTCGAGGTGCTGCCCTTCGTCGAACTGCACAACGGCTTCTGGGGCGCGCTGCTGGCCATGCTCCTGATCGCCGCCGCGCTGACGGCGTACTTCTGGCGCAACCGCTACCTGGCGCAGACGGACGTTGAGCGTTGAGCGCTGTGCGTTGGACGGACTTCCACGCAAAACGCCAGGTGTTCAACGCAAAACTTGCTTTGACAATGCTTGCCGCGTCAATTATTCTGCCGCGCCATGCCTGCCGCCCCCACCGACGCACCAGCGTCCCTTGCCTCCTATGCGCCCGAGCGCAGCATCGGCCTGCAGTTGCGGCGCATCGTCAACCAGCTGGGCGCGACCATCGAATGCCGGGTCGAGCCACTGGGCCTGACCGACGCACAGTGGAAGCCGCTGCTGCGCCTGCTGCTGGGTGAGCACGCCAGCGCCAGCAGCGCCCTGGCGCGCGAGTGCCACATCGACAGCGGCGCACTGACCCGCCTGCTTGATCGCCTGGAGGCCAAGGGCCTGGTGCAGCGCGAGCGCGCCGCGCACGACCGGCGCGTGGTGCTGGTGGCCCTGACCGATGCCGGCCGGGCCGTGGCCAGCCAGCTGCCAGCCCTGCTGGGCGAGGCGCAGCGCCAACTGCTGCACGGCTTCGACGAGGACGAGCAGGACGCGCTGCGCGCCGCGCTCGACCGGCTGGAAGCCAACCTGCAAAACCTGGCCACCGCTGCGCCGGATAGCCGGGATGGCCTGGGTCACCCCTCAAAAAATCAATAAAAACCCGCTCAAACCCTTACCAGGCAAGCGCTGATAGCTATCTTTTTTGCTGATGGCTGGCTATGCCGGGCCGGCTCTCTTTTCTCTTTTCACACAACACCATGAACGCACCCCAAGCCGCCGCCCCGCTTTCGTCCCTGCAGGCCCGGGGCCGGCGCAAGCGCGCTCTGGGACTGCTGGCCGGTGTGGTGCTGGCCGGCGCCGCCGCCTTTGCCGTCTATGACTGGCTGGTAGCCAGCCACTACGAGCACACCGACAACGCCTACGTCCAGGGCAATGTCGTGCAGATCACGCCGCAAACCGGCGGCACCGTCATGGCCATAGCCGCCGACGACACCGATTTCGTGCGCGCCGGCAGCACCCTGGTGCAGCTCGACCCGGCGGATGCGCGCGTCGCCCTGCTGCAGGCCGAGGCCGCGCTGGCCCAGGCCGTGCGCCAGGCGCGCACGCTGTACGCCAACAACGAGACACTGGCCGCGCAGATCCGCCTGCGCCAGGCCGATGCCGCCCGCGCCCAGGCCGACATCGAGCGCGCCCAGGCCGAAGTGGCCCGCGCGCAGGACGACGCGCAGCGGCGCCAGCAGCTGGCCGGCGCCGGCGCCGTCTCCACCGAGGAGATGAACCACGCCCAGACCCAGCTCACGGCAGCGCGCACCCAGCAGGCTGCCGCGCAGGCTGCCGCAGCAGCGGCTCAGGCCGGCATTGCCGCTGCGCGCGAACAGCTGGCCAGCAACCGCGCGCTGACCCAGGGCGTCGAAGTGGCGCAGCACCCCAGCGTGCTGGCCGCTGCCGCCCGGCTGCGCGAAGCCTGGCTGGCCAGCCAGCGCACACAGCTGATCGCCCCGGTCGATGGCTATGTGGCGCGGCGCAGTGTGCAGCTGGGCCAGCGCGTGGCTGCCGGCAGTCCGCTCATGGCCATCGTGCCGCTGCGCGAGGTCTGGGTGGACGCCAACTTCAAGGAAAACCAGCTGCGCAACCTGCGCCTGGGCCAGCCGGCCACGCTGACGGCCGACCTGTACGGCAAGCAGGTGCAGTACCACGGCACGGTGGCCGGCCTGGGCGTGGGCACGGGCGCGGCCTTTGCCCTGCTGCCGGCGCAAAACGCCACCGGCAACTGGATCAAGGTGGTGCAGCGCGTGCCGGTGCGCATCGCCCTCGATGCCGGGCAGGTCGCCGCGCACCCGCTGCGCGTGGGCCTGTCCATGAACGTCGAAGTGGATACGCGCCAGCAGGACGGCGCCGCGCTGGCCGAGGCGCCGCGCAGCGCGCCGCTGGCGCAAACGCGCGTATTCGACCAGCTGGGCGACGGCGCCGAGGCCGAAGTGGCGCGCATCATCGCCGCCAACCTGGGCAAGTCCTGACATGGCCGCCGCGCCCGCACCGGCGGCGCCGCTGCCGCCGCTCACTGGCAGCGCCCGCGCCTGGGGCACGCTGTCGCTGTCGGCGGCGGTGTTCATGAACGTGCTGGACACGTCGATCGCCAACGTCTCGCTGCCAGCCATTGCCGGCGACCTGGGCGTCAGCCCCACGCAGGGCACCTGGGTCATCACCAGCTTTGCCGTGGCCAATGCGATTTCGGTGCCGCTCACCGGCTGGCTGTCGCAGCGCTTCGGCCAGGTGCGGCTGTTCGTGGCCAGCGTGGTGCTGTTCGTGATCGCCTCGCTCTTGTGCGGGCTGGCGCCCAACATGGCGCTGTTGATCGCCGCACGCGCACTGCAGGGCTTCGTCGCCGGGCCGATGATCCCGCTGTCGCAGTCGCTCCTGCTGGCCAGCTACCCACGCGCGCTGGCCGGCCTGGCCATGGCCATGTGGTCGATGACCACGCTGATCGCACCGGTGATGGGGCCGCTGCTGGGCGGCTGGATCACGGACAACATGAGCTGGCCGTGGATTTTCTACATCAACGTGCCGGTGGGCATTGCCGCCGCCTTCACCACCTGGGCCATCTTTCGCCACCGCGAGAGCGAGCGGCGCAGCCTGCCCATCGACTCCATCGGCCTGGCGCTGCTGGTCATCTGGGTAGGCGCCATGCAACTGGTGCTGGACATCGGCAAGGAGCACGACTGGTTCGCCTCGCCGCTGGTCGTGGCCAGCGCCCTGGTGGCCGTGGTGGGCCTGGCCGCCTTCCTGATCTGGGAGCGCGACGAGGCGCACCCGGTGGTCGATCTGACGCTGTTTCGCAATCGCAACTTCTGGGCCGGCTCGCTGGCGACTTCGGTCGGCTATGGCCTGTTCTTCGGCAACGTGGTGCTGCTGCCGCTGTGGCTGCAGCAGCACATGGGCTACACGGCCACGCAGGCCGGGCAGATCATGGCGCCGGTGGGCCTGCTGGCCATGATTTTGTCGCCCATGGTCGGCAAGAGCATTGGCCGGGTCGATCCGCGCCGCTACGCCACCTTTGCCTTCGTGGTGTTTGCCATCGTGCTGTGGATGCGCTCGCGCTTCAATACTCAGGCGGACTTCGCCACCATCATGGTGCCGACCATCATCCAGGGCATCTCGATGGCGTTCTTCTTCATCCCGCTGGTGACGCTTACGCTGTCGGAGATCGAGCCGGCGCGCATCCCGGCGGCCTCGGGCCTGTCCAACTTCATGCGCATCACGGCGGGCGCCATCGGCACCTCGGTCACCACCACACTGTGGGAGCGCCGCGCCACGCTGCACCATGCGCAACTGGTGGAGAACCTGCGGCCCTCCAGCCCCGGCTTCGAGCAGGCCCTGGCGGTGCTGCGCGCCGCCGGCATGAGCGACGCCCAGGCGCTGGCGCAGATGGAGCGCATGACCACGCAGCAGGCCTTCATGCTGGCGGCCAACGACATCTTCTACCTGTCCGCCGTGCTGTTCATGGTGCTGATCCCGCTGGTCTGGCTGGCGCACGCGCCGCGAGTGCAGGCCGGCGGGGCGGCGGATGCGGCGGCAGGGGCGCATTGAGCCACCAAGACGCTCCTAATTGCTACATTAAAAGTAGCTGCCAGCGCTTTCCAGACAAGGGCTGACGCCTTATTTGGCTTGCAAATGCCGCCCCAGAAACTCCACCGTTCGCGCCCAGGCCAGCTGCGCTGCCGGCGCGTCGTAGCTGGCGCGTTGGTCGCAGTGGAAACCGTGGTCGGCGTCGTACAGCTGCACCTCGACCTGCGGGTGCGCGGCGGCGAACTCCTGCACGCCCTTGAGCGGGATGAAGTGGTCGCGCCGGCCAAAGTGCGCCAGCACCGGCACGCGCGGCGTGCGCGCCAGCTCGGCGCGGGTGGTCATGCCGCCGCCGTAGTAGGGCACGGCGGCTGACAGGCCCTGCAACTCGCAGGCGGCGCGCCAGGCCAGCAGGCCGCCGTAGCAAAAACCCATGACCGCCACGCGCGCGCCGCTGTCGCGGGCGGCGTGGTCGATGGCCGCCTGGATGTCGGCCAGCACGCCGGGCGCGGGCAGGGCCTCCACGGCGGCCTTGAGCTGCTTGCCGCGCTGCATGTCGGCCTCGCCATAGCCCAGCTCGACACCCTTTTCCACGCGGGCGAAGGTGGACGGCGCCAGCGCCAGCCAGCCCTGCGCCGCCAGCCGGCCAGCCACGTCGCGGATGTGGCTGTTGACCCCGAAAATCTCCTGCAGCAGCACCACCGCGCCGCGCGGCGTGCCTTCGGGGCTGACTTGCCAGGCCGGCACGCAAAAGCCGCCCTCGGCCACGATGTCGATCCACTGACCCATTGATGCACCTCCTTGCCATGCAGGGCAGACAAAAAAGGGCATTGTGGCCGGCGCGGCGCTCAGGCCGGGGCGGCTTCGGCCTCGCGTTCGGCTTCGGCTTCGCCCGAGGAGCAGGCGCCGCCGCAGCCGTGGATGGGTTCGGCGGGCAGCGCGGCCGGCTGATGCACCACGCCAGTGGCCGGGTCGAAGCCGACGCGCCGCAGGTGCGCCGCCAGGGCCGCGTCCATGCTGTCGGTGTGCTGCGGGAACCACACCGTCAGCTCCTCGGCCATGGTGCGCAGCACGCGCAGATCGCCCTGCGCGCCGCCCTCGCGCATGATGTTCAGCACGGCCTGGTGCTGCAGGCTGTGGCAGTTGCCGGCGGCGAACTGCGTGGCCTGCATCCAGCGGTCTTCCTGGGCGAAGTGCTCTGCCGTGTGCTCGACCAGCGCCTGCCAGGCGGCAGGCAGGCCGGCGTCATCCGCCGCCTGCACGGCCTGCAGCAACTGGACGAATTCCTGGTGCGTCTCATCCATGCGGGGCAAGTCCAGTGCCAGCTCTTCGCTCCATTGCAGTGTCGCCATGTCGTGCTTTCTCCGTTCAAACCTTGAAGGCGCGCGAGCCTACGGGCGTGGCAGGAAGTGGCATTGACTCAGGTCAACACCAAGCCTCATGGCAAAGCGCCAGGAAAAAAGCCCCGCCTGGGCGGGCGGGGCTTTGCGGCAGTAGCCGGGGACGGGTCATTGCGCGTATTCGCGCTTGGCGTCGGCCACGCACTTGTCCTTGGCGTCGCCGCTCAGGCTATCGCAGCGCTCCTTGGCAGCCTTGTAGTTGGCCTCGCGCATTTCCTGTGCAGCGTCCTTGCGGGCCTCGGCCACGTTGGCCTGCTTGGCCAGGTTGGCATTGCTGGGCGCGGGCTTGGACTCGGCCAGCGAGACCTTGGCCTTTTCCTTGGCAGCCACGTGCGCTGCCTTGGCGTCCTTTTTGCAGACATCCTTGGCATTGCCCGACAGGTCATCGCACTTTTCCTTGGCGACTTCGTAGTCGGCATCGGCGCGTGCCTCGTGTACCTTGTAAGTGTGCTTGTCGCTGGGCTGGTACTGGGCCTGCAGTTCGGCCTTGGCGACCTTCTCGTTGCCCTTGGCCTCTTTTTCGCACACGTCCTTGGCGTTGCCCGACAGGGCATCGCACTGGGCCTTGGCGGCCTTGTAGTCGGCTTCGATGCGTTCCTCGGCGGCCTTGTGCTCGTCCTTGGTCATGGCTATGCCGGAAGTGGCCAGCAGGCCGGCGATGGCCAGGGCCATCAGGTTGCGCAAATGTTTCATGGTGTTGTGCTCCGGACAGTGGGTGGTGCGGGCAGAGGCGGCCTCAATCCCAGCGGAAGTCGGGATTGGCACGCTCCCAGTGGTTGAGCTGGTCTTCGGCGGCTTCCTTGGCCAGGCCGTGGCGCTCCTGCAGCTTGCCCAGCATCTGGTCGCGCTTGCCGGCGATCACGTCCATGTCGTCGTCGGTCAGCTTGCCCCACTGCTCCTTGACCTTGCCCTTGAACTGCGTCCAGTTGCCCTTGATGCGGTCTTCATTCATGGCTGCTCTCCTTCGGTGGGTGAAATGTCTGGTGTCGATCGCTTCGTGCCAGGGTGGCTGCAAGCGATGGAAAGCACTGTAGAAATCACCCGGCAGCCGGTGCGTCGGCTCGGACAGCGGCGCAGCGTCAGCGCAGTGCCAGCGCCGCGTGTAGGCGGCGCGGCTGGTCAGGGCGTGCGTGTGCGTCGTGCGCCAGACGCTGGACGTCCAGGCAGCCCAGGGGCGCGCTCCTTCAGCGGCCCGAGCGCTGCACCCAGTCGGCCAGCTCCTGCGCGGCCTGCGCGGCGGCCTCGGCCAGGGCGCGGGCGCCGCCGGCGGCATCGGGCGTGCTGGCCGGGCGCTGCACCACGAACAGGCGCTGGGCGACCAGCACCTCGCCGCGCGCGCTGTTGTCGGCCAGCAGCGCGCGCAGGCGCAGCAGGCCGTGGCTGCGCTGGGGCGACTCGAAGACCTGGCTGAACTCTTCGAGCTGCACGCGCAGCACCGTGGGCATCCGGGCACGGTCGGCCAGCATGGCCAGGCCGTCGTCGCCCGAGAGCACGGCGCGGCCCTGGCCGAGCTGCTCGCGCAGCGCCTGCTGCACCAGGATGGCCGGCGGCTGGCTCCAGCGCGCCTGGGTGTAGGGCTGCAGCTGCTGGGCATTGGCATAGGCCAGGCGGTACAGCAGCGCCGAGCTGGCCTCGGGCAGGCCGGTAGCCTCCACGTCGGCCAGCGCCAGCGGCGGCAGGGCCTGGGCCTGGGCCGGCGCGGCTGCAGCAGTCGCGCTGCCCGGGCCGAAGTCATAGACGTCGGCGCGCTCGGGCGGCTTGGGCAGCACCGAGCAGGCAGCCAGTGCCACACTGGCCACAGCCAGAAAAATCAAACGAAAAAGCCCTGAAACCCTTGTCAGACAAGCGTTAACAGCTATATTTTTCATAGTATCCATGGGATCTCCCGGGCGGTATGCAGGCGCCTTCACGGCTGGACTGGCGGCGCGACGAAGCCCGGCTCGCCCGGGCCGGCGGCAGCGCGCCCCGGGCCGTAGAGCAGCGCCTGCGGGTTGTCGCTGATGCCCGAGGCAGTGCGCCCCAGGCGGCGTGCGGCGCGGGCGGTTTCGTCGGCGGCGTGGTTCAGGCGCGGCAGGGTGACGCGGCCAAAGCGGTCAGCCGCCTCGGCCAGCGACTTGGAGCTGCTGGCGATGGCATCGACCGGCCCGCCCTCGGCGCTCAGAGTGCGCACGGTGGCGCCGATGTCATCCGCCGTGCGCCCGGCACTCTCGCCGGCCTGGCGCAGCGCGGCCAGCGTCTGGCGCGCGTCCTGCGCCACCTGCGGCACGGCGGCCAGCGCCGGGTCGAGCCGGGTGTCCACCGTGCGCTCCAGCCGCCGGGCCAGTTGGCTGACGTTGCCGGCAGCGCTGCCCAATTGCTCCAGAGCGGTGGCAAAGCGCTGCTGGTTTTCGTCGCCCAGCACCTGGTTGAGGCGCTTGGCCACTTCCTGCACCTGGCCCAGGATGGCCGGGCCTTGCTCGGCCAGCTGGCTCAGCGGCGAGCTTTGCAGCGGCAGGCGCGGCAGGCCGCTGGCGCCGGGCGCGGGCTGGCTCAGGGGGTGGCGGGCATCGTCCAGCAGCACATGCGCCAGCCCGGTCACGCCCTGGTAGCCCAGGGTGGCGAAGGTGGTCGGGCTGATGGGCGCGTCCATGTTCACGGCGATGCGGATCAGCACGTTGCCGCTGACCTGCGGATCGAACCCGATGTGCGTGACCTTGCCCACGGCCACGCCCTTGTAGCGCACCGCCGCCTGCGGCTGCAGGCCGCTCACGCTGTCCTTGCTGGACAGCTCGTAGAGCTGGTAGGCCGTCTGGTCGCGCGTCAGCCACAGGGCCAGGCCGGCCAGCAGGGCGGCGACGAGGAGGACAAAGGCCCCGGCAGCCAGGGCGTGGGATCGGTTTTCCATCAGCTGGTCTCGCTCGCCCGGGCGCGCCGACCGCGCTCGCCCAGGAAAAAATGGTCGATGAAGGGGTGCTTGAAGCGCGTGACCTCGTCGGGCGTGCCCAGGGCGATCACGCGCCGCTCGGCCAGCACGGCCACGCGCGTGGACAGGGCGTACAGGGTATCCAGGTCGTGCGTGACCATGATGACCGTGAGGCCCAGCGCGGCGTGCAGCTCCAGCAGCAACTGGCAGAACTCGTCGGAGCTGTTCGGATCCAGCCCAGCGGTCGGCTCGTCGAGCAGCAGCAGCGGCGGATCCATGATCAGCGCCCGCGCCAGCGCCACGCGCTTGATCATGCCGCCCGACAGGTCAGCCGGCATCCGCGTGGCGTGCTCGGCCTTGAGGCCGACCAGGCGCAGCTTGACCAGCGCGGCATCGGTGATGACCCCCTCCGGCAGCGTGCCCAGCTCGCGCAGGGCGAAGGCGATGTTGTCCAGCACGCTGAAGGCGGAAAACAGCGCGCCGTGCTGGAACAACATGCCGACGCGGCTGCTGGCACCCTCGCCGCCAAGCTTGGTGGCCGGGCGGCCCAGCACGCTGACGCTGCCGCGCGTGGGCACCGTCAGCCCGAGGATGTGGCGCAGCAGCACCGTCTTGCCGGTGCCTGAGCCGCCGACCAGCGACAGGATCTCGCCCCGGCGCACCGTCAGATCCAGCTTGTCGTGGACGGTGAAGGCGTCGCGGCCCTTGCCGAACACCGTGGCCAGGCCGCGAATCTCGACGGCGGGCGCGGCACCCGGTGGCGCAGCAGCTGCCGGGGCGGTGGAGTCGCTGGCTTTTCCCATACCGTCAGAAGCCCACGTTCTTGAACGCCACGGCAAACAGTGCGTCCACGATGATGACCATGGTGATGGCGCTGACCACCGAGGCCGTCGTGCCCTGGCCCAGGCTTTGCGTGTTGGGCTGCACACGCAGGCCCCAGTGGCAGCCGATCAGCGCGATGAACACGCCAAAGACCACCGATTTGCCCATGGCCAGCCACAGGTTGGACACCTGCACCGCCGCCGGCAGGGACTGGGCGAAGTAGGCCGGCGAGATGTCCATGGTCAGGTCGGCGGCCAACATGCCCCCGCCCAGGGCGGCCAGCGTCGTCCACAGCGCGATCAGCGGCATGGCCAGGCCCAGCGCCAGCGCGCGCGGCATGACCAGGCGAAAGCCGTGCGGGATGCCCATGACGCGCATGGCGTCCAGCTCCTCGGTCACGCGCATCACGCCGATCTGCGCCGTGATGGCCGAGCCCGAGCGCCCGGCCACCAAAATGGCGCCCAGCATCGGCCCCAGCTCGCGGATCAGCGAGATGCCCAGGATGTTGACGATGAAGGCCTCGGCGCCGAACTGGCGCAGCTGCAGGCTCATCAGATAGGCCAGCACCACGCCGATCAGAAAGCCCACCAGCGCGGTGATGGGCAGCGCCGCCGCGCCCATGCGGTACAGGTGGCCGGAGATGTCGCGCCACGGCCCGCGCAGGGGCGCGCGCAGCAGGCGCAGCACGTCCAGGTGCAGCTGGCCGATCAGCTCGACCAGGTGCTTGAGGTGATCCAGCGCATGGACGACCTGCCCGCCCAGCGCATACAGCGCCCCGCCCAGGGTGGTGCGCTGGCGCGGCGGGCGCTCGGTGGTGTATTGCGCCACGCGCTCGATCATGGCGCGCTGGGCATCGGCCAGTTCGATCTGCCCGGGCCAGCGCTGGCCCCAGTGATCCCACAGCAGCTGCGCGCCGATGTGATCCAGGCGTTGCACACCCGACAGATCCCAGGCCGGCGCAGCACTCTCCTGGCCGGCGCCAGCGCTCTCGCGCATCTGGCGCAGCAGCCGCCGCGCCGCCGCCCGGTCGGCCAGCGCGGCGGCCAGCCAGTCGCCACGCAACAGCACGCGCGCACCGGCAGCGCCGGCGGCTGGCTCACGGCTCAGGGTGGGTGGGGTCAGCTCAGGCATGGGGGGGCAGTTTTGCACAATCGCCTGCGGCACTGCCAGAATGTATTGAAAAAACATCCAAAAAGCCTGGAAACCCTTGCTGGACAAGCGAATGCAGCTATACAAAAAGAAGCACGCAGGATTTTCCCTCTCGACAGCCGAGCCTGCCTTCGGACAATGGCGCGCCAGCCTGTCAGCCAGGCGCCACTGCAAAAGCCATGAGCACCGACACCACTTTCGACACCATCATCATCGGCGCCGGCACCGCCGGCAGCCTGCTGGCCAACCGCCTGAGCGCGGACAAGTCGTGCCGCGTGCTGCTGCTCGAAGCCGGCCGCAAGGACGACTATCACTGGATCCATGTGCCGGTGGGCTATCTGTACTGCATCGGCAACCCGCGCACCGACTGGCTGTACCAGACCGAGCCTGACGCCGGCCTGAACGGCCGCACCCTGCGCTACCCGCGCGGCAAGACACTGGGCGGCTGCAGCAGCATCAACGGCATGATCTACATGCGCGGCCAGGCGCGCGACTATGAGCACTGGGCCGAACTGACGGGCGAGGACGCCTGGCGCTGGAGCAACGTGCTGCAGGCGTTTCGCCGCCACGAGGATCACTGGCGGCTCGATGCGCCCGGCCAGGCCGACGAGGCCTTTGCCCGCCTGCACGGCAACAAGCGCACCGGCAGCAGCGGCGAGTGGCGCGTGGAGCGCCAGCGCCTGCGCTGGGACATCCTGGACGCTTTTGCCCAGGCGGCGCAGCAGGCCGGCATCCCGGCCACGCAGGATTTCAACAGCGGCGACAACGAGGGCGTGGGCTACTTCGAGGTCAACCAGAAGGCCGGCTGGCGCTGGAACACCGCCAAGGCTTTCTTGCGCCCGACCTGCTATGGCCGGCCCAACTTCGAGCTGTGGACTAACGCCCAGGCCACGCGGCTGCTGCTGGAGCGCCAGGAGGACGGCAGCCAGCGCTGCACCGGCGTGCAGGTCTGGACGGGCCGCGAGATGGTCACGGCGCACGCTACGCGCGAGGTCATCCTGAGCGCCGGCGCCGTGAACTCGCCGCAGCTGCTGCAGCTGTCGGGCATAGGCCCGGGCGAGTTGCTGCGGCAGCGCGGCATCGAGGTGCGGCACGAGCTGCCCGGCGTCGGCGCCAATTTGCAGGATCACCTGCAGATCCGCGCCGTGTACAAGGTGCAGGGCGTGCCGACGCTCAACCAGCTGGCCAGCACGCTGCTGGGCAAGGCGCGCATCGGGCTGGAATACGCCGTGAGGCGCAGCGGGCCCATGAGCATGGCGCCCTCGCAGCTGGGCGCCTTCACGCGCAGCAGCGAGCGCTACGAGCACGCCAACATCCAGTTCCACGTCCAGCCGCTGTCGCTCGAAGCCTTCGGCGATCCGCTGCACAGCTTCCCGGCCTTCACCGCCAGCGTGTGCAACCTGCAGCCGACCAGCCGGGGCAGCGTCACCATCAAGAGTCCGCGCTTCGAGGACGCCCCGGCGATTGCGCCCAACTACCTGTCCACGCAGGAGGATCGGCAAGTCGCCGCCGACAGCCTGCGCGTAGTGCGCCGCATCGCCGGCCAGCCGGCGCTGGCACCCTACGCGCCCGAGGAATACAAGCCTGGCCCGCAGTACCACAGCGACGAAGACCTGGCGCGCCTGGCCGGCGACATCGCCACCACCATCTTCCACCCCGTGGGCACGACGCGCATGGGTCGCCAGGATGATCCGATGGCGGTGCTGGACGCGCAGCTGCGCGTGCGCGGCGTGGCCGGCCTGCGCGTGGTGGACGCCGGCGCCATGCCGACCATCACCAGCGGCAACACCAACAGCCCGACGCTGATGATGGCCGAGATGGCGGCGCAGTGGATCCGCCGGGGCAGCGCTGGCGCCTGAGCGGGCCGAAGGCCGGCCTGAACAAAATTTCAAGGCCATCCGGGGGAAATCCCCGATGCCGGCGCCAGCTCGCTTGGCTACATTGCCCCCACTCGACGCGCGCCCCCGGCACGCCACACGAGGGGCCGAGGAGACAGCTCGCCGCGATACAAGAACACCAATATCCAGACAGGCGCCCGCAAGAGGCGCCTTTTTCCTGCCAGCACCTGCCCGCCAGGTGCTTTTTTTTTGCCCGCTTTCCTTGCATTTTTTGATGAAAACGAGCTGAAACCCTTGCCAGTCAAGCGCCTCCAGCTATCAAAAAAGAACCACCAACACTGCCACAATCGCGCCCATGGAATGGCTCATCGTCTCGCTGGCCTCGCTGCTGGCCGGTTTCGTGGACGCAATCGTGGGCGGCGGCGGGCTGATCCTGCTGCCCGCCCTGTTTGCCACCTTCCCCGCCACTGCGCCGGCCACGCTGATGGGCACCAACAAGAGCGCAGCCATCTGGGGCACGGGCATCGCCACCTGGCAGTACAGCCGGCGCGTGACCCTGCGCTGGCCGGCCATGCTGCCGGCCACGGCGGCGGGCTTTGCCGGCGCCTTCGCGGGCGCCTGGGTGGTCACGCTGATCTCGGCGGATTTCCTGCGCAAGCTGCTGCCGCTGGTGCTGGTGGCGCTGCTGGCCTACACCCTGGCCAGGAAAGACCTGGGCCGCACCCACGCGCCGCGCCTGGCCGCGCGCCAGGAGGCCTGGGCGGCCAGCGCCATCGGCCTGGCCATCGGCTTCTACGACGGCTTCTTTGGCCCCGGCACGGGCAGCTTCTTCGTCTTTCTGTTCGTGCGCGTGCTGGGCTACGACTTCCTGCACGCCTCGGCCAGCGCCAAGCTGCTGAACCTGGCGACCAACGTCGCCGCGCTGATCCTGTTTGCCGCCAAGGGCCATGTGTGGTGGCATTTCGCGCTGCCGCTGGCGCTGGCCAACGTGGTCGGCAGCCTGCTGGGCGCGCACCTGGCGCTCAAGCACGGCGCGGGCTTCGTGCGCGGCATCTTCATCGTCGTGGTCGGCGCGCTGATCGTGAAGACCGGCTGGGATGCTTTCCTGCGCTAAGCCTTGCCTTGCCCACCCTTGCCCCCAGTTGCCTGCTCTTGAACCTTGCGACGAGGAGTCCGCCCCATGAGCACCGTGACCCTGATCGGCGCGCCCACCGATGTCGGCGCCAGCGTGCTGGGCGCCAGCATGGGGCCGGATGCGCTGCGCATCGCCGGCCTCGCCCGCGCCCTGCGCGCCCTGGGCCTGGCGGTACACGATGCCGGCAACCTGCACGGCCCGGGCAACCCGCAGGCGCTGGCGCAGGACGGCTTTCGGCATCTCGATGAAGTCGTGCAGTGGAACCGCGCCGTCCACGACGCCACTGCCGCCGCCCTGGCGCGCGGCGAGCTGCCGCTGCTGATGGGCGGCGACCACTGCCTGGCGATCGGCTCCATCAGCGCCGTGGCCGCGCACTGCCACGTCCGGGGACGGCGCCTGAAGGTGCTGTGGTTCGACGCCCACGCCGACGCCAACACGCCCGAGACCTCGCCCTCGGGCAACCTGCACGGGATGCCGGTGGCCTGCCTGCTCGGGCAGGGGCCGCGCGCGCTGGCGCAACTGGCCGGGGGCACGGCGCTGGCCGCCGGCCAGATCGCCCTGATCGGCGTGCGCAGCGTGGACGCGGTCGAGAAACGCTTCGTCGCCGAGCACGGCATCGAAGTCCACGACATGCGCACCATCGACGAGCTGGGGATGCGCGCGGTGATGCAGGCGGCGCTGGCCGATGTCGATGAGCACACCCACCTGCACGTCAGCTTCGACATGGACGCCATGGATCCGGCCGTGGCTCCCGGCGTGGGCACCGACGTGCGCGGCGGCCTGACCTACCGCGAGACGCAGCTGTGCATGGAGATGCTGGCCGACAGCGGGCGGCTGGCCTCGTGCGATCTGGTCGAGCTCAACCCGGCGCTGGACATCCGCAACCAGACCGCCGAGCTGGCCGTCGATCTGCTGGAGAGCCTGTTTGGCAAATCCACGCTGATGCGCCTGCGCTGACCGCCCCGGCCCGAGGCGGCAGATCGGCACAAAACTGCGGGATTTCACCGGGTTTGCGCCCATGCACAGGGATAAAAGCGCGTCCCTATAATGCGCCACCCCCACGAGGCCAGCCTTTTTCCCCGACCGGTTGTTGCAGGCCTGGGCCTTTTGCAGTGTCCGGCCTGCCACCCGCAAGGCCGGTTTTTTTGTCCCTGACACCCCTGCAGGATCAACACCCATGAAGATGCTCCAGACCCTGGCCGCCGCTGCCCTGGCACTGTGCGCCGCCGCCACCGTCCACGCCCGCCCCTGGCCGACATCCAGAAAAGCGGCACCATCGTCCTCGGCTCCGAAGGCCAGTACGCGCCCTTCAACTTCTTCAAGGGCAAGGAGCTGACGGGCTACGAGATCGAGGTTGCCGAGGCCGTGGCCAAGAAAATGGGCCTCAAGTACGAGTGGAAGACGGTGGGCTTTGACGCCCTGCTCACGGGCCTGCAGCAAGACCGCTGGGATCTGGTCATTGCCTCGCACGGCATCACCGAGGAGCGCGCCAAGGCTGCCACCTTCACCGACCCGCACTACTGCTCGGGCGGCCAGATCGTCTCCATGAAGCCCGAGATCGCCAAGGCTGCCGACCTGGCCGGCAAGGTGGTGGCGGTGCAGACCGGCACCTCCTACCTGCAGCACGTCAAGGAAGTGCCCGGCGTCAAGGACGTGAAGAACTTCCCCACCGACGAGGCCGCACGCAGCGCCCTGGCCTCCAAGCGCGTCGATGCCTGGGTGACCGACCGCTTCGTAGCCAAGGAAATGCTGGCCAAGGCGCCCAAGGCCGGTTTCAAGACCGGCGACATGCTGTTCATCGAGAAGGTCGCCGCCGCCGTGGCCAAGGGCAACCAGCCGCTGGCCGACGCCTGGAACAAGGCCTTCCAGGAGCTGGTCGCCGACGGCACCATCGGCAAGATCTCGCAGAAATACTTCCAGGAAGACGTGACCTGCAAGTGAGCGCCCTGCAGCCCGCATCGGCCTGATCCCTCGTTTCCTGCCTGCGCTGGGCCGCATCGCCCGGCGCAGGCGTTTTGCTTTTGTCTGTCCCATGCTTGTCGCTCTTTGGCCCTCGAACTGGAGCCGGCCCCAGCGCAGCAACGCCACGCTGGTGGCGGCGCTGGTGCTGATGGCGCTGGTTCTGTCGCTGCTTGGCTGGCTGCTGTCGTTCTTCCCCGAGCCCATAGGCTCCAACGCCGCGCTGTTTGCCGAAGGAGCGCTGACCACGCTGGAGCTCACGGTGGTCGCCGGCATCGCCGGGCTGATCCTGGGCACAGCGGCGGCGCTGGCGCGCACCTCGCGCCTGGCCTGGCTGCGCGGCATCGCCAGTTTCTACATCTGGGCCATTCGCGGCACGCCGCTGCTGGTGCAGATTTTGTTCGTCTATTTCGCCCTGCCGGTGCTGGTGCCGGGCCTGAACCTGCCCGACTTCGCCGCCGCCTGCGTAGCCTTGGGCCTGAACGTGGGCGCCTACAACGCCGAGGCCATCCGCGCCGGCCTCCTGGCCGTGCCGCGCGGCCAGACCGAGGCCGCGCGCGCCCTGGGCCTGCCGCGCTCGCGCGTGTTCCTGGACGTGGTGTTTCCGCAGGCCTTCAAGATCGCCCTGCCGCCGCTGGTGAGCAACTTCGTCGCGCTTTTGAAGGACTCCTCGCTGGCCTACGTCATCGGCGTGGTCGAGCTGACCAACGTCGGCAACCGCATCCAGTCGGCCACCTTCCAGCCGGTGGCGACACTGACCACGGTGGCCATCACCTACCTGATCCTGACCACGCTGGTCACCCAGGTCACGCACGCCATCGAGCACCGCTTCGACGTGGAGGGCCGCGTCCAATGAGCACCCCCTACATCGTCTGCAAGGACGTGCGCAAGGCCTTCGGTAGCCATGAAGTCCTCAAGGGCGTATCGACCCAGTTCCACACCGGCCAGGTCACGACCATCATCGGCGCCTCCGGCTCAGGCAAGAGCACGCTCTTGCGCGCCATCAACCGGCTGGAGCCGCACGACAGCGGCAGCATCACCATCGGCGGCGTGGAGGTGACCGACGATGCGCGCACGCTGCAGGCGCAGCGCTGCGAGGTCGGCATGGTGTTCCAGCAGTTCAACCTGTTCGGTCACCTGACGGTGCTGGACAACCTGACGCTGGCGCCCCGGCGCATCCACCGCACGCCGCGCGCCGAGGCCAATGGCCAGGCCATGCAGCTTTTGAAGCGCGTGGGGATGCAGGATCACGCGCACAAGTACCCCTGGCAACTCTCGGGCGGGCAGCAGCAGCGCGTGGCCATTGCCCGGGCGCTGGCCATGGCGCCCAAGGTCATGCTGTTCGACGAGCCGACCAGCGCGCTCGACCCCGAGATGGTGCAGGAGGTGCTGGACGTCATGCGCGAGTTGGCGCGCGGCGGCATGACCATGATCGTGGTGACCCACGAGATGGGCTTTGCCCGCGAGGTGGCGGATCGGGTCATGTTCTTCGACCAGGGCTGCATCGCGCACGACGCGCCGCCGGCGGAGTTCTTCGCCAACCCGGCCAGCGAACGCATCCGCTCCTTCCTGCGGCGCATGAGCAGTTGATTGAGCTATTTTTTCGATAGCTGCCCACGCTTGTGGGACGTGCGCTACCGCCCTTTTTTACCCTGAACCCTGCACTCTCTCCTGCTCCCTCCCCTGTGGGGGGCTGGGGCGGAGGCCAGCGGCGGCTGGATAGCCAGCGGCGGCGCCCACCGCGAGCCGGCCCCCATCCCCGCCTTCCCCCTCAGGGGGAAGGAGCAAATCCCCACCGCCGCCCCACCGGCGCTTTTCATCCCACACTATCACCATGCGCTTTGAACGCCACGGCCTGCTGGCATTGCTCCTCGTCGTCGCCGTCTGGGGCACGACTTTCCCGGCCATGAAGCTGCTGTCCGCGCAGCTCGATGCCCTGCAAATCATCTGGGCGCGCTTTGCCATCGCGCTGCTGGTGCTGGCGCCCCTGTGGCGTGGCCTGACCGCGCCCGAGCGCCGCTGGGGCTTGCTGCTGGGCGCGCTGCTGTTTGTCGCCTTCTGGCTGCAGGTGGAAGGCTTGGCGCGCACCAGCAGCAACCGCAATGCCTTCGTCACCGGCCTGAACGTGCTGGTCGTGCCGCTGCTGGCCATGACGGTGCTGGGCCGGCGCTATGGCCTGGCCTTGTGGGCGGCGTGCGCCATGGCGCTGGCCGGCATGGTGCTGATGTTCCACGAGGACGAGCCGTGGAACCTGGGCGATACGCTGACGCTGGCCAGCACGCTGTTCTATGCCCTCTACATCCTGGTGCTGGAGGAGTGCGCGCGCCGCACCGCCGCCGCACCGCTGCGCGCCACACGGCTGGCGGCCATGCAGGCGCTGGTCATGTTCGTGGCCGCTGGCGCCCTGCTGCTGGCGCGCCACGGCGGCATGGCCGGCACCTGGGCCAGCATCGGCGACCTGCCCGGGCCGGCGCTGGCGGCGCTGATCTACCTGGGCGTGGTCGCCAGCGTGGTCGTGGTGACCCTGCAGGCCTGGGGCCAGCAGCGCGTGGACGCCATGCGCAGCGCCATCATCTTCGGCCTGGAGCCGGTGTTTGCCGCGCTCACGGCCTGGGTGTTGATTGGCGAGACGCTGGGCGCCAGCGGCCTGGCCGGCGCGGCGCTGATCGTGGCGGCGCTGATCGTGAGCCAGGTGCAGCCGGCACGGGTGCCGGCGCGGCAGGAAGTGCAGCCCACCAGCCCCTGAAGGCCAGGCGCACCCTGCCGGCTGCCGAGGCGGCGCCCGGCAGCACCGGCGCGGCCCTGCTACGCTTTGCGCCCGTCGGCCCGGCCGCCCTGTCCTCCCCCACTGCGCCCATCATGCTCATCGTTCACCATCTCGAAACTTCGCGCTCGCAGCGCATCCTGTGGCTGCTCGAAGAGCTGGCCGTGCCGTATGACATCCGCCGCTACCCGCGCGATCCGAAGAGCCGGCTGGCACCGGCGGCGCTGAAGAAAATCCATCCCCTGGGCAAGTCGCCCGTGGTGGAGGATGGCGAGACCGTGGTGGCCGAGTCGGGCGCCATCATCGAATACTTGGTCGAGCGCTTTGGCGCGCAGGCCCCCGCCGAACTGGCCCACCTGGAGCCAGCACGCGGCACGCCCGAGCATCGCCAGTGCCGCTTCTGGATGCACTACGCCGAGGGGTCGCTGATGAACTGGCTGGTGATGCAGCTGGTGTTCGACACCATCCCGCGCCAGCCCATGCCGTTCTTCGTGCGCCCGATTGCCCGCGCCCTGTGCGCCAAGGTGCAGCAAACCCTCATCCAGCCCAACGTGCAGACCGCGCTGGCCTTCATGGAGGCGCATCTGGCGCGGCATCTGTGGTTTGCCGGCGAGCACATCACCATGGCCGACTTCCAGATGAGCTTTGCCGTCGAAGCCGCCTTGGCGCGTGGCGGCGGCCAGGATGCCTGGCCGCACCTGCGCGCCTATCGCCAGCGCATGGAGGCCAGGGCGGCCTACCAGCGCGCCCTGGACAAGGGCGGGCCGGTGCTGATGTCGGCCTGAAAATCAGAATAAAAACGGCTCAAACCCTTGTCCAGCAAGCGATATTAGCTATTATAAAAATAGCAATATAAATGTCTGATGCGGAGAAGCCGGCGCGTATGCCCTACGGCACCACCGTCGGCGCCAGCTCCACCTCCTCGGCCCGGCGCGGCGTGCCGATGGGCGGGCCGCCCTGGCCCTTGCTCACGGCGGCGATGTCTTCCTCGCTCGGGTACTGGCCCAGCAGCCAGTAGTCGAACACCCGGCGCACGATGGGCGCGGCGGCGGCGGCGCCAAAGCCGGCGTTCTCGACAATGATGGCCACCGCCACCTTGGGGTCTTCCACCGGCGCGAAGGCGGCGAACAGCGAGTGGTCGCGCTGGTGCTCGGCCAGCAGCCGGGCGTTGTACTTCGTGCCCTGCGCCCAGGCCACGGCCTGCGCCGTGCCGGTCTTGCCCGCCGACGAGTACGGCGCGCCGGCAAACACGCGCCGGCCCGTGCCGGCCTCGTTCACCGCGCGCAGGGCATTCCTGATGACTTCGACATGGCGCGGCTTGAAGCCCAGCGATTCACCCGGCGGCTGCTCGACTTCGGTGGTGATGCCGGTGACCTGATCGCGCACGGCCTTGATCAGGTGCGGGCGATGCCGCGTGCCGCCGTTGGCCAGCGTCGCCTCGGCCACGGCCAGTTGCAGCATGGTGAAGTTGTTGTAGCCCTGGCCGATGCCCAGCGACACCGTCTCGCCCGAGTACCAGCGCTTGGCCTCGGCTCGCTTGTAGGCGTTTCGCTTCCACTCCTGGCTGGGCAGCACGCCGCGCACCTCGCCGCCCAGGTCGATGCCGGTGATCTGGCCAAAGCCCAGCGGCGCCATGAAGTCGTGGATCATGTCCACGCCCATCTCCACGGCCAGCGAATAGAAGTAGGTGTTGCTGGAAAACTGGATGGCGCGGTGCATGTCCACGCCGCCCAGGCCGCCCTCGTGGCTGCGGAACGTCCGTCCGCCGTAGTTGTAGAAGCCCGGGTCGCTGACCACCACGCTGGCCGCGCGCTTGCCGGTCTCCAGCGCCGCCAGCGCCATGAAGGGCTTGTAGGTCGAGCCGGGCGGGTAGGTGCCGCGCAGGGCGCGGTTCAGCAGCGGCTTGTTGATGGACTCGTTGAGCGCCTGCCAGTTTTCCTGGTCGATGCCTTCGACGAACAAATTAGGGTCGAAGGTCGGCTTGGACACCAGCGCCAGCACCTCGCCATTCCTCGGGTCGAGCGCCACCAGCGCGCCCCGGCGCTCGCCAAACAGGTCTTCCACCATCTTCTGCAGCCGGATGTCCAGCGACAGCATCACGGTGTTGCCGGGCGTGGCCGGGTGGCTTTCCAGCCGGCGCACGGCGTAGCCGCCGGCGGACGTTTCCAGCAGTTCCACGCCGGTGTGGCCGTGCAGCGTTTCTTCAAAACTCTGCTCCACGCCCAGCTTGCCGATGTAGTCCGTGCCACGGTAGTTGGCCGCGTTCTCGGAGTCCTCGATACGCTCTTTCTCGCGCTGGTTGATGCGCCCGATGTAGCCGATGGCATGGCTGGCCACCTCGCCGAACGGGTAGGTGCGAAACAGCCGCGCCTTGATCTCCACGCCCGGAAAGCGCCAGCGCTGGGCGGCAAAGCGCGCCACCTCCTCGTCCGACAGGCGCGTGCGGATCGGCAGCGAGTCGAAGCGCCGCGACTCGTCCATCAGCCGCTTGAAGCGCCGGCGGTCGCGCTGCTGGATGTCCACGATCTCGGCCAGCGCGTTGATGGTGGCCTCCAGATCCATTGAGCGCGAGGGCGTGATCTCCAGCGTGTAGGCCGAGTAGTTGGTGGCCAGCACCACGCCGTTGCGATCCAGGATCTGGCCCCGGTTGGGCACGATGGGCACGACTGCCGTGCGGTTGTTCTCGGCCTGGTCGGCCAGACCTTCGTGGCGCACGACCTGCAGCACGTACAGGCGCGCGGCGATCAGGCCGAAGGCGGCCAGCACCACCAGCGCCACCACCACCACGCGCAGGCGAAAGCGCCACGCTTCGGCCTGGGCATTGCGCAGTTCCGTCATCGAGCCTCGTCCCTCACAGCGGGCGGTTGTCGTCCTGATCGGGCGGGCGGCGCTGCGGCGCCAGCAGCACCCAGCTGGCCAGCGGCCACAGCAGCGTCTCCAGCAGCGGGGCCAGCAGCACCGTCCAGTCCGGCACGATGCCGCCGGCGGCCACGCGCAGCAGCACCTGCAGGGCGTGCGCCAGCACGAACAGCGGCGCCAGCTGCAGCGCCTGCATCAGCGTGCCGAACCACAGCAGCCGCCGCGCCGCCGCCTGCACGCCGAACACCGCCAGCGCATAGACGATGGCGTGCTGGCCCAGCAGTGCCGATTGCTGCACATCGATCACCAGGCCCAGCGCAAAGGCCACGCCCAGGCCCAGGCGCTGGGGCTGCTGCAGGCTCCAGAAGACCAGCAGCAGCAGCACCCAGTCGGGCGTCCACAGCACGCGCCCCAGGGGCAGCATGGTCAGCACCAAGGCAATGAGCAGGCTGAACGCAATGAAGGCCGGGCGCACTGGCATCAACAGCGGCTGGCCGCGCGGCATGATCATCGGCGTCCTCCTGCTGCTGCCCCGGCGGCCTCGGCAGCCGGGGTGGATTTGATGCGTTTTCTCTGCGGCGAGGCTTCCGGCTGAGGCAGCTCGGGCAGCGCCTGCGCCACCGGCGTCAGCACCATGACATGGCGCGCACCATGTACCTGGGCCAGCGGCTGGCAGTAGATGCGGGCAAAGGTGGAGTCGGCGCGCCGCTCGACGCGCACCACGCGCGCCACCGGCAGGCCGGGCGGATAGACGCCATCGATGCCGCTGGTGGACAGCAGGTCGCCCTCCTGCACGTCGGTGTTGCCCGGGGTGAAGCGCAGCTCCATGCCGCCGCCCTGCATGGCGGCCGGGTCGCCATAGGCGACGCTGCGCGCGCCGGTGCGCACGTTGAGCACGGGAATGACCTGGTCGCGGTCGATCAGCAGGGTGACTTCGCTCAGGCCGGCATGGACGCGCGTGACCTGGCCGAGCACGCCGTGCGCGTCCAGCACCGGCGAGCCGGGCTCGACGCCGGCCAGCTGGCCCTGGTCGATCATGACGCGGCGGGTATAGGGGTCGGGCGTGTCGTAGAGCACCTGCGCCGGGCGCGCCGGGGTCGTGAGGCGCTCGCGCAGGCCCAGCAGTTCGCGCAACTGGGCGTTCTCGCGCAGCAACTGCTCGTTCTGGCTGGCGCGCAGCGTCATCTGCGCCATGGCCTCGCGCGCCTGCTCCAGTTCGTGGCGGGCAGCATCGAGCTGCTGGACGTAATCCGCACCCTGGCTGGCCAGTTGCACCGGCTGCAGGGCCAGCCATTGCAGCGGATAGAGCGCTGCGGCCACGACGTTGCGCAGCGGCTCGGTGATGCGAAAGCGTGCGTCGGCCACCATCAGGAACAGCGCCAGCGCCAGATACAGCAGCAACTGCGCGCGTGGCGATGGCCTCTGACGGAACATCGAGGGAGCGGCGCGTTCAAGCGTTCCCGGTGGCATGGCTCAGGGTCAATGGGGCGCACCTGTCGCGCCAGGGCTGCGCGGACAGGCCAGAGGCACGACGCGCTGGGGTGGACGGGCGGGCAGCGCGCCGGCCTCAGTCGCTGGTGAAGATGCTGCCCTGGCGCTCCATGCGCTCCAGCGCCATGCCGCAGCCGCGCACCACGCAGGTCAGGGGCTCCTCGGCCACCAGCACGGGCAGGCCGGTCTCCTCGGCCAGCAGGCGATCGAGGTCGCGCAAGAGCGCGCCTCCGCCGGTGAGCATCATGCCGCGCTCGGCGATGTCGGCGCCGAGTTCCGGCGGCGTCTGCTCCAGGGCGTTCTTGACGGCGCTGACGATCTGGTTGAGCGGCTCGGTGAGCGCTTCCAGCACTTCGTTGCTGGAGATGGTGAAGCTGCGCGGCACGCCCTCGGAGAGGTTTCTGCCGCGCACCTCCAGCTCCTTGACCTCGCTGCCCGGGAAGGCCGAGCCGATGTGCTTCTTGATCAGCTCCGCCGTGGGCTCGCCGATCAACATGCCGTAGTTGCGCCGGATGTAGTTGATGATGGACTCGTCGAACTTGTCGCCGCCCACGCGCACGCTGCCCTTGTAGACCATGCCGCCCAGCGAGATCACGCCGACTTCCGTCGTGCCGCCGCCGATGTCCACGACCATGGAGCCGGAGGCCTCGGACACCGGCAGGCCGGCGCCGATGCCGGCGGCCATGGGCTCCTCGATCAGATAGACGGCGGTGGCACCGGCGGCCTCGGCCGCGTCCTTGATGGCGCGCCGCTCGACCTGGGTGGAGCCGCAGGGCACGCAGATGATGATGCGCGGGCTGGGGGTCAGCACCGAGCGCGGATGCACCATCTTGATGAACTGCTTGATCATCTGCTCGGTGATGACGAAGTCGGCGATCACGCCGTCCTTCATCGGGCGGATGGCCTCGATGTTGCCCGGCACCTTGCCGAGCATGGCCTTGGCCTCGGAGCCAACGGCCTGGATGACCTTCTTGCCGTGCGGGCCGCCTTCGTGGCGGATGGCGACCACGGAGGGTTCGTCCAGCACGATCCCCTTGTCGCGCGCAAAAATCAGGGTGTTGGCGGTGCCAAGGTCGATGGCCAGGTCGGTGGAGAGGTACCGACGCAATGATCCGAACATTCAGGAATCCTCATGCGGCACGACATGCGCGTCGGCTTGCCGTCGCCGTCAAAATCTCAAGGGGTAGCAGGGGGAAGGCGCTTTTTTCGCACGATCACCGATGAGGCGGGAAGGCGTTGCGGCAAAGGCTGGATAATAACGCATCCCCTGTGAATAACTTTCACCGGCTGGCCGCCCGAGCGTCGAATTTACATCCGGTTGCCGCCGCCCCTATCTATGGCACTGACCCCCCAGGACATCAGCCGCATCGCCCATCTGGCCCGGCTGGAGCTCACGCCCGCAGAGGGTGAGCGAATGCTCTCCACCATCAACGACTTCTTCGCCATCGTCGCGCGGATGCAGGCGGTGGACACCACCGGCGTGGAGCCGCTGGCCCATCCGCTGGCCGCCGTGCAGCCGGTGCAGCTGCGCCTGCACGACGACGTGGCCAGCGAGCCCGACCGCCGTGCGCAATGCCAGGCCAACGCGCCCGCCGTCGAGCGCGGCCTGTTCCTGGTGCCCCGGGTCATCGAGTGAACGAAGCACAGCGACAACGACAAGCGAGCATGAGCATGGACTCCAAGAACACCGCATGGCACGACATGGGCGTGGTGGCGCTGGCGGCGCAGCTGCACAACCGCCAGGTCAGCGCCGTGGAGCTGGCGCAGCATTTTCTGGCCCGCATCCGCCAGCGCCAGGACTTGGCCGCCTTCCTGGCCATCGACGAGGAGGTGACGCTGGCGCAGTCACGCGCGCAGGACAAGGCCCTGGCCGCCGGCAAGGCCGGCCCGCTGGCGGGCGTGCCGATCGCGCACAAGGACGTGTTCGTCACGCAGGACTTCCCGACCAGCGCCGCCAGCCAGATGCTGGCCGGCTACCGCTCGCCCTTTGACGCCACCATCGTTGCCAACCTGGCGGCGGCGGGCAGCGTCAGCTTGGGCAAACTCAGCTGCGACGAATTCGCCATGGGCAGCGCCAACGAAAGCGCCGCCGTGCCCGCCATCGGCCTGGACGCGCCCCAGCCGGTGCGCAACCCCTGGGACACGGCGCGCGTGCCCGGCGGCTCCTCGGGCGGCAGCGCCGCCGCCGTGGCCGCCGGCCTGGCGCCGGGCGCCACGGCCAGCGACACGGGCGGCTCCATCCGCCAGCCGGCTGCGCTGTGCGGCATCACCGGCATCAAGCCGACCTATGGCCGCGCCAGCCGCTTTGGCATGATCGCCTACGCCTCCAGCCTGGATCAGGCCGGCGTCATGGCGCGCTCGGCCGCCGACTGCGCGTTGCTGCTGTCGTGCCTGTGCGGCCCGGACGTGGAGCGCGACTCGACCAGCCTGGACATGCCGGCAGAGGATTTCACGCGCGCGCTCTCGGGCAGCATCGAGTGCCTGCGCATCGGCGTGCCGCGCGAGTTCTTCGCCGACGGCCTGGCGCCGGACGTGCGCGCCGCCATCGAGGCAGCGCTCAAGGAATACGAAAAGCTCGGCGCCAGGCTGGTGGACATCTCGCTGCCGCGCACCGACCTGGCCGTGCCGGTGTACTACATCATCAGCCCGGCCGAGGCCAGCTCCAACCTGGCGCGGCTCGACGGCGTGCGCTACGGCCACCGCGCCAGGGATTACACCGACCTGCTGGACATGTACAAGAAGTCGCGCTCCGAGGCCTTCGGCGAGGAGGTCAAGCGGCGCATCATGATCGGCACCTATGTGCTGTCCGAGGGCTACTACGACGCCTACTACCTGCAGGCCCAGCGCCTGCGCCGCATGATCGCCGACGACCTGCAGCAGGCCTTCACGCAGTGCGACGTGATTGCCGGCCCGGTCTCGCCCAGCGTGGCCTGGCCGATCGGCGCCAAGACCGACCCGCTGGCCACGTATCTGGCCGACATCTACACCCTGCCCGCGTCGCTGGCCGGCCTGCCGGCCATGAGCCTGCCGGCGGGCTTTGGCGCGCACGGCCTGCCCGTGGGCCTGCAGCTGATCGGCAACCACTTCGGCGAGGCACGCCTGCTCAATGTGGCGCACCGCCTGCAGCAGGCCACCGACTTCCATCTGCGCCGCCCGGCCACTGCCTGAACCCGAGACACCTGCCCGCTTGCCATGACAGCCAAACTCATCCAGGGCTACGAGGTCGTGATCGGCTTCGAGACGCACGCCCAGCTGGCCACCGCCAGCAAGATCTTCAGCCGCGCCAGCACCGCCTTCGGCGCACCGCCCAACACCCAGGCCAGCGCCATCGACCTGGCCCTGCCCGGCACGCTGCCGGTCATGAACAAGAAAGCCGTGGAGTACGCCATCAGGCTCGGCCTGGCGCTGGGCTCGGACATTGCCCACGAGAGCATCTTCGCGCGCAAGAACTACTTCTACCCCGACCTGCCGCACGGCTACCAGATCAGCCAGTTCGACAAGCCCGTGGTGGCCGGCGGCGAGGTGTCGTTCTACCTGGAGGGCGAAAAGAAGACTGTGCGCCTGGTGCGCGCCCACCTGGAGGCCGACGCCGGCAAGTCGCTGCACGAGGACTTCATCGGCATGAGCGGCATCGACCTGAACCGCGCCGGCACGGCGCTGCTAGAGATCGTGACCGAGCCGGACATGCGCTCGACCGAGGAGGCCGTGGCCTATGCACGCGAGCTGCACAAGCTGGTGACCTGGATCGGCATCTGCGACGGCAACATGCAGGAAGGCAGTTTCCGCTGCGACGCCAACGTCTCGGTGCGCAAACCCGGCCAACCGCTGGGCACGCGCCGCGAGATCAAGAACCTGAACTCGTTCAAGTCCATGCAGCAGGCCATCGACTACGAGATCCGCTGGCAGATCGAGCAGATCGAGGACGGGCACCAGATCGTGCAGGCCACCGTGCTGTTCGACCCCGACAGCGGCGAGACGCGCGCCATGCGTACCAAGGAAGACGCGGCTGACTACCGCTACTTCCCCGACCCCGATCTGCCGCCGCTGGTCATTGCACCCGAGTGGATCGAGCAGGTGCGCGCCCGGATGCCCGAGCTGCCGCGCGCCATGGCGGCGCGCTTCGTGCAGCAGTACGGCCTGCCCGAGTACGACGCCACCACGCTCACGCAAAGCCAGGCCATGGCGGCCTACTTCGAGGACGTGGCGCGCGCCTGCGGCCAGCCCAAGCTGGCCAGCAACTGGGTCATGGGCGAGATCTCGCGCCGGCTGAACGCTGAGGAGATCGGCATGGAGGCGGCCAAGGTCAGCAGCGCCCAGCTCGCCGCGCTGATAGCGCGCATCCACGACGGCACCATCAGCAACAACGCCGCGCGCCAGGTGTTCGATGCCCTTTGGGCCGGCGAGGGCCAGGAGGTCGATGTGCTGATCGAGGCCAAGGGCCTGCGCCAGATGCAGGATACCGGCGCGCTGGAGGCCATCGTCGATGAGGTCATCGCCGCCAACCCGGGCAATGTCGAGCAGTACCGCGCCGGCAAGGACAAGGCCTTCAACGCCTTGGTCGGCCAGGTCATGAAGGCCAGCAAGGGCAAGGCCAATCCGCAGCAGGTCAATGCCCTGCTCAAGAGCCGGCTGGATTGATTTTCAATGAAATCAGCCGCAAACCCAAGCCAGGCAAGCGCTGACAGCTATCAAAATTGAAGGCCTCTGCGGAGACCTTCGCCGTGTCTGCGGCAGTGTCCTCAGGGCTGCTGGCGCTCGCCCCCGCCGCCACTACCGCCACCCCCAGGGGCCGTCCATTTTTCCGCAGCCGCGCGCTGCGCTGCCCACAGCTGGCGCAGCTGCACCAGCTCGGCGTCGAAGCGCTGGCCGATGCGGCGCTTCTCCTGCTCCTGCGCGGCAATGAAGCGCTGCTGCTCGCGCACCGCCTCGTCGTTCTCGTGCAGCTGGCGCTGCAGCGTGACCGGCGCCTTGCTCGCGTCGCCCTGGTAGAACTCCAGCTCGGTATTGAGGCGCTTGCGCTCGGCGCCGACATCGACGATGCGCTGGCGCGCCACGGCAATCACCTCATCGACCTGCGCCAGCGCATTGGCGCGCTCGGCCTGGTGCGTGGCCTCGTCGGGGTAGCGGGCCGTCAGGGCGCGCTCGCGCCGGCGCTCCTCGGCGACGCGGGCGCGCTCGTGCGCCTCGCGGCGGCGCTGCGCCTCCTGCTCGGCGCGCTCCAGCTCGGACAGCGCCGGGCCGATGCGCCGGCGCTCGGTGCCCGTGCCATCGAGCACGCGCTGCTCGCGATCGAGGCACTCGGGTATCGGGCGGTCGGAGGTCAGCCGCCGGCCACTGGCGTCGATGCAGGTATAGACCTCGCGCGCTGCCCGGCTGTCCTGGGCCTGGACAGCGGCGGGGACAGCGGCAGCGGCCAGCAGGGCCAGCGCGGCAGTGGCGCCGGCCAGACGGTGAAGACGATGCAGCGTTGCGCTCAACAAGCCAGCTCCTGTTCACGAAGGCCGACTGCGGCCGGTTTCACGTCTTGCGCCGCAGCGCTGCTGGCCCGGGACTCGGGTTCAGCTCATCGCAGTGCGTCCTCGACGCCATAGCGCTGGCGGTAGGCCAGCACACGCTCGCGGTGCGCGTGCATCTGCGCATCGCCACCGCTGGCCGAAAGATATAGCAACAAGTCTGCCAGCGTGGCAATGGCGCAGACCTGCAGGCCCAGCACGTCGCGCACGTACTGCACGGCGCTGTGCTCGACATCGCGCCCATCCTCGGTGGCCTTTTCCTGGCGATCCAGTGCGATGGCCATGGCGTGCGGCACGGCGCCGGCGGCGCGGATCAGCGCGATCGACTCGCGCGCTGCCGTGCCGGCGCTCATCACGTCGTCGATGATCAGCACGCGCCCGGCTAGCGGCGCGCCGACCAGGCTGCCGCCCTCGCCGTGATCCTTGGCCTCCTTGCGGTTGTAGGCAAAGGGCACATTGCGGCCCAGCCGCGCCAGCTCCACGGCCACGCTGGCAGCCAGCGGGATGCCCTTGTAGGCCGGGCCGAAGACCATGTCGAACTCGATGCCGCTGGCCAGCAGGGCCTGTGCATAGAATTGCGCCAGGCGCCCCAGCCGGGCGCCGTCGTCAAACAGCCCGGCATTGAAGAAGTACGGGCTCAGGCGTCCGGCCTTGGTTTTGAATTCGCCAAAGCGCAGCACGCCGCAATCGACGGCAAAGCGCACGAAGTCCTGCGCCAGGGCTGCCGCCTGCGCTGCCGCCTCCTGTGTTTTCCCCTGCCCGCCCGTGGTGGCGGCGTCCTGATTCAGCATGGATCCATCCCTGTTCAAACTCACCAGCCTCAACCTCAACGGCATTCGCTCCGCGACCTCCAAGGGCCTGGAAGCCTGGCTGGGCCAGCAGCGCCCGGATTGTATTTGCGTGCAGGAACTCAAGGCCCAGGCGCCCGATGTGGCCGGGCGCTTCGAGCAACTCGCCGGCCTCGCCGGGCACTTCCACTTTGCCGCCAAGAAGGGCTATTCGGGCGTCGGCATCTACAGCCGGCACGAGCCCAGCGACGTGCGCGTGGGCTACGGCTGCAGCGAGTTCGACCCCGAGGGGCGCTATGTCGAGCTGCGCTTCGACACGCCGGCGCGCCGGCTGTCCATCATCAGCGCCTACTTTCCCAGCGGCTCGTCGGGCGAGGAGCGCCAGCAGGCGAAATGGCGCTTTCTGGCCGGCATCCACCCGCACCTGATGGCGCTCAAGGCCGAGCGCGAGTTCATCCTGTGCGGCGACATCAACATCGCCCACCGCCAGGCCGACCTGAAGAACTGGCGCAGCAACCAGAAAAACAGCGGCTTCCTGCCCGAGGAGCGCGAATGGATGACAAAACTGTTGCACCCGACGGAAAGCACGGGCGGCCTGGTGGACGTGTACCGTCATCTGCAGCCCCACACCACCGATGAGTGCTACACCTGGTGGAGCAATCGTGGCCAGGCCTACGCCAACAACGTCGGCTGGCGGCTGGACTACCACCTGGCCACGCCGGCGCTGGCACAGCTGGCGCGCAGCGAGCACATCTACCGCAGCGAGAAGTTCAGCGACCACGCGCCCATCACCGTGGGCTATGATTTTTCACTATTAAAACAATAGCTATCAGCGCTTGCTGCAGGCCGCTTTCGAGCACTTTTTACTCATAAACCACGACCATGCTGCACTACCAGACCATCCCCGTGACACCCTTCCAGCAGAACTGCTCGCTGGTCTGGTGCGACCAGACCCTGGAGGCCGCCGTGATTGATCCGGGCGGCGACCTGGATCGGCTGCTGGCCGCCGTCGAGCAACGCGGCCTGCAGCTCAAGGCCATCTGGCTGACGCACGCCCACATCGACCACGCCGGCGGTGCTGGCGAGCTGGCCGAGCGGCTGGCGCTGCCCATCATCGGCCCGCACGAAGGCGACCAGTTCTGGATCGACGGCCTGCCACAGCAAAGCGCCATGTTCGGCTTCGCCCCGGCCAGGCCCTTTGCGCCCACGCGCTGGCTGCACGATGGCGACACGGTGAGCATCGGCCAGGAAACCCTGAACGTGCGCCACACGCCCGGCCACACGCCCGGCCATGTGGTGTTCCACGCGCCTCAACTGAAGCGCGCCTTCGTCGGCGACGTGCTGTTTGCCGGCAGCATTGGCCGCACGGACTTTCCGCAGGGCAACCACCAGCAGCTGATCGACAGCATCACGCAGCGCCTGTGGCCCATGGGCGACGACACGGTCTTCATCCCCGGCCACGGCCCGGAGAGCACCTTCGGCGCCGAGCGGCGCAGCAATCCCTTCGTCGGCGGCACCTGAGCCGGCACCTGAGCCGGGCGGCCAGCAGCAGGGGCCGGACAGGGGCAGGTCAGCGCCCCAGCTCCTTGGCGCTGACGCCGGCGATGCCCCAGTTCTCCTTGGGCACGTCGTGGATCCAGACGCGGACGTTGGCCTGCGGTGCGCCCACGGCGTCCACCAGGGCCTGGGTGACTTTCTCGATCACGGCTTTCTTTTGCTCTTCGGTGCGGCCTTCGAGCAGGTAGATCTGGGCAAAAGGCATGTTGGTCGGCTCCTGGATGGGGTGGTCAGTCGAGGCGCAGCCCGAGGCCGCGAATCAGCGGGCTCCAGCGCTCGTTCTCGGCGCGGATGAACTGGGCGAACTGCTGCGGCGTGTTGCTGCGCAGGTTGGCGTGGATGGACTGGAAGGCGGCCTGCACCTCGGGCGTCTGCGCCCCGGCTGCCCAGGCCTGCGCCAGTTGCTCGACCAGCGGCGCCGGCATGGCGGCCGGCGCCACCAGCCCGAACCAGTTCTCCACGACGAAGCCGGCATAGCCGGACTCGGCCACCGTGGGCACGTCGGGCAGCGCCGGCGAGCGCTGCTCCGAGGTCAGGGCAATGGCGCGCAGCTTGCCGGCCTTGATGTGCTGGAAGGTGGTCACCAGCGAGCTTTCCATGCTCATCATGACGTTGCCGGCAATCAGGTCGGGCACGATCTGGCTGGAGCCCTTGTAGGGCACGTGGGTCAGCTCGATCTGGGCGCGCTTTTGCAGCAGCTCGGCGGCCAGGTGGTTGCCCGTGCCGACGCCGGAGGTGGCATACAGCAGCTTGCCCGGGTTGGCCTTGGCGTAGGCGATCAGGCCGGCCAGGTCGGTGAACGGGGCGCGCGGGTTGGCGACGATGACGTTGGGCGTGGTGCCGACCAGCGAGATGGCCTGCAAGTCCTTCTCGACATTGAAGGGCAGCTTGGCATAGAGATAGGGCGAGATCGCCAGGCTGCTGATGGCCGAGATGCCGATGGTGTAGCCGTCCGGCGCGGCCTTGGCCACGGTGTCGGTGCCGATGTTGCCGCCGGCGCCGGCCTTGTTCTCGACCACAAACTGCTGGCCCAGCCGCTCGCCCATGGCCTTGGCCGCCGTGCGGCCCATGATGTCGGTCGGCCCGCCGGGCGGGAAGGGCACGATCAGGCGCACCGGCTTGGCCGGATAGGCGGCCTGCGCCCAGGCCGGGGTGGTGGCGCTGGCGGCCAGGGCGGCGGTGGCCGCCAGGAAGTCACGTCTTTGCATGGAGAAGTCTCGCGTCGCGGAGGGTGGTCGATGGGGTTGGAGCAGCGCGGCTGGCGACACGCTCAGGCAAAGCGCAGCGACACGCTGCCCATGCCCTGCACGCGCAGGGTGACGCTGTCGCCGGCGGCCACGGCCACGGCCTCGGTCACGCCGCCCGACAGGATCAGGCTGCCAGCGGGGATTTCCTGGCCGCGCCGGCCCAGGTGGTTGGCCAGCGCCGCCACGGCTGCCGCCGGGTGGCCCAGCACGGCAGCGCCGGCGCCCAGGGCGACGGGCGCGCCGTTCTTCTCCAGCACCAGGCCGACGGTGCGCAGATCGACGGCATCCGGGCGCTGCGGCTGGCCGCCGACCACGAAGCGCGCCGCCGAGGTGTTGTCGGCCACCACGCTCTTGAGGTCGAACTTAAAGTCGCGGTAGCGGCTGTCGATGACTTCGATGCCGGGCATCACGAAATCGGTTGCCGCCAGTACCGTGCCGATGTGGCAGCCCGGGCCCTTGAGCGCGGTCTTGAGCACGAAGGCGATCTCCGGCTCGACCTTGGGGTGGATCAGCTCGCGCGTGGCCACTTCGCTGCCCTCGGCGACGCTGTAGTCATCGACCAGGAAGCCGAAGACCGGGTCGGTCACGCCCATCTGGCGCATCTTGGCGTGCGAGGTCAGCCCGGCCTTGAGGCCGACGACGCGCGCGCCGCGCGCCAGCTTGCGCTGCAAGATGGTGTCCTGGATGGCGTAGGCATCGTCCCAGTCCATGTCCGGGTGGTCGTCGGTGATCTTGGGGGTGTCGCGCACCTGCAGCTGGCAGTTCTCCAGGTGCTCGGCAAGCTGGGCGATGGTGGCAGGGGACAAGGCCATGGTGGGTACTCCAGGAATCAAGGGAAAGAGACAGAAAAGACAAAAAGACGAAAAAGACAGGGACGGCCACCGTGCGGGCTAGCCCCGGCCCAGGCGCAATGCCGGCTTCGGAGACAAGGGCGAAGAGGACGAGGCGGACGAGGCGGACGGGGCCGGCGAAGGGGTGGCGCCAGCCGGCGGCGCCACGGTGGCCGCCACGGCCAGGCTGCGCTGGCCGGTCAGCGCCTCCAGCGTTTCCTTGACGCGGTCGTAGGCCGGGCGCACCTGCGCCGGCACCAGGCGGCGGATCTCGTCGAAGTTTTCCTGGCGCGCCAGCTCCAGCACCTGGGCGCGCACGCGGCGGTAATGCTGCAGGGCATCGGTAAAGGCCTGGGCGCCGGGCTGCGCACCCAGGCGCGGCGCACCGGCCCAGGCCTGGTCGAGCAGGGCGTCCAGCTCGGCGATGCGCGCCACCACGGCCTCGACCTCGCGCCAGGCGTCGGAATTCATGATCAGGATGTTGCAGGCACGCATTTCCTCCACGCAGTCGCCCATGACGACGCCGGCCTGGCGCCGGGGCTGCAGCGCCGCCGTCTCGCGCTTGAGCTGGCCGACCATGGCCTGCACCACGCGCACCTGGGTGTTGCTCTTGCCGACCCACTCGACCGCCTCCTGCGCCGCCTGCGCCAGCGTGCCGGTCTGCTGGTGCAGGCGCTGGCCCCAGTCGGTCTGCGCCTGCACGGCCTGCGCCATGGCATCGGTGGCCGCCAGCGCCCGACCCGAGCGCGCGCGGATGTCGGCCAGCGCGCTGCTGGACTGCTGGGTACGCGCCACGCCGCTGTCCATGCCCTGCAGCACGGTCTGCAGGAACTGGTCAGCCTCGCGCGTGCTGGTGGTGATGCCGGCGACCATCTGCTGAATCTGCTGCGTGGCCTCGCTGGTACGCGCGGCGAGTTTGCGCACCTCGTCGGCCACCACGGCAAAACCGCGCCCCTGCTCGCCGGCACGCGCCGCCTCGACGGCGGCGTTGAGCGACAGCAGGTGCGTCTGCATGGCGACGTTCCTGATCATGGCCAGGATGCCCTCGATGGAGCTGGTGTGCTGGCGCACCTCGTCAAAGCGCGCATCCAGGCCGTGCGCCGAACTGCCCAGCGCGGTGATCTGCTCGGCGGTCTCGCGCAGCAGGCGATCGCCCTCGGTGGCCAGCTCGTGCATGGACTGCACCTCGCTGCGCGAGACCTCGGCCGAGGTCACCACGGTGTCCACGCTGTCCGACAGGCCTTGCACCGCCTGGCGCAGCGCCTGCAGACTGGCCGACTGGGCGCGCGAAAAGCTCACCACCCGGGTGAAGGACGACAACATGCTGGCGTTGTTGACGATGACGTCCAGGGCGTGCCGATCGACCTGCGCCAGCGCCGCCGCGCGCGATGAGCCACGGCGCCGGCGCGCGCGCCACAGCTGGAGCTGCCACAGCAGCGCCGCCAGCCCCACGCCGACCAGCAGGCCCAGGGCGAAGCAGGCGGCCTGGCTCCAGTCCGCCATCAGCCCAGCCCCTGCGGCAACCGGGTGGTCACCGGGATGAAGGACGAGCGGGCGTTGTCCACCACCTCCAGCGTCCAGCGGCCCTGTGCATCGCGCTGCCACAGCCCGCCGACGGCCGGCACCGAGCACACGTTCAGGCTGGGGAAGCGCCCGCTGAAGTTCAACGGCCCCAGCACCGTCTTGGCCTTGATGCGGCGCAGCGTCTGCACCAGCGCCTGGCGGCTCAGGGTGGGCGTCTCCTGCACCAGCTGCACGGCCAGATCGACCAGCGCGTGCGAGAAGCCCAAGGTCTGCACCCAGGGGCGCTTGGTGCGGCTTTCGTACTCCTGCACCACCTGCGCCGCCGAGGCATCCGTCCAGCCCGAGCGAAACGGCCAGGCCGGCGACCACCAGACCTCGTTGGCCAGCGCCATGCCGCTGCCCTGCAGCTCGGCCACGGTCTCGGGGAAGGGGAAGGCCTTGGCGATCGAGGCCATGCGCGGCTGGTAGCCGACCTTGCGCGCTGCGGCGAAGAACTCCAGCGCCACCGGCGGCGGCAGCACGCCGGTGACCATCTGCACGCCGGCGTCGCGCAGCCGGGTGGCGATGCCGGTGTAGTCGGGCGCGGCCATCTGCAGGCGGCCCGGATCGACCAGGCGCAGGCCCTCCTGCGCCATGGCCTGCGGCATGACGCTCAGAAAGGCCTCGCCGTCGATGTCGTCAGGCCACAGGCCGCCGACCAGCTCGCCCAGCCTGGCGCGGGCAAACAGGCTGCTGTAGATGCTGGCGAAGTCCTCCAGCCCGACAAAGAAATGGTATGTCCACTGGAAGCCCCGGTTGCGCTCGCCCTTGCGGCCATAGAACCAGGCCTGCCAGGGCACCACCGTGGTCACGCAGGGCAGGCCCACGGCCTCGCACACGTCCGACACCGGGTTGCAGACCTCGGGCGTGGCGCTGGCCAGCACCAGATGCGCGCCCTGGTCGGCAGCGGCGCGGGCGGCAGCCGCCGCCTGGGTGGGCGTGGAGCCGGCGTCGTGCAGCTCCAGCAGCACCGGGCGCTGGCCCAGGCTGCGCGTCGGGATGCCGGCGGCCAGGCGCTCGGCGAACAACTGGTGGACGTAGGTGTTGGTCACCCCGAATGCGGCCAGCGCCCCGGTGGTGGGCGAGATCAAGGCCACGCGCACCGGCTCGCTCTGAGCCTGCTGCTGGGCCAGCGCCGGCCCCGAGCCACCGGCGCTGGCCAGGGTCAGCCCGGCTGCCAGCAGCTCGCGGCGTCTCATGCCGCCACCTTGATTCCGCGCTCGCGCGCCATGGTCAGGGCCGTGTCCTCGATCATGTCCTCCTGCCCGCCGACCATGCCCCGGCGGCCGAGTTCGACCAGCAGGTCGCGCGCGGCGATGCCGTATTTCTTCTCGGCGCGCTTGGCAAACAGCAAAAAGCTGCCATACACGCCGGCGTAGCCCAGCGTCAGCGCGTCGCGGTCGATGCGGATGGGGAAGTCCATCAGCGGCACCACCAAGTCTTCGGCCACGTCCTGGATCTTCCACACGTCCACGCCGGTGGCTATGCCCATGCGGTCGAGCACCGCCACCAGCACCTCCATGGGCGTGTTGCCCGCACCCGCGCCCAGGCCGGCTGCGGCGGCGTCGATGCGGTTGGCGCCGGCCTGGATGGCGGCAATGGAGTTGGCCACGCCCATGGCCAGGTTGTGGTGGCCGTGAAAGCCCAGCTCGGTCTCGGGCTTCAAGGCCTGGCGCACGGCGGTGATGCGCTCGGTCACATGCTCGGGCAGCATGTAGCCGGCCGAGTCGGTCACGTAGATGCAGTTGGCGCCGTAGCCCTCCATCAGCCTGGCCTGCTTGACCAGGCCGGCGGCGTCGTTCATGTGCGCCATCATCAGAAAGCCCACGGTGTCCATGCCCAGCTTGCGCGCTTGTGTGATGTGCTGCTCGGACACGTCGCCCTCGGTGCAGTGCGTGGCCACGCGGATGGTATGCACGCCCAGCTCGTGCGCCATCTTCAGGTGATCGACGGTGCCGATGCCCGGCAGCAGCAGCGCCGAGACCTTGGCCTGCTTCATCAGCGGCACGACGGTGGACAGGTATTCCTCGTCGCTGTGCGCCGGAAAGCCATAGTTGACCGAGGCGCCGCCCAGGCCGTCGCCGTGGGTGACTTCGATCAGCGGGACGCCGGCATCATCCAGGCCCTGGGCGACGGTGCGCATCTGCTCCAGCGTCATCAGGTGGCGCTTGGGGTGCATCCCATCGCGCAGGGTCATGTCGTGCAGGGTGATCTTTTGCGTGCTCATGGGGTGTCCTTGTGACCGGTTCAGGCGGCTTGCAGGCTCAGGGTGCCGGCCAGCATCTCCTGGGCAAACATCTCGGCAGTGCGGGCGGCGGCGGCCGTCATGATGTCCAGGTTGCCGGCGTACTTGGGCAGGTAGTCGCCCAGGCCCTCGACCTCCAGGAAGACGGTCACGCGCTGGCCGTCGAACACCGGGCCGTTGACCAGCTTGTAGCCCGGCACGTACTTTTGCACCTCGGCCATCATGTCGTGGATGCTTTGCGTGATGGCCGCCTGATCGGGTTCGCCCTCGACCAGGCAGTGCACGGTGTCGCGCATGATCAGCGGCGGCTCGGCCGGGTTGATGACGATGATGGCCTTGCCCTTCTTGGCCCCGCCCACGCGCTCGATGGCGCCCGCCGTGGTGCGGGTGAACTCGTCGATGTTCTTCCTCGTGCCCGGGCCGGCCGATTTGCTGGACACGGTGGCGACGATCTCGGCGTAGCCCACCGGCTGCACCCGGCTCACCGCAGCCACCATGGGGATGGTGGCCTGACCGCCGCAGGTGACCATGTTGACGTTCATCTCGGCGCGGCCCACGTGCTCCTTGAGGTTCACCGGCGGCACGCAGTACGGGCCGATGGCTGCGGGCGTCAGGTCAATCATCATCGCCCCCTGCTCGTTGACCTTGCGCGAGTTCTCGGCGTGGACGTAGGCGCTGGTGGCATCAAAAACGATTTGCACGCCGTCCGCCTTGATGTGCGGCACCAGGCCATCGACGCCCTCGGCCGTGGTCTTGATGCCCATCTCGCGGGCGCGCTTCAAGCCGTCGGACTCGGGGTCGATGCCGACCATCCACACCGGCTCCAGCACCGGGCTGCGCTGCAGCTTGGCCAGCAGGTCGGTGCCAATGTTGCCCGGGCCGATCAGGGCGCATTTGATCTTCTTGCTCATGGGGTGGATCTCCTCAGATGAAGCGCACCGAGCAGCCGCCGATGCCGCCAATGGTCACGCGCAGGTTGTCGCCGGCCTGCACCGGCACCATGATGGCCAGCGAGCCCGACAGAATCACTTCGCCCGCCTCCAGGGCGATGCCCAGGCGGCCCAGGGTGTTGGCCAGCCAGGCCACGGCATTGGCCGGGTGGCCCAGGGCCGCGGCGCCGGCGCCGGTGGCGACGATCTCGCCGTTTTTTTCCAGCACCATGCCGCAGGTGGCCAGATCGACATCGCGCGGATCGACCAGCCGGTCGCCCAGCACGAAGACGCCGCACGAGGCGTTGTCGGCCACCGTGTCCTGGATCTTGATCTTCCAGTCCTGGATGCGCGAATCGACGATCTCAAAGCACGCCATGACGCCCTCGGTCGCGGCCAGCACGTCGGCGGCGGTGACGCCTGGGCCTTTGAGGGTCTTTTTCAGCACGAAGGCGATCTCGCCCTCGGCCTTGGGCTGGATCAGCGAGTCGGCAGCAATCGCCTCGCCCTCGTTGAAGACCATGCCGTCGGTCAGCCAGCCGAAATCGGGCTGGAACACGCCCAGCATGTCCATGACGGCTTTGCTGGTCACGCCGATCTTCTTGCCGACCACGCGTTCGCCGGCGGCCAAGCGGCGCGCCAGCATCTTTTGCTGGATGGCGTAGGCGTCCTCGATGGTGATGTCCGGGTGGCGCTCGGTCAGCGGCGCGAGCGTCCTGCGCTCGGTCAGGGCGCCGTAGAGTTCGGCGCCCAGCTTGTCGTGCAATTCAGTGTCCATGGGTCTTGTTGGCAGGGGATGCTGTGGGAATGAGGGGGTGGGGCTCTTGAGGATCGGCCTCGGCCAGGAAGTCGCCCACCAGGCGGGCGAAGCGCGCGGCGTGCTCGATCTGCGTCCAGTGCCCGCACTGGCCATAGACGTGTAGCTGCACGCGCGGCAGCAGCTCGGTCAGGCGGTAGGCGTTGGCCAGCGGGATCACGCGATCCTCGCGGCCATGCACCACCAGCGTCTCGTGCGGGATACGGCGGATGTCGGCCTCGGGGCTGGCCAGCGCATCCACCCAGCGCTGGCGCGGCGCCGGGAACATGGCGGCAAACGACTCCTGAAAGCCGGGCCGGATGCTGGCCTCGTAGCGCAGCCGGGCCAGCTCGTCGGTCACGCGCGAGCGGTCGAAGGCGAAGATGTCCAGCAGCGCGCGCATGGCGGCCAGCGACGGCTCATAGCCCCAGACCGCATCCAGCCCCGGCGTGAGCTCGAAGGGCACGCCGACACTGCCCATCAGCACCAGCCGGCGCACGCGCTCGGGGTGGCGAATGGCCAGCGCCAGCGCCAGGCCGCCGCCGAAGGAGTTGCCGACCAGGTCGGCGCGCGCTATGCCCAGCGCGTCCAGCAGGCCCACGGCCTGGCGCACCCAGGCGTCCATGCCGTAGGCAAACCCTGCGGGGCGCTCGCTGTAGCCAAAGCCCGCCATGTCCGGCGCGATCACGCGCGCACGCTCGGCCAGCGGCGCCATGAGCAGCCGCCAGTTGGCCCAGGCCGACACACCCGGGCCGGAGCCGTGGATCAGCAGCACCGGCGCACCGCTGCCCAGGTCGTGGTAGTTGGTGCGGATGCCGGCAGCAGTGATGCTGCGCGCCACTTCGGGGTTGTCGGAGACTGGGGACATGGCTAGATTTGCTTCCTTTTTCATAGCTGTCAGCGCTTGCTAGACAAGGGTTTGAGGCATATTTGACTCAAAACTTGACCATGACGTTGCGCAGTTCGGTATAGAACTCCAACGAATGCACGCCGCCCTCGCGGCCAATGCCCGACTGCTTGGAGCCGCCGAACGGCGTGCGCAAATCGCGCAGGAACCAGGCGTTGATCCAGCACAGGCCGACCTCGATCTGCTGCGCCAGGCGGTTGGCGCGGGCGATGTCCTGGGTGAACACCGCCGTGGCCAGGCCGTAGCGGTTGTTGTTGACCTTGGCCAGCACCTCGTCCTCGCTGTCGAACGGGCTGATGTGGCAGCAGGGGCCGAAGATTTCCTCGGTGATGACGCTGGCGGTCTCGGGCAGGCCCGTCCAGATGGTGGGTTGCACCCAGGAGCCGCCCTTGAGCGCCTCGGGCATGTCGGGCACGCCGCCGCCGGTGACCACGGTGGCGCCCTCCTCGCGCGCCTTGTCGTAGTACGACAGGATCTTGGCCTGGTGCTCGCGGCTGATGGCCGGGCCGATCTTGGTGTCGGCAGCGTAGGGGTCGCCCGGCTTCATGGCCTCGGCGCGCTCCTTGAGCGCGGCCACGACCTTGTCGAAGATGGGGCGCTCGACATAGACGCGCTCTGTCCCTAAGCAGACCTGGCCGGTGTTCTCGAAGCACGAGCGCACCAGGGTGTCGATGGTGACCTGCAGGTCGCAGTCGGCAAAGACCACGGCGGCGTTCTTGCCGCCCATCTCCAGCGACACCGGGCGCACGCCCTCGGCGGCGGCCTTCATGATGGCTTCGCCGGTGCGCGTCTCGCCGGTGAAGGTGATGCCGTTGACATCCGGGTGGCGCGTGAGGAATTCACCTGCCGAATCCGGGCCGAAGCCATGCACCACGTTGTAGACACCCTTGGGCACGCCCACGGCGTTCATGACCTCGCCCAGCAGCGTGGCCGTGGCCGGGGTTTCCTCGGAGGGCTTGACCACCACCGTGTTGCCGCAGGCCAGCGCCGGCCCCACTTTCCAGGTCATGAGCAGCAGCGGCAGGTTCCACGGGCAGACCACGGCGATCACGCCGCGCGGCACGCGCACGCCATACGACAGCGCCGTCTTGCCGTCGGGCGTGCGCATGTTGAAGGCTTCGGTCGAGGCGCTCTTGATGGTGTCGATGAAGATCTGGAAATTGGCCGCGCCGCGCGGGATGTCCAGGTGCGAGGCCAGCGCGTGCGGCTTGCCGGTATCCAGAATCTCGGCCTGCAGGAAGTCGTCGAAGCGCCGGTTGATCTCCAGCGCCAGCGCGTCCAGCAGCTTGCAGCGCTCGACCACGGAAAGACGTCCCCAATCGCCCTTGAGCGCAGCGCGGGCCGCCGCCACCGCCGCATCGACCTCGGCCCGGCCCGCCTCGTGCACGCGGCCAATCACCTGGCCATTGACCGGGTTGATGTTGTCGAAGGTTTTGCCGGCGGAGCTGGGCACGTACACGCCGTTGATGAAGTTGAGGAAGTCTTTCATGGTCTCGTTGCTTTGCTAAAAAAATGTCTGCCTCAGTCGCCGGCCAGGCCCAGCGCGGCCATGGCGGCGCGCGCGCAGTCCTCGTCCTGCTCGGCCGAGCCACCGGACACGCCGATGCCGCCGATCAGCACGCCGCCCTCGCGCAGCGGCAGGCCGCCGCCGAAGACGACGTTGCGCGCGCGCACCGGCATCCCCAGGCGCAGCGCCTCGTCGCCCTTGAGGATGCCGGCCCATTGCGAGGTGGCAAAGCCGAAGCCGGCTGCCGTGTAGGCCTTGTCGATGGCGATGTCCACCGAGTGCAGGAAGGCCCCCGGCATCCGCAAAAAGGCCGCCAGGGTGCCGCCGGAGTCGACCGCCGCCACGTTGATGCGGATGCCCAGCTCCCCGGCGCGCGCCACCGCCGCCAGGACGGCCGCGTTGGCCGCCTCGGCAGAGATCACGCGCTGCTCGACGCTGTGGCTGCTGCTGCCGGCCATCAGGTCACCACGCTCAGGAAGGCTTCGTTGAGCTTGCGGTCGTGGTAGAAGATGCCGGCGCCGACCTCGTCCCACGTCCAGGTGATGGGCTCCATGTCCGGGTAGTGGTCGTAGCCGCCGGCAAAGGTCTCCAGGCGGTTGCCACTGGGGTCGAAGAAGTAGATCGTCGTGCCGTTGGTGATGCCGTGGCGCGTCGGCCCCATGTCGATGGACACGCGGTTCTTGCTCATGATGTCGGCGGCGCGCAGCACCTGCTCCCAGCTGCCGAGTTGGAAGGACACGTGGTGCAGCTTGCCCGGCTCGCCGTGGCGCACCATGGCGATGTCGTGCGCCTTGGCGCTGCAGGTCAGCCACACGCCCAGGTCGGTCTGGCCGTCTTCGAGCTTGACGCGCTCGACCAGCGTGAAGCCCAGCACCTTGCAAAACAGCTCGGTCGCGCCGTCCAGGTCGGTGCCGTACAGCAGCGCGTGATCCATGCGGATGGGGGTGATGCCGGGCTGGTCGATCACGTCCATGTCCGGGTTGACACAGCCCATGGCGCTGCCCACGGCGCTCTTTTCGGCGTACAGCTCGATGGTGTGGCCGGTGGGGATCTGGAAGCGCACGCGCTCGCCGGTCTCCAGCAGGTCGCCGGCGGGGATCCGCTCGGTCGTGACGCCGTGCTCGTTGAGCTTTTTCTCCAGCTCGTCCAGCGTGGCCGCATCCAGCACCTTGTAGCCGAAGAAATCCAGGCCGGCCTGGTCGGCCTGGCGCAGGACGATGCTGTTGTGGTCGCGCTCGGCACGGGTCTTGAAGTAGGCGCGGCCCTGGTCGTCGCGGCCCTGGTACTTCAGGCCCATGACGTCGGTGTACCACTTGACTGATTCCTCGATATCCAGCACACGGATCTGTGCGTGGCCGGGGCGCAAAACTCCTGTCATTGCCATGATGGGTCTCCTTGTCGTTGTCGCTAGGGGGTTGAAATGCTTGGGTGGGTGGGGTCTGCAGCCAGCGGGCGGCAGACGTTCTTCTTCATGGCGCCCAGCACGGCCACGCGCAGGTCGCTGGTGGGCTTGATGCGGCACGAGAGCACGCAGCCCTCGGCCTCCTCCTCGGCGCTGACGTGGGCGCGGCTCATGACGCGCTTGCTGTAGCTGCCCTCCAGCACGCGCACCTTGCACACGCCGCAGCCGCCCTGGCGGCAGCCCACCGGGATGCCGCGCTTGCCCAGCGCTTCCATGCCCTGAAGCACGGAGCGCTCGTCCAGGCAGCGAAAGCTCTCCTGGGTGTCGGTGATGGTGATGGTGTAGTGGCCCATGGCGCCGTGTCCTCGCGTGCGCGCTCAGATCTTGCGAAACAGCGGGCTGCGCACCTGCTGCGCGTCTGCCGCCGAAATGAACTTCTCGGTGTAGATGTCGCGCTCGAACAGCCGGCCCTGCATCAGCGTGGTGATGCAGGCGTCGATCATCAGGGGCGGGCCGCACAGGTAGGCCTTGTGGCCACGGAAGTCGTTGCCGAAATGGGCCTTGGCCGCGTCATGGACGAAGCCGCGCGCGCCGCTCCAGTCGCTGTCCGCAGGCTCGTCCGATAGCGCCGCCACATAGGTGAAGTTGGCGTGCTGCGCGGCCAGCTGCTCGAACTGCTCGTGGTGATACAGCTCGCCCTGGCAGCGCGCGCCGTTGACCAGGGTGATGGGCCGCTGGCAGCCCTGCGCCAGCAAGTCCAGCACCATGGAGCGCGGACTGGACAGGCCCGAGCCACCGGCCAGGAACAGATAGCCCAGGTTGTCCTTTTCATGCCCGCTCTCGCGCACGAAAAAGCGCCCGTACGGGCCGGCCAGCTGCACGCGGTCGCCGGCCTTGAGCTGCTGGTGTACCCAGCCGGTGCCGCGCCCGCCAGGCACGTGGCGGATGTTCAGCTCGATCTCGCCGCCGTCGCTGGGGCAGCTGGCAATCGAGAACGCCCGCGCCGTGCCCTCGCCGGGGATGCTCAGGTTGACGTACTGCCCGGCCTGGAAGGCGATGGGCGAGTCCAGGCGCACCCACACGCCCTTGATGGTCGGCGTCAGGCTCTCGATGCGCGTGACGGTGCCGGGGTAGTCCAGCACCGGCAGGTTGCGCGCATCGGGCTCCTCGTCGATCTCGGCCTCGATGACCACGTCGGATTCCAGCGTCGCGCAGCACGCCAGACACATGCCCTCCTCGCGCTCGTAGTCCATGAGCGCGAAGCCGCTGGCCTCGCCCTGGTCGATCTCGCCGTCGGTGACCTGGATCTTGCAGGTCGCGCACAGGCCGTGGCAGCAGGCGTGCGGCAGGTAGATGCCGGCGCGCAGTGCGGCGTCCAGGATGGTCTGGCCTTCCTCGACTTCGATGGTCTGGCCCAGTGGCTCGATGGTGAGCTGGTGGCTCATGCCTGAATACTCCAATATTGATAGCTGCTTACGCTTGCCCAGCAAGGGCTGGAGCCGAATTCGATGCAAATTTCTGCCCTTCCTCGCCCGGCGGCGGGCGGGAAGGGGTGGGGCTTTCGGAGCGTCGTCAGAAAGCCGAGCCGGACAGGCCGTTCAGGCCGGGCGTGCGAAAGCGCAGCACGCTCTTGTGGCCCAGGCCGTTTTCGGCCACGGTCTTGTCCATGTCGGGCGCAAAGGGCTTGCCCGAGTCGAACCACTGCACTTCGTCCCAGTTGATCTGGGCAAAGTCCGGGTGGGCGCTGTACATGCCGGGCAGCACGTTGGCCACCAGGTCACCGAAGCGGGTGCCGGGCGGCATGGGCACGCAAAACGGCGCGCAGAGCATCTTGTGCGCATCCCAGCCGATGTACAGCAGCGGCGCGGGGAACTTGTCCACCGTGTCCTTGGGCGCGAAGTCATAGGTGCCGAGGGCTTTGACGGCCATGGGGGTCTCTCCTTGTCTGTGCGTTGCTCAGTTGGTCGTCGCCTGCGCGCGCCAGGCCTCGAAGTTCTTCTTGTCCGGCGAGTCGGCGTAGTCCAGGTTGTCGCGGCCGAACTCCATGCGATACCAGCGCAGCACCTCGGCCAGCGGGTTGAAGTCGGGCTTGGTCGGATCGGCGTCCTCGGGGAAGCAGTTGCCCTGGTAGATCTGGTGTACCGGCAGCCAGGCCTGGGAGATCTTCTCCGGCTCCTGGTCGAACACATGCTTGCAGCCGTCCGAGCAGAAGTGGTACTTCATGCCCTGGTATTCGCTCTCGCGGTAGGCGACTTGCGTGGGATCGTCCGGCTCGGTGAAGAACATCGGGATCTGGCAGGTCTGGCACAGCATGGGCAGCGTCTGGTTGTAGAAGCGCCGGCCCTCGCTTTGCTCCTTGGCGTAGTGCGTCCACAGCGGGCGGTAGTACTTGTCGAAGGTGTCGGGGTACTTGCTCGACAGCCACTTCATGTCTTCCTCGCTGGGTGCCCAGGTGTGGAAGGGGGCGGCGGCGCCGTAGTTGTAGAACACGTTCCAGGCCTGGTGCGACAGGTGATCCTTTTCCTTGCAGGCCTGCTCCCAGCCCAGCGGCGGGCGGATGCCGTAGCGCGCCAGGTCGGCAAACAGCGCGCCGCCGTTTTGCTCGCCGTAGATCTCCCAGGCTTCCTTCCAGCTCATGACGCGCTTGGGCAGCATGTAGTCCATCATCATGGCCACCAGCGTCAGCACGCGGTAGCCGCGCCAGAACCACTTGTCGATCCAGCCCTGGATGATGGGCAGGTTGTCCGGATCCTGCTCCAGCATGAACTTGATGACTTCCAGGCCCAGCGTCATGTGGCGCGCCTCGTCGGACTGCGCCGAGAAGCCGAACGCCATCGCGCCCATGTCGCCGTTGTAGGCCGCGCCCGAGATGAAGGGCACGAACAGCAAGTTGGTGAGCACGTATTCGAAGGCGAAGCTGATGGCCACGATGAACTCGAACGGGCCGGCGCTCACGGCGTCGTCGAAGAACGACTTGGGCACGCTCAGGTACCACACGCGGTCATGCTGGTGGCGCCAGTTCTCGAAGCCGTTGTAGTGCTTGTTGTAGTTGGACAGCGCGTGCAGCTGCGTCTGGCAGTGGCGGATCTCGTCGAGCGACTGCATCTGGCAGGCCACCTTGGGGCCGGCGCCGGGGAACTGGCGGCCAATGTGGGCAAAGCCCCGGTGCGCCATGTACTCCAGCGGCGACACACCCGTCAGGAACAGCTTGAGCGTGTTGATGTAGCGCGCGTCCGTGACGCTCAGGTGGCCGTTGTTCTGCGTGAAGGCGTCGATGATGGCGTAGAGCTTGCGCTCCTTTTCTGCCTGGTACTTCCAGTAGGAATCCATCGTCATGCGGAACGGATCCTCGAACTTGTTCCAGTCGTGGATCTTGATGCCTTCGTACTCGATGTAAGGAAAGACATCGCGCACGGCCTGGTAGGTGGGCGTCCAGTCCAGGTCGCGCGTCATCAGGTTGTAGCGCTCCTTGAGGCCCAGCTTCTTGGTGACTTTCATGTCCATGGGGTCGGTCTCCTGTTCGTCCTGTGGGGTGCTGCGGCGGGCCTTCAGTGGCTCCAGCTCAGGGTGAATTCGTCTTCGGTCTCGTCGATGTTGCCGGTCAGGGTGATGAGGTTGATGTGCATCTCCTGCAGGTCGAACTCGCGGCCCATTTCTTCCTCGATGGTGCTTTTGCGCACCACCAGGCGGCCCGGGGCGTCGATCTTGACCATGGCCGGCTGGTCGTTGGCCACGGCATGGGGGTTGTCGGCGAGGATGGCGGCGACGATGGCGCGCGTCTCCTCGTTCTTCTGGAAGGCAATGAATACGTTGGACATGGCTGCGTGTCTCCTGGTGTGGGCGCGGCTCAGACGGCCAGGCCGGCTTTCTTCATGCGTGCGTCGAGCTGCGCCTGCACGCGCTCCAGCGCCGTTTCAGCGCCCTCGCCCAGGGCCAGCTGCGCCACCGGCAGCAGCGCTTCGTGGGCGCGGCCACGCCAGCGGGCGTACCAGCCCGACAGCAGCAGCTGGTTGTCCTCGCTCTCGGCGGCAGCCACCTTGATGACGGCATCGACCCACTTGCAGGCGTCCTGGAACCACTCGGCCTGGAAGCGCGTGAGCATGGACACCGTGGGGCCGGCGCGCTCGCGCAGCGCCACGTCCACCTCGCGGTACGCCAGGCCGAACAGCAGGCCGTCCAGCGCCACGTTCTGCGCCACGAACAGCTCGAACCAGTCCTTGACCACCCAGGTGTCTTCGACCAGGCGGCGCAGCGGCTGCCACACGGGTGCCTCCAGCCAGGCGTGCTTGCCGGCCTCCAGGTCGCCGGGCGTGCCCAGCAGCAGGCCCAGGCGCGTCAGGTACTGGGCGATGCCCAGCTGATCCATGCCGGCGTACAGGCAGGTCTGGGTGATGGCCGTGCCGTAGCCGTAGGCGCACTGGTAGGCGCCATTCATGTTGGCGCCCCAGGCGACGTGGCGCAGCGGCACATAGAAGTCCAGCGCCGTGCGGCGTGCGGCATCGTCGTAGCCGCTGGCCAGATCGCGCGTCTCCACGAAGTCGAAGTCGGCTTCGGCAGTCTCCTGCATCCGGGCGCGCGCCAGGGCGTAGGCGCCGTAGTAGAGCTGGCGCGGATCCTTCAGCGCGTACCAGTCGCGCATCTGCACGGCCGTGCGCCCGGTGTCGAACAGCTCGTGCTCGCTGTCCCAGGTCGGGCGGTAGTGGAAGTTGGCATCCGGCTGCACGTCCATGGTGCCTTCCAGATAGCGCGAAGCCGGCTTGTCGCCCTGGCGGGCGGCGATGTTGGCGTAGGTCTGGCGCAGCGGCGTGATGCTGACGGTGCGCAGGTCGATCTGCATGGGGCTTGTCTCCTGGGGTTGTCGGTGAAGGGGAAGGCCAGTGCGCCGCGCACAGGCTGGCCGGACTCGGTCAGGCCTCAGTCGGGGGCGCGAAAGTGCTGCTCGCGCGCATCGCGCAGGCTCCAGTCCCACTCGCCCTGGGCGCTGCCATCGGCGGCGGCGGGCAGCGCGCCGTGGGTCGGCTGCACACCCTGCGTGCGGCAGAAGTCCTCGAACTCGGCACGCGGCAGGATCATCTCGGCGAACATGCCGGGCTCGCCCACGGCGAACTCGAACTCCACCATGCCGTTGGCGTGCTCATGCACGATGCGGATGAAGCGGCGCTGGACATCCCAGCGCTCGTCGTCGGGAGAGGGGACGGGTGTGCGGGTCATGCCCAGGGTCTTGCACAAGCCGTGCCGGCTTTGGCCCAATTCGGAAAATTCTCGATAATTTCCGGGTAAACCCCTAACCGCCTTGCCACATCACTGGCCTCAGCCTTGTCAGCCAGCACCGGTTTCCACATTTTCTTGCAGTGCAACATGATGTTTTGCAGTACATCAAACGCAGGAAAGTGATGATTTGATCAAATCCTGTGCCAAGACGCTTGCCGCACACAAAATGTTTTATCGATAATCAATCATGTCCATGCTGCCTGCCCTGCCCGCTGATGCCGACCTGCGCCGCCAGGTGCAGTTCTCCTCGACCGATGGCCGCATCTGGTTGGCCGGCCAGCGCATGGTGCTGATGCACGCGGCCTCGCTGGGCATACTGCGCCGCGAGCTGATCCAGACCCTGGGGCACGCCGGCGCGCGGCGCATGTTGCTGCGCGTGGGCTATGCCTCAGGCGAGCGCGACGCGGCCCTGGCGCACCATTTGCGCGCCGGCGCGGACGACTTCGCGCGCTTTGCCGTCGGCCCGCAGCTGCACATGCTGGAGGGCGCGGTGCAGGTCACGCCCGAGCTGCTGGAGCTCGATGCCGTCAGCGGCCACTTTCACGGCATCTTCCGCTGGGATCACTCCTGGGAGGTGGAGACGCACCTGCGCGACTTCGGCGCCCAGCGCGATCCGGTGTGTTGGACGCTGCTGGGCTACGCCTCGGGCTATACCAGCGCCTTCATGGGCCGGCAGATCTTCTACAAGGAAGTCGCCTGCCACGCCTGCGGCGCGGCGCACTGCCGCATAGAGGGCCGGCCCGTAGGCGACTGGCCCGACGGCGCGCAACTGGCCACCGACTACGCGCCGGGCGCCGTCAGCGCCCCACCCGGGCGCGAGGAGGCCGGGGCCGACGGCGCAGCGCCCCACATTTCGGCCCCGGCCCCCGCCGAAGACCAGCCGGCCACCAGCGCCGACGCCCTGGGCCAGCTGATTGGCCGCTCGGCCGCCTTCACGGTGGCCACGCAGCTACTGCGCAAGGCCGCCGGCACGCAGGTCACGGTGCTGCTGGGCGGCGAGACCGGCGTGGGCAAGGAACGCTTCGCCCGCGCCCTGCACGCCCTGAGCCCGCGCGCAGCCAAGCCCTTCGTCGCCGTCAACTGCGCCGCCCTGCCCGGCGAGCTGATCGAGTCCGAGCTGTTCGGCACGGAAAAAGGCGCCTACACCGGCGCCGACGCGGCCCGCCCCGGGCGTTTCGAGCGCGCGCACGGCGGCACGCTGTTCCTGGACGAGCTGGGCGAGCTGTCGCTGCCGGCGCAGGCCAAGCTGCTGCGCGTGCTGCAGGAGGGCGAGGTCGAGCGCCTGGGTGCCACGCACACGCGCCAGGTCGATGTGCGCCTGGTCGGCGCCACGCACGTGGACTTGGCCGAGGCGGTGCGCGCCGGGCGCTTCCGCCAGGACTTGTACTACCGGCTGAACGTCTATCCCATCCGCATCCCGCCGCTGCGCGAGCGGCTCGAAGACATCGAGCCTTTTGCCCGGCACCTGCTGGAGCGCTTTGCCCGGCTGCACGACAAGCACGTCGCCGGCTTCACCGACCGCGCCCTGGACGCGCTGCGCCAGCACGGCTGGCCGGGCAACGTGCGCGAGATGGAAAACCTGATCGAGCGCGGCGTGATCCTGGCCGACATCGGCCAGCCGCTGGATCTGGGCCAGCTCTTTCCCGAGCAGGCCGCCGGCGTCGGCGCCGCGCCCACGCACACGCTGCAAGCCTCGGGCCGGCTGCGCGCCGAGCAGCCGCCGGCACTGGGCGCGGCGCTGGTCGGGCAACTGCTGGCCCAGCCGCTGGACTTGCAGCGCCTGGAAACCCAGCTCATCGAAGAAGCGGTGGCGCGCAGCCAGGGCAACCTGGCCGCCGCCGCGCGGCTGCTGGGCCTGACGCGGCCCCAGCTGAGCTACCGCCTGAACAAGATCCGCAGCGATTGACGCATCGACCCGCACCGCACTGAAAGACCCCCGCACATGGCCAAGCGCAGCATCCTCAACGATCCGGGCGGGCGGGCCGAGGCCGCCGCCGGCAGTCCCACCACCTCGCGCACGCTGATCGAGCGCGCCTACGAGCACCTGCGCGGCGACATCATCGAAGGCCGGCTGGCGCCGGGCGAGAAGCTGCGCGTGGAGCACCTCAAGGAGCGCTACGGCGTGAGCGCCGGCACGCTGCGCGAGGCCATCACCCGGCTGGCCAGCGACGCGCTGGTCAGCGCCCAGGGCCAGCGCGGCTTTCGCGTGGCGCCGATCGCGCTGGAGGAGCTGGAAGACCTGACGCGGCTGCGCGTGCAGCTGGAGACCGAAGCATTGCGCCAATCCATGCGCAACGGCGGCCCAGACTGGCGCACCGCCGTGGACGAGGCCTTCGAGGCACTGTCGGCCGAGGAACCCATCCAGCCCGAGCGCCGGCCTCTGTGGGAGGCGCTGAACCTGCGCTTTCACGAGGCGCTGCTGTCGGGCCACGACTCGCAATGGACGCTGCGCGTGCTGCGCCTGCTGTCGCGCCACAGCGAGCGCTACCGCTCGTATGCCATGGCGCTGCCGGGCAGCCGGCGCGACGTACACGCCGAGCACGAGGAGATCACCCGCTACGCCCTGGCCGGCCAGGAGGCGCGCGCCGCGCTGGCGCTGGAGGCGCACATCCGCGCCACGCCCGACCTGCTGATCCAGGCGCTGCGCGAGGGACGGGTGGTGCTGCCGCAGCACGCGGCGGAGGCCGGAGGGTAGGGGCGTTGTGCATCTGGCGTTGCGCGGGCTGTTCACGCACAACCTCAGCGCCGGCGCGCCTGCTCGTACAGCCCCTCGACGCGCGGCACGTTGCTTTGCAGCTCGCGGATGCGCTCCGGGCCGCTGGGGTGGGTGGACAGGAAGGCGATGCCGCCCTGGCCCGTGGCCTCGCCCATCTTGCGCCACAGGCTGACGGCGGCCTGCGGGTCGTAGCCGGCGCGCGCCGCCAGCTCCAGGCCAACCAGATCGGCCTCGGTCTCGTCGGAGCGGCTGAACTTCAGCGTCAGCAGCTGCGTGCCCAGGTTGGCCGCCATGTTGCCCAGATCGCCCAGGCCCAGCAGCTGCGCGCCCAGCGACAGGCCGATGCCCGTGGCCTGCGTCTTGGCGATGCGCGCGCGGGCGTGCTCGCGCAGGGCGTGCGCCATCTCGTGGCCCATGACCATGGCGATCTCGTCATCCGTCAGGCGCAGTTGATCCAGGATGCCGGTGTAGAAGGCGATCTTGCCGCCGGGCATACAGAAGGCGTTGATCTGCTGGCTGCCGATCAAGTTGACCTCCCAGCGCCAGTCGCGTGCGCGCGGGTTCCACTGCACGGCAAAGGGGATCAGCCGCGTGGCGATGGCGCGCAGCTTGACCAGTTGCGGATGGCCATCGGGGCCAGGGCGCGCTTGGCGCGGGCCTGCTCCAGCATCTGCTGGTATTGCTGCGTGGCCGAGCTCTCCAGCGTCTCGGCGGGCACCAGGCTGCGCATCCGCGAGGCGCCGCCGACATCGACCTGGGCCGCCGCCGGCAGCGCCGCGCCAGCGCCAGCGACGGCAGCGGCCAGCACGAAGGCCCGGCGTGCGCTCCAGACGCGGCAGCAGTCGCAGACAGGAGCGGCAGAGACCGCAGAGGCAGCAGGAGCGGCGGGCGGGCGGGAGGAATTCGGGCGGTGCATGGTGGGCGCAAGTCTATGTCTGCAGCAGCCCGGCGCTGCAGGACGAGGCCGGCTGGCGCTGCCGGCAATGGGCGTTTTCAAACATTTTGATAGCTGCCGGCGCTTGCCAGTATTGGCTTTGGAGCTGATTTGACTGTATTTTCAAGAAATCATGCGCCCAGGCGGCAGCTACGGGCCGGCAACCGCCTGAAAAACCGTCCAGAAACGCCAAAACATCACTGGAATAATCATGAAATCAGGCTCAAACCCTTGCCTGGAAAGCGCTGACAGCTATCAAAAAATGTTCCCTGAAACCGCTTTCAGGCCTGCCTTTGCCCACGCAGCTCGGCCACGATGACCAGCAGCAGCCCGGCCAGCACCGCTGCCAGGCCGCCGAAAGCCAGGGCGCCGGGGCGCTCGCCGACGATGGCAATGGCCAGCGCGAAGGCGGTAACCGGCTCGGCCAATGCCAGCGTCACCGCCGTGGCGCCGCTGATGCGCCGCAGCGCCGTGCTGAACAGCAGGTAGGCCAGGCCCGTGGCCACCAGCCCCAGGTAAATGACCACGGCCCAGGTGCCAGGCTGCGGCGCCGGCACGCCGCCCAGCATCAGCGCCAGCGGCAGCGCCAGCACGGCGGCCCCGCCAAAGGCTGCCAGGTTGGCCCGCGCCGCGCCAACCTGCGCGACCAGCTGCTGGTTGACCAGGGCATAGCCGGCATAGGACAGGCCGGCCAGCAGGCACAAGGCGATGCCTGCCACCGATACGCCGGCAGCGCCGCCGCCCTGCCCGTCCAGCACCAGGGCCGCGCCGCCGGCCACGCCCAGCAGCGTGCCCAGCCACCACAGCGCCGGCGGCAGGCGACGCAGCAGCGCAGTCTGCAGCACCCCGGCCCAGATCGGCCCGCTGCCGATGGCCAGCGCCGTGCCCAGGGCGACGCCGGCGGCCTTGACGCCGGCAAAAAAGCTCAGGTTGTAGGCCGCCACGCAAATGGCCGCCAGCAGCGCTGCGCCGCGTGGCAAGGGTGCGGGGCCGGCGTCCTGGCGCCGTGCCAGCCGGGCCAGCAGGGCGAAGAAGACGCTGGCCACGGCCAGGCGCAGCGCGCCGATCCAGTAGGGCGAGAGCTGATCGGGCGCCAGGCTTTGCGCCGTGCCGGTCGTGCCCCACAGCATGGCGGCCAGCAGCACCAGCGCAATGCCGGGCAGGGAGGATGCGGTCATGGGCGGCGATCATGCCAGCGGCACACCCCCTGCAAGCAGCCTGCAGGCGCCGGGGGCTGCGGATAATGACCCGCCCGCCCCGCACCTTGCCTGTCCTCCAGCCACGCTGCCAGCCCCATGCCCGCCCCTTTGCCAGCCCCCGCGCCCGCCACCCCCACCCGCCGCTCCTGGCGCCAGGCGCTGCGCGTCTATCTGGAGCCGGCCAGCCTACGGATGCTGGCGCTGGGTTTTTCTGCCGGGCTGCCGCTGCTGCTGGTGCTGGGCACGCTGTCGTTCTGGCTGCGCGAGGCCGGGGTGGATCGCACCACCATCGGCTACCTGTCCTGGGTCGGGCTGGCCTACGCCTTCAAGTGGGTCTGGTCGCCGCTGGTCGATCGGATGCCGCTGCCACTGCTCACGCGCTGGCTGGGCCGGCGGCGCAGCTGGCTGCTGCTGGCGCAGGCGCTGGTGATGGCCGGCCTGGCCGGCATGGCCTGGCAAGACCCGCGCGCCGATCTGGCGGCGCTGGTGTGGTGCGCGCTGGCCGTGGCCTTCGGCTCGGCCACGCAGGACATCGCACTGGACGCCTTTCGCATCGAGTCCGCCGACGCCGACCGCCAGGCCGCGCTGGCCGCCACCTACCAGACCGGCTACCGCCTGGCCATGATCTGGGCCGGTGCCGGCGTGCTGTGGCTGGCCGCGCGTGCCGAGGCCGGCGGCATCGCCGGCTACCAGCCGCTGGCCTGGCGCACGGCCTATCTGGCCATGGCCGCGTCCATGCTGGTGGGCGTGTTCACGGTGCTGCTGTCGCCCGAGCCGGAGCCGCGCCCGCTGCCTGCGGCACGCAGCGCTGCCGAGTGGCTGCGCGGCGCGCTGGTCGCGCCGTTTGCCGACTTCATCCGCCGCTACCGCTGGCAGGCGGCGCTGGTGCTGGCCTTGATTGCCGTCTATCGCATCGCCGACGTGGTCATGGGCATCATGGCCAACCCCTTTTATGTGGACATGGGTTTTTCCAAGGACGAAGTGGCTGCGGTGACCAAGGTCTATGGCGTGGCCATGACGCTGGCCGGCGCCTTCGTCGGCGGCGCCATGGCGATGCGCTGGGGCGTGATGCGCGTGCTGATGCTGGGAGCAGTGCTATCAGCGGCCAGCAACCTGCTGTTTGCCTGGCTGGCCACGCGCGGGCACGACGTGGCCGGGCTGGTCTTCGTGGTGTCGGCGGACAACCTGGCCGGCGGCATCGCCTCGGCGGCCTTCATCGCCTATTTGTCGGGCCTGACCAATGTGCAGTACTCGGCCACGCAGTACGCGCTGTTCAGCTCCATGATGCTGCTGCTGCCCAAATGGCTGGCGGGCTTTTCCGGCGCCTTCGTCGATGCCCACGGCTACGCCACATTTTTTGTCGGCACGGCGCTGCTGGGCGCGCCGGTGCTGCTGCTGGTGGCGCTGGCCGCCAGGGTAAAAACCACAGAAACCGCCGCAAACCCTTGATGGGCAAGCGCTAGCAGCTATCAAAAAAGCATTTCATCTTTACCGCTGCTTTACCCGCAGGACAAACCTGTGCCACAGCCCGCACCCAGGATACGTGCCATGAGTTCCCAGCTGCTGATGATCGAAGACGACGCGCGCCTGGCGCACATGGTCAGCGACTACCTGGCCCAATCGGGCCTGCAAGTGCTGCACCGTGGCGATGGCGAGGGCGGCCTGGAGCTGCTGCAAAACCCCGCCGGCGCGCCACTGCCCGAGTTGGTCATCCTCGACCTGATGCTGCCTGGCATGGACGGCCTGGAGGTCTGCCGGCGCATCCGCGCGCTGCCGGGCAGCGCGGCGCGCCTGCCCATCCTGATGCTCACCGCCAAGGGCGACGCCATGGATCGCGTCATCGGCCTGGAAATCGGCGCCGACGACTACCTGCCCAAGCCCTTCGAGCCGCGCGAGTTGCTGGCGCGCATCCGGGCGCTCCTGCGCCGGCGCGAGGCCGGCAGCCAGCCCGCGGCCAACGTGCTGCGCTTTGGCAGCCTGGAGATCGACCGCGACGCGCGCACCGTGAGCGTGGCCGGACAGCCGGCGGAGCTGACCTCCTACCAGTTCGACCTGCTGGTGACCATGGCCGAGCGCGCCGGGCGCGTGCTCACGCGCGAACAGATCATGGAGGCCGTGCGCGGGCGCGAGCTGGAGGCGTTCGACCGCTCCATCGACGTCCACATGGGCCGCATCCGCGCCGCCATCGAGGCCGACCCCAAAACGCCCCGGCGCATCCTCACGGTGCGCGGCGTAGGCTATGTCTTTGCGCGCCAGCAGGACTGACGGCGCCGGTCGAAGGAGTGCGGCCATGGCCCTGATGAGCCCCACCAGCCCCCTGGCGCGGCGCCTGTACCTGCGCATCTGGCTGGCTGTGGCCGCCAGCCTGGCGGTGTTCGCGCTGATCGTCGGCTACGCCTGGCGCGTGGCTGCCGAGCACAACGCCCAGCGCCTGGAGGCCCAGCCCGGGCGCGAGCTGCAATTGCTGGCGCCCGATGGCCGCGTGCTGCTGCAGGGCCTGTCCACACGCGTCACGGGCGAGCCGGAAGCCGGCCTGCAACTGCGCATCGAGGCCGAGGACGGCCAGTCCTACCGCCTGCGCCTGGCGCCGCGCGAGCGAGCGCCAGGCCACGAGCGCCGCGGCGCAGCCTTCTGGCTGCGCCCGCCCTATGGCTTCGCCTGGACGCTGGCGCTGGCCGGACTGGCCGTGAGCGTGGCCCTGTTCCCCATCATCCGGCGCCTGCTGCAGCGCCTGGAGCAGCTCGAACGCAGCGTGCAGCGCTTTGGCGAGGGCGACCTGTCGGCGCGCGTACACGAACAGGGACACGACGAGGTGGCACGCCTGGCGCAGCGCTTCAACGCCTCGGCAGCGCGCATTGAGGCGCTGGTGGCATCGCACAAGTCGCTGCTGGCCAATGCCTCGCACGAGCTGCGCTCGCCGCTGACGCGCATCCGCATGGGCCTGGAGCTGCTGCACGGCAGCACCGACCTGGGCGCCGCGCGCGCCGAGATCGAGCGCAACATCGCCGAGCTCGATCAGCTGGTCGATGAAATCCTGCTGGCCAGCCGGCTGGACGCCGGCGCCTTTGCCGGCGACAGCTTCGAGAGCGTCGATCTGCTGGGCCTGGCCGCCGAGGAGTGCGCCCGCGTCGATGCCGAACTGAGTGCCGGCAGTGCCGGCAGCAGCGGGAGCGACGACGGCGCGCAGGACATGGACGGCGCAGGCGGCCCGCTGGAAGTCCACGGCGACGCCCGGCTGCTGCGCCGCGCCCTGCGCAACCTGCTGGAGAACGCGCGCCGCTACAGCCAGGGCGAGGTCACGCTGCACATCGCGCGGGTCGCGGACACGCATGGCCCTGGCAGCGCTGACGGCGCCGGCAACGCTGCTGGCGACGTCGGCCCGACACCCGGGCGGCTACCGCAGCGCCCGCCGCTGGCGCGGTCTGCGTGCTGCAGGTCTGCGACCACGGCCCTGGCGTGCCGCCGGCGCAGCGCGAGCGCATCTTCGAGCCGTTTTACCGCCTACCCGGCGCCAGCGAGCGCGCCGGCGGCGTCGGCCTGGGGCTGGCGCTGGTGCGCTCCATCGCCCAGCGCCACGGCGGCAGCGTGCAATGCACGGCACGCCCGGACGGGCAGACGGGCGCATGCTTCGTGCTGCGCCTGCCGGTGCAGGCCGGGCCGGCGCCTGCCTTTGCCCCGGGCGCCCCGGGCGACCCGGCCAGCGCTGGCGGCATGGGCGCTGCGGCATCATCGCGGGCATGACCCGCCCAGCCAAACCCACCTGCGCCCTTCCCTGCACCACCACCCCTGCACCCATCCCAGGTGCCCCACTCGCCGCAGCACCGGCACCAGCCACGGCCCCCGTCATCGGCACGCTAGCCAGCGTGCTGACCGGCAAGGCCCGGCCCTATACCCGCCCCGGCAGCCTGAGCGCCATCGCCAAGCAGCCGCGCAGCGGGCCGGTAGCTACTCACGTGCAGGGCCTGGAGGGCGACGAGCAGGGCGATCTGCGCGTCCACGGCGGCCCGCTCAAGGCCGTGCATTGCTACGCCTGGGAGCAATACGCCCCCTGGCGCGCCGAGCTGGCCGGATACCCGCAGGCGCTGGCCCTGCTGGAGCAGCCGGGCGCCTTTGGCGAGAACTTCAGCCTACAGGGCATTGCCGAGGCCAGCGTCTGCCTGGGCGACCAGTGGCAAGTGGGCAGCGCCGTCTTTGAAGTCAGCCAGGGCCGCCAGCCGTGCTGGAAGCTGAGCGATCGTTTTGCCGTGCCCGGCATGGCGCTGCGCGTGCAGACCAGTCTGCGCACCGGCTGGTATCTGCGCGTGCTGCAAGGCGGCCAGGTGCAGGCGGGCGACGCCGTGCGCCTGCTGTCGCGGCCCCACCCGGACTGGCCGCTGGCGCGCATCATGCAGACCATCGCCACGGGCGAGTGCGCGCCGCCGCTCATGCGCCAGCTGCTGACCCTGCCGCTGCCGCCCAACTGGGAGCGGCTGTTTGCGCGCCGGCTGGACAGCGGCCAGGTCGAGGACTGGCGCTCGCGCCTCGATGGGGTGAAGCCGGGCTGAGGCCTGCGTCCCCTTGGGTGCAGGCCGGTTTTTTGAGGCAGTCAGGCGCTGCGGCATGATGCCGCCCGGAGGAGGAAAACCCATGCTGATGACCCGCTGCGCCAAGGCCGTCATGGTGGCCTGCCTGGCCTTGTTTGCCGCCCTGGTGGCCTTCAACAACCTGGTGGACTACCGCGCCAACCTTGCCTTCGTCCAGCACGTGCTGGCCATGGATGACATCTTCGACGGCAGCCGGCACCTGATCCGCTGGCGGGCGATTCAAAGCCCGCTGCTGTGGCACACGCTGTATGGATTGATCATCGCCGGCGAGATCGCCACGGCGCTCCTTCTGGGCCGGGGCGCCTGGGCCTTGTGGCAGGCGCGGCACGCATCGGCGGCGCAATTCGCCCGCGCCAAGCACTGGGCCATGGCGGGCGTGCTGGCGGGCTTCGTGCTGTGGTTCCTGGGCTTCATGGTCATCGGCGGCGAGTGGTTTTTGATGTGGCAGTCACCGACCTGGAATGGGCAGGCGGGGGCGTTTCGGTTCTATATGACGCTGCTGGGGGTGGGGATTTTTGTGAATCAGGGGGATGGGGAGGTGGCTCCCGTGGCCTGAGCCCGAGCCTGCTGCGTAGGGTGAGGGCGGGAGCTGATGCGGTGCGCTTCCAGGCATCCTGCGGCAAACCCAAAGGCGGCAGGTATTCGATGACGAGTGACAGTCCGATCCAGCCTGATCGGCAGTGACTCCTCTTGCGTCCAGCTTGACACCACCCCGGAAATAAATACCATGCATTTATGGTTACTTTCGAGTGGGATCCTCAAAAAGCGGCTGCGAATTTGAAAAAGCACCAAGTGTCTTTTGATGAGGCCCAGTCTGTCTTTTTCGATGAATATGCGGTCTAGTTTTTTGATGAAGAACATTCCGCGGAGGAAGAGCGATTCCTAATGCTGGGGTACAGCTCAGAGGCTCGACTGTTGATTTTCTGTCACTGCGAGCGTGATTACGGAAATGTCATTCGCATTATTTCCGCTCGCAAGGCAACCAAGCGTGAGAGCGCGTTTTATCAAGGTGATTGACATGAAATCCGAGTACGATCTTTCCAAGATGCGGTCGCGCAAGAATCCTTATGCATCGATGTTGAAAAAGCCGGTGACCATGCGCCTTTCTGGGGATGTCGTGGATTATTTCAAAAATATGGCGGAGGAAGCAGGCGTCCCTTACCAAAGCCTCATTAATTTATACCTGCGTGACTGCATTGCCCAGAACCGCAAGGTGCAAATAAATTGGCCAAGTTCATAGATAAATGTCTCATCCTATCGTCGGCGGCCTCTCAGCCGGCAGCCGGCGACCGCCACCGCACCGCCGCCCCCACATAAATCCCTGCCCCAGCACCAACGCCCCCGCCGCCACACTTAGCGCCCGGCTGAAGCCCGCAGCCTCGCCCCCCGCCGCCACTAGCGCCGCCGCCACTGGCGGCCCGGCGATCTGCCCCAGGCCGTACATGGCGGTGACCAGGCTGGCAAAGCTGTCCGCCGACGCCGGCCACAGGCGGCGCGCCTCCTGCAGGCCAAAGAAGGTGATGGCGGTGAACGGCAGGCCCAGCAGCACGCTGCCCAGCGCAAAGCCCGCTGGCGTCGGCCACCACAGGCCGGCGGCGATGCCCAGGGCCTGCAGCACGTAGCAGCCCACCAGCAGCCAACGCCGATCCCAGGCGGCGCTGGCGCGTGAGCTCAGCGCCGCGCCCACGGCCACGGCCACGCCAAAGATGGGCCAGAACAGATCGGGCCAGGCCGAGCCGGCAGGCAGCGCGCCGCGCGCGATCACCGGCAGAAAAGTCGCCGTGATGATGTAGCCCAGGCCCGCCAGGCCATAGGCCAGCGCGTGCAGCGCCCGCGCCAGGGCGCTGGCCGGCGGCGGCGCCGGCGCGTGCGCCGCAGCGCCGGGTGCGGCAGCCCGCCCAGGCTCGGCGGCGCGGCCCTGCAGCACCGGCCAGACCAGCACGCACAGCAGCAGCGCCAGCACGCCGAACGCCGCCCAGCCGCTGGCCGCACGCCAGTGCAGAGCCACCATGGCGCTGGTCATGAAGCCGGTCAGCGCAATGCCCACGCCCGGCCCGCAAAAGATCAGCGCGCCCAGCGCCGGCTGCCCCAGCACGGTGAGGCGCACCATGCACCACGACGCCACGTTCAGCAGCACGAAGGCGCTGGCCACGCCGGCGGCAAAGCGCAGGGCGGGCCATGTATCGGCCAGGGGCAGCGCCATGGCCAGCGTCAGCACCACGGTGGCCACCAGCCCGACGCGCGCCAGCCGCGCCGGGTGCCAGCGCGCATACCACGCCGCCGCCACCCAGGGCAGGGCCATGCAGGCCAGCGCGCCCAGCAGATAGCCGATGTAGTTGACAGTGGCCAGCCAGCTGCCGCCGGCCAGGTTGACCACACCATCGGCCAGCATCATGGGCAGCAGCGGCGTGAAGGCAAAGCGCCCCACGCCCATGGCGACGGCCAGCGACAGCAGCCCGGCCAGCACCACGGCGCGGGGCTGGTCGCGCAGGGCGGACGGGGTATCCACGTTTGCACTATACATATTGTTTTAAGATGGATTTTTTCCGAATCATCCCATAAAAGGATTGCTTGCCCATGGACTTGGTGGCGCTGGAGATCTTTCTGACCGTGGCGCGCGAGGGCAGCGTGACCCGCGCCGCCGAGCGGCTGGCGCGCGCCCAGTCCAACGTGACCACGCGGGTACAGCAACTCGAAGAATCGCTGGGCTGCCCGCTGTTCGTGCGCGAGGGCCGGGGCATGGCGCTGACGCCGGCTGGCCAGCGCCTGGTGCCGCACGCCGAGCGCCTGCTGGCCCTGGCCGAGCAGGCGCGCCAGGAGGTCTGCGCCGACACGCCCAGCGGCTGCTTGCGCCTGGGCGCCATGGAGAGCACCGCCGCCGCCCGCCTGCCCGGCCCGCTGGCGCAACTACACGAGCGCTGGCCGCAGTTGCGCCTGGAGCTGCGCACCGGCTCCTCGCGCCCGCTCACGGACGAGGTGCTGACGCACCGGCTGGATTGCGCCCTGGTGGCCTGGCCGCCGCCGGGCCTGGAGGACGGGGCCGAACTGCCGCTGCAGCGCACTCCCGTCTTCACCGAGCGCCTGCTGCTGGCCCTGCCGGCCAGCCATCCGCCGCTGGCCCGGCCCGCCGATCTGCAGCTCGACACCCTGGCCGCCTTTGCCCACGGCTGCAGCTACCGGCGCATCGGCGAGGACTGGATGCGCGCCGCCCTGGGCCGTGCGCCGCGCGTGCTGGAGCTGGCCTCCTACGCCACCATCCTGGCCTGCGTGGCGTCGGGGCGCTGCGCCGGCGTGCTGCCGGCCTCGGTGCTGGAGCTGCTGCGCGCACCGCCGCCGCTGACCTGGCTGGAGTTGGGCGAATGCCCCACGGTGCTGGTGCAGCGCACGGGCTATGCGACGCCGGCGCTGGCGGCGCTGCTGCAGGCGCTGCGCGGAGAGCTGACGCCCGCGTCTGCTGTGGCCCCTGCGACTGCCCGCGCTGCGGCGCCGGACTGACGGCCTGCCGCACCCCCGCACCTGTCAGCTGAACCGATTTTTTCATCCCGGACTGGAGAACCCGTCATGGCCACCGCTCCCGCTACCCTCGCCGCCCCCGCCACCCGCACCGACCTGCTCGACCGCCTGCAGCTTGCTCTGCCCATCATCCAGGGCCCCATGACCGGATCGGACACGCCGGCGCTGGCCGCCGCCGTGTCCGCCGCCGGTGGCCTGGGCATGTTGGGCTGCGGGATGCGTGCGCCCGCCGCCATGGCCGAGGCCGCCGCTGCCGTGCGCGCCGCCACCGATCGGCCCTTTGGCATGAACCTGTTCGTGCTGGCCACGCCCTCACCCGAGCCGGCCCTGGTGCAGGCCGCCATCGAGCGGCTCACCCCGCTGTATGCTGATCTGGGCCTGCCCGCACCCACCGTGCCCACACGCTGGTGCGAGGATTTCGACGCGCAGCTCGACGCCCTGATCGCGGCGCGCCCGGCGGTGGCCAGCTTCACCTTCGGCATCCTGACGCGCGCGCAGGTGCAGCGCATCCAGCACGAGGCGGGTAGCCTGGTCATCGGTACCGCCACCACCGTGGCCGAGGCGCTGGCCTGGCAGGACGTGGGGGCGGACGCCGTATGCGCCTCGGGCATGGAGGCCGGCGGGCACCGGGGCAGTTTTCTGGATCTGTCCTCCAGCAGCCAGATCGGCACGCTGGCGCTGGTGCCGGCGTGTGTCGATGCGCTGGCCATCCCGGTCATTGCCGCCGGCGGCGTCATGGACGGGCGCGGCATCGCGGCGGCGCTGGCCCTGGGCGCGCAGGCGGTGCAGATGGGCACGGCCTTCCTGGCCTGCCCGGAGTCGGCCATCGGGGCGGCGCAGCGCGCGGCCATGGCCCAGGCCAGGGGCAGCGACACGCGCATCACCCGCGCCTACTCGGGCCGGCCGGCGCGCGGCATCGTCAACGCCCTGATGCAGCGGCTGGACGCCTGCGAGGCCGAGCTGCCGCCCTACCCCATCCAGAACGCCCTGACCGGGCCGCTGCGCCGGGCGGCGGCGCAGCAGGGCCGGGCCGACTATCTGTCGCTGTGGGCCGGCCAGGGCGTGGCGCTGGCGCGGGCGCTGCCGGCAGGGGAGCTGGTTCGGGTGCTGGCGCGGGAGTTGGCGCAGGTGCTGCCCGGCGAGGCGGCGCGCGGGTGATGCGAGGCCATGCACGAGGGCACTGCAGGAAATTATTTTTTTGATAGCTGCCAGCGCTTGTCCCATAAGGCTTTGCGGTCGATTTGACTCATGAAATGACCACAAAACAAGCCTGAAACAGGCCTGAAAGACCCCGGGCGCCCCGCCATCAGCGCCGCCAGGGCAGCTCGCGCGCCGGGCCCTGGATGACGGGCGGCTGGGCGTTGATCAGCTCGCCCGCCAGCACGCGCTCGTACATCTGCAGGTAGCCGCTGGCCATGCGCTGCACGCCGAAGTTCTCCAGCGCGTGGGCGTGGCAGGCGCGGGGGTCGAAGGCGTTGGCGCGCACGGCCTCGGCCAAGGCGCTGGCGCTGTCGGCCAGCACGCCGCAGTGCGCCGGCACCAGCTCGGGCAGCGCGCCGTAGGGCGTGGCAAAGACCGGGCAGCCGAAGTACAGGCTCTCGATGACGGCCAGGCCGAAGGGCTCGTGCCAGCGCACCGGAAAGATCAGCCCGCGCGAGGCGCCCAGCAGGCCGGTTTTTTGCTGCCCGCCGACCATGCCGTGGAAGTGGATGCGCCGCGAGAAGGTGTAGCGAAAGCCGCGCTTCCAGTTCAGCCGGTCGCCGCCCAGCACGTCCAGCTCGACACCGGCGCGCAGCGCTACGCGGATGGCGCCGCGCACGTTCTTGACGCCCCAGGCGGCCTTGCCCAGGAAGTGGTAGTGCTGGCGCGCGCGCTCGAAGTCCACCGGGCCGTAGCTGGCCCAGTCCAGGCCGTTGTGGACGTATTCGCGCGAGCCATAGCGCGCCGCGTGGTCGTGCGACAGAAAGACCGTGTTGCGCGGCAGGGGCTTGGGCTTGCGTGCGTTGCCGTGCTCGGTGACCAGATAGGGCCGCGCCAGCTCGCAGCGCGGGTTGAACTGGAAGTGGGCGATGTCCACGTCCGCCGGGATCTGGCCCTCCCAGGGTGCGTCGGGGCGGATCGGCAGCACGGCGGCGAAGTCGCAGCGCGAGCCTTCGGGCACTAGGTAGCTGACGCGGTGGCCACGGCGCACCAGTTCGCGGCCCAAGTCCCAGATGACGCGCTCGGTGCCGCCGTAGGCATAGACCGGGATCGGCGAGTTGTTGATCAGCAGGACGTGCATGGCGGTGGTGCCTTCGGTGCAGCGGGTGCAGCCGGAGCCGGTGCGGCAGGGGCCAGCGGGGCCGCCCGGCTGGCCAGGCGGGCGTGCAGCGCAGCCAGCACCAGCGGGCACATGAACAGGTAGAACAGGTTGCCGCTGTTGTGCGCCAGAAAGACTTGGGTCAGGCCGAAGGCGGCATACGACAGCGGCAGCATGGAGCCGATCAGGCACAGCGTCAGCGCCGCGCGGTCGAGCTGGCCCCGGGCATCGTGGATGCGCGCGCGCGTCGGCCACAGCAGGGCCAGCGGCACGCCATAGAACAGCCCCAGCAGCGCCACGCCCAGCGCGCCATGCTTGGCCCACAGATCCAGCGCCTCGTTGTGCGCATGGCCAAAGACCAGCACCACGGGCGGCGCCTCGCCGGCTGCCACGCGCCGGGCTTTTTCGGCTTCGTAGCCCTGCTTACCCCAGCCGGCCAGGGGCTTGTCCAGGCCCATCTGCCAGGCCAGGCGCCAATGCGCCAGGCGGTGGCCGACCGAGCTGTCGCCAGCGCCGCTGTCCAGGTAGCCCTGCACTTCCTGCTGCGCCAGCTCGACGCGCTCCTGCAACAGCGGCACCTGCGTCAGCAGGGCGCCCGCCGCCAGCAGGGCGCCCAGGCCCAGGCCCAGGCGGCGGCCGCGCTGGCCGGTCGCATGGGCCAGCAAGGTGGCGGCAAGCGGCGCCAGCAGCGCCAGCGCCAGCCAGCCGCCGCGTGCCTGCGACAGCACAGAGGCCAGCAGGCCCAGCAAGGCACCGGCCAGCAGCACCAGGCACTGCCAGCGCCGCAGGCCGCGCCCGAGCACGGCCAGCGCCAGCGCGCCCTGCAGCGCCAGCAGCGCCGCCAGGTCGCCGTACTGGATGGCGTTGGTGAAGCCGCTGGCGCGCGGCAGGCCCTGCACCAGCGTCTGGTACAGGCCCACGCCGCCGGCGCCGATACCGCCAGCGGCAATGCCCGCCACCAGCCACGGCAGGCGTGGCGGCCAGCGCATCAGGAAGAACACGCACGGCAAGGCCAGCAGGTACTTGGAAGGCCTGTCCAGGCTGCCCCAGCCCGGGCCAGCGGCCTCGTCGGCAAGCCACAGTAGCGCCATGGCGGCAAACAGCGCCACCAGGGCCCAGCCCGGGCGCGGCAGCGGCTGGCGCAGCCAGTGCGGGCTGCTGGCCAGCGCCGCCAGCAGCAGCAGCACCGCGCCATAGGAGTAGCCCGAGGGCAGAGCCAGCGACAGGCCCGGCACCATGAAGGCGCCCAGGCAGGCCCAGCGCTGCCACAGCGGCATGACCGCCTGCGCGCCTGCCCCAGCGCCAGAAGCCGGATACCGCGCCATCAGCGGATCACCCGTTCGGTCAGGCTGTCCCTGTCGTAGTGCAGCGCCGCGTAGCGGAAAAAGCCCTCCAGCGCGACGAACAGGCAGTACAGAAAGCCCGCCCCGCCGCACAGAAAGCCCAGCTGCAGCACATACAGCCGCACGAACATGGAGGTGCCCGAGGCCAGGCCGCGCAGCACCCCGCCGCGCTTGCCGCGCTCGCTCCTCTTGGCGGCGCCCAGCATCACGTACTGGGTCAGCTTTTGCAGGCTGCCGCGCACGGTGTTGCGCGAGTAGTGCAGCAGCCGCGCGCGCATGTGCCGGCGCGGCGGCGGCGTGCCGTCCGCCAGAGGCAGCAGCTCGGCCTGCTCATGCACGGCGCCGGAAAAGCGGCTGACCAGCCGGCGCACGAACAGCCGCTCGATGCGCGTCTGCGCGCGAAACCAGCGCAACTCGCTGCCAAAAGCCACCATGCGCCAGCGGATCGTCCACACGCCCTGGGCGCCTGATTGCACGATGGCACGCAGCTCCTGGGCAAAGGCCGGCGTCATGACCTCGTCGGCATCGAGAAAGAAGATGTAGTCGCCGCGCGCGTGCTGCAGCAGGCGGTTGCGCTGCACGGCAAAGCCCTGCCAGTCGGGGTGGCTGTGGACTTCGGCACCCAGGCGGCGCGCGATGGCCACGGTGTCATCGTCGCTGCCGCTGTCCACCACCAGCAGCTGATCGGCAAAGGCGGCGCTGGCCAGGCACTCGCCGATGCGCTGTGCCTCGTTATAGGTCAGCACGGCCACGGTCAGCGTGGGCGGCGCTGCTGCGCCCCCTGCAGCCTGCTCCATGACCTGCCTTTCTGTGTCTCAGTGCCCGCCAGCGACCACTTCACCGGCCTTGAGCCGATAGACCGTGCCGCAGTACGGGCACTTGGTCTCGCCGGCGTGGCCCAGCTCCAGATAGATGCGCGGATGGGTGTTCCACAGCTTCATGTCGGCCTGGGGGTTGGGGCAATGCACGCCATTGCCGCGTAGCAGATCGCGCGCCAGCAGTTCGACGACAGTTTCTTGGCTCATGGCATTCAGACCTTGGTCAGCCAGTGGGCGTATTTCGGGTTGCGGCCGTTCACGATATCGAAGAAGGCGGCCTGCACCTTTTCCGTGATCGGGCCGCGCTGGCCGGCCCCGATCTGCACCCGGTCGAGTTCGCGGATCGGCGTGACCTCGGCAGCCGTGCCGGTGAAAAACGCCTCGTCGGCGATGTAGACCTCATCGCGCGTGATGCGCTTTTGCACGATCTCCAGGCCCAGATCCTCGGCAATGTGAAACACCGTATTGCGCGTGATGCCGTTGAGCGCGCCAGCCGACAGGTCGGGCGTGTAGATGCGCCCGTCCTTGACGACGAAGATGTTCTCGCCCGCGCCCTCGGAGACAAAGCCCGAGGCGTCCAGCAAGAGCGCCTCGTCGTAGCCGTCGTCCAGCGCTTCCATGTTGGCCAGGATGGAGTTGCTGTAGTTGGACACTGCCTTGGCCTGCGTCATGGTGATGTTGACGTGGTGGCGCGTGTAGCTGCTGGTCTTGACGCGGATGCCGCGCTTCATGCCCTCTTCGCCCAGGTAGGCGCCCCAGGCCCAGGCGGCCACCATGACGTGGATGCGGTTGCCCTTGGGCGAGACGCCGAGCTTTTCCGAGCCGATCCACACCAGCGGACGCAAATAGCACGACTGCAGGTTGTTGGCGCGCACCACGGCCTTTTGCGCCTCGTTGACCTCGTCCTTGGAGAACGGCATCTGCATACGCAGGATCTTGGCGCTGTTGAACAGCCGGTCGGTGTGCTCTTGCAGGCGGAAGATGGCCGTGCCATCGACGGTGTCGTAGGCGCGCACGCCCTCGAAGGCGCCGCAGCCGTAGTGCAGCGTGTGGGTCAGCACATGGATCTTGGCATCGCGCCAGTCCACCAACTGGCCATCCATCCAGATCTTGCCGTCACGGTCGGCCAGCGAAGGAACAACAGGGCTCATGGGAATCCTTTGACACTCGGGGATGAGGTAAACAATGCGGGCCGGGCCGCGAAACCGGCGATTTTACGTTCCGGCTGCAGCACTGGGCCGCTCAAGCTGCCAGCGCACCAGCCGGCCCTGCACGAACTCGCAGCACACCTGCGCGCCGCCCGCATCCGTCCAGGCGTAGATTTCCGGCTCCTGCCCTTCGGCGGACAGCTGCCGGCCCAGCGCGCGCGTCAGCGCCACGACGTGCATCAGATTGACGCCGGGCCGCAGCCGGGCATTGAGCATGACGGCGCTGCCGACGTGGCCGATGGGGTTGCGGGCGGCCTTGTGCATCACGTTCATCAGGCGCGTGAAGTGCAGCAACGCCCACAGCAGCAGGCCGCCGCCGACTGCCAGCACACCCTGCCAGCGCATGGACTGCCAGCCGGCCAGCAGCAGGGCGATGATGACGACAGGGATGGCGAGGTTGCGCAATCGGGTGCTCATGGCGCCGATTGTCCGGGCAGCCGCCGGTCGGCAGGACTGCGGATGTTGCGTAGAGCCGGGCGTCATTCCAGCCCGCGCACCACCTGCATGGCCTCCTCGACGCGCTCCACGGCATGGATGGCCAGGCCGGCGATGGGTTTTTTCGGGGCATTGGCCTTGGGCACGACGGCGACGGTGAAGCCCAGCTTGGCGGCTTCCTTCAGGCGCTCCTGGCCGCGCGGCGCGGGCCGCACTTCGCCGGCCAGGCCGACCTCGCCAAAGGCGATGAAGCCCTTGGGCAGGGCGCGCGCGCGCAGGCTGCTGGTGATGGCCAGCAGCACCGCCAAATCGGCTGCCGGCTCGCTGATGCGCACGCCGCCGACGGCGTTGACGAACACATCCTGATCTGCCGAGGCGATGCCGGCATGGCGGTGCAGCACCGCCAGCAGCATGGCCAGGCGGTCGCGCTCCAGGCCCACCGACAGGCGCCGGGGACTGGGGCCGCCGCTGTCCACCAGCGCCTGGATCTCCACCAGCATGGGCCGCGTGCCCTCCAGCGTGACCAGCACGCACGAGCCGGGCACCGGCTCGCTGTGCTGGGACAGGAAGATGGCGCTGGGGTTGGACACGCCGCGCAGGCCACGCTCGGTCATGGCGAAGACGCCGATCTCGTTGACGGCGCCAAAACGGTTCTTGATGGCGCGCACCAGGCGAAAGCTGCTATGCGTGTCGCCCTCGAAGTACAGCACCGTATCGACCATGTGCTCCAGTACGCGCGGGCCGGCAATGGCGCCTTCCTTGGTCACATGGCCGACCAGGATCACGGCAATGCCGGTGGCCTTGGCCAGGCGCGTCAGGTGCGCCGCGCACTCGCGCACCTGGGCCACGCTGCCGGGGGCGCTGGTCAGCTGATCCGAGTACATGGTCTGGATGGAGTCGATCACGCACACCGCCGGCTGCGTGGCCTGCACCGTGGCCAGGATCTTTTCCAGCTGGATCTCGGCCAGCACGTTGACGGCGCTGGCCTCCAGCCCCAGCCGGCGCGAGCGCAGCGCCACCTGCGCGCCACTTTCCTCGCCGGTGACGTACAGCGTCGGCAGGCCAGCGCGCTGCAGCGCGTCCATGGCCTGCAGCAGCAAGGTGGACTTGCCAATGCCCGGATCGCCGCCGATCAGCACCACGCCGCCCTCGACCACACCGCCGCCCAGCACGCGGTCGAGCTCCTCGATGCCGCTGGCCGTGCGCGCCACTTCGGTGGCCTCGATGCTGGAGAGCGGCATCACGGCCTGCGCCTGCGCCAGACCGGCGTATTGCGGCGTGCTCAGGCGGTTCCTGCCGCCGCCCGGGCTGTCGGCGACGGTCTCGATCAGGGTGTTCCAGGCGCCGCAGCCAGGGCACTTGCCCAGCCAGCGCGGACTGGTGGCGGCGCACTCGGTGCAGGTGTAGAGGGTTTTTTCCTTGGCCATCGCCTGCTGACTATAGCGAGGCACGTGCCGGCCCCGCGCCAGGGTGGGCGCCCTGTCATCTAGGTAACTCGGCACCCCCGTTTTTCCGCAGGGTTTCCCCTAAGTGTTCCGCTGTGCAGAACTTGCAGCTTGTCGCTGGTGTTTGCCGCCATAAGCTGAAAGCGCTGACGGAAATCTGACATGAGCCTGACAAACACCCGACAGGCCCGGGCCAGACCGGCAGCAGCCAACTGCAAGGAGACTTCGCAATGAAATACGGCTCGACGGCCAGCAGCGCGCTGCGGCCCCACAGGACGGGGGCGTGATGGACGTTTTCTTCCAGCAACTGCTCAACGGCCTGACCCTGGGCGGCATCTACGGCCTGGTGGCGCTGGGCCTGACCCTGGTGTACGGCATCCTGCACGTGCCCAACTTCGCCCACGGGGGCTTCTACATGATCGGCGCCTTTGTCGCCTTCCAGGCCATGGTGGCCTGGAGCTGGGGCTACTGGGCGGCCATGCTGCTGGCGGCGGTGGCGGTGGCGGTGCTGGGCCTGCTCAGCGAGCGGCTGGTCTTCAACCCGCTGCGCAACGCCTCGCCGCTGCACCCCAAGATCGCCTCCATCGGCCTGCTGCTGTTCCTGGAGGCCGGCGCCCAGGCGCTGTGGGGCGCGGACTTCCAGCGCATGCCCACGCCCTACACCAGCCTGGTGGAGCTCGGCTCGGTCACCGTGCCGGCGCAGCGCCTGCTGATCATCGCTGCCGCCTTTGCGCTGATGGTGGCGCTGCACCTGTTCCTGACGCGCACCATCACCGGCTCGACCATCGTCGCCATGGCGCAAAACCGCGAGGGTGCCTCGCTGGTGGGCATCGACGCCAACCGGGTGGCGATGATGACGTTTGCCATCTCCGGCGCGCTGGCCGCCGTGGCCGCCGCGCTGTATGCGCCCATCAACCTGGTCTATCCGGCCATGGGGCACCTGGTCATCACCAAGGCCTTCGTGATCATCATCCTGGGCGGCATGGGCAGCATCCCCGGCGCGGTGCTGGGCGGGCTGATCATCGGCTTTGCCGAGAGCTTCGGCGCCTACTACATCTCCACCGACTACAAGGACATCATTGCCTTCGTGCTGCTGGTGGTCATCCTGTCCATGCGCCCCGAGGGCCTGTTTGCCAAGAGGGGGCGCTGACATGAACGCATTCCTGGACAGCCGCCTGGCCTGGGGGCTACTGCTGGCGGCGGCCATCGCCTTCCCCTGGGTGGCCGGCAACGACTACCACCTGACGGTGATGAGCACGGCCTACATCTTCGCCATCGCCACGCTGGGGCTGAACCTGATCACCGGCTACACCGGCCAGCTCAACCTGGCGCACGCCGGCTTCATGGCCACCGGTGCCTACACCGTGGGCATCCTGACCGTCGATCACGGCTGGACGTTCTGGGCAGCGCTGCCCATGTCCGGCCTGGTGTGCGTGGTGCTGGGCTACGGCATCGGCCTGGTGTCGCTGCGCCTGAAGGGCCACTACTTCTCGATCTTCACACTGTGCGTGGGCTACATCATGTTCCTGGTGATCGAGAAGTGGGACAGCCTGACCCACGGCACGGTAGGCATCATGGGCATCCCCGAGCCCGAGGCCATCGGCAGCCTCACCTTCGACACGCCGCTGCGCCTGTACTACTTCGTGCTGTGCTTTCTGGTGGTGCTGGTGTGGGCCATGCGGCGCATCGTCAAGTCGCTGCTGGGGCGCACCTTCATCGCCATCCGCAACAGCGACGAGCTGGCCGAAGCGCTGGGCATCAACCTGATGCGCAACAAGGTGCTGGCCTTCATGCTCAGCGTGTTCTACGCCGGCATCGCCGGCGGCCTGTACGCCGGCTTCGTGCGCTTCATCGGCCCGGACATGGCCGGCGTACACCACACCTTCGACATGATGATCTTCGCCATGGTCGGCGGCTTGGGCACGGTGCTGGGGCCGCTGCTGGGCTCCATCGGGATGCCGTGGATCACGCAGTCGCTGCAGTTCCTGCAGGAGTACCGCTTCATCGTCTTCGGCCCCATCCTGGTGGCGCTGGTGATCTTCCTGCCCTATGGCGTGGTCGGCAGCTTCCTGCAGTGGCGCGCGCGCCAGGACGCCCTCAAGGGAGGCTCCCATGCTGAAAATTGACCGCCTGACCAAGAAATTCGGCGGCCTGGCCGCCGTCAACGACGTCTCCACCGTCATCGAAGAGGGCAAGATCAACGCCATCATCGGCCCCAACGGCGCCGGCAAGACGACGTTCTTCAACCTCATCAGCTCCACGCACCGGCCCACCAGCGGCACCATCACCTTCAACGGGCAGGACGTGACCTCGCTGCGCCCCGACCAGGTGGCGCGCCTGGGCATCGCCCGCACCTTCCAGACCACGGCGCTGTTCGATCGCTCCAGCGTGCTGGACAACCTGATCGTCGGCCACCGGCTGCGCACGCACTCGGGCCTGTGGGACGTGCTGCGCGGCTCCAGCCGGCTGCGCGAGGAAGAGCGGGTGTGCCGCGAGAAGGCGCGCGAGGCGCTGGACTTCGTGGGCCTGTCGCACGTCGCCCAGCGCATGGCCGGCGACATCAGCCAGGAAGAGCGCAAGCGCGTGGCCTTCGCCCTGGCGCTGGCCACCCAGCCCAAGCTGCTGCTGCTCGACGAGCCCGCCGGCGGCGTCAACCCCGAGGAGACCGACGGCCTGGCCGAGCTGATCCGCAAGATGGTGCGCCACGGCCTGACGGTGGCGCTGATCGAACACAAGATGGGCATGATCATGAGCCTGGCCGACAAGATCCTGGTGCTCAGCTACGGCGAGAAGATCGCCGAGGGCACGCCGGCACAGATCCAGCGCAACCCGGCGGTGATCGACGCCTACCTGGGGAGCGACCATGCTGAAATTTGACAAGGTGTCGCTGCGCTACGGCAGCTTTCTGGCGCTCGACGAGGTCAGCCTGCACGCCCAGCAGGGCGAGCTGGTGGTGCTGCTGGGCGCCAACGGCGCGGGCAAGAGCTCGCTGTTTCTCACGGCCAGCGGCATCCACCGCGCCGCCGGCGGCTCCATCGCCTGGCAGGGCCAGGAGCTGATCGGCAAGAAGCCCTCGGCCATCGTGCAGGCCGGCATGGTGCAGTGCCCCGAGGGGCGCAAGCTATTCCCGCAGATGAGCGTGCGCAAGAACCTGGAGCTGGGCGCCTATGCCCACCGGCGCGACCCTGGCCCCAGCCAGCAGATCCTGGAGGAGGTGCTGGAGCTGTTTCCCATCCTGCGCCAGAAGCAGCACGACCCCGCCGGCTCGCTGTCGGGCGGGCAGCAGCAGATGGTGGCCATAGGCCGCGCCATGATGGGCCGGCCCCGGGCGCTGCTGCTCGACGAGCCCTCGCTGGGCCTGGCGCCGCTGGTCATCAAGCAGATGTTCGAGGTCATCCAGCGCATCAACCAGGGCGGCACCACCGTGCTGCTGGCCGAGCAAAACGCCTATGCCGCGCTGAAGATCGCCCACCGCGCCTATGTGCTGGAGAGTGGCCGCATCGTGCGCGAGGGAACACCCGCCGAGCTGCTGGCCGACGACTCCATCCGCCGCGCCTACATCGGCGCCTGACCCCCCTTTTTTTCCCTTTCCTCTTTCGCCCATCCACAAGGAGACTTTCATGCACGCCCTTTCCCGCCTCAGCCGCCGCCAGTTGAATGCCCTGGCCCTGGCCAGCGCCACCCTGATGGCCGGGCCGGCCCTGGCCCAGGAAGTGGTCAAGATCGGCTACTCCGGCCCGCTGTCGGGCGGCGCTGCGCAATACGGCAAGAACGTCCTGGACGGCATGCAGATGGCCGTGGCCGAGATCAACGCCGCCAGCCCCGAGGTGGCCGGCAAGAAGGTCAAGTTCGAGATCGTCGCCCTGGACGACAAATACAACCCGTCCGAGACCGCCATCAACGCCCAGCGCCTGGTGCAGCAGCACAAGACGGCAGCCATCTTGGTGCCGCACTCGGGCGGCATCTTTGCGCTGCAGACCACCAACGAGCGCAGCAACTTCATCGTGCTGGCCTACAGCTCGGTGCCGCAGATCACCGCCAAGGGCAACAAGCTGACGCTGCGCATCCCGCCCGAGTACACCGGCTACATCGAGCCGTTCTCCAAATACGAGATCGAGCGCTTCGGCAAGAAGGTGGCCATGGTGGGCGCCGACCACGACTACGCCAAGGCCTGGGCCGCAGCCTTCAAGCCCGGCTGGGAAAAGCTCGGCGGCAGCGTGGTTGCGGAAAATCCCATGAGCTACAACCGCGCCACGGACTTCTACAGCGGCGTGAGCAAGGCGCTGGCCGACAAGCCCGACGTGATGTTCATCGGCGGCGCCTCCGAGCCCACGGCCCTGGTGGTCAAGCAGGCGCGCGAGCTGGGTTTCAAGGGCGGCTTCATCATCATGGATCAGGCCAAGCTCGATGAGATGGCGCGCGTGCTGGGCGGCTACGCCATGCTGGAAGGCGCCATGGGCGTGATGCCGGTGATCGAGGACGCGCGCCCGGAGATGAAGGCCTTCGTCGAGCGCTTCGGCAAGATCTATCCAGGCCGCACGCCGGGTTCGGAAGCGCAGTGGAACTACACCACCATCCACGCCACCATCAAGGCCATGCAGCTGGCCGGCACGACCAGCGACGCTGCAGCCATCCAGGCCAAGCTGGACGCGGCCTTCAAGTCCCTGACGCCGGCAGCCAACCCAGGCGAGATCAAGGGCGTGGACGAGCGCGGCGGCACCATCACCCAGGTGCGCGGCGCAGCCGTCAAGGACGGCAAGATCCTGGCCATCGAAACGGCCCAGTGAGGGAGACGTTGTGCGTGATGCGCGGTGCGCCGAGCGCACGGCGCACCGCGCCCAACCACCCGGGGCCAGCCCCTCAGGCGCGCTGGATGAGCTGCTGCAGCCGGCGCACCAGCCGCTCCAGCTCGGGCCGACCCCGGCGCAGCAGCAGTTCTGCAGACACCAGCCGGCTCGGGCCGCCGCAGCTGATGGCCATGAGCGGCAGGCCGCGCCCAGGCGCAAATGCCAGGGCGATGGCATTGACATCGCTTTGCCACGCGCCAAAGGAGTGGCATATCCAGGGGCGCACCCCGCCGACCGTCGTCGGCCAGTGCGCCAGCTCCGGCTGCACGGCCTGCCACTGCTCGGGGGCGTGGCGACGCAGATAGTCCAGCGCCTGCTGGCGCTCATGCGCCGGGCTGGCGGCCAGCCAGGCGCGGCCAATGGCCGTGGTGGCCAGCGGCAGGCGCACGCCAATGCCCAGGTTGGAGACGATGGGCTGCGGGCACGGGCTGTGCTCGATATAGACCATGTTGTGCCGGTCGCGCGTGGCCAGCGCCACCTCGCACTGCAGCAGTGCCGACAACTTCGCCATCAGGGGCCGGGCCAGCCGGCGCACATCCAGACCCGACAGCATGGCGCTGCCCAGCGCCAGGGTGGCCGTGCCCAGGCGGTATTTGCCCTCCTCGGGCAGGTGGTGCAGATAGCCCAGCGCGGTGAGGGTGAAGGTCAGCCGGGATACGGTGGACTTGGGCAGGCCGCAGCGCGCCGCGATCTCCTGATTGCCCAGCAGCTTTTCGCCAGAGCGAAAGCACGACAGCACTTCCAGCCCGCGCGCCAGGGCGGTGACGAAGCGGCGGTCGTCAGCTTCGGCCACGTTGAAGGGCGGGGCCGCAGGGTGGCCGGGGCGGCACTTCGGGTCAGAGGCGAGGGCAGAGACAGAGGCGGGGGCAGGCTTCACGCCAGCCAGCGTACCACGCCCGCAACCCGCCCCTGAACCGCCTGTAATTTAGGTCAAATCGACCCAAAACCCTTGCCCATCAAGCGATGTCAGCTATTAATAAAGAAGCGATTCAGGAAGCATGATGCTCCTGTCTTCGCCTCCCTCTCCCTGCCCGTTCAGCGCCCCGTCCAGGCCGGCGGGCGTTTTTCGCGGAAAGCCGCCTGGCCCTCGCGCGCGTCCTCGGTCTGGGCGAACAGGCCGATCTGGCTCTCGGTGAAGGCCATGGCCGGCTCGAAGCCCAGGCCCTGGGCGTGCTTGAGCGTGTACAGGCCGCGCCGCTGCGCCGTGCCCGAAACGGCCTGCAGCTCGGCCAGCAGCCGCTGCAACGCCTGGCCGTCGTGGTCGATCTCGTTGATGAGGTTGAGCGCCAGCGCGCGCTCGGCATCGATGTGGCGCCCGGTCAGGCACAGATCGTTCAGCACACGCGGCGGCAGCAGTGGCTGCAGCACCGCCAGCACCTGCGCCGGGAACACGCCCACGCGCACCTCGGGCAGGCCAAAGCGCGCGTGCGGCACGGCAATGGCCAGGTCGCACATGGCCAGGATGCCCATGCCGCCGGCCATGCAGGCACCGTTGACATAGGCCACCAGCGGCACATGGCAGGCCCGCGCGGCGCGCAGCAGATCGGCAAAGGCCAGCTGCGGCTGGGAAAAGTCGAACTGGAAGGACTTGCCGGTCTGCAAGTCGGCGCCGGCGCAGAACGCCGCTTCGCCCGCGCCCCGGATGACGATGGCACGCAGCTGGCGATCCGCGCGTGCGCCCTGGATAGCCTGGGCCAGGCCCTCGACAACGGCGGCGCTCATGGCGTTGCGCCGCTCGGGCCGGTTGATGTGCAGGTGCAGCACGTTGCCTTCGCGCTGCTGCAGCAGTTCCTGATCTTGCTCCACGGTGCCTCTTTCTCCAACACAAAACGCACAACGCAAACCGCAGGGCGCAAAGCACCCAGCCTTCCCCTCAGCCGTCGCTGGCCGGCGCCAGGCGCAGCAGCAACTGGCCGCGCGCCACCTGCTGGCCTGGCTCGGCCAGCACTTCCTCGACACGCACCCGCGCGCCGGTGCTCAAGCTGTGCTCCAGCTTCATGGAGTCGATGACCACGGCCGTGTCGTCGGCGGCCAGCACCTGGCCAGCCTCGGCGGCCACGCGGATGACGCGGCCATTGAAGGGCGCGCGCAGCTCAGTGGCGGCCTGAGCGGCGCCACGGCCCTGCGCCGGGCGGATGCTGGTGTCCTCCAGCCACAGCTCGGCGCCGCTGCCGGTCTGCACATGCCACTGGTCGGCCACCTCGCCGGGTGCGGCGCGCACGCTCAGCTCGGCACCGTCCTGGCGCAGGCGCACCACGCCCTGGCTGGCGGCCCGCCGCTCCAGGCCCAGTCCTGCAGGCCGTCGCCATCGCGCACGCACAGCTGCTGCCCGGCACCCAAGGCCAGGCCCAGCAGCCGCTCGGCGCCCCGGTGGCGCACGCGCAGCGGGCGCTCCAGCGGGCACGCCAGCAGGGCGCGCGCATCCAGTCCCTGCAGCTGCGTAGCCAGCACTGCCGGCACCAGGGCCGCGCCCTCGGCCTCGGCCAGCCCCTCGCGGATGGGGTCGGCAGCGGTCTGCAGGAAGGGCACCAGCGCAGCGCCGGCGCGGAAAACGGGGTGCTCCAGGCAGGCTGCCAGAAAGGCCCGGTTGGTCGGCAGGCCCAGCACATAGACCTCGCGCAGCGCCCGTGCCAGGGCGTCGATGGCGCTGGCGCGGTCGGCTGCGTGCACGATCAGCTTGCCCAGCATGGAGTCGTAGTACGGCGTCACCGCCATGCCGGCCTGCAGCGCATGGTCGAAGCGCAGCACCGGCCCGGCACCCAGCGGCCTGGTGCAAAACTGGCTGGCCGCCGGCGCGGCAAACAGCGCCACGCTGCCGGCGCAGGGCACGAAGTTCTCGTCCTCGGCGCACAGGCGCACCTCGATGGCGTGGCCGTGCAGGCGCACCTCACCCTGCGCGAGCGGCAGCGGCTCGCCGCGCGCCACGCGGATCTGCCACTCGACCAGATCCAGGCCAGTGAGCGCCTCGGTCACCGGGTGCTCGACCTGCAGCCGGGTGTTCATCTCCATCAGGAAGAACTCGCCGCCCTCGACCAGAAACTCCACCGTGCCGGCGCCCTGGTAGCCCGCCGCCTGGGCCAGTTGCACGGCGCACTGGCCCATGCGCGCGCGCATGGCCGCGTCAACCGCCGGGCTGGGCGCCTCCTCGATGATCTTCTGGTTGCGCCGCTGCACCGAGCAGTCGCGCTCGCCCAGGTGGATGCAGTGGCCGTGCTGGTCGGCAAAGACCTGCACCTCGACGTGGCGCGGCGCCGTCAGGGCGCGCTCCAGCAGCACACGATCCGAGCCGAAGGCCGCCAGCGCTTCGGACTTGGCGCTGCGCACGGCCTCGATCAACTGCCCCGGCTGGCTGACCAGGCGCATACCGCGCCCGCCGCCGCCAGCCACGGCCTTGACCATGACCGGGTAGCCGATCTGCTGCGCCTGGCGCACCAGCAGTTCTTCGGACTGATCCTCGCCGTCGTAGCCGCTCAGGCAGGGCACGCCCGCCTGCCGCGCCAGCGCCTTGGCGCCGGCCTTGTCGCCCAGGGCCCGGATGGCATCCGGCGGCGGGCCGATCCAGGCCAGGCCGGCCTGCTGCACGGCCTGGGCGAATTCGGCGTTCTCGCTCAGAAAACCATAGCCCGGATGCACCGCGTCGGCCCCGGTGGCGCGCGCCGCCGCCAGCAGCCGCTCGATGCGCAGATAGCTCTCGGCGGAGGTGGTGCCGCCCAGGGCAAACGAGGTCGTCGCCTCGCGCACGTGCAGCGCCTCCCGATCCGGGTCGGAATAGACCGCGACGGTCTCTATGCCCATGGCGTGGGCAGTGTGGATGATCCGGCGGGCGATCTCGCCGCGATTGGCAATCAGAATTTTTTTCATACGGTGTGCCCTCGCGGCTCGATCGCCCGCCCGCACGCTGCGCGTGCTCGGGCAATCTGCTTCGCCATGCCTGCGGCATGAACGCCGCGATTGGCAATCAGAATTTTTTCATGCGGTGTGCCCTCGCGGCTCGATCGCCCGCCCGCACGCTGCGCGTGCTCGGGCAATCTGCTTCGCCATGCCTGCGGCATGAACGCCGCGATTGGCAATCAGAATTTTTTTCATGCGGTGTGCCCTCGCGGCTCGATCGCCCGCCCGCACGCTGCGCGTGCTCGGGCAATCTGCTTCGCCATGCCTGCGGCATGAACGCCGCGATTGGCAATAAGGATGCGTTTCATGGCTTGCGTGCGATGCCCATGGTCTTGGCCAGGATGCCCAGCATGACTTCGTCGGCGCCGCCGCCGATCGAGCCCAGCCGGCCATCGCGGTAGGCGCGCGAGATGCGGTTGTCCCAGGTAAAGCCCATGCCCCCCAGAACTGCAGGCAGGTGTCGGCTACCACGCGGCTGGTGCGCCCGGCCTTGAGCTTGGCCATGGTGGCCAGCTCCAGCACATCCTTGCCGGCCACGTAGCGCTCGCAGGCGCGGTACAGCATGGCGCGCAGGGCCTCCACCTCGGTGGCGAGTTCGCCCATCTTGAACTGGAACCACTGCATGTCCGACAGGTAGCCACCGAACATCTGGCGCTGCTGGGCGTATTCGATGGTCTGGTCGATCAGCGAGCGCAGATCGGGCCAGGCGGAGGCCGCCGCCCACAGGCGCTCCTCCTGAAACTGCTGCATCTGGTAGATGAAGCCCTTGCCCTCCTGGCCGATCAGGTTGCGCTGCGGCACGCGCACGTCGTCGAAGAACAGGTGGCCGGTGTCGCTCGCGTGCATCCCGATCTTCTCGATCTTGTGCGCCGTGATGCCAGGCAGCAGGCGTCCGTTCTCGCGCAGGCGCACCATGATCAGGCTCTTGTTGTGGTGCATGTTGCCGCCCACCGGCTCGCTGGTGTTGGCCAACATGCACATCCAGTCGGCCTGCAGGCTGTTGGTGATCCACATCTTCTCGCCGCGGATGACGTAGTCGCCGCCCTCCTTTCTGGCAAAGGTGCGCACCGAGGACACGTCACTGCCCGAGCCTGGCTCGGACACGCCGATGCAGCCCACCATGTCGCCGGCAATGGCCGGGGCCAGGAATTCATGGCGCAACTCATCGCTGCCAAAGCGCGCCAGCGCCGGCGTACACATGTCGGTCTGCACGCCAATCGCCATGGGGATGCCGCCGCAGGGGATGTGGTGCAGCGCCTCGGCCATGGCCACGCCGTAGGAGTAGTCCAGGCCGGCGCCGCCAAAGGCTTCGGGCTTGGTCAGGCCCAGCAGGCCCAGATTGCCCAGGCCCTTGAAGACCTCATGCGCCGGGAAGATGCCGGCGCGCTCCCACTCGTCCACATGCGGATTGATGTGGTCTTCGACGTAGCGCTTGAGGGTGCGCTGGATTTCCAGGTGTTCGTGGCTCCATTCCATGAGGGTCTCCTGCGGTCTTGTCCGGTTCGGGTGAGGGAAGAAAATTGGGGTTGTGGCGCCGGCGTCACATGCGCGGCAGGCCGAATTGCAGCGGGCGCACCTGGCGCGCATCGCCATCGGTGCAGACCGCCAGGCACTGCGCCAGCACGGCGCGCGTGTCGCGCGGGTCGATCACGCCGTCGTCGAGCATCTGGCCGCTGGTGTAGAACACATCGGCCTGGCGCTCGAAGTTGTCCACGATGGCCGCCGCCTGGGCGTCGAGCTGGGCGCGCATGGCATCGGTGATTGCCACGCCCTTGCGCGCCAGGCCGCCCTCGGCCACGGTGCGCATGGTCTGCGCGGCCTGCTCGCCGCCCATGACCGCCGTGCGCGCGTTCGGCCAAGCGAACAGGAAGCGCGGCTCGAAGGCGCGCCCGCACATGCCGTAGTTGCCAGCGCCGAAACTGGCGCCGCACTGGATGGTGATCTGCGGGATCAGGCGCGCGGCATTGGTCACCGCCTGGATCATCTTGGAGCCGTGCTTGATCATGCCGGCCTGCTCGCTGTCCTTGCCGACCATGTAGCCCGTGGTGTTCTGCAGGTAGATCAGCGGCTGGCCGAGCTTGCACATCCACTGGATGAAGTGCGTGGCCTTGTTGGCGCCGGCCACGTCGATGGGGCCGTTGTTGCTGATGAAACCCACCACCCGGCCATGGATGCGCGCCTGCACGCACAGCGTGGCAGCGCCGTAGTCGGGCTTGAATTCGAGCAGCTCGGAGCGATCGGCCAGCCGGGCCATGACCTCGCGCATGTCCACCGGCTGGCGCAAGTCCTGTGCGAACAGGCCCAGCAGCTCGTCCTGGCTGTAGCGCGGCGGGGCTGGGTCGGTGTCGGCGGCTGCGCTCTCGCTCCAGCCCAGCGCGGCCACCGCCTGGCGGGCGATGCCGATGGCGTCGCGGTCGCCCTCGGCCAGGTATTCGCCCAGGCCGCTGACCTGGCAATGCATCTCGGCGCCGCCGAGTTCTTCCTCGGTGGCGATCTCGCCGGTAGCGGCCTTGAGCAGCGGCGGCCCGGCCAGGAAAGCGCGCGAGCGGCCCTTGACCATGATGACCACGTCCGACAGGCCAGGCATGTAGGCGCCGCCCGCCGTGCCCGAGCCGTGCTGGATGGTCACGATGGGGTTGCCCGCCGCCGACAGCCGCGCCAGGTTGCGAAACAGCGCCCCGCCCAGCACGAAGCCCTCGACGCGGTAGCGCATCAGGTCAGCACCGGCGCTCTCGACCAGGAAGACGAAAGGCAACCTGTTTTGCAGGGCGATCTCCTGCGCGCGCAGGATTTTTTCGCCGCCCATGGCCTGGATGGCACCGGCGTTGATGCCCGAGTCGTTGGCCACCACCATGCAGCGCACGCCGCTGATCCAGCCTATGCCGGCCAGCACGCCGCCGCCGGGCACGGATTTATCCAGGTCGTCGGTGTCGGCGCCGTAGCCGGCCAGGGCCGACAGCTCCAGCCAGGGCCGGCCTGCATCGAGCAGCAGAGCGATGCGCTGGCGCGGCAGCAGCTGGCCGCGCCGCTCGAAGGCCGGCAGCGAGCGCAGCGAGGCCTGGGCAGCGCGCTCCTGCAGGGCGCGCCACTCGTCCAGGCGTGCCAGCATGGCGGCCCGGCGCTCCAGGGCCTGGGTGGACTGGCCATTCCAGCGCGACTCGAACAGCGGGAAGGGAGAGACGGGAAGGGAGGCGGTCATGGACAAAAGGGTCAGGTGCGCTTGCGCGGGGTGCGGCCAGCCGGGGCTGGCGCGCAGGCTGGGCCGGTGGTTGGGGAAGGGATCGGGTTGGCCGTGCCAGCCGGGGGCACGAACACGGCAGTGAACTGCGCGGCCAGCTCGGGCAGCGACAGCGTCTGCGCCGGGTCGTACCAGGTCAGCGTGCCATGCAGCGCGCCAAAGAACATCAGCCGCACCAACGAGGCCGGCGCGCGCAGCCGGCCCTGCTCGGCCAGCTCCTGCAAGGCCTGCGCCCAGGCGCGCTCGTAGTCGTTCTTGAGGTCGTCGATGCGCCGGCGCTCGTGCGCGCTCAGGGCGCGCTGCTCGTACAGCATCACGGCAATGAAATCGTTGCCCGGCGTCAGCAGCACGTGCAAATGGTGCAGCGCCAGGGCGTGGATGCGCTGCTCGGCAGAAGCCGGCTGCGCCAGCGCATCCAGCGCCTGCTGCTGGCTGGCCAGGGCGGCCAACATGCCCTCTTCCATCACGGCGAACAGCAGTTCACCCTTGCTCTTGAAGTGATAGAAGGGCGAGCCGCTTTGCATACCGCTGGCGCTGGCGATGTCGCGCGTGGTGGTGGCATCGAAGCCCTTGACGCGGAAGCTGCGCGCGGCAATGGCAATCAGCTCGGAGCGCCGGCTGCTGCCTTCGCTGCTGCGTGCGGAGCGGCTGCGCCGCTGCGGCGCTGGGGCGCCGTGCCCGGGGTGGGCGGCGGCGTCATCGCCGCCGGCGCTGGCCGGAGGCGGTGCTGGCTGGGGTCGTGCTGCTGGCATAGCCGGCAGTGTCACCCAGGCCAATCAATCAATCAAGCGGTTGCTTGAATTATTGGGGTAAACCAGTATATCGGCAGGGCGGTGCGCACCACAGCCCTGGCGTCACCGGCGCAGCCGCTTCACAGCAGGCTGGCGCCGCCATCCAGCACCAGCGCCTGCCCGGTCATGTGGCGCGAGGCATCCGAGGCCAGATAGACCACGGCGCCCTTGAGATCGTCCGCGCCGCCGATGCGCCGCAGCGGTGCGCGGGCGATGACGGCTTCGCCGATCTTGCCGATCAGGCCGTCGGCCATCTTGCTGGGGAAAAAGCCCGGGCAAATGGCGTTGACGCGGATGCCGTAAGGCCCCCATTCCGAGGCCAGGGTGCGCGCCAGATGCACTGCTGCGGCCTTGGAGGTGTTGTAGGCCACCGTGTGCATCCCCGGCGGCGTGCCCTTGAAGGCGGCCACCGAGGCGGTGATGATGACCTTGCCCTGGCCACGCGGGATCATCACCCGGCGGGCGACCTCGCGCGTCAGGAAAAACGGCGCCGAGACGTTCAGGTTCATGACCTTGTGCCAGGCCTCGTCGGGGTAGTCCTCGGCCTTGGCGCCCCAGGTGGCGCCGGCGTTGTTGAGCAGGATGTCGATGGTGCCGAACCTCGCCAGCACGCCGTCCACCAGGGCGGGGATGGCATCGAAGTGCTGCAGATCGGCCACGAAGGCCTCGACCTCATGGCCCAGGCCCTGCAGGTGCTGGCGCGCCTGCTCCAGCTCATCGGCCTTGCGCGCCACGATGGCCAGGCGCGCGCCCATCTCGCCCAAGGCCTCGGCCATCTGCAGGCCCAGGCCACGCGAGCCTCCGGTGATCAGGGCCACTTGGCCGGTCAGGTCGAACAATGCTTTCACGCTCATGGGTGCTGTCTCCTTGCGGGGTTTGGGAAAGTGCAGCGCCCAAGGTAGCGGCTTGCGCACGGCGGCGCTGTCATGTCGGCAACTGGGGCCGCCTGGTGCGCCGCCCTCCTACCCACGCAGCGCCGGGTGCGTCCTAGCATGGGCGGCGCCCGCCCTGCCACCCTGCCCTTTGCGCCCTGCCGTCCATGCCTGCAACCACCGCTCCACCACCTGCCCGCCGTGCCCTCGCCGCCTGCTTGCTGCTGTGCGCGGCGCTGGCGGCCTGCGATCCGCGCCCGGCGGACAAGCCGCTGCAGCCCACGGCGCCGCCCGTGCCCAGCCCTTCGGCCACGGCGGCACCAGCACCAGCACCAGCACCAGCGCAGGCCAGACTCGGTATTTATACGAAAAGTGCCTCAAACCCTTTACCAGCAAGCGCTGACAGCTACTACAAATATAGCAACAGGTTGATTCTCTGCGGCTGATGCACCCACGAAAAAAGCCGGCGCCCGCAGCAGGCCCGGCCTTCATGGTGCAGCGCGGCGGCAGCTGCGCCGCTCAGCCCTTGTGCCTCAGTCGAACGGCTGGGGGCGCTTGGTCTTGTCGCTGGACGGCGGCAGGATGGGCAGCACGATCTGGGGCTGCTCGCCGGTCAGCGTCTTCAGGAAGGCCACGATGTCAGCGTTTTCCTGCTCGCTGAACTTGCGCCCGAGCTGGATGCGGCCCATGGTGTCCACGGCCTGGGCCAGCGTATCGGCGGCGCCGTCGTGGAAGTAGGGGTAGGTCAGCTCGACGTTGCGCAGCGTCGGCACCTTGAAGTTGAAGCGCTCGGCGTCGTTCTTGGTCACGGCGTAGCGGCCTTCCGCCGGGTTGTCGGTCTGGTAAGGCTCGACCAGGCCCATCTTCTGGAACGAGGTACCGCCCAGGTTGGGGCCGTTGTGGCAGGCCACGCAGCCCGAGCCCTTGAACAGCTCGTAGCCGCGCAGCTCCTGCGCGTTGATGGCCTGCTTGTCGCCCTTGAGCCATTTGTCGAAGCGCGCATTGGGCGTGACCAGGGTTTCCTCGAAAGCGGCGATGGCCGTGGTCACTTCGTTGATGGTCAGCTTGTCGTGGCCGAAGACCTGCTTGAACTCGGCCACGTACTGCGGGATGGAGCGCAGCATGTCCAGCGCCAGGTCATGGGTGAAGGCCATCTCGCCCGGGTTGGCGATCGGCCCGCCGGCCTGCTCGCGCAAATCCTTGGCGCGGCCGTCCCAGAACTGCGCCATGTTCAGGCTGGAGTTGAGCACCGTGGGCGAGTTGATCGGCCCTTTTTGCCAGTTGTGGCCGATGGAGGTCTTGAGGTTGTCCGAGCCGCCCATGCTCAGGTTGTGGCAGGAGTTGCACGAGATGAAGCCCGAGCGCGACAGGCGCGGGTCGAACCACAGCTTCTTGCCCAGCTCGGCCTGGGCAGCGTTGACGTTTCGGGCCGGCTCGATGGGCTGCACCGGCTCGGCAGCGCGCGCCGGGGCCAAGGCCAGCATGGCGGCGGCGGACACGGCGCCCAGCACCAAGCGCAGGACGGGGGACTTGAACAGGGGTTTATCTCGCATGGGGCACTCCACTCGTATCGTTGTATGGGTGCAGGGCAACGAGGCCGCTGCAACCCCATTCTTCGGGAATACCCTGGGCTGCACTTTGACTTGAGGCAAAGCAAGACTATTTTTTCAACAGGGTCTTTGCCGCCCTTCGGCCCTGCCTTTTTCAGCGCCCGCGCAGCAGGCGCACGGCGTGCGGCAGGGACTGCGCCTCGGGCAGGAAGTGCTGCAGCGCCGCGCCCAGCACGGCGGCGCACAGGGTGGCGCCCAGCAGCGGCTTCCAGGTCAGGCGCACGGCGGCGCCCAGCCAGCCGGCGCGCTCGGCGCCCATGGCGGCGCGCGCCGCCGCCACCGAGAACGCCAGCTCCACGGCCACCGCCAGCAGCACCTCGGAGCTGAAATACAGCCAGGCCAGGGTGCCGGCGCCCGTCAGCAGCGCTGCGCCCAGCAGGAAGATGGCCAGCACCGGCACGATGACCACCGCGCCCTCGTCCACGCCGGACACCGCCTCCAGCGCCCCGCCGGCGGCATCGCCCAGGCTGCCGCCACCCGCCTCCAGGCCACTGCCGCCGTCGAACAGACCGACCTGCGCTGCCCCGGCGCTGTCGAACTGCCCGCTGGCCCCGCCGCCGGCAAAGCGTCCGCCGCCACCGCTGCCCCAGGAGCCGCTCCCCGCACTACCGCCTGCACTGCCGCCGGCGCGCCCGTCGCCTACCGGCCAGCCGCCATCGAGCCAGGCGTCGCCGCCGCGCCCCCACCGATCCGGGCGGCGCACCAGCCAGCCGGCCCACAGGCGCAGCACCAGCAGATAGGCCAGATAGCCCGCGCCCAGCGTGAGCAGGTAGCGCAGCGCCAGCGACTGCACGCCCAGCGTGCGCAGCACGTGCGCGCTGCTCCACATCAGCACCAGCGTGAAGCTGCCGATGAGCAGGCCATGCAGGCGCAGCGCATGGCGCCGCTGCAAACCGTCGGCCAGCGGCGCACGCTGGCGCGCCTGCAGCCGGCGCCAGTTCGAGCGTGGCCCGGGGGAGTCTGGCCGGGTGCTGCGGGGCATGGGGCGTTGTGCGTTGGCGCTTTCAGTCGCCCTCGACGCTCACCGGCACGCGCGGCGCCAGGGCGCACATCAGCTCGTAGCCGATAGTGCCGGCCGCCTGCGCCACCTCGTCGATGGGCAGCAGGGCGCCGCCCGGGCCACGGCCCCACAGCGTGACGGCGCTGCCGATGCCGGCGCCGGGCACGGGGTCAGATCCACGGTCAGCATATCCATGCTGATGCGCCCGACCAGGCGCGTGCGCACGCCATCGACCAGCACCGGCGTGCCGCTGGGCGCATGGCGCGGGTAGCCGTCGGCATAGCCGCAGGCGACCACGCCGATGCTCATCGGCTCAGGCGCGACGAAGCGCGAGCCGTAGCCCACGGTGTCGCCGGCGTTCAGCTGCTGCACGCCGATCAGGCGCGAGGCCAGCGTCATGGCCGGCTGCAACTGCCACTCCTGCGCCGTGCGCTCGGGGTGGTCGGGCGCGCTGCCATACAGCGCGATGCCGGCGCGCACCCAGTCCAGGCGCACGCCGGCCTGCAGGCCGTGGCGCAGCAGCGCCGCGCTGTTGCAAATGCTGCGTTCGCCCGGCAGATCCTGGCTGGCGCCCTGGAACGCCGCCAGCTGATGGGCAATGCCGCGCGCGCCGTCGGCGTCGGAGAAATGCGTCATCAGCGAGATCTCGTCCACCTGCGGCAAGGCCGACAGCCGGGCAAAGGCGGCCCGAAAGCGCCCGGGCGCAAAACCCAGGCGGTTCATGCCCGAGTTCATCTTCAGGAACACCCGGTGCGGCGCGTGCGTCTTGTGCGCCGACAGCCAGTCGATCTGCGCGTCGCAATGCACCACATGCCACAGCGACAGGCGCGAGCACAGCTCCAGGTCGCGCGGCTCGAACACGCCCTCCAGCAGCAGGATGGGGCAGCGCCAGCCGAGCTGGCGCACGCGCTGCGCCTCGGCCAGATCCAGCAGCGCGATGCCGTCGGCGGCACGCACGGCGTCCCAGACGCGCTCGATGCCGTGGCCGTAGGCATCGGCCTTGACCACGGCCCACAGGCGCGCGTCGGGCGCGGCGCGGCGCGCGCGCTCCAGGTTGGCGCGCACGGCGGCCGGGTGGATGGTGGCGTGAATGGGGCGCGGCATGGCAGGTCGGGCACGGGAGTCGCGAGGGGGCATTCTCACATTGACGCCGCAACCCCCGTGCTATAACCACCCGTCGCTCCCCGGAGTGCCTGGAGTTTTCAAGGTCCGCCGGCCAACGCCGACGGCACATCTCGCCCCCGATGAAGCGCGGTTTCTACACCATCATGTCGGCGCAGTTTTTCAGCTCGCTGGCCGACAACGCCCTGTTCGTGACCGCCGTGGAGCTGCTGCGTACCAGCGGCGCGCCCGAGTGGCAGCGCGCCGCGCTAGTGCCGATGTTCGCGCTGTTCTACGTCGTGCTGGCTCCTTTCGTCGGCGCCTTTGCCGACTCGCAGCCCAAGGGCCGCGTCATGTTCATCAGCAACGCCATCAAGGTGGTCGGCTGCCTGATGATGCTCTACGGCTCGCACCCGCTGCTGGCCTATGCCGTGGTCGGCCTGGGCGCGGCGGCGTATTCGCCCGCCAAGTACGGCATCCTGACCGAGCTGCTGCCGGCCTCGCAACTGGTGCAGGCCAATGGCTGGATCGAGGGGCTGACCATTGCCTCCATCATCCTGGGCGTGCTGCTGGGCGGGCAGCTGGTGGCGCCGCACATCTCGGGCATCTTGCTGGCGCTGGACTTTCCGCTGATCGACTTCGGCATCGACCTGCCCGCCGAGTCCGCCATCATGGCCCTGGTGCCCATCTACGGCCTGGCGGCCTGGTTCAACCTGCGCATCCCGCGCACCAACGTGGAACTGCGCCCCATGCCGCGCAACCCGCTGGCACTGCTACCCGATTTCTGGACGTGCAATGGCCGGCTGTGGCGCGACCGGCTGGGGCAGATCTCGCTGTCCACGACCACGCTGTTCTGGGGCGTGTCGGGCAATCTGCGCTACATCGTGCTGGCCTGGAGCGCTGCCGCGCTGGGCTATGGCGTGACGCAGGCCTCGGCGCTGGTCGGCGTGGTGGCCATCGGCACTGCCGCAGGCGCCATCCTGGCCTCGACCCGCATGAGGCTGGACACGGCCACGCGCGTCATCCCGCTGGGCATTGCCATGGGCGTGTTCGTGATGCTGATGAACGTCATCCACAGCATCTGGCTGGCGATACCGTTTCTGATCATCCTGGGCGCTCTGGGCGGCTTTCTGGTCGTGCCCATGAATGCGCTCCTGCAGCACCGCGGGCACAACCTGATGGGCGCGGGCCGCTCCATCGCCGTGCAGAACTTCAACGAGCAGGCGGCCATCCTGGGCATGGGTGCGTTCTACAGCCTGTCCACCAGGTTCGGCCTGTCGGCCTTTGGCGCCATCACCATCTTTGGCCTGCTGGTGGCCGTGGTCATGTGGTTGATCGGGCGCTGGCACCGCTACAACCTGCGCTGCCACGCCCGGGAGATGGAGCAGCTGCTCGCCATCGCCCGCAGCGATCAGCACTGACCGCCTCTCCAAAACTCCTTTTTTTATAGCTGTCAGCGCTTGCCAGTCAAGGGCTAGAGGCATTTTTGACATGAATTCTTCATGAAGACACCACTGCCCGTCCTGGCCTTGCTGTTCAACGCCCTGATCTGGGGCCTGGCCTGGTGGCCGTTCCGGCAGATGCTGGACGCCGGCCTGCATCCGCTGTGGGCCACGGCGCTGATGTATGCCGCTATCGTGGCGGTGCTGACGCTGGCGCGCCCGGGCATCTGGGCGCAGGCGCGCGCCGTGCCGGCCCTGCTGCTGCTGGCCTTCAGCTCGGGGCTGAACAACGTGGCCTTCAACTGGGCAATCTCGATTGGCGACGTGGTGCGCGTCATCCTGCTGTTCTATCTGATGCCGGCCTGGGCCGTGCTGCTGGCCTGGCGCATCCTGGGCGAGCGGCCCACCCCCGCAGCGCTGGGCCGCCTGGCGCTGGCCTTTGCCGGCGTGCTGCTGGTGCTGTGGCCGCAGGGCGCGGGCGCCAGCGCCCGGCTGTCGGCCACGCTTGGCCTGGCCGATGGGCTGGCGCTGCTGGGCGGCTTCATGTTCGCGCTGACCAACGTGCTGCTGCGGCGGATGCAGGCCGTGCCCAGCCAGGCGCGCATGTTGGCCATGTTCGTCGGCTGCTGCGCCATGGCACTGCTGGCAGCCCTGGGCGGGCAGGCCCTGGCGCTGGTGCCGGCGTTTCCGGCCTTCGATGCGCGCTGGGCGCTGGCGGCGGCGGGCCTGGCCGTACTGCTGATGGTGGGCAACTGGGCGCTGCAGTACGGCGCAGCGCGCCTGGCTGCCGGCACCACGGCGGTGGTCATGTTGTCGGAAGTGGTCTTTGCCAGCGGCTCGTCCATGCTGGCCGGCAGCGCCCAGCCGACGGCGCAGACCCTGCTGGGCGGCGCTCTGGTAGTGGGCGCGGCACTGCTGGCGGCGCTGCGGCGGTGAGGGGAGGTTGTGCGTTGTGCGTTTGTTCACGCTCAACCGCAACCCTCGGCGGGCCTACAGCCGCCAGCGCCCACGCCTGACGCGGGAATCAGGCCGGCCCGGCACGCACCGGGCGCCGGCAGCGGCCAGCATCGGGCGGACATCCATCCAAACCTCAGGAGAGCCGCCCATGTCCCGCCAGCCCCCCTTCGCCCGCGCCACCTGGCCCCGCCTGTGCCTCGCCCTGCTGGTAGCCGCCTCGGCCTTTGCCAGCGGCTGCAACCGCCGTGACGAGACCCCGCCCACGGCCAACCAGCCAGCGCTGCGCGACCTGCCCAGCGCCGCCGAGCCAGCCCCGGCCACAGCCGCCAACGTGCCGCCGCCCGCTGCCGCCGATGCCTCCGACGCATCCGGGACGGCGACCGCCCTGCCCTCTGACCCGGCCACGCCCTCGGAGGGCAACCGCAGCCCGGCGCAGGGCGACGCCACGCCAGTGCCGGCGCCCGAGCAGGGCGAGCGCGCCGCCGTCAACCCCGCCGGCACCAGCACCAGCTCGCCAGCCCTGATGGGGCCGGGCACGGGCGATGCCTCGGGCAGCCCGGCCAGCAGTAGCAGCGCCCGCTGAGTCCGCCTCAGGCGCCCGTCGCAGGCGCCTCGGGTGCCTCGGGTGCTTCAGGCGTTTCAGGTATCTCGGATGCTGCCTCCTGCGCCGGCGCCGCGCGCAGCCGGCGCGCCCGTGCCAGCTGCTGGGTGACCTGGCGCCTGTCCATCCCGTACATGTCGGCAAAGTGCTCGGGCGTGGCGCCACTGGCCTCGAAGGCGCGCAGCAGCGCTTCGGCCCGGGCATCACGCTCGGCGACTTCGGCAAAGGCCTCGTCGAGCAGCGCATTGGCGCGCTCATCGCGCCCGCGCACCAGCGCGTCGTAGGCGTCCCGCGTCAAGCCGCTGGTCTCGAAAGCCTGGGCGATGCGCCGGCGCAGCTTAGTCGCCAAGTCCTCCCCATCGCGCGGGCGGCGGCGGCGAAACACTTCCAGCAGCGCATGATGGACATGCTCGGGCGCCATGGCCTCGACCGCCTGGCCCGACAGGTCGTGGCGCTGCTGGCCGCTGGCCACCGCCGTCAGGTAGCGCGTGGAGCGCGTGTGCTGCGCCAGCGCCAGCTTCAAATCGTCCTTGGCGATGGCCTCGCCATGCGCAGCCAGCAGGTCATGGAAGATGCCGCGCTTGAGCGGCAGCGGCTGCACGCCGAACAGCTGCGGGTGCCACTGCGCCAGTTGCTCCAGCAGCGGATGGCGGGGCGGGGGCCAGCGGGCGGTCGCGCGGCTGGTGCGCTCGCAGCTCCCGGCCCGGCAGCGCCGCCCGCCACGCCAGGGGCGCCCCGGCCCCGGCGGCGCTGGCCACCACGGCGGGCGGCGCGGCGCTCTGGCGCCCCCGCAGCAGCTGCCTGCCCGGCTGGGCCGGCTGCGGCCTGGGTGGCTGGCGCTGTGTCAGGCACAGTGCCAGACGCGGCGTTGTCTGGGCCTGGCGCAGCCGCTGCCGGCTCGGCGGCGCCAGGGGAACGGCAGCCAGCTCGGCGCTGGGCTGCGGCGGGGGAGTATTCGCGGGATGGTTCATGGCTCAACCGCTACGGCGGCGTGGCGCGCTGGCGCCTGTGGTCGATGAAAGAAAAGCCCGCCATCATGCCAGCGCCCGCAGCATCACCCGGTTGCACAAGGGCCATGGCAGCTGCCATCGGCAGAGTCCGAGTAAGACAGGCAACGATACGTAAAAACCGATGGCGCATTTTAAAATTGCTCCGATGCGCCCATCCGCCCCGCTGCCTCCGAACCCTCCCTCACCCCTGCCTGCCCCCCCGCGTCGAGGCTGGAAGGCCCTGGCGCTGGCCGGTTTCGTCGGCCTGGCGCTGGCAGCGGGCTGCGGTGCGCGCCATGAGGCCCCGTTGAGCATTGGCACCAACACCTGGGTGGGCTACGAGCCGCTGTACCTGGCACGCGATCTGGGCCTGCACGAGGGCCTGGCGCTGCGCCTGGTGGAGCTGGGCTCGACCACCCAGGCCATGGACGCGCTGCGCGTGGGTTCGCTGGATGTGGCCGGGCTGACGCTGGACGAGACGCTGACCCTGCTGCACGAGGGCGTGCCCATCAGCGTGGTCTGGGTCATGAACATCTCCGCCGGCGCCGACGCCGTGCTGGCGCAGGCCGATGTGCCTGACCTGGCCAGCCTGCGCGGGCGGCGCATCGGCGTCGAGCAGACCGCCCTGGGCGCCTATATGCTCGACGCCGCGCTGCGCCACGCCGGCCTGAAGGCCGAGGACGTCACCATCGTCCCGCTGCCCGTGGACGAGCATGTCAGCGCCTGGAGCACCGGCGCCGTCGATGCGCTGGTCACCTTCGACCCGCCGCGCCAGATGCTGCTGGACACCGGCGCACGCACCATGTTCGACAGCCGGCAGATCCCCGGCCAGATCGTCGATGTGCTGGTGGCACGGCGTGCGGCACTGCAGTGCTGCGCGGCGCGCATCGCCCAGCTGATCGCCAGCCAGCAGCAGGCGCTGGCCCATCTGCAAGCGCAGCCCCAGGACGCCCTGCAGCGCATGGCGCCGCGCCTGGGCCTGTCGCCCGAGGGCGTGGCCGCAGCCCTGGCTGGCATGGAGCTGCCCGATGGCGCAGCCAACCAGCGCCTGCTGGCCGGGGCCAACCCGCCGCTGGCGCAGACTGCCGGGCAACTGATGCAGGCCATGTGGCAGCAGGGCCTGCTGCCGCGCCAGCCCGATCTGGGCCAGCTCATCGACGATCGCTTCGCCCACACCAGCGCGGAGCAGACGCCATGAGCGACACCCGCCCCCTGGCGCAGACTGCCGCCCCCGACACGCCCCGCGTGGTGCGCCTGCAGTTGTGGCTGCCGCTGGGCATGGTGCTGACGGCGCTGGCCATCCTGTGCGTGCTGCTGGTGGTCGATGGCGGGCGCTACATCGCCAGCTTGCAGCAGTTCGCCGATCGCACCGCGCACGAAGAGCTGCTGCGCACCCGGCGCAGCCTGGAGGCGGCGCTGCGCCGCACCGATGGCAGCAGCCTGGACGGGCTGGTCACCGGACTGGGCCTGGATCGGGCCGTGCGCCACGCGGCACTGGTCGATGATGCCGGCGCCATCCTGGCCGCGACACGCCTGGCCTGGAAGGGCGGGGCAGCGCCGCAGCTCATCCCCGACTATCCGCAGCAAGCGGCCCGGCAGGTGCTGCAGACACAGCGCGAGGCGCTGGAGCTGTCCATCGCCGGACAGCGGCTGACAGCACTGGCCCCGGTCACCCTGGGCCTGCGCCCGGGCGAGCTGCGCGCCACCCGCCATGGCCTGCTGTTGATCGAATATGACCTCTCGCCTCTGGCACGGCAGGCGCTGGGGCATCTGCTGCAGCAGGCGCTGGTCTTCGGCAGCGTGCTGCTGCTGGGCGCGCTGATTGCGGTGCTGCTGGCGCGCCGCCTCATCCTGCGGCCGCTGCAGGTGCTGCAGCAGGGCCTGGCACGCATCGGCGCGGGTGACTTCACCCACGTGCCGCGCCTGCGCGGCCGGGGCGAGCTGCGCGAACTGGCCGATGCCATGGCGCGCATGGCCGCCGAACTGCAGGCGCGCAGCGCCGCGCTGCAGGACAGCGAGGCACGCTACCGCCAGCTCTCGGACGCCGCCTTCGAGGGCATCGTGCTGCACGAGGACGGCGTGATCGTCGATGGCAACGCCGCTGCCGAGCGACTGATGGGCGTGCCGCCGGGCAGCTTGATGGGGCGCGACCTGTTTTCCTTCGTCGCTGCCCATGACATGCCCATCATGCGCCAGCGCGCCCAGCAGGGCGAGGAAGGCGTCTGGAGCGTCGATCTGCTCGACCACACAGGCAGCATCATTGCCGCCGAGTGCAGCGTGCGCCAGCGCAGCGTGGGTGGGCGCACCCTCCGCGTGGTGGCCGTGCGCGACATCCGCGAGCGCCTGGCAGCGCAGGCCGAAATCCGCCAGCTCTCGCACGTCGATGCCCTGACCGGCCTGCCCAACCGCCACGCCCTGCTGCAGCAGCTGGCCGAGGAAGTCGCCCGGGACGGCCTGCCGGGGCGGCGCGCCGCGCTGGCGGTGCTGAACCTGGACGCCTTCAAGTCGGTCAACGACTCGCTGGGCATGGCCGCCGGCGACCTGGTGCTGCGCACCATCGCGCGGCGCCTGAGCGCGGCGCTGGTACCCGGGCAGGCTGTGGCGCGCATCAACGCCGACAGCTTTGCCCTGCTGATCAGCGGGCTGCAGGGCAGCCTGGAGCAGGCCTCGGCGACGGCGGCGCGCGCTGTGGAAGGGCTGCTGGCCCAGGTGGCGCAGCCCCTGCATCTGCCCGAGCACGAGCAGGTGCTGCACCTGAGCGCGGCGGCTGGCGTGGTCATGATGCCCAACGACAGCCGCGAGCCGCCCGAGCTGCTGCGCGAGGCGGAAACCGCCATGCACCAGGCCAAGCAGGCCGGCACGCGTGTGCAGTTCTTCGCCCATGCGCTGCAGCAGGCGGCCAGCGCCCGGCTGCTGCTGCGCAACGATCTGCGCCAGGCGCTCGACGGCCATGGCCAGCTGCTGCTGCACTACCAGCCGCAGGTGGACAGGCACGGGCAGATCCTGGGCGTGGAGGCGCTGGTGCGCTGGCAGCACCCTCGGCGCGGCCTGATCCCACCGGGCGAGTTCATCGCCGAGGCCGAGGCCAGCGGCCTGATCGTGCCGCTGGGCCAATGGGTGCTGGAGGAAGCCGTGAGCTGCCTGCGCCGCTGGCGCAGCCGCGCCGACGAGTTGCCCTGGGCGCGCCAGCTGTCCATGGGCGTCAACGTCAGCCCGCGCCAGTTCCGCGACAACGACTTCGTGGCGCGCGTGCAGGATGTGCTGGCGTGCGTGGGCGTGGATGCGCTGTCGCTGGAGCTGGAGCTGACCGAGAACGTGGTCGCCGACGACCTGCAGGCGACGCTGGAGAAGATGGCCGAGCTGCGCCGCCACGGCGTGCGCTTTGCGCTGGATGATTTCGGCACCGGCTACTCCAGCCTGTCCTACCTCAAGCACCTGCCCATCAACACCCTGAAGATCGACCGCTCCTTCGTCATGGACATCGGCGCGCCGGTGCAGGACGGCGGCAGCGGTGGCAAGTCGCCCTCGGTGCTGATCGATGCCATCGTGGCCATGGCGCACCAGCTCGACCTGTGCGTGCTGGCCGAGGGGGTGGAGACGCCCAGCCAGCTGGCGCGTCTGGTGGCCACCGGCTGCGACGTGTTCCAGGGCTATTACTTCAGCCGCCCCCTGCCCGAGGATGCGCTGGTGGCCTGGGCGCAGGCGCAGGCGGGCAAGGCTTCGGCGCAAGTTCAGGCCGTCGTCACCGGCCCCTGATCCAGCGCCTCATCCAACGCTTCGTCCAGCACCTCGATCCAGTGCCGCACCGGGGTGGCCGTGCCGCCCTGCAGGTGCTGGATGCAGCCGACGTTGGCCGAGACGATGGCCGCCGGCGGCTGGTCGGCAAAGACCTCGCCCAGAGCGCCCAGCTTGCGCTCGCGCAGCTGCTGCGACAGCTGGGGCTGCAGCACCGAGTACGTGCCGGCCGAGCCGCAGCACAGGTGCGCCTCGACGCGCGCCAGGCGCAGCTCGAAGCCCAGCGCGGCCAGGCCCTGCTCGACACCGCCGCGCAGCTTCTGGCCGTGCTGCAGCGTACACGGCGGATGCCAGGCCAGCGGCGCAGCAGGCGCGCGCACCCGGCCCTGCAGCCGTGGCACCAGATCGGGCAGCAGTTCGGAGACATCGCGCGCCAGCTGGCTGACGCGGGCGGCGCGCTCGGCATAGCGCGCATCGCGGCGCAGCAGGTGGCCGTATTCCTTGACCGTGGCGCCGCAGCCCGAAGCGTCGATGACCAGCGCCTCGACCCCGCCGGCCCCGGTGCCGGGCTCGATATAGGGCCACCAGGCGTCGATGTTGGCGCGCATCTGCGCCAGGCCGCCATCCTGGTCGTTGAGGTGAAAGCGGATGGCGCCGCAACAGCCGGCCTCGGGAGCGATCACGCATTCGATGCCGGCGGCGTCCAGCACGCGCGCCGTGGCCGCGCTGATGCCCGGCGCCAGGGTCGGCTGCACGCAGCCGGCCAGCAGCAGCACCCGGCGCGCATGGCGGCGCTTGGGCCAGGGCCGGGTGCGCTGCTGCGGTGGCGCGGCAGGCGGCACCTTGTCCTGCAGCGCCGGCGGCAGCAGGCCGCGCACGGCCTGGCCCAGCTTCATGGCCGGGGCAAACAGCGACGAGGTCAGGCCCTCCTTGAGCGCCCAGCGCACGGCGCGCTCGCCCATGGGGCGCGGCACCTGTTCATCGACCAGCTTGCGGCCAATGTCCAGCAGATGGCCATACTGCACGCCGCTGGGGCAGGTGCTCTCGCAGTTGCGGCAGGTCAGGCAGCGATCGAGGTGCAGTTGCGTGCTGCGCGTGGGCGCGTGGCCCTCCAGCACCTGCTTGATGAGGTAGATGCGCCCGCGCGGGCCGTCGAGCTCATCGCCCAGCAACTGGTAGGTCGGGCAGGTGGCCGTGCAAAAGCCGCAATGCACGCACTTGCGCACGATGGCTTCGGCCTCCTGCCCCTCGGGCGTGCCGGCGTACTGGGGTGCCAGGGTGGTCTGCATGGTGTCGTATCCCTTCAAAGTCTGCTGCAGCCGGCCTCTACATCCGGCTGTCCGGGCGGCGGCCCGGGCGGCTGCGCCACCAGGCGGCCAGGCGCTGGGTGTCCATGAGCAGCGGCGGCAGCGACAGGCCCAGCAGCAGCGCCGCCTGCGGCACCACCCAGATGAAGCCGTAGTGCTGGAACGCCGCCGCGCCCAGCACGCCGCCGATGACGAACAGCGCCAGCAAGCTGGCGTACAGCCGCACGCGCTCGCGATTGGCGCGCACGCGCGCAGCACGCGGCGTGCCAGTGCGGTTCCAGTACAGCATCTTGCCCAGCTCCATGCCGAGATCGGTGACCACGCCGGTCATGTGCGTGGTGCGGATCTGCGCCGAACTCATCTTGGTGACCACGGCGTTTTGTACGCCCATCATGAAAGCCAGCAGCAGCACCGCCAGCGGCACGGCAAAGGGCGTCGGCCACTGCAGCATGATGGCGCCCAGCAGGCCGAACAGCAGCATCAGCACGGCTTCGAGCAGCAGCGGCAGCGCCCAGGTGCCGTGCAGGCGCTGGCGCCGGCCCCAGTTGACCAGGATGGCCGTGGTGCCCGCGCCCGACATGAAGGCCCACAGCGCCCCCACCGCCGCCAGCGCCAGGGCGAACTCGCCGATGACCAGGCTGTCGGCCAGCGTGGCCAGAAAGCCCGTCATGTGCGAGGTGTACATATGCACTGCCATGAAGCCGCCGGCATTCATGGCGCCAGCGTTGAAGGCCAGCATCAGCCCCAGCGTGCGGTTGGTGGCCACGGTGCGATGGCGCGCCGTCAGGTGGCGCAGCACGCGGCGCATGGTCAGGCCGCCGCAGCAAAGCCAAAGACCCCGGCTGGGTCGAATGCCGCGTACAGACGCTGGTGGATCGCCTGCAAGGCCGCATCTTTTAGGTCAAAATGGCCTGAAACCCGCTCTGGACAAGCGCTGTCAGCTATGAATAACGAAGCACTTCCGCCCACCTCCCGGGCCAGTCGTGCCAGTTGGGCGCCATGCTGCGGCGCCGCCTGCACCCAGCGCAGGCCACCTTGCCACTCGATCAGCGGTGCGCCGACGCCGGCGGGCAGCTCCAGCACCGGCGCCGTCTGTGGCAGCGACAGGCGCCACAGCGCCAGGGCCGGCTCGCGTGCGGCGAACCAGGGCAGGCGCTGGTCGCGGCAGGCCTGCCAGTCGGCAGCAGGGCTGCCCGCGCCGGCCGCCCCGGATTCGGCCAGGCGCTGGCCGCCCATGCGCCGGCAGGCGGCCTCGATGGCGGCGCGCGCGCCGCGCAGGCGCACGTAGAGCTGGCCGATGCCGCCCTCCTCAAGCCAGAAACTGGCATTCAGTGGCAATGGCTGGCCGCCCCAGGCGTGCAGGCGCGCCAGGGCGTCGTGCTGGGAGCAGTCGGCAAAGTGCAGCGTGGCCTCGGCGGGGGCCACGGGCAGCACCTTCAGGCTGACCTCGGTAATGGCCGCCAGCCGGCCCCAGGAGCCGGCCATCAGGCGCGAGATGTCGTAGCCGGCGACGTTCTTCATGACCTGCCCGCCAAAGCGCAGCAGCTCGCCCCGGCCATTGACGATCTCGGCACCCAGCACGAAGTCGCGCACCGCGCCGACGCTGGCGCGCGCCGGGCCGGACAGGCCGGCAGCGACCATGCCGCCGACGGTGCCGCCTGCCTCGTCCCCCGCTGCAGCCACGCCCGCACCGAAGCGCGGCGGCTCGAAGGCCAGGCACTGGCCGTGCGCGGCCAACAGCGCCTCGACCTCGGCCAGTGGCGTGCCGGCGCGCACGGTGATGACCAGTTCGCTGGGCTCGTAGCTCAACACCCCGGCATAGGGGCGCATGTCCAGCGCCGGGACTGGCGCACCGGCGCGGCTGTCCGGATGAAAATTCTTGCTGCCGCTGCCGGCGATGCGCAGCGGCTGGCGCTGTACGGCGGCATCGCGCACGCGCTTGGTGATCTGGCGAAGGACGGTATCCATGGCCGGCGATGGTAAGGCGCAGGCCCGCGCAGGCCTTGTGATTTTTCTGAACGCGCGGCGTGAAGTTTTCCGCCCCGACCTGCAGTGCTCGGGCAGCAGGCCCTGGCACTCAGCCCAGTTCGCACCAGGCCACCGGCAGGGCTGTCGCAGCCACGGGCCTGTGCAGCACCTGGCCGGACAGCGGCAGGCGCGCCAGCTCGGCCTCGGGCCGACCACCGCTGGCGCTGGTCACGAACAGCGTGTGCCCGTCCGGCCCGCCCAGCACGGGCATGGTCGGGCACTGCACCGGCACGGGCAGATCGGCCAACACCTCGCCGACCGGCGACAGGCACAGCACGCGCGCACCCTCGTAGGCCGCGCACCAGTAGTTGCCGGCAGCGTCAACGCTGGCGCCATCGGGCCGACCGCCATAAGGCTGGCCGGCGGCCTCGCACTGCTCGCGCGTGGCAAAGCGGTGCAGCACGCGCGGCGCGTCCACGGGCTGGAGCTGCGCATCGCAGTCCCAGGCGCGGATGGCGTGCGTGGGCGTGTCGGCAAAGTACAGCGTGCGGCCATCGGGCGCCCAGGCCAGGCCGTTGGCCGTGGCCACGCCGTCGAAGATGCGCTGCACCCGCGCCGGGCCGCCGGCGCGCGCATCAATGCAGTACAGCGCACCCACGGGCTGGCGTGCGCCGCTGGCCGGCTCGTGGATGCTGCCGACCCACAGCCGCCCGAGCGCATCGCACTTGCCGTCGTTGGCGCGCTGGGTGGCGGCATCGAAGGGCAGCCGCGCGATCTCGGCCAGCGGGCCGCCCCACTCGGACGCATGGCAGATGTGCCCGCGCAGGGAGACGACCAGGCCGGCGCTGCACCCCCCCTGCGCGCCGGGGCGATGCAGCCTGGCTCGGTCGGCAGGGGCCAGCGCTCGGGCGCGCTGCCATCCAGGCGCGCGCGCAGCAGGGCGCGGCCAGCGATGTCCACCCAGTACAGGCGCTGTTCGAGCGGGTGCCACAAGGGCGACTCGCCCAGCAGGGCGGGACTCTGGCCGGGCAGCGCCGACCAGGAAGAGGGGCAAGAGGCAGGAGCAGGGGCGGACATGGCGGCCATTGTGGGACAGGGCCACCGGGCCTGTCACCCTTCAGCGCGGCAACTCAGGAATTGACCATGTCCGAGGTGGCGCGAATCCGGTGGATGGCCAGGTCGGCGCCCATGAACTCATCCTCGCGGCTCAAACGGATGCCCACCAGACGGCGCAGCGTGGCATACACCGCCAGCCCGCCCAGACAGGCGATGGCCACGCCCAGCAACGTACCCAGCACTTGGCTCCAGAAGCTCACACCGCCCAGCCCGCCCAGGGCGCGCTGGCCGAAGATGCCGCAGGCGATGCCGCCCCAGGTGCCGCACAGACCATGCAGCGGCCACACGCCCAGCACGTCGTCGATCTTCCAGCGGTTTTGCGTCCAGGTGAACAGCTGCACGAAAATTAGCCCGGCCACGGCGCCGATCAGCAGCGCCGCCAGCGGATGCACGATGTCGGAACCCGCGCAGATGGCCACCAGACCGGCCAGCGGGCCGTTGTGCACGAAGCCTGGATCATTGCGCCCGCTCAGGGTGGCGGCGATGGTGCCGCCCACCATGGCCATGAGCGAGTTCATCGCCACCAGCCCGGTGATCTTGTCCAGCGACTGCGCGCTCATCACGTTGAAGCCGAACCAGCCTACGATCAGAATCCAGGCGCCCAGGGCAAGGAACGGGATGCTCGAGGGTGGGTGCGCCGTCACGCCGCCCGCAGCGTAGTGCCCGCGGCGCGCGCCCAGTTGCAGCACCGCCATCAGGGCAATCCAGCCGCCCACCGCGTGTACCACGACCGAGCCGGCGAAGTCGTGGAAAGGCGCGCCCAGGTGCCTCGTCAGCCAGTCCTGCAGCCCGAAGGCGCCATTCCAGGCAATGCCCTCGAAAAACGGATAGACGAAGCCGACGATGAAGAAGGTGGCCGCCAACTGCGGAGCAAAGCGCGCGCGCTCGGCAATGCCTCCCGAGACGATGGCCGGCACGGCGGCGGCAAAGGTCAGCAGGAAGAAAAAGCGTGTCAGGTCATAGCCGTTGTGCTCGGCCAATGCCGGCGCGCCGCTGAAGAAGTGGATGCCGTAGGCGATGCCATAGCCAATGAAGAAGTACGACAGCGTGGAGACCGAGAAATCCACCAGGATCTTGACCAGGGCGTTGACCTGATTCTTGGGGCGCACGGTGCCCAGTTCGAGGAAGGCAAAGCCGGCGTGCATAGCCAGGATCAGGATGGCGCCCAGGAGGATGAACAGGACGTCTTCAGGAGTGTGCGGGGTGGGCATGGAAGCTCCCTGGAAAGGTGGAAAAAGCGCAGCAATAGGCAGCCGTTGACAGCACGCAGGCGCAGGTCATGGCTGTTCAGGGGATGTTCACGAGTTCAGACGGCCGCGTCGCCGGTCTCACCCGTGCGGATGCGCACGGTCTGGAGCAGCTCGGTGATGAAGACCTTTCCATCACCGATCTTGCCGGTGCGGGCAGCCGCTTCAATGGCCTCGACGACGGTCTCGAGCAGGGCGTCGGGCACGGCGGTCTCGATGCGGATCTTGGGCAGGAAATCCACTGCGTACTCGGCACCGCGGTACAGCTCGGTGTGCCCTTTTTGCCGGCCAAAACCCCGAACTTCGGTGACCGTCAGGCCTTGCACGCCTGCAGCCGACAAGGCACGGCGCACCTCGTCGAGCTTGAACGGCTTGATGATGGCGGTGACCATTTTCATGGCGCGAATCCTTTCGGAAAGCTTTGTGGAAGATCAGATGTTGCGCCGCACCATTATGCATATTCAGCATCAGGTCATGCATTTATTTTTTATCCCTGTTGGGCTTCCCGGCCTGGGCACAGCCCGCTAAAGTGCCGGGCACCTATGCTTTGCCCTCCCAGCCGATGAGCCTTGCCTTCGTCCAAAGCCGCGCCCTGCTGGGGCTGGATGCGCCCGCCGTCACCGTCGAGGTGCATCTGGCCAACGGCCTGCCCAGCTTCACCCTGGTCGGCCTGGCCGATGTCGAGGTCAAGGAGGCGCGCGAGCGCGTGCGCGCCGCCCTGCACAACGCCGGGCTGGAGTTTCCGCACAACAAGCGCATCACCGTCAACCTGGCACCAGCCGACCTGCCCAAGGACTCAGGGCGCTTCGACCTGCCGATCGCCCTGGGGCTGCTGGCGGCCAGCGGGCAGATCGACGTGGCGCAGTTGGCCGGCTGGGAGTTCGCCGGCGAGTTATCGCTGTCGGGCAGCCTGCGCCCGGTGCGCGGCGCGCTGGCCGTGGCACTGGCGCTGGGCGCGCTGCCGGGCACTGCCGCGCCGCGCGTGGTGCTGCCGCCCGGCAGCGCCGAGGAGGCCGCCCTGGTACCCGGCACGTGCATCTGGCGCGCGCGCCATCTGCTGGATGTGGTGCGCCAGTTCCTGCCTGCCGGTGCGGATGGCGGTGCGGATGTTGCGGATGGCGACGGCTGGCAGCGCCTGGAGCCGGGCGACGCCGTGCCGACTCCCTGCGGCCCCGACCTGGCCGACGTCAAGGGCCAGGCCGGCGCACGCCGGGCGCTGGAGATCGCCGCTGCCGGCGGCCACGGCCTGCTGCTGATCGGCCCGCCCGGATCAGGCAAGTCCATGCTGGCCGAGCGCTTTGCCGGTCTGCTGCCGCCCATGAGCGTGCGCCAGGGCCTGGAGAGTGCGGCCATCGCCAGCCTGGCCGGGCGCTTTGCGCCCGAGCGCTGGATGCAGCGCCCCACGGCCAGCCCGCACCACAGCGCCAGCGCCGTGGCCCTGGTGGGCGGAGGCTCGCCGCCGCGCCCGGGCGAGATCTCGCTGGCGCATCACGGCGTGCTGTTTCTCGATGAATTCCCGGAGTTCGCCCGCAGCGCGCTGGAGGCGCTGCGCGAGCCGCTGGAGAGCGGGCGCATCACGATCGCCCGGGCGGCGCAGCGCGCGGAGTTCCCGGCGCGCTTTCAGCTCATCGCCGCCATGAACCCCTGCCCCTGCGGCTTTGCCGGCTCGCGCCAGCGCGCCTGTCGCTGCACGCCTGAGCAGGTAGCGCGCTACCAGGGCCGGCTGTCCGGCCCGCTGCTCGACCGCATCGACCTGCACGTCGAGGTGCCGGCCCTGCCGGCGGATGAGTTGCTGGCCGCCCCGCCGGGCGAGGCCAGCGGCGTGGTGCGCGAGCGCGTGGCTGCCGCGCACGAGCGTGCCCTGGCGCGCCAGGGCAAAGCCAACCAGGCGCTGGCCGGGCAGGAGATCGACCAGCAGGCGCGGCTCGACGATGCTGCGCGGGCGTTCTTGCTGACCGCCGCCACGCGCCTGGCCTGGTCGGCGCGCAGCACGCACCGGGCGCTGAAGGTGGCGCGCACCATTGCCGACCTGGCCGGCAGCGAGACGGTGGCCGTGGCGCATGTCGCCGAGGCGGTGCAGTACCGGCGCGTGCTGCGGGAGCAGTGAGAAAAGGGGCGCGCAGCTGCGGCGCAGCGCCCATTGCCGGCACCCTCACCCCAACCCTCTCCCGCGCGCGGGAGAGGGGGCAAGAGACTGGCTCAGGCCTGCCGCATCTCCTGGAGCAGATGCGGATGCCGCTCCAGCAGTTTCAGTAGCTGCACCAGGGCCAGCGGCGGGCGCGTCCTGCCGGTCTCGTAGCGCGAAAAAGCGTTGACCCCGCCGTCACCCTGTCAACCTACACCCCCAGATACATCCGCCGCGCTGCCTCGTCGGCCACCAGCTCGGCCATCGGGGCCTCGTGCACGATGCGGCCCTTTTCCAGCACACAGGCACGATCCGCCACGGCGGCAGCGAAGGGCAGGTTCTGCTCGCACAGCAGGACGCCCAGGCCCTGGCGCTTAAGCTCGGCGATGGCGCGCGCCATCTGCTGGGCGATCAGGGGGGCGACGCCCTCGGACGGCTCGTCGAGCAGCACCGCCAGCGGCTGGCCCATCAGCGTGCGCGCCACCGACAGCATCTGCTGCTCGCCGCCGCTCATGCGCCCGCCGGGGCGCTGCGGCATCTCGCCCAGGTTGGGAAACAGCGCAAACAGACGCTCGGGCGTCCAGGATGGCAGGGGCGTGCCGTCCGGGCGGGCGCGCGGGCTCTGGCGGCCCGCTTCGAGGTTTTGCAGCACGGTGAGATCGGTGAAGATGCGCCGCTCCTCGGGCACATAGCCCAGGCCCAGGCGGGCGATGCGGTGTGCCGGCAGGCCGGCGATAGGCTGGCCCAGAAAGGCCACGTCGCCCTGCGTGCGCGCCAGCAGGCCGGCGATGCCCTTGAGCGTGGTGGACTTGCCCGCGCCGTTGCGCCCCATCAGGGCCACGACCTCGCCGGGGGCAACGTGCAGCGACACGCCGTGCAGGACGTGCGCGGCGCCGTACCAGGCGTGCAGGTGCTGGACGGTGAGCAGGGGCGGGGCAGCGGCGGCAGGGGCGGCGGGGGATGGGGAGCGCCCTGGGCGGGCCGGCCCCTCACCCCAGCCCTCTCCCCAGAGGGCAGAGGAAGTGAAGACTGCTGCGCTGTCGGCCATTTTCTGGCTGCGTCAGTCTTCTCCTCAGTGGGGAGAGGGAGCGAAGGCTCTGGCGTAGCGGTACCCGGTCTTGCTCCCTCTCCCTCTGGGAGAGGGCTGGGGTGAGGGCCAGCGAGGCTGGCATCCCCCGACGCTTCACCCGGCCCGTCCGCCGCTGCAAAACCCGCCCCCAGATACGCCTGCTGCACCCGCGCATCTGCCTGAATCTCCTGCGGCGCGCCCTCGGCCAGCAGCTGCCCGCGCACCAGCACCGCCACGCGGTCGGCCTGGCCGAACACCACGTCCATGCTGTGCTCGGTGAACAGCACGCCCATCTGCCGCTCGCGCGCGATGCGCCGCACCAACGCCATCAGCGCCACGCGCTCGCCCGGCGCCATGCCGGCTGTGGGCTCGTCCATCAGCAGCAGGCACGGCGCGCCGGCCAGGGCGATGGCCAGCTCGACGCGCTTGACGTCGCCATAGGCCAGCTCGCTGCAGGGCCGGGCCGCCTGCTCGTCCATGCCGACCTGCACCAGCAGCGCCAGCGCGTCCTGCGGGCGATGCCGCGCCGCGCGCCGCCACCAGCGCCCGAGCAGCCCGGCCAGTCCGTCCTGCGCCAGCAGCGCCAACTGCACGTTCTCCAGCACCGTGAAGCTCTGGAAGGTCTGCGCGATCTGGAAGGTGCGTCCCACGCCCAGGCGCGCCAGGCGGCGCGGCGGCACGCCGGTGATGTCCCGCCCGGCCAGCAGCACGCGCCCGGCGTCGGGTACCAGCTGGCCGCCGACCATGTTGAAGCTGGTGGTCTTACCCGCGCCGTTGGGGCCGATCAGCGCCAGCAACTCGCCCGCGTGCAACTGCAGCGACAGGCCCTGCACCGCCTGCACGCCGCCAAAGGATTTGTGCAGGCCCGCGATCTGCAGCAGGGCGGGTGCCGATACATTCATGCCGGCACCTCATTCACTCTTTTTTTGATAGCTGCTCGCGCTTGCCAGTATTGGGTAAAACCCGAAATTCCCTTTGGAAACAGCAAGATCAGCAGCAGCATGGCCCCGCCCATCCAGGCGCGCCAGTATTCGCTGGCCCGGGCCACGCTGTCGTGCAGCCAGGTGAAGGCCGCCGCGCCGACGATGGGGCCGGCGAGCTGCTGCACCCCGCCCAGCAGCACCATGACCAAGGCATCGACCGAGCGGTTGACGCTCAGCACGTCCGGTGCCACGCCGCCCTTGGAGTAGGCAAACAGCGCCCCGCCCAGCCCGGCCACCAGCCCGGCCAGCGTGAAGGCCGCCCAGCGCACGCCGCGCACGTGCAGGCCCACGGCCTCGGCGCGCAGGGCCGAGTCGCGCGCCGCACGCAGCGCCCAGCCCAGGGGCGCGAACAGCACGCGCCGCAGCGCGTACAAGGCAGCGGCGGCCAGCGCCAGCACCAGCCAGTAAAAGCGCGCGCCCTCGGCCAGCCACTCAGGGGGCCAGACGCCCGTCAGGCCGTTGCTGCCACCGGTCACCGCATCCCACTGCCAGGCCACGGCCCAGGTGATCTGCGCCAGCGCCAGCGTCAACATGCTCAGCGGCACGCCGCTCAGGCGCACGCACAGCGCGCCATAGACCAGCGCCAGGGCCGCACCGCCCAGCGCCGCCAGCGCCAGCACCGCCGGCAGGGGCAGGCCGCTGCCGCGCGCCAGCAGCGCCGCCGCATAAGCCCCGGCACCGAAATAGGCCGCATGGCCAAAGGAGTGCATCCCGCCCGGCCCGGCGATGAAATGCAGGCTGGCCGCCAGCAGCGCCGCCAGGGCGATATCGGCCAGCAGCACCGTGGCGTAGCTGCCGCCGCCGGTGAGCAACGGCAGCAGCGCCAGCACCAGCAGCAGCGCCGCCCAGCCGGCGCTGGCGGCGCGGCCTACCGGGCGCAGCGGCAGCTCGGGCGCACTGGGGGCGCGCGTGGCCTCGTGCGGGCGGCCCAGCAGGCCCCAGGGCCGCCAGACCAGCACGGCGGCCATGACGGCGAACTCCACCACCAGCGTGAGCTTGGGAAAGTCCACCTCGGCGCCGCCGATGTGCTGCACGCCCAGCCAGATGAAGACCGCCTTGGCCTCGGCAATGACCAGTGCGGCAACGAAGGCCCCGGCAGCGAACCCATGCCGCCGGCCACCACCACGACGAAGGCCGCGCCTATGGTCAGCATGTCCAGCTCCAGGCTGGCTGGCTCGCGTGGCAGCTGCAGCGCGCCGCCCAGGCCGGCCAGCAGCGCGCCCAGGGCAAAGACTGCCGTGAACAGCCAGGCCTGGTTCACGCCCAGCGCGCCCAGCATCTCCCGGTCTTGCGTGGCCGCGCGCACCAGCGTGCCCCAGCGCGTGCGCGTCAGCAGCAGGTGCAGCAGCAAGAGCACCAGCGGCCCGGCGGCGATCAGGAACAGGTCATAGACCGGAAAGCGCCGCCCCAGAATCTGTATTGCTCCCTCCAGCCCGGGCGCACGCGGGCCGAACAGCTCCTGCGCGCCCCACAGGGCCAGCGCTGCGTCCTTGATGATCAACACCAGGGCGAAGGTCGCCAGCAGCTGCAGCAGCTCGGGCGCATGGTAGATGCGGCGCAGCAGCAGCACCTCGACCAGCGCGCCCAGGGCGCCGATGGCCAGCGGCGCCAGCAGCAGTGCCGGCCAGAAGCCGATGCTGGCGGCCAGGTGCTCGACGCTGGAGTACGCCACGTACAGGCCCAGCATGTACAGCGAGCCATGCGCGAAATTGACGATGCGCGTGACACCGAAGATCAGCGACAGGCCGGCGGCGACCAGAAACAATGTGGACGCGCCGGCCAGGCCGTTGAGCAATTGGACGAGCAGGCTGGACAGGGTCATGGGGCGAGGTCTCGGGCGGGTGTTGCGCCCATGGCCAGCCGGCCCTCACCCCAGCCCTCTGCCAGGGAGAGAGGGAGCAAGACCCGGGGCACAGCTGCCCCCTGGGGGAAGACTGGGATGGGGGCCAGCCCCTGCGGGTGGCCGCCACCGCCAGGCTCACTTGCCCGCAGGCCGCAGCCTGGCCACCTCGGCGTCCGAGGGCTGGAACTTGCCGCCGTCCATGTAGCTGAAGTCCACCATCACGCCCTTGCCCTGCTGCTGGGCCGTCCTGCCGACGTAGGCACCCATGGTGGACTGGTGATCCTGCACGCGGTAGGTGATGGGGCCGAACGGCGTGGCGACTTCCAGCCCGCGAAAGGCGGCGATCAGCTTTTCCGTGTCGGCCGAGCCGGCCTTCTTCAGCCCCGCCGCGACCGACAGCACGGCGTTGTAGCCCACCACCGAGCCGGCGCGCGGATAGTCCTTGAAGCGCTTTTGGTAGGCGTCCAGAAACGCCTGATGCTCGGGCGTCTTGATGGCATACCAGGGGTAGCCGGTGACGATCCAGCCATCGGGCGTCTCGGTCTTGAGCGTGTCCAGGTATTCCGGCTCGCCCGACAGCAGGCTGACCACGGCGCGGCCCTCGAACAGGCCGCGCGTGTTGCCCTCGCGCACGAACCTGGCCAGATCGGCAGCAAACAGCACGTTGAAGATGGCGTCCGGCCTGGCATCCTGCAGCGCCTGCACCACGCTGCCGGCGTCCACCTTGCCCAGGGGCGTGGCCTGCTCGGCGACGAACTCCACGCCCGGCTGGGCCTCGGCCAGCAGCTTCTTGAAGGTCGCCACCGCCGACTGGCCGTATTCGTAGTTGGGATAGACGATGGCCCAGCGCTTCCTGTTCAGCCGCACCGCCTCGGGCACCAGCATGGCCACCTGCATGTAGGTCGAGGGCCGCAGGCGGAAGGTGTAGCGGTTGCCCTGTTCCCAGACGATCTTGTCGGTGAGCGGCTCGGCGGCCAGGAAGAAGCGTTTTTTCTGCTGCGCGTAGTCGGTCAGCGCCAGGCCGACGTGCGACAGGAAACTGCCCATGAGCACGTCGATCTTCTCGCGCGCAATCAGCTCCTCGGCAGCGCGCACGGCGTCGCCCGGCGTGCCGTTGTCGTCGCGCGTGAGCAGCACCAGCTTCTTGCCGTTGACGCCGCCGGTGGCATTGACCTGCTCGACGGCCAGTTCCATGCCTTTCTTGTAGGGCTCCAGGAAGGCCGGCTGGGCCTTGTAGCTGTTGATCTCGCCCAGCTTGTAGCTACCCTGGGCCTGGGCCAGGCTGGCGGCCAGGACGCCGAGGGCAAAGACGGAGGTGGCGCGGGCGCGCAGACGAAGAGGCATGGCGACGCAATCCTTTCGCAATCCTTTGTTGCAGGTCAGTGCAGGGGGAGGCAAATGTACCCGGGGCGGGAGTTTGCTCCACAATTTGCGGGTTTGTCCTGATGGCAAACGGTTGGCCAACCGAAGGCAGAACGCATCGCGACAGGCCGACGATTTATCAATGCTGGCTTATAAATATCGGCTTATGCCCATGCCGCATAAAAAAACCGCGACATTGCCGCCCCGGCTGCCGCAACCTCTGGCATCCGATCTGATCCGATTTTTCCACTCCCCGATCCACTGCTGATCCATTCCTGCAATGAGCGCTTTCCTCGAAGAACGTGTCCTGTCGGTACACCACTGGACTGACCGCCTGTTTTCCTTCACCACCACCCGCGACACCGCCCTGCGGTTTTCCAACGGCCACTTCACCATGATTGGCCTGAAGGTGGACGGCAAGCCACTGCTGCGCGCCTACAGCGTCGTCAGCGCCAACTACGAGGAGCATCTGGAATTCCTGTCCATCAAGGTGCCCGACGGCCCGCTGACCTCGCGCCTGCAGCACATCCAGGTGGGCGACACCATCATCGTCGGCAAGAAGCCCACGGGCACGCTCCTGATCGACTATCTGCTGCCGGCCAAGCGGCTGTACCTGATGTCCACCGGCACCGGCCTGGCGCCCTTCATGAGCGTCATCCGCGACCCGGAAACCTACGAGAAATTCGAGGAGGTCATCCTGATCCACGGCGTGCGCGAGGTGGCCGAGCTGGCCTACCACGACTACCTGACCAAGGAGTTGCCGCAGCATGAAATCCTGGGCGAGATGGTCTCGGCGCAGCTCAAGTACTACCCGACGGTGACGCGCGAGCCGTTTCGCAACCAGGGCCGCATCAACGAGCTGATCGACAGCGGCAAGCTGTTTGCCGACCTGGGCGTGCCGCCGCTGTCGCCGCTGGAAGACCGCGTCATGCTGTGCGGCAGCCCGGAGATGCTGGCCACGCTCAAGGAATTGCTGGAAAAGCGCGACTTCGAGGAAGGCAACACCACGCGCCCAGGCGACTTCGTGATCGAGCGCGCCTTCGTCGAGAAATAGGCGCAGCACTTCAAGCGCTGGACGTGGGCTGGCGGCCCGGCTCGCCCCGGGCCATGCGCGCCAGCTCAGCCAGGTCGGCAGCCTGCTCGAAGCTGGGCGGGCCGACCGGGGTGGCAGGAACTGCACAGCCACCGGAGCGGGCAGCCAGCGTGGCCCGGCTGCCGGGCGCAGCACTGCCCTGCCGAGCCGGGCGCTGGTGCGCTGCCGGTGCCGTGTGCGCGTCCTGCGGGCGCCGTTGCTCGTGCAGCGCGCGCGCGCTGCTGGCGGCAAACAGCAGCACCGCCGAGGAAAAATAAATCCACATCAGCAGCACCACCAGCGAACCCGCCGCGCCATAGGCCGAGACCACGGCGGCGGTGGACAGGTACAGCGCCAGCGCCTGCTTGCCGACGGTGAAAAAGACGGCACCAATAAAGCCGCCGAAGAACAGGAAGCGCAGCGGTGGCCGGTGCCCGCCGCCGATGCGCATCAGGCCGACGAACAGCAGCACCGTCACGCCCATGGCCACACCCTCGCTGATCAGGCCCGAGACCAGCCCCGAGCCAAAGGGCAGCCACTCGCTGGCCCATGTGGACAACACCTTGATGGCCGTGGACAGCACCAGCGACACCAGCAGCAAGAAGCCGATGGCCAGGATGTAGGCCAGCCCGCGCAGGCGCAACGAGGCCAGCCGCCACCAGGCGGGCCTGGCCGCAGCCTCGCCGGAATGCTCGCCGCGCCCGGCCTCCCACAGACGCTCCAGCGAGTTCTGCAGCTCGACGAACACCCCGCTGGCCCCCGACAGCAGCAGCACGAAGGCAGCGATGGCGGCCAGCCGCCCTTCCGCCGGCTCCTGCGCGCTGGCCAACGCATCGCGCACCACGCCGGCTACGCGATTGCCGGCCACACCCTGCACCTGGGCGATCAGGTTGCTCTCCAGGTAGGAGCGGTCGAACCACCAGCCCAGCACGCCCACCAGCAACAGCAAGAGAGGTGCCAGGCTGAGCATCCCGTAGAACGACATGGCGGCGCTCATGCGCAGCCCGTCCGCGCCCGACCACAGGGACACGGCCCGGAAAAACGGCCGTATGGGCCTGAGCAGCGGCTGCGCCCATGTCTTGAGCGCCTGGAGCTTGTTCGGAAATGCTGGCATGGCGGCATTGTCGGCAAGCTTTGCAACCAGGCGTGTCGGCGCAGACCGCATCGGCAGGCCCGTACACTCGGCAGCCAGTCCCTGGCGCCCCGCCTGCCGCCTTCTTCCCTGATCCAGACAAGCACCTTCCCATGCAAACGCGCTGCGCCCTCATCGGTATGCCCGGCTCCGGCAAGACCACCGTGGGGCGCCAGTTGGCGCGCCGCCTGCAGGCACCCTTCATCGACATGGATCAATTGCTGGAGGAGCGCCTGGGCAGCAGCATCCGCCAGTATTTCGAGCAGTGCGGCGAGGAAAGCTTTCGCAACCATGAGGAGCAGTTGCTGGCCGAGCTGACGGCCCAGGACGGCCCCATGGTGCTGTCCACCGGCGGCGGCGTGGTGCTGCGCCCGGCCAACCGCGCCGCCCTGCGCGCTGGCGCCGGACAGGTGCTGTACCTGCACGCCACGCCCGAGGACTTGCTGCGTCGCCTGCGCCACGACCAGAGCCGGCCTCTGCTGCAGGTCGCCGATCCGCTGGCACGCCTGCGCGAGTTGTACCGCGTGCGCGACCCGCTGTACCGCGAGGCTGCGCAGCACCTCCTGGAGCTGCCCCGCCCGACGGTGGCGGGCCTGGTCAACCTGGCGCTGGAACTGCTGCAGGCAGGAGCCGGCGCAGCCGCACCGCGCTGACTGACTGGCTGGCCTTCAGGCAGCCAACAGCTACAGCTTGCCCCCGTCCCCCGCCTGCGGCTGCCAGCGCATCAGGCGCCGCTCGATGCGCCCGACTGCGGCGTCCAGCGCCAGGGCAAACGCCGTCAGCACCAGAATGCCGGCCATCACCGTGTTGATGTCGAAGCTGCCCTCGGCCTGCAGGATCAGATAGCCCACGCCCTGGCTGGAGCCCAGGTACTCGCCCACCACCGCACCGACGAAGGCCAGCCCCACGCTGGTATGCAGCGAACTGAAGACCCAGCTCGTGGCACTGGGCAGATAGACGTGGCGCAGCAACTGGCGCTGGCTGGCACCCAACATGCGGGCGTTGGCCAGGATGACCGGACTGACTTCGCGCACGCCCTGATAGACGTTGAAGAACACGATGAAGAACACCAGCGTCACGCCCAGGGCCACCTTGGAGCCTATCCCCAGGCCGAACCACACGGCAAAGATGGGCGCCAGGATGATGCGCGGCATGGCGTTGGCCGCCTTGATGTAGGGCTCCAGGATGGCCGAGGCCATGGGCGACAGTGCCAGCCACAGCCCGCCCGCGAGGCCGCCGGCAGCGCCGATGGCAAAAGCCAGCACCGTCTCGGCCAGGGTGATCCACAGGTGCTGATAGATGTCGGCATCCACCACGAACCAGTCCCAGATGCGGCCAAGGATCTTCAAAGGCTCGCCGAAGAAGAACGCCGCCTGCTGGTCGTTGTCGAACATGAAGGGCGGGATCACGCCCGGTCGGGTCATGACGTGCCAGAACACGAACAGCGCCACCAGCAGCGCCAGTTGCCACAGCCGCAGCGTGGCCGGGCGCGGTTTGATCAGATTCCACATGGTCGGACGGCGCCTGGCATCAGGCGCGTTGCAGTTGTTGCTGATAGCCCTTGAGCACCTCGCCGCGCAGCTCGTCCCAGATGGCGGCGTGCAGCTCCAGGAAGCGCGGCGTCATCTTGACCTCGGCCACATCGCGCGGGCGCTCGATGTCGATCGCGAACTCGCCGATGGGGTGCGAGGCCGGGCCGGCACTCAGCACCACCACCCGGTCGCTCATGGCAATCGCCTCGTCCAGGTCGTGCGTGATGAACAGCACGGCCTTTTTCTTGCGCTGCCACAGGTCGAGCACCTCGTTTTCCATGAGCTGGCGCGTCTGGATGTCCAGTGCCGAGAACGGCTCGTCCATCAGGATGATGTCCGGATCCATGACTAGGGTCTGTGCCAGGCTGGCGCGCTTTCTCATGCCGCCGCTCATCTGGTGCGGGTAGCGATCCCCGAAATTGCCCAGGCCCACGCGGCGCAGCCAATCCTGCGCCTGGGCGCGGGCCTGCGCCTCGGGCACGCCGCGAAACTGCAGACCTGCCATGACGTTGGCCAGCGCCGTGCGCCAGGGCATCAGGCTCTCGGCCTGGAACATGTAGCCGGCGCGGGCGTTGATGCCCGCCAGCGGCTGGCCGAAGATGCGCACGCTGCCCTCGGAAGGCACCAGCAGGCCAGCAGCCACGTTGAGCAGCGTGCTCTTGCCGCAGCCCGTGGGGCCGACCACGCTGACGAACTCGCCGGCGCCCACGGTCAGGTTCACGCCGCTCACGGCGGTGTAGCGCTGAGCGGGGTTGTCCTTGTCCGTGAAGGTGCAGGCCACCCCTTGCAACTCGATTGCGGGAGCACTCATTGCCACATCAGCCCTTGGGATATTTGGCGTTGGCCCGCTTGACGAAATCGTTGGTGTAGATGGCATTCAGATCGACCTTCTTCGCATCCAGCTTGGGGTCGATGCTGGCCAGCGCGCGCAGGGCCGTCTCCGCGCCCCTGGCCGGGAAGCTGCCATCGGGCGACAAGGCCTGCTTGGACGCCAGAAAGCCATCGATATAGACGGCCCGGTCACCCAGCAGATAGCTCTCGGGCACGACCTTGATGACATCGCCGCCGCCGGCCTGCTGGATCCACTTGTCGGCACGCACCATGGCGTTGACCAGGGCCTGGGCAGTGTTGGGGTTCTTGTCCAGGAACGGCTGCGGCGCGTACAGGCAGCCCGCCGGCATGGGGCCGCCGAAGACCTGCTCGGCCTCGTCCATCTTGCGCGTGTCGGAGACGATCCGCAGGTCGCCCGAGCGCACCAGCAGCGTGATGACCGGATCAAGGTTGGAGATGGCATCGATCTGCCCGGCACGCATCGCCGCCACGGCGCCATTGCCCGCACCCACGCCGACGAAGCTCACATCGCTGGGTTTGAGCCCCGCCTTGGCCAGCACGTAGTTGGCGACGATGTTGGTGGAGCTGCCCGGCGCCGTGACGCCAATCTTCTTGCCCTTGAGATCAGCCACCGACTTGAAGTTGGGCATGGTCTTGGGGTTGACGCCCAGCACCACCTGGGGCGCTGCGCCCTGCAGCACGAAGGCGCGCATGGGTTGGCCCTTGAGCTGCATGTTGATGGTGTGCTCGAACGCGCCCGAGACCACATCGGCACTGCCACCCACCACCGCCTGCAGCGCGCGCGAGCCGCCGGCAAAGTCCACGATGGTGACGTCCAGCCCCTCATCCTTGAAGTAGCCCTGCTGCTCGGCAATGGTCAGCGGCAGGTAATAGAACAGGTTCTTGCCGCCGACAGCGATGGTCAGCTTGGTTTTTTCCAGCGTCTGGGCGAAGCTGAAGCCGGGCAGCGCGGCAGCGGCCAGGCCGCCGGCGATAAGGTGGCGTCGTTGCATAGTGAGGCTCTCCTGTTGTCAGAAAAAAAACATCCTCGGCGGCTGGCACGGGCCAGCGGCGGGGCGCAGCGGGCCATGATAGCCACGTACCCTTGACATCCTCCCCCGCCTAAAGGCGTGGGATTCCTACCGCGCTCATTGCAGGCGCAACGCCTGAACCAGTCGCCTCGGCGGGTTCCTGCTTCACCGAGGCTGCACGCTTGGCCCTTGCGGGCCTTGCACGGCTGACGTCCTCTCCACAGGCTGCTACGCGGTGTCCCCGCGCCAGTATGTTGATCGCGCCGGTGTGATCGGCGTGGCCTTCGCGCCCGCATTCGATGCACCTGAACACGGCCTGCGCCCTGCGGTTGTCCGCGCTCACGCAGCCGCACTCGGGGCAGGTTCTGCTGGTGTTGTGCGGCGGCACGGCAATCAGCATTCCCCCAGTCCAGGCCAAGGCGTTTCAGAGCCGTTGCGCCATGCGGTCAGGTGCTTGGCCAGCGCCACGTAGCCGATGAATTTGCCGCCCGCTTCATGGTTGGCCTTTTGCAGCGCCAGCGCCTTGTTGAAGACGAAACGGCACGCCCCGGCAAAGCGGCGCATGGCAAGCGCTTGCCCGCCGTTGGGGCGAAGCTCGAATTTGAAGGCTTGCAGGCGTTGCATACCTGTATGAATAGACAGTTATTTCAGGACGCCTTCGGTGTCCGCGCTTTCCTTCCCAGCCCTGAAGGGCGGGCTTTGACGCGCAATCCGATCACTGTCCGACCCGTAGAAACCGCAACTCCCGCCGCCCCCAGATCCAAGGGTCTCAAGATGCTCTGCCTGTCTCACCCCAGATTCGGCGCCAGCCGCCGGCGCAGCTCGTCCACGTCCATGCTCCGGCGCTGCGCCATGTCCTGCACCTGGTCGTCGCCGATCTGCCCAACGCTGAAATACGTCGCCTGCGGGTGGGCGATGTAAAAGCCGCTGACACTGGACGCCGGGTACATGGCGAAGCTGTCGGTCAGCTCCATACCGATCTCGGGTGCATCGAGCACCTTGAACAGATCGACCTTGGCCGTGTGATCCGGGCAGGCCGGGTAGCCGGGCGCGGGGCGGATGCCCTGGTATTTTTCCTTGATGAGATCCTCGTTGCTCAGGGTTTCATCCGCCGCATAGCCCCACAGATCGCGGCGCACGCGCTCGTGCAGGCACTCGGCAAAAGCCTCGGCCAGACGGTCGGCAATGGCCTTGAACAGGATGTTGGAGTAGTCGTCCAGCGCGTCCAGGAATTCCTTTTCCTTCTTCTCCGCGCCTATGCCCGCCGTGACGGCGAACAGGCCGGCGTAGTCGGCAATGCCCGACTCCCTGGTCGCCACGAAGTCCGCCAGGCAGCGGCTGGGGCGCAGCCGGCCCTCGGCGTCCACCTGCTTTTCCGTCTGCTGGCGCATCCCGTACCAGGTCATCAGCACTTCGCTGCGCGTCTCGTCGGTGTAGAACTCGATGTCGTCGCCCACGCGGTTGGCCGGGTAGATACCCAGCACGCCATTAGCCGTGAGCCAGCGGCCCTCGATGATCTTCTTCAGCATGGCCTGGCCATCGGCATAGACCTGTCGCGCCTGTTCGCCCACCACTTCATCGTCCAGGATGGCCGGAAACGGCCCGGCCAAGTCCCAGGTCTGGAAGAACGGCCCCCAGTCCAGATAGCGCACCAGCTCGGCCAGGTCGAAGTTGCGCAGCACGCGCCGGCCCAGGGCGCGCGGCACGGTGGGCCGGAACTGCACGAAATCCACCTGCGTAGCATTGGCGCGGGCCTTGTCGATGGGCCACAGCGGCACGCGCTTCTTTCTGGCGTGCAGCTCGCGCACGTGGTCGTAGTCGGCCTGGACTTCGGCCAGGTACTGATCCTTGCCCTCGCCCAGCAGGCTCTGCGCCACGCTCACGCTGCGCGACGCATCAGGCACATAGACCACCGGCCCGTCGTACTGCGGCGCGATCTTGACGGCGGTGTGTACGCGCGAGCAGGTCGCGCCGCCGATCAGGAGCGGAATTTTCTTGATGCGGAAATACTCGTCCTTGTGCATCTCGCCGGCGACGTACTGCATCTCCTCCAGGCTGGGTGTGATCAGGCCCGACAGGCCGACGATGTCTGCCCCTTCGGCCTTGGCGCGCGCCAATATCTCGTGGCAGGGCACCATCACGCCCATGTTGATGACCTCAAAGTTGTTGCACTGCAAGACCACGGTGACGATGTTCTTGCCGATGTCGTGCACGTCGCCCTTGACAGTGGCAATGACGATCTTGCCCTTGCTGGTCACGTCCAGGCCGGCGGCCTCCTGCTGGCGCTTTTCCTCCTCGATGTAGGGAATCAGGTGGGCCACGGCCTGCTTCATCACGCGGGCGGATTTCACCACCTGCGGCAGGAACATCTTGCCCGCACCGAACAGGTCGCCCACGATGTTCATGCCATCCATCAGCGGCCCTTCGATGACGTGCAGCGGTCGGCCACCGCCCTGCACCACGATGTTCTGGTAGGCCTCCTCGGTGTCGTCCACGATGAAGTCGGTGATGCCATGCACCAGCGCGTGCGACAGGCGCTCGCCCACGGTCTTGGGGTTGTCGGGCGTGCCGCGCCATTCGAGCTTCTTGCTGTCGTCCTTGGCCGCGCCCTTGGTGGCCTCGGCGATCTCCAGCAATCGCTCCGCCGCATCCGGGCGGCGGTTGAGCACCACGTCCTCGACGCGCTCGCGCAGGGCCGGGTCGAGGTCGTCGTACACCCCCACCATGCCGGCGTTGACGATGCCCATGTCCATGCCGGCGGCAATCGCGTGGTACAGGAACACCGTGTGGATGGCCTCGCGCACCGGGTCGTTGCCGCGAAAGGAAAACGACACGTTGGACACGCCGCCCGAGACCTTGGCGCCCGGCAGGTTGGCCTTGATCCAGCGCACCGACTCGATGAAGTCCACCGCGTAGTTGGCGTGCTCCTCAATGCCGGTGGCAATGGCGAAGATGTTGGGGTCGAAGATGATGTCCTCGGGCGGAAAGCCCACCTCATCGACCAGTACGCGGTAGGCGCGCTCGCAGATCTCGATCTTGCGCTCGAAGGTGTCGGCCTGGCCTTTCTCGTCGAAGGCCATGACCACGGCGGCGGCGCCGTAGCGGCGGATCAGCCGGGCCTGGCGCCGGAACTCCTCCAGCCCCTCCTTCATGCTGATCGAGTTGACGATGCCCTTGCCCTGCAGGCAGCGCAGGCCGGCCTCGATGACCTCCCACTTGGAGCTGTCCACCATGACCGGCACGCGGGCGATGTCCGGCTCGGAGGCGATCAGGTTCAGGAAGCGCACCATCGCCGCCTTGCTGTCGAGCATGGCCTCGTCCATGTTCACGTCGATGACCTGGGCGCCGTTTTCCACCTGCTGGCGCGCCACGGACAGGGCCTTTTCGTATTCCTCGTTCAGGATCAGCCGGGCAAAGGCCTTGGAGCCGGTGACGTTGGTGCGCTCGCCGACGTTGACGAACAGGCTGTCCTCGCCGATCAGCACCGGCTCCAGGCCGGAGAGCTTCATGGGGGAACGCACACGGCAGCGACAGCAGGAATGGAGGCAGTGGTTGCAGTACCAGTGGAAGTCATCAGGCTCACCTGTGGGGTCGATATCAAGGGGTACAGGTGAGCGTCGTTGATGGGTTGTGGTCACGCCCTGCCAAGCCTGACGGTCTGCCGCTCGACACACAGGACAAGACAAAAGGCAGCCGCTGCAACGCTCCTTGGCGGGGAAAGCGGGTCAAAGTGGGGGATTCTAGGAAGACTGCAGCAACCCCGGGCGCAGCAGCGCATCGCAAGCTTGCCGTCAGGCTACGCGGGCAGCTTCTATTCCCAAGAAGCAGACGGCAAAAGAAATTACGCCAGCCAGCAATTCCCGCTGCACTTCATCTCGCTCGACACCAAGCCGCAATCGCGCTTCCCGCTGGCATTTGCTTATCAAGGCTCGTATTACGGCACGGCCAAAATTTGGGTTTGCGCGCGCTGATCAGCCAAGCAGCGCTGGCCTGGGCTGGCCGGCATTGGCTGGCGCTGGCCTGCGCCAGGGGCGCGCTACATTCAGGCCTTCCCTCCAAGGCTTGCTCCATGCGTACACCTCCATTTTTTCTGCGTATGTCCGTGGCTGCTGCGGCTGCCGCTACCTTGCTGCTCAGCGCCTGCGGCGGCGGCAGCAGCAGCGACGATGACCCGTCCACCGGCCCGCCGCCAGCCAGGCCCATCGCCGGGGCCGAGGGCCGCTGGGCGGGCCGCGCCTCGACCGGCTATGACGTGCTGCTGACCATCCTCGACACGGGCGAGACCTGGGGCGTCTATACGCGCGGGCCGGTCATCCACGGTGCGTTTCATGGCTCCAGCAGCTCCTCCGGCGGGCAGTTGCGCGGCTCGGCGGCGGTGGTGGACTACGAGCGCGCCGGGCAGGTGCATTCGTCGCTCTACGGCGGCAGCTATGTGCCGCAACGCCAATTGGAGGCAGGCTTCGTCTTTGATGTCTTCTCCGGCACCTATGTGCCCGGCTACGAGCGCACGGCACCCGTCGCTGCACTGGCTGGCAGCTATGTCGGCAGCGTGGGCGGCTGGCCGGCGCCGCTGGCGCTGACCATCCATGCCGACGGCGGCCTGATGTCCACCGAGCCCACGCCAGCCTGCCTGGTGCGCGGCTCCGTCGGGGTGCGTCCCGGTGGGCGCGGCGTATATGACCTGCGCGCGTCGTTCACCGGCGATGGCTGCCCCCTGCCGCACGGCACTGCCGTGGCGGGCATTGCGCTGCTCGATGGCACGCGATTGACCATTACCAGCGTGGCCCCGTCGGCGGTGGACTTCTTCGTCTTCCAAGGCGGGCGCTGACCTCGGGCCACCGCATGGGCCTGACACCCGCCCCCACGCAGCGCCCGGCGCTGCTGCCGCCACCGATGTGCAGCCACTGGTGCCCGCCGCGCTCGACTTCACGCTGCCCGCCCAGGCGCTGGCCCCGCTGCTCATCGGCGTCACGCTGCTGGTCGATGGCGTGGGCGGGCGCATTGTCGAGACCGAGGCCTATGACGCCAGCGACCCGGCCTCGCACAGCTTTCGCGGCCCGACGGCGCGCAACGCGGCCATGTTCGGGCCGGCGGGGCGGGCCTATGTCTATCGCTCGTATGGCGTGCATTGGTGCCTGAACCTGGTGTGCGGGCGGCCCGAGGACGGCGCCGCCGTGCTGATCCGCGCGCTGCAGCCCACGCATGGCCTGGAGGCCATGCGCGCGCGGCGCAGGCTGCCCGAAGGCGGGGATGTGCGCCTGCTGTGCGCCGGGCCGGGGCGGCTGGCGCAGGCGCTGGGCATCGACGGCAGCTTCGACCATCTGCCGCTGGATGCGCCGCCTTTCAGCTTGCTGGCACCACAGGACGCCGCGCCGGCGCCGGCCCTGGTGGTCGGCCCGCGCATTGGCATCACCCGGGCAGTGGATGTGCCGTGGCGCTTTGGCGCGGCTGGCTCGCGTTTTTTGAGCCGGCCTTTTCAGAAAATTTGATAGCTGCCAACGCTTGTCTGGCAAGGGTTTGCGGGCTTTTTTACGGGTTTTTCAGGCCTGCGGCACTGGCTCAGGCGGGCGTGGCTTCAGGCAGCGCCAGGGCCGACGCGGGCAGGCCGAAGATGCGGTCGAAGGCCCAGTTGAAGGCGTAGGTATAGACCAGGAAGAACACCAGCAGCCCGGCCTCCATCAGCGTGGCCTGCCACAGGCCGACGCCGAACCACCAGGCCATCAGCGGGATCAGCATCAGCGCCAGCCCGCCCTCGAAGCCCAGGGCGTGCACGATGCGGCGCAGCACCGAGCGACCCTTGACGCTCTGGCGCGCCTCCCAGCGCTCGAACAGATGGTTGAAGGTCACGTTCCAGATGATGGCCAGCGTCGAGGCCACGACCGACATGACGCCCGAGGCCGCCGCCTCCTGGCCGATGGCCATGAACAGCAGGCTGGAGGCGACGATGGCAATGAATTCGTACAGGCTGACGAAGACCACCCGCCGGCGCGCGCCTTGCAGGCCGGGGATCAGGGGGGGCGGGGAAGATGGGCGGCGCACGGGTGTGCGGGAGTTGCTCTCAGGCATTGGGCCAGTATAGGCAGGGGGCGATACCGCAGTGCAACATAATGGAAAATGCGGCCAAAACCCTTGCCAGTCAAGCGCTGACAGCTATTTAATTGATAGCTTTTGGTAACGTATAGGACAGGCGGCCCGGCAGCGCTTGGGCGCCAGTGTTGGACAGTGCCACGAGTGCGGCATAGAGTAGCCCGGTTGCGCCGGGCACCCGTCCGGCCAGGAGCCAGCCATGTCCAGCCACTCTTCTTCCTCGTCCAACCTCCAGCACGCGCTGCCCTCCTACCTCGACCCCGCCCACCTCGGCCCCTGGGGCGTGTATCTGCAGCAGATCGACCGCGTCACGCCCTATCTGGGCAACTTGGCACGCTGGGTGGAGACCTTGAAGCGCCCCAAGCGTGCGCTGATCGTCGATGTGCCCATCGAGATGGACGACGGCACGATTGCCCACTTCGAGGGCTACCGCGTGCAGCACAACACCAGCCGCGGCCCGGGCAAGGGCGGCGTGCGCTTTCACCAGGACGTGACGCTGTCGGAGGTCATGGCGCTGTCGGCCTGGATGAGCATCAAGAACGCGGCGGTGAACGTGCCCTACGGCGGCGCCAAGGGCGGCATCCGCGTCGATCCGAGAAAGCTCTCGCGCGGCGAGCTGGAGCGCCTGACGCGGCGCTACACCAGCGAGATCGGCATCATCATCGGCCCGACCAAGGACATCCCGGCGCCCGACGTGAACACCAACGGCCAGATCATGGCCTGGATGATGGACACGTATTCCATGAACGTGGGCGAGACCTCGACCGGCGTGGTCACCGGCAAGCCCATCGACCTGGGCGGCTCGCTGGGCCGCCTGGAGGCTACCGGACGTGGCGTGTTCACTGTGGGGGTGGAGGCGGCGCGGCATATCGGCCTGGAGATCGGGGGCGCGCGCGTGGCCGTGCAGGGCTTTGGCAACGTCGGCGGCACGGCGGGCCGGCTGTTTGCCGAGGCTGGCGCCCGGGTGGTGGCGGTGCAGGATCACACCGGCAGCGTGTTCAACGATGGCGGGCTGGATGTGCCGGCGCTGCTGGCCCATGTGCAGGAGACGGGCGGCGTGGGCGGCTTTGCCGGTGCCGAAGCCATGGCCAGCGAGGAGTTCTGGGGGTGCCGTGCGACATCCTGATCCCGGCAGCGCTGGAGGGGCAGATCACGGCCGCCAACGCAGGCCGCATCCGCGCGCGCATGGTCATCGAGGGCGCCAACGGCCCGACCACGCCCGAGGCCGACGACATCCTGCAGGGCAATGGTGTGCTGGTGCTGCCGGACGTGATCTCCAATGCCGGCGGCGTCACCGTGAGCTATTTCGAGTGGGTGCAGGACTTCACCAGTTTTTTCTGGACGGAGGACGAGATCAACGACCGGCTGGTGCGCATCATGCAAAACGCCTTTGCTGGCGTCTGGCAGGTGGCGCAGGAGCACCAGGTGTCCTTGCGCACCGCGACCTTCATCGTGGCCTGCAAGCGCATCCTGCACGCACGCGAGATGCGCGGGCTGTATCCCTGAGAGAACGCTTGCTGCCCAGACCATGCCACCGCCCTCTTCGCACCAGCACGACAGCGGCTACAAGCAATTGTTCTCGCACCCCCAGATGGTGCGCGACCTGCTGCTGGGCTTCGTGCCCGGGCCGTGGCGCGAGCGAGCGGACTTCTCGTCACTGGAGCGCGTCAACGCCAGCTATGTGAGCGAATCCGACCGCCAGCGCCACGACGACATGGTCTGGCGCCTCAAGGTGGGCGAGCAGTGGGTGTGGGTCTATTTGCTGCTGGAGTTCCAAAGCGAGGCGGACGCCTGGATGGCGCTGCGCATGTTGGTCTATGTAGGCCTGCTGTCGCAGCACCTGGTCAAGGAGGGGGAATTGCAGGACGGCAAGCTCCCTGCCATCGTGCCCATCGTGCTGTACAACGGCGCGCCGGCGTGGAAGGCCGCCACCGACGTGGCCGAGTGCTACGCGCCCAGCCTGCCCGGGCTGGAACCCTATCGCCCGCGCCTGCTCTACCACCTGGTCGACGAGGCGCGGCTGAAGCTGCATTCCCTGCAGGGAGTGCGCAACCTGGCCGAGGCGCTGTTTCAACTGGAGCAAAGCCGCACGCCCGAGGACATCATCCGCGTGCTCAAAAGCCTGGGCGAGGTGCTGCAGGGCCAGGAGATGCAGCAGCTGCGGCGTACGGTGGACATCTGGGTGCGCAAGCTGCTGCGGCGCAAGGTGCCCAAAGCTAACATCACCGACATTGAGACCATCACCGACCTGTTGGAGGGCCATGCCATGCTGGAGCAGACGATTGAACGCTGGTTTGATGAGGCCACCATGCGCGGCGTGCGCCAGGGGCGGCAGGAGGGGCGGCAGGAGGGCCGGCAAGAGGGCCGTCTTGAAGGCCTGGCCCGCGCCATCGCCCTGCAGGTGCAGATGCGCTTTGGCAGCGTACCGTCCTGGGTCGATGCCCGCTTGCAAGCCGCCACACAGGACGAGCTGCTGGCCTGGGCGGCGGCCATCCTCACGGCGGCCTCGGTGCAGGAGTTGTTTGGCCAGGCGGACGGCCAGCGCTCTTGAATGACCCCTCCTGCCAGGTCAGGTGGATCAGGCCGCTCCAGTCGGGCGGCCTTTTTCATGGCGCTCTGCGCAGGTCAGGGGCGGCTCATCGCCCCGCCGGGCTGCATCACTGGAACTTGGCCGAGAACGTCAGCACTGCATTGCGCCCCAGGCCGGGCAGCTCATCGACGCCGGCGCGGTAGCCCTTGTCCAGCAGGTTGTTCAGGTGCAGGGCGACGCGGTAGCGATCCTGCGGGCCGAAGCTGGTGCCCACGGCCAGGTTGAGCGTGCCCCAGCCGGCCAGGTGGCGCGAGACCTTGCCGGATTTCTCGATGTCGCGCTCGCGCTTGTCCACCGCCGTGGCGCCCTGCACGAATACGTCCAGCCAGGTGTTGGCGTTGGCGATGGTGTCCTCGTAGCGCAGGCCCAGGCGCCCGGCCAGGCGTGGCACGTCGGTCTGGTAGGTGGAGAAATCATCGACCGTGATCTGGCGGCGCATCCAGGTGGCGGAGACATATGGCGTCAGGCTGGTGCCCGGCACCAGGTATTCCGTCAGCAGCTCCAGGCCGTAGCTCCTGGCGCTGTCGGCGTTGACGTAGATGTCGCCGCCGCTGCAACGCCCGCCAATGGCGCAGGACTCGAAGGTGATGTAGTCCTTGGCACGGCTGGCGAACAGTGTGCCGTCGAAGACCACGCCCTGGTTCTGGTAGCGCAGGCCGAGTTCGTAGTTCTTCGAGCGCTCGGGCGCAAGTTCTGGATTGCCGTGCAGCACGATGCCACGCCCGGCGCGCGAGTCGGTGAACTGCTCCAGCAGCGAGGGCATGACGTAGCCCTCGGAATAGCCGGCGCGCACGGTGGAATGCGCCAGGCCCGTCCAGGTCAGGCCCAGCGCCTTGACGAAGCGCCCGTGCCGGCTGCGCTCGCCGGCCTGGTGGGCGCTGCTGGTGGTTTCGTCCAGCGAGGAGCTGACGCGGTAGTAGCGCAGGCCGCCGGTGAGCTTCCAGTCGCGCGCCAGCGTCCACTCGTCCTGCACGAAGGCCGAGGCAGTCTGCATGGTGGCGCGGTCATAGGCCGTGCTGCGCACGCCGAACGGTGGCTGGTACTGCGGCAGCGGCGGCAGCGGGTTGGCGCCCACCACGGTGATGTTGTTGAGCTTGGTGGTCTGCAGGTCGTCGCGCAGCCACTGCCCGCCGAGCACGGTGTAGTGATCGGGGTGCAGACGCCAGTCCAGCTGCACGCTGGCGCCCCAGGTGTCGGTGCGGTCGGTGGAGGCCGAGTCCATCACGATGTCGCTGGTGTTCAAGGGGATGGTCATTCCCGCCCCCGGCCCGGGGATGTGGACGCGCCCGCCCCGGCCCCGGATTCTGATCAGGTTGCCGAACTCCCGATCGACGCGCTGCACGAAGGCATCGGCGCTCACTTTGCGCAGCACCGGCCCCAGCTCCTTGCCCTCGTAGTGCAGGCCCAGCTTGCTCAGGTCGCGCTGGGGCAGGTTGGCGTTGAACTGGCTGATGGCCGCCTCGGCGATGTCGATGCGCGCCTGCCGCCCGGCGATGGTCGGGTTGATGTCCACGTTCCTCAAAGTCACCAGGGCGAACGGATCCTGCCAGCCGTCGGCGCGCAGGCTGTGGTGGTTGGCCTTGAGCGCCACGTAGTGCCGGCCGGCCTCGTCGAGCTTGAGGCCCAGGTGCGCGCTCACGTCCTGGTTGGCATACGACGAGTTGTCCAGCCGGCCATCGGCGCTGTATGACCCCTTGGCGACGCGGCGGTCGCCGTGCTCGTCGGCGCTGGCCGACACGCGCCAGTCCAGCCGGCCCTGCGTGCCCGACAGCGCCGTCCAGCCGCGCCAGCCGCGCGTGCCGCTATCCAGGGTCGCGCCCACCTCGGTGGCCAGGGGCGCGGCTGCGCCTGTGCGCGTGATGATGTTGATGACTCCGCCAATGGCCTTGGCGCCGTAGAGCACCGAGGCCGGGCCGCGCACGACTTCGATGCGCTCGATGTTGGCCGGATCGACCAGCAGCGGCGAGCCGAACGAGCTGTGGTCGGTCAGCTCCTGGCCATCGACCAGGATGACCACGCGGTTGGACTGCTCGCCCCGGATGCGGATGCGCTGGATGCCGGCCACCGCCGAATCGACCACCGACACGCCCGGCACGTCGCGCAGCAGCTCGGCGATGCTGCCCGAGCCGTTGTTCTCTATCGTCTCGCGCTCGACGATGGACACCGATGCGGGGTTGTCGCGCACCGTGGTGGCCGTGCGCGTGCCGGTGACGACGAGCGCATCGAGCACCGTGGCGGGTTCTTTGGCGTGCGCCGTGGCGGCGCAGGCCAGGGCGGTCAGGACAGCGAGCCGGCGGGGAGAAAAGGCATTCATGGAGGCGGGAGCAAACGAGAACAGAAAGGCGCCACGGCGGCATTGGCCGCAGCCTGGGTGGCGCCGGCCAGCGGCGATTTTCTCAGCAACGCGCAGCGCCACCCGCGCTGCCCCGTCAGACCGGCAGCAGCGGCCCTGCAGGCGCGCTACACCACGCCCCGGCTGCGCAGCGCCTCGATCTGCCCCGCATCCAGCCCCAGGCGCTCGCGCAGCACGTCTTCGGTGTGCTGGCCCAGTGCCGGCGGCGCGTGGCGCAGCGTGGGCGGCGTGTCCGACAGCCGCAGCGGGCTGGCAGTGCTGGCAACCGTGTCCACGGCCTGGCCCGGCGGCAGCTGGCCAGCGGGCCAGCGCTGCTGCTCGATGCGCAGGCCGCGCGCGCGCACCTGCACGTCGTCGAAAGCCTGGCCGACGTTGTTGATGGGGCCGCAGGGCACGGCCTTGTCCTGCAGCAGCGCGATCCAGTCGGCGGTGGCGCGCGTGCGCGTGAGCTCGGCCATCATGGGGATCAGCACAGCGCGATGGGTGACGCGCCCGGCGTTGCTGGCAAAGCGCTCGTCGCGCGCCCAGTCCACCCCGGCAGCCTCGCAAAAGCGCGCGAACTGCCCGTCGTTGCCAATCGCCAGCAGCATGTGGCCGTCCCGGGTCGGAAAGTCCTGGTAAGGCACGACGCTGGGGTGCGTGTTGCCCTGGCGGCCCGGAATGTTGCCGGCGTTCAGAAAGCCGGCGCCCTGGTTGGCCAGCACGGCCATGGCCACGTCCAGCAGCGCCATGTCGATGTGCTGGCCGCGCCCGGTGTGGTGGCGCGCCTCCAGCGCGGCCAGGATGGCACTGGTGGCGTACAGGCCGGTGAACAGATCAATCACGGCCACGCCCACGCGCAGCGGGCCGCCGCCGGGTTGGCCGTCGGCGTGGCCGGTGATGCTCATCAGGCCGCTCATGGCCTGGATCAGCAGGTCGTAGCCGGCGCGCGGCGCATACGGGCCAGTCTGGCCAAAGCCCGTGACCGAGCAGTAGATCAGGCGTGGATTCAAGGCGCTCAGGGAGGCGTAGTCCAGCCCGTAGCGCGCCAGGCCCCCGGTCTTGAAGTTCTCCACCAGCACGTCGCTGGTGCTGGCCAGCTCGCGGATCAGCTGCTGGCCTTCGGGCGTGGCCATGTCCACGGTGATGGAGCGCTTGTTGCGGTTGCAGGCGGCGAAGTAGCAGGCCTCCTGCGTGGGCTGGCCGCTGGCGTCCGGGAAGAAGGGCGGCCCCCAGTGGCGTGTGTCGTCGCCTTCGCCGGGCTTTTCCACCTTGATGACGTCGGCGCCCAGGTCGGCCAGGTTCTGCGTACACCAGGGGCCGGCCAGCACGCGCGAGAGGTCGAGCACGCGCAGATGGCTCAGGGCGCCGGCGGGCGGCTGGGAGGATGCGGGAGGGCGGAGGATGCGTTCATACGGCAGTCGGACAAGGGGGACGGCGCGCGGCTGGCGCGGCGCAGGACGGGCCAAGGATAGGCAAAGAGTGGGCCGCTGCATGGTACGCGGGCCATCCGCGCCGGCCTTCGCCTTTGTGAAAGCGCCTCTTCAGGCGCCGCCGCACGCACCCTGCGCTTCCTACAATCGCGCGCCATGGCCATGCACTTCGACCTCGTGGACTTGCGCCTGATGGTGCATATCGCCGACGCCAACAGCATGACGCGCGGCGCCGAGCTGTCGCACATCTCGCTGCCGGCGGCCAGCACGCGCATCAAGAATCTGGAGGAAAGCATCGGCACCAAGCTGCTGTACCGCACCAGCCAGGGCGTGACGCTGACGCCGCCGGGCCAGTCCTTCGTCGGCCACGCGCGCACCGTGCTGGCGCAACTGGAGCACCTGCGCGGCGACATGCAGGAGTACGTGCGCGGCATCAAGGGCCATGTGCGCGTGTTTGCCAACACCACCTCGCTGGGCGAATTTCTGCCGCCAGTGCTGCGCCACTTCCTGCGCCGGCATCCGGACGTAAACGTGGACTTGCGCGAGCGGCTGTCGCACGACATCGTGCGCGCCGTGACCGAGGGCCAGGCCGACATCGGCATCGTCGCCGGCCTGGTGCGCACCGAGGCGCTGGAGACGCGCCCCTACCGCCGCGACCGCCTGGTGCTGGTGGTGCCGCGCGGCCACGCCCTGGACGGGCACACGCAGATCGCCTTTGCCGACACGCTGGAGCTGGACTACGTGGGCCTGCACGAGTCCAGCGCCATCCACGCCTTTCTGCGCCAGGCCAGCGACCAGCTGCACCGGCCCATCAAGCAGCGCATTCAGGTCGGCAACTTCGAGACCGCCTGCCGCATGATCGAGTCCGGCGTGGGCGTGGGCGTGCTGCCCGAGTCCGCCGCCGCCCGCCATGCCCACACCATGCAGATCGCCATCGTGCCGCTGGCCGATGCCTGGTCGGTGCGCGAGATGCTGATCTGTATGCGCAGCCTGCCGGCGCTGCCCGCCTTCGCGCAGGAGCTGGTGCAGCTGCTGCAGGCCGATGCGCAGGGGCGGCTGCCGCTGGCCTGATGAGCTGCGGCCCACTCCTTTTCCAATAGCTAGCCGCGCTTTACCCGCAACGGCTTTCGCGCAATTCCTCCTCTCCCGCTGGCGGGAGAGGGAGCTTGGTTCCGATCCAGCACCGGCTGCACATTGACCCACTGCAGGAGATCTCCATGGCCTTGCCACACCACACCCTCGACATCGACGCGCGCGGCGTCGCCACCCTGACTATCGCCAACGGCACGCCGCTGAACATCCTGGACAGCGCCACCATCGCCGCGATGACGGCCACGCTGCGCCGCCTGGCCCGCAGCGACGCCGTGCGCGCCCTGGTGCTGCGCGGCAGCGGCGAGCGGGCGCTCATCGGCGGCGCCAACATCCACGAGCTGGCCGCGTTGGAGCCAGACAGCGCCGTCGATTTCATCAGCCGCCTGCGCGACCTGTGCGAAGCCATGCGCGACTTTCCCGCGCCCACTATCGCCCGCATGGCCGGCTGGTGCATGGGCGGGGGGCTGGAGCTGGCGGCGGCGTGCGACCTGCGCATCGCCGCGCACGACGCGCGCTTTTCCATGCCCGAGGTGCGCATCGGCATCCCCTCGGTCATCCACGCCATCTTGCTGGCGCGCCTGATCGGCGAGGGCCATGCGCGCTGGCTGCTGCTGACCGGCGCGCCCATCGATGCGGAAAAAGCGCTGCGCTGGGGCCTGGTCAACGAGGTGGCGCAGCCCGGCGGCCTGGACGGCGCCATCGAGCACACCCTGGCCGAACTGCTGGCCTGCGGCCCGCGCGCCCTGCGCACGCAAAAGGCATTGCTGCGCGCCTGGGAAGAGCCGCACATCGAGCGCGGCATCAAGGAGAGCGTGGCGGCCTTCGGCGCCAGCTACGAGACGGACGAGCCGGCACAGTGCATGGAACGTGAGTTTTTCAGCAAAAACCGCCAGAAAGCCTTGCAGGGCAAGCGTGAGCAGCTATTTATCCGGGAGCATTGAGAGCACCTCAAAACACCCCGTTTTCATAGTCAAATCCGCTGCAAACCCTTATGGGGCAAGCGCTGGAAGCTCACTTTTTTGCAGGCATTTTCTCGTGGTGCTGCCAGGTCGTCGGCGCCAGCCAATACTTGAAGGTGCCGCTGCCGGTGGCCACCACCCGGCCCTCGGCGTCCAGCAACTGCGCCGCGCAGCTACACAGGCTGCGCGTGGCGTGTACCACCCAGCCCTCGGCCAGCAGCGCACCCCGGCCCGGGCGGTGGAAGCGGCTGCTCATCTCCACCGTCACGGCGGTGCGCGAGGGGGCACCCGGCAACTCGCCGGCTGCGCGCGACATGACCGAGTCCAGCAGCGCCATGATCACGCCGCCATGCGCAGCAGGCAGCTGGTTGAGCAGCTCCTCGCGCAGCTCGGGCAGGCGCACCCAGACGCGGCCCTCGGGCGCCGGTACCTGCGCCGCGCCGATCAGGCGCATGAAGGCGCTGCGCTCGGGCGCTGGGCCGTCCTGGCCGAGGCGCTCGCCACCACCCTCGCTGCAGCCCGGCTCGGGCGCCAGCGCGCTCATGCGTCTCGCGCGGCGCGGATCATGCCGCGCGCGATGATGATCTGCTGGATCTGCGTCGTGCCCTCGTACAGCCGAAACAGGCGCACGTCGCGGTAAAAGCGCTCGATGCCGTACTCGGCCATGTAGCCGGCGCCGCCCAGGATCTGCACCGCGCGATCGGCCACGCGGCCACACATCTCGGTGGCGAACATCTTGGCGCACGAGGCCTGCACGGCCACGTCGCGGCCCTCGTCGCGCCGGCGCGCGGCGTCCAGCGTCATGCACTCGGCGGCGTAGATCTCGGCCTGGCTGTCGGCCAGCATGGCCTGCACCAACTGGAAGTCGCAAATGGCCTGGCCGAACTGCCGGCGCTCCAGCGCATAGGCCAGCGCGTCGCGCAACATGCGCTGGGCCACGCCCACGGCCACGGCGGCGATGTGGATGCGGCCCTTTTCCAGCACCTTCATGGCGGTCTTGAAGCCGCGCCCCTCCTTGGCGCCGATCAGGTTGGCGGCGGGCACGCGCACGTTGTCGAAGATCACGTCGCAGGTGTGCGCGCCGCGCTGGCCCATCTTGCGGTCGTTCCTGCCGAAGCTGATGCCCGGCGTCCTGGCATCGACGATGAAGGCCGACACGCCGCCGGCGCCCTTGTTGGCCGGGTCGGTGCGCGCCATCAGCGTGAACATGCCGGCGTGCGGCGCATTGGTGATGAAGCGCTTGGTGCCGTTGACGACGTAGTGCTCGCCGTCGCGGATCGCCGTGGTGCGCAGCGAGGCGGCGTCCGAGCCGGCCTCAGGCTCGGTCAGCGCAAACGAGGCGATGACCTCGCCCGTGGCCATGCGCGGCAGCCACTGGCGCTGCTGCTCGGGCGTGCCATCCATCAGGATGCCCTGCGAGCCTATGCCCACAGTGGTGCCGATGACCGAGCGGAAGGCCGGCGCGGTCTGGCACAGCTCCAGCAGCACGCGGCATTCCTCCTCCATGGTCAGCTCCAGCCCGCCGAACTCCTGCGGGATGGTCATGCCGAACAGGCCCAGCTCGCGCATCTCCTGCACGATTTGTTCGGGGATCTCGTCAGTCTCGGCCACTGTTTCTTCGGCGGGCACCAGGCGCTCGCGCACGAAGCGGCGCACGCTGTCCAGCAGCGCCTCCAGGGTTTCGGGGTCGCGGATCATGGCGATGCCTGTCCTTCCTGCAGATTCATCAAAGGGTGTCCGCCGTGCCCAGGATGGCCGTGGCCTGGCTCGACAGGGTGCCGCCGTTGCCATGCACCACGGCAGTGCGCGCCTGCGGCAGTTGGCGCGCGCCTGCCTGGCCGCGCAGCTGGCGCACGGCCTCGATCAGGGCAAAGATGCCGTACATGCCCGGATGGACGCACGACAGGCCGCCGCCGTTGGTGTTCACGGCCAGCCGCCCGCCGGGGGCGATGCCGCCGTCCGCAACGAAGGCGCCGCCCTCGCCCTTGGCGCAAAAGCCCAGGTCTTCCAGGAACAGGAGGGTGTTGATGGTGAAGGCGTCGTAGAGCTGCGCCATGTCCATGTCCGCCGCCGCCAGGCCGGCCATGGCGTAGGCCTGCGCGCCGGACTGCACTGCCGCCGTGGTGGTCAGATCGGGCATACACGAGATCTGCCGGTGCCATACCGCCGTGGCGCTGCCCAGCACATGGACGGGTTTTTGCGGCAGGTCGCGTGCGCGCTCGGCGCGCGTGAGCACGATGGCACCGCCGCCGTCAGTCACCAGGCAGCAGTCGCGCACCGTGAGCGGGCTGGCGATCGGGCGCGCGGCCAGCACCTCGTCGATGCTCAAAGGATCGCGCATGAAGGCTTCGGGGTTGAGCTGCGCCCAGGCGCGCGCAGCCACGGCGACTTCGGCCAGCTGCGCGCGTGTGGTGCCGAACTCGTGCATGTGGCGCGCTGCCGCCAGCGCGTAGGCGGCCACCGGCAGCACCGGCTCGTAGGGGAATTCATAGGGCTGGGGGTCGAGAAAGCGTCGCACGGCCTGCACCTCCTTGCGCCCGAAGGTGGCGCTGCGCTGCGCGCTGCCATAGCACACCAGCACGGCCTGGCACTGCCCGGCGGCCAGCGCGCGCATGGCCGGCAGCAAGTGGGCGATGAAGCTGGAGCCGCCCAGCATGGTGCTGTCCACGTAGGTGGGATTGATGCCCAGATGCTCGATCACCGGCAGCGCCCACATGGTGGCGCCGACGCTGCAGGTGGCGATGCCGTCGATGTCCTGCATGGCCAGGCCGGCGTCGGCCACTGCGGCCTGCGCGGCGCGCACCAGCAGCGCCATGTCGTCCATGCCCGGCGCCGCGCCGCAGCCATAGGTGGCGGCGCCGACGATGGCGGCACTGCCGCGCAGCGGGCGGTTGACGGCGGCGGCATCCAGCCGGCTCGTGGGAAGCTGCGGGTAGTTCGTACGGCTCATGCGGCACCTCCTGCCGCCGCCGGCTGCTGCTGGGCCTCGCGCAGCGGCGCGAACAGCACCAGGCCGCGCCCGTCCTTGCTGCCGACGTAGGCATGGACGCGCTGGCCGATGGCCACGCTCTCGGGTGCCACGCCCTCGACGCGGCCCATCATGCGCACGCCCTCGTCCAGGTCGATCAGCGCCACGTTGTAGCTGCCGCCGGCGTCAGGCTTGCGGGCGATAGTGGAAGTGGAGTACACGCTGCCCGTGCCGCGCGCCGGCGTCCAGTGCAGTGCGCCGGCGCCGCAGTGCGGGCACAGCTCGCGCGGCGGGAAGATATGGCGGCTGCAGTCGCCGCATTGCTGGAGCCGGAAGCGCCCGGCGTCCAGCTCAGCCTGGTAGTGGGTGTGCGCGGTCATGTGCATGGCACGTGAGGATGCCCGCAAGTGCCGGCCCTGGGCAATTTGCCAATGTGAAAGGGTGGCTTTGCGTGTACGGAGCCTGTCTTTGCGACAGCATGGAAAAATGGGCTCCCGCCTCCACGGGAACCCATTCATTGTGTTGACGGCCAAGCACAACGGCGCGGCGGGCGCCGTGGCCAGGCCCTACATCACCGGCTTGCCAAAGAACAGATTCGGCAGATACAGCGCAATCTGCGGGAAGGCGATGATGATCAGCGCCCCCAGCAGCGTCACCAGCACGTAGGGAATGACCGAGACGTACAGGTCGCGCATGGTGATCTCCGGCGGCGCCACGCCCTTGAGGTAGAACAGGTTGAAGCCAAACGGCGGCGTCATGTAGCCCACCTCCATCATGATGATGAACAGCACGCCGAACCAGATCGGATCCCAGCCGTAGTTGTTCACCACCGGCAGGAAGGCCGGCAGCGTGATGAGCATGATGCCCACCGGGTCGAGCACCATGCCCAGGATGAACATGACCAGCATCATGAAGGCCAGCGCGCCGTACTCGCCGCCGGGGATGAGCAGCATCAACTCGTCGATCAGCGCGTCGGCGCCCAGCGTCGAGTACGCCGTGGAAAAGGCGTGCGCGGCAAACAGAATCCACATCACCATGGCCGTCAGGCGCAGCGTCTGCACGCCCGAGTCGCGCAGCACCTCCAGGGACAGCTTGCGGTGTACGGCGGCGGCGATCAGCGCGCCGAACACGCCCAGCGCCGCCGTCTCGGTGGCCGTGGCCAGGCCGGTGAAGATGGCGCCCAGCACCAGCGCCACGATGAACAGCGGCAGGAACACCGCCTTGAGCGAGTCCAGCTTCATCTTCCAGTCGCCGCGCTCCTCGGGCGGCAGCGCCGGCGCCAGGTGCGGCTGCAGCCAGGCGCGCACGCCGATGTAGATGGTCACCAGCACGAACAGCAAGATGCCCGGGCCGATGCCCGAGGCGAACAGCCGGCCCACCGAGACTTCGGTCAGCATGGCGTACAGAATCATCAGCACCGACGGCGGGATCAGGATGCCCCAGCCGCCGCCGCAGTTGATGGCACCCGCCGCCAGCCGCTTGTCATAGCCCCGGCTGAGCATCTGCGGCAGGGCGATGGTGCCCATGGTGACCACCGCTGCGCCGCTCACCCCGCTCATGGCGGCAAAGATGGCGCAGATCGCCACCGTGCCGATGGCCAGGCCGCCGCGCAGGCCACCAAACCACAGGTGCATCATCCGGTACAGGTTGGTGGCCACCCCGGATTTCTCCAGCAGCATGGCCATGTACACGTACATCGGGATGGCCAGCAGCGTGAAATTGCTCATCGAGTCCCAGAACTTGGACGCGACGATGTAAAAGCCCGGCGTGCCGATGGAAAAGAACAGAAAGGCGACCGAGATGCCGCCCAGCGTGAACACCAGCGGCACGCCCAGAAACAGGAAAAACAGCAGCGAGCCGAAAAACAGCGCAGTGATCAATTCAACCGACACGATGACTCCTCGTTGTCAATGCTCGGGGCCATCGGCCGCCTGTCTGCCCCAGACCGCCGGGTCGTTTTGCAGGCCGCGCAGCACGCGGATGTCCGAACCCATGCGCACCAGGCCCTGCAGCAGCAGCAGCACGCCAGCGACCGGAATGGCCGCCTTGAAGGGCCAGATGTAGGGGTTCCACAGGCTGTGCGAGCGCTCCCACTTGCCGATGGACTCCCAGGCCATGTCGCCGCTTTGCCAGATCAGCACGATCAGGAAGAACAGGAACAGGAACGAGGTCGCCAGGTCGATGACGGCCTTTTTGCGCGCCGTGCAGCGGCCATAGAAGATGTCCACGCTGACATGCCCGCGCTCGGCCAGCAGGTAGCCGCCGCCGATGACGGCATACAGCCCGAAGATCAGCTGCGCCAGCTCCGACGTCCAGACGGTGGCGCTGCCCACCAGGTAGCGCATGGCCACGTCGGCCAGCAGCGCGAGGAACATGGGCACGATCAGCCAGCCGGCAAAGCGGCCCACCCACAGGTTGGTCTGCGTGATCAAGCGCGCGAAGGCGTGCATTTGTCTCTCCTGGTGTGGCGCAGCAATGGCCGATGGCCGCTCAGACGTAGCCCAGGTCTTTCATCAGACCCAGCAGCCGCTCGCCCATCTCCTTGGCCTTGGCGCCTTTTTGCATGTCCTTGGCCAGGATGTCCTTGGAGGCCTGCGCCATGCGCTTTTGCACATCGTCCGGGAACGGCACCAGCTCCAGGCCCATCTTGGACACGCCGCTGTTGGTGGCCTGCGCCTCCTCGTGCTGGTAGGCCACGGTGCGGCGGAAGTAGCGCTCCTCCAGCAGGCCGTGGAAGATGCCGCGCAGGTCTTCGGGCAGCTTGTTGTAGGCGTCCAGGTTGATGACGTACACGTCGTTGGCCAGCAAGATGGGCGGCTTCATCTGGAACTTGGCCACTTCCCACAGCTTCATGGACAGCGCCCCCACGGCAGCGCCCCAGTGCGCGCCGTCGATCACGCCGGTGGCCAGCGCCTGGTACAGCTCGGGGCCATCGATGCGCTGGGGCACGAAGCCGGCTGCCGACAGGTAGTCGATCAGATTGCCCGCCGAGCGCACCTTGATGCGCGAGAGATCGTCGCCGGCCTTGATCTTCTTTTTCAGCACCAGCTCGGTGGGATAGGTCTTCTCGGCCATCATGAACACGCCCTTGGCCTTGAGCTGCTCATTGAGCGCTGCCTCCAGGCCCAGGTTCTTGACCAGGTGCGCCATCTCCCAGGGTTCGCGCAGCGTGCCGGGCATTCCGAAGTACTGATCCATCAGCTCGGACTCGTCCGGGTTGTAGCTGGGCGCGGTCGAGCCCATCTGCACCACGCCGCGGCGCACCACGTTGAAGACCTCGCCGCCCTTGGCGATCTCGCCCGCGCCCATCAAGGTGAGCTTGAAGCGGCCCTTGGTGCGCTCCTCCAGCTCCTTGGCCAAGGGCACCAGGCTGGCGTTGAACGAGCCCGAGGCCTTGGGCCAGTGTGACTGCACGCGCCAGGTCACCTTGGCCTGCGCGCTGGCCGAGGTGACGATGGCCGGCGCTGCCGCCAGGGCCAGCGTGCCCTTGAGTGCATTGCGGCGGTTGAAGGGATTGCTGGGTTGGTTCATGCCATGTCTCCTGGTGATTGGATTGCGATGAGAGAAAGTCCCGGCCGTGCCGTCGCGCCCGACCGTCCGGTGATGTCAGCTTCGTGCAAGCCTAGACGCTGCGCAAGGGTTGTGACCCTGAACTCTGTCGCCTAGCGGACGCAGGCAGGGCGGAGGCTGGCCCGCCCGGCAGCCTCACGGCGCGCGATCCCAGTCGAAGCGCAGCGGCTGCTTGCCGGCAAAGCGCTGCACGGCATCCTGGTGGTACGCCGAGCTGCGTGCCAGCGACTGGGCGTAGGCCTCCAGCTCGGCCAAGGTGCGCGCGTCGGTCTCGAACGACTGGTTCAGCAGGTTCTTGGCCATGCCGATAGCGGCGGTGGAGGCATCGCCAAAGCGCTGCGCAAGCTGCAGCGCAGCGGCTCGCAGCTCGTTGCCGTCCGCCACGATCCCGTACACCAGGCCCAGCTGCCGGGCCTCCTCGGCGGCCACGGTGCGTGCGCTGAAGACCAGCTCCTTGGCCTTTTGCAGGCCGACCATGCGCGGCAGCAGATGCAACATGCCCAGATCGGGCACCAGGCCGATGCGGCCAAACACCGCGCTGAACCGGGCGCTGCGCGTGGCCACGATGAAGTCCGCCGCCAGCGCCAGGCTCATGCCGGCGCCGAACGCCGGGCCATCGACGGCGGCGATCACCGGCTTTTCCAGGTTGACCAGCTCGGGAAACCACTGGTGCAACTGGCGCATCCCGTTGCGAAACGCCAGGCCGGTGCGGCTGGCGTCGAGCATGGCGGAGATGTCGCCGCCCGAGCAGAATGCGCCGCCCGCGCCGGTGAGGATCACGGCGTGGACGCCGGCGTCGTCGCGCATCTGCCGCACGGCCTCGTCCAGCCCGGCGCGCATGTCCTGGTTCAGCGCGTTGCGCGCCCCGGGGCGGTTCATGGTGATGGTGCCGATGCCGTCTTCGACGGTGGCCAACACGGCGGGTTCGCTCATCGATGTCTCCTGGTGGTTTCCTGGTGGTTTCCTGGTGGTTGTCAGGCCAGCTCGGCGTGGCCGTGGCTCAGGACGATCTTGTCGCGCTCGGCCACGCGGGCGCGCAATTGATAGCGCCCATCCTGCCCCGGCACGCGCCAGATTTCGGTGACCAGGGTCTCGCCCGGATAGACCGGGGCGGCAAAGCGGATGTCCAGCGCCTTCAGGCGCGACGCATCGCCACCTGCGCACTGGCGCACCAGCGCCCAGGCCACCAGGCCATAGCTGGCCAGGCCGTGCAGGATGGGGCGCTCGAAGCCCGCCTGGCGCGCCACGGCAGGGTCGGCGTGCAGCGGGTTGTAGTCGCCCATCAGGCGGTACAAGAGCGCCGCCTCGGGGCGGATGGCCTGCTGGTCGATGCCATCGGGCGCGCGCTCGTGCGGCGTGGCTGCCAGCGCCGGCAGCGGCGCATCGCTGGCTTGGCCCGTGCGCTGGCTGTAGCCGCCATCGCCGCGCAGGAATGTCACCTGCTCCAGCGTCGCCAGCAGCGCGCCGGCAGCGCTTTCCAGGCGCCGCTCGGTCACCAGGATGGCGCCCTTGTCCGCGCCCTTGTCGATCAGGCGCGTGATGCGGCTCTTGCCGACCACATCGCCGCTGGCCGGCAGCGGCTGGTGCCAGCGCACGCGCTGCTCGCCGTGCAGCAGGCGCACCCAGTCGATGCCGGTGTCTGGCTCGCGCGCCCAAAAGCCCGGGTAGCCCAGCACCACGGCCAGCGTGGGCAGGGCGCGCAGGCCGCCGTCCAGGCCTTCGTAGGTGTAGGGCAGGCTGGCGCCGTCGAGCGGATCGCAGCCCAGCCCCAGGCTGAGTGCATACAGCATGGTGTCGCGCTCGGCGTAGTGCTGGCGCACCGGCGCGAAGGGGCGGCCCTTGAGATGGTGGTAGTCGATGGCCATGCGCCGGCCCCGTCAGATCGGATCCCAGGAGAACACGTCGCCCGAGCGCTCCATGGGCACGAACGAGCTTTGCAGCGCCGGCATGGCGTGCGCGGCGATGTCCTGCGCCGTCCAGCCCTCGCTCCTGTGGACTGAGCGCAGCGGACGCGGCTGGCTCATCAGGAAGATCTCGTTGTTGCGCACGGCAAAGACCTGGGCGTTCACGTCCTGCGCGGCGTCCGACAGCAGGTACACGGCCAGCGGCGCGATCTTGCCCGGCGTCATCTGCTGGATCTTGGCCACGCGCGCCTGCTGCTCGGGCGTGTCGGTCGGGATGGAGCCGATCATGCGGCTCCAGGCAAAGGGCGCGATGCAGTTGGAGCGCACGTGGAATCTGGCCATGTCCAGCGCGATCGACTTGGACAGCGCCACCAGCGCCAGCTTGGCCGCGCTGTAGTTGGCCTGGCCGAAGTTGCCGATCAGGCCCGAGGTCGAGGTCATGTGGACGAAGGCGCCGCCTTCCTGCTCCTTGAAGTGGTTGGCTGCCGCACGGCTCAGGTAGTAGCTGCCGTACAGATGCACCTTGAGCACCGCGTCCCACTCGTCCAGGCTCATCTTGTGGAAAAAGCGGTCGCGCAGGATGCCGGCGTTGTTGACCACGCCGTCAATGCGCCCGAAGTGATCCAGCGCGCTTTGCACGATGCGCCCGGCCGGCGCGGCCTCGGCCACGCTGTCGGTGCTGGCCACGGCCTGGCCGCCGGCGGCGCGGATCTCCTGGGCGACGCGCTGCGCCGGGCCGGCGTCCTGGCCCTCGCCGCTGGTCGAGGTGCCGATGTCGTTGACCACCACCTGCGCGCCCTGCGCCGCCAGGGCCAACGCGATGTCGCGGCCAATGCCGCCGCCTGCGCCCGTCACCACCACCACCTTGCCCTGCATCATCGTGTCGTCGCCGCCGTGCTGCGCCATGTCGTGCCGTCCTTTGCTGCTGCTGAAATGGAGTTGTCGAAAACCGCACAAGCATGGCCGCAAAACCACGCCTGCGCCATTCGCCAATCGCTAGGCCGGGCTTTGGCGCACTGAAAGCGCCCGCCTGGCTCACCGCCCTGTTCATGCCCGTCGAAGGCACGCTTTCACAAAGGCAGATTGCGCCCAGTGGCCCCAGCGCCGACCATCGCGGCCATGACCGACATGCCGCCATCCACGCCTTCTGCACCATCTGCCCCCCTGGACGCCGCCGCCGTGGCGCACCTGCAGTCCTGGCAGGGGAAAAGCGAAACCCTGCACGAACAGCTTGCCGCACAACCGCTGGCCGCGCTGGCAGCCACGCTGGATCTGGCGGGCGCCGCGCCGCAGCCGGACGAGGCCGTGCCGCCGCTGTGGCACTGGCTGTACTTCCTGCCGCTGGCGCCGCGCAGCGCGATCGGCCCGGACGGCCACCCCCGGCGCGGCGGCTTCCTGCCGCCAGTGCCGCTGCCCCGGCGCATGTGGGCCGGCGGGCGCCTGCGCTGGCAGCCGCACAACCCGCTGTGCGTGGGCCAGCCGGTGCAGCGCCAATCGACGATCCGCAGCGTGCAGCACAAGCGCGGGCGCTCGGGCGAGTTGCTATTCGTCGTAGTCGAGCATCACTACAGCAACGCCGCCGGCCTGGCGTTGACCGAGGAGCACGACATCGTCTATCGCAGCGCCGCCCAGCCGGGCGAGCCGGCGGCGCCCCCGCAAGCGCCGCCGCTGGCCGGCCAGGCCGCCTGGTCGCGGCGCATCGAGCCAGATGCAGTGCTGCTGTTTCGCTACTCGGCGCTGACCTTCAACGGCCACCGCATCCACTACGACCGCCAGTACGCCACCCAGGCCGAGGGCTACCCCGGCCTGGTGGTGCATGGCCCGCTGATCGCCACGCTGCTACTCGATCTGCTGCACCGCCAGTTGCCGCAGGCGCGGCTGGCGGCCTTCGATTTCCGCGCCGTGCGCCCGACCTTCGACCTGCACCCGTTCAGCGTCCACGGCCAGCCAGCCGCCGATGGCCGCAGCGTCCAGTTGTGGGCCGAGGATCACCAGGGCTGGCTGACCATGCAGGCCACAGCCCACCTGGCCTGAACCGGAAATCATCAAAAACAATAGCTGTCAGCGCTTGCCCCATAAGGGTTTCCAGCCAAAAACACTGAAAATTTCCATGATCGAACAAACCCTGTCCAACAACTACCCGGAACTGCGCGAGGCCGTGCGCGCCCTGTGCGCGCAGTTCCCGGACGAGTATTTCCGCCGCGTGGACGCACAGCGCGCCTACCCGGCCGAGTTCGTCGATGCGCTGACGCAGGCCGGCTGGCTGGCGGCGCTGATCCCGCAGGAGTACGGCGGCTCGGGCCTGGGCTTGGCCGAGGCCAGCGTCATCATGGAGGAGATCAACCGCGCGGGCGGCAACGCCGGCGCCTGCCACGGCCAGATGTACAACATGGGCACGCTGCTGCGCCACGGCTCGGCGGCGCAAAAGGAGCGCTTTTTGCCCAGAATTGCCAGCGGCCAGTGGCGCCTGCAGTCCATGGGCGTGACCGAGCCGAGCACCGGCACCGACACCACCAGGATCAAGACCAGCGCCGTGAAAAAAGATGGCCGCTACGTGGTCAACGGCCAGAAGGTCTGGATCTCGCGCGTGCAGCACTCGGACTGGATGATCCTGCTGGCGCGCACCACGCCGCTGGCCGAGGTGACGAAGAAGAGCGAGGGCATGTCCATTTTCATGGTCGATCTGGCCGAGGCGCAGCAAAAAGGCCTCACCGTGCGCCCCATCGCCAACATGGTCAACCACGAGACCAACGAGCTGTTCTTCGAAGACCTGGAAATCCCCGAGGACAACCTGATCGGCCAGGAGGGCCAGGGCTTCAGGTACATCCTGGACGGCCTGAACGCCGAGCGCACGCTGATCGCCGCCGAGTGCATCGGCGACGGCTACTGGTTCATCGACCGCGTGAGCGCCTATGCGCGCGAGCGCCAGGTCTTTGGCCGGCCCATCGGCCAGAACCAGGGCGTGCAATTCCCCATCGCCGAGGCCTTCATCGAGGTCGAGGCCGCCAACCTGATGCGCTGGAAGGCCTGCGCGCTGTTCGACGCGCACCAGAGCATGGGCGCGCAGGCCAACATGGCCAAGTACCTGGCGGCCAAGGCCAGCTGGGAGGCGGCCAACGCCTGCCTGCAGTTCCACGGCGGCTTCGGCTTTGCCTGCGAGTACGACGTGGAGCGCAAATTCCGCGAGACGCGGCTGTACCAGGTGGCGCCGATCTCCACCAACCTGATCTTTTCCTACGTGGCCGAGCACATCCTCAGACTGCCACGATCGTTCTGATGCCTTGCTCCTTCCCCCTGTGGGGGAGGGAGCGAAAACCAACGCCAACCCCACCAGGCCCACCAGGCACGAGAGCCCACCCATGACCCGACCCCTGGACGGCATCACCGTCGTCTCCCTCGAACACGCCGTCGCAGCGCCGTTTTGCACGCGCCAGCTGGCCGACCTGGGCGCGCGCGTCATCAAGGTCGAGCGCCCGGGCAGCGGCGACTTTGCGCGCGGCTACGACACGCGCGTGCGCGGCCAGTCCTCGCACTTCACCTGGATCAACCGCAGCAAGGAAAGCCTGGCGCTGGACTTGAAGCAGCCCGAGGCGCTGGCTGCGCTGGCGCAGCTGCTGGCGCGCGCCGACGTGCTGGTGCAAAACCTCGCGCCCGGCGCCGCCGCGCGCCTGGGCCTGTCCTTTGCCGCGCTGCACGCGGCGCACCCGCGCCTGATCGTGTGCGACATCTCGGGCTACGGCGCCAGCGGCCCGTACCGCGACAAGAAGGCCTACGACCTGCTGATCCAGAGCGAGGCGGGCTTTCTGTCCGTGACCGGCACGCCTGACGCGCCGGCCAAGGCCGGCATCTCGGTGGCCGACATCGCCGCCGGCATGTATGCCTACTCCAGCATCCTGTCGGCGCTGCTGCTGCGCGGCAGGACGGGCCTGGGCAGCCATATCGACGTGTCCATGCTCGAAGCCATGGCCGAGTGGATGGGCTATCCGCTGTACTACGCCTTCGAGGGCGCAGCGCCGCCGCCGCGCGCTGGCGCCGCGCACGCCAGCATCTACCCCTACGGGCCGTTTGCCGCCGGCGCGGGCGGCAGCGTCATGCTGGGCCTGCAAAACGAGCGCGAATGGCAGGCTTTCTGCGCCGGCGTGCTGCAGCAGCCGCATATCGCCAGCGATCCGCGCTTTTGCTCCAACGCCCAGCGCAGCCAGCACCGCGCCGAGCTGCAGGAGCTGATCGCCCAGGCCTTTGCCCCGCTCACGGCCGCGCAGCTGGTCGAGCGCCTGGAGGCCGCCGGCATCGCCAACGCCCGCGTCAACGACATGGCCGATGTGTGGGCGCACCCGCAACTGCAGGCACGCCAGCGCTGGCGCGAGGTGGACTCGCCCGCAGGCCGCATCCCGGCGCTGCTGCCCCCGGGTGTGAGCAGCGCCTTCGAGCCGCGCATGGACGCCGTGCCGGCGCTCGGCCAGCACACGCGCGCCATCCTGGCCGAGCTGGGCTGGGCCGAGGCACGCATCGCCGCACTGGTGGGGCAGTGAGGCGCATCCATCGCCATTTGCTATCAAAACATGAGCTGTTTGCGCTTGTCCCAAGACGGCTGGAGCCTTAAATGACCCCAAACCCGCCCTCCCCCGCCCCCATCCACCCCCTGGCCTTTTTTGCCGCCCAGCTCCAGTGGAGCGACATCCCCGAGCCTGTGCAGCGCCGCGCCGAAGACCTGTGGGTGGACTGGTTCGGCTCGGTGCTGGCCGGCTGCCGCGCGCGGCCTGTGGCCAGCATCACGCGCTTTGCCCGTGCGCAGGGGCCGGCCAGCGGCCCGGCCGAGGTCATCGGCCACCAGGGCGCCAGCACCTCGCCCATGATGGCCGCGCTGGCCAACGCCGCTGCGTCGCACGTGGCCGAGCAGGATGACGTACACAACGGCTCGGTCTTCCACCCGGCGGCGGTGGTCTTTGCGCCGGCGCTGGCCGTGGCGCAGGACATCGGCGCCAGCGGCGCCCAGCTCATGGCGGCCTGCGTGGCCGGCTACGAGGTCGGCATCCGCGTGGGCGAATTCCTCGGGCGCAGCCACTACCGCGTCTTCCACACCACGGCCACCGCCGGCACGCTGGCCGCCGCCGCCGCCGTGGGCCGGCTTCTGGCGCTGACGCCCGCGCAGATGCAGCACGCCTTCGGCTCGGCGGGCACGCAGTCCGCCGGGCTGTGGGAGTTCTTGCGCACTGGCGCCGACAGCAAGCAGCTGCATACCGCGCACGCCGCCGCCGCCGGGCTGATGGCGGCGTACCTGGCCAAGGACGATTTCACCGGCGCGCAGGACATCTTCACCGGGCCGCAAGGGCTGGCGGCCGGCATGTCGAGCGACAGCGATCCGGCGCGCCTCACGGACGGCCTGGGCGCGCGCTGGGCCACGGCGGAGACCTCGTTCAAATGGCACGCCTCGTGCCGCCACACGCACCCGGCAGCCGATGCGCTGCTGCAGCTCATGCGCGAACACGCGCTTGCGCCGCAGGACATCGAGCGCATCACCTGCCGCGTCCATCAGGGCGCCATCGACGTGCTCGGCCCGGTGAGCGCGCCGGCCACAGTGCATCAGAGCAAGTTCTCCATGGGCACGGTGCTGGCGCTGGTGGCGCGCTTCGGCCACGCCGGCCTGGCCGAGTTCGACGAACACTATCTGGCGCCCGAGACCGTGGCGCTGCGCGAGAAGGTCGGCATGGTGCTCGACCCCGAGGTCGATGGCGCCTACCCGCGCCGCTGGCTGGGCCGCGTCAGCGTGCAGACCACCGACGGGCGCCAGCTCACGGGCCGCGTCGATGAGCCCAAGGGCGACCCGGGCAACAGCCTGTCGCGCCAGGAGATCACCGACAAGGCGCTGCGCCTGGCGGCCTACGGCGGCGCCGTGCCGGCCGCGCAGGCGCAGGCCGCCGTGCAGCGCCTGTGGCAGGTGGCGCAGTGGCCGCGCGTGGGGCCGCTGCTGTGAGGGCGTGGGCGGGCCGTGCGTGGTGCGCGGTGCGCCAGACGCACCACCGGTCGCACAAGCGCGCAGGGCTGCGGCCCGCCCCGCAATGCCTGGGGGTGCCGCCCAGCTCGTGAACCTGCTCTGATGCGCCTCTGGTGCGCCCCGGCGCGCTGGGGACAGCGCTGCGCCAGCGCCGCGCGCACAATGCGCCCCCTGCCCATGCCTGCCGATCCCGCCTCCACCCCTGCCCCGCCCCCCTCGCCGACACCGCCAACGCCAACGCCGCCGCGCCCGCAGGCGCCGCTGGTCTTCATGCTGGCCGCGCTGCTGTCGGCCTTTGCGCTGAGCCAGGCGTTTCGCACCGTCACCGCCATGCTGGGGCCGAGCCTGCAGGCCGAGTTCGGCCTGTCGGGCCAGGCGCTGGGGGCGTTTGCCGGGCTGTTCGGCCTGTCGTTCGGCGTTGCGCAACTGCTCATGGGCATCGGCCTGGATGTCTATGGCCTGCGCCGCACGGTGCTGCTGGCCTTTGCCCTGGCGGTGGCCGGCAGCGCACTGTCGGCGCTGGCGCCCAGCTATGGCTGGCTGATGGCCGGGCAGCTGCTGATCGGCATGGGCTGCTCGCCGGCCTTCATCGCCTCGACGGTGTTCATCGCGCGGCACTTTCCCGTCGAGCGCTTTGCGCTGTTTTCCGGCATGAGCATGAGCGTGGGCGGGCTGGGCCTGATCTTCACCGGCACGCCGCTGGCCTGGGTGGTGCAGCACTGGGGCTGGCGCGCCGGTTTCTGGGTGCTGACGGCGCTGGCGCTGCTGTCGTGGCTGCTGATCTGGCGCAGCGTCCACGAGCCGCCGCCCGCCTACGGCTCATCGGCGCCGCGTGAGGGCTGGGGCCAGTCGTTTGCCCGCATGGGGGCGCTGTTCCTGCTGCCGCACACCTGGGGCATCCTGGCGCTGGGCATGTCGGGTTATGCGGCGTTTCTGTCGCTGCGCGGGCTGTGGCTGGGGCCATTCCTGATCGGGCGCTTTGGCTTTTCGCTGGTGGGCAGCGGCAACGTGGCGCTGGTGCTGTCGCTGCTGGCGCTGTTCGTGCCGGCGGTCTTTGGCCGCATCGACCCGGGCGTCAGGCGCCGGCGCGCCTGGATCGCCGGCGTGTCGCTGCTCATGGCCGGCCTGTTTGTGCTGCTGGCCTTCGTGCGGGGCCACGTGGCGGCGCTGGCGCTGATCGTGCTGATGGGGCTGATCTCGGGCTATGGCGTGCTGCAGTACGCCGACGTGCGCGCCTCCTACCCCAGCGCGCTGACCGGGCGGGCGCTGTCGCTGTTCACGGCGGCGATGTTCCTGGGCGTGGCGCTGATGCAGTGGTTCACCGGCGTGGTAGCAGCCTGGGCCGCGCAGGCCGGCTGGGAGACCTACCGCGCGGTGCTGCTGGCCATTGCCGCCTGGCTGGGCCTGGCGTCGCTGGCCTTTCGCTTCCTGCCGGCGTCGCCCCTGCTGGCAACGGGCGGGAGCGGCAAGGCTGCTGGTTGAACTGCATTTTTGATAGCTGCAAGCGCTTGACTGGCAAGGGTTTGGGGCCGATTTGACCTCAAATAGTGCGCCACACGGCGCCAGCGCCGCCGCTGCCGAGCTGCTCGCGCACCTGCTGCGTATGCGCGCCGGCCTCGCAGGCATCCTGGATGGCATAGGCCGCGCCATCGAAGCGCGGTGCCGGCGCAGCCTGCAGGACGCCGCCTGGCTCGGCATAGGTGCCGCGCGCGCGCAGGTGCGGGTGCTGCGCCGCCTCGACCGGGCTGAGCACGGCGCCGAAGCAGGCATCGGTGGGCTCCAGCAGCGCCTGCCAGTGCGCGCGCGGCTGGCCCAGGAACAGCGCGGCCAAGCGGGCGCGGCGCCGGGGCCAGGCGGCCTTGTCCCACTGGTGGCCGGCAAAGTCGGCGTCTTCCTGCAGGCCCAGGGTCTGCAGCAGCAGGGCGTAGAACTGCGGCTCGATGGCGCCCACGGTGATGTGCCTGCCATCGGCGCAGACGTAGGTGTCGTAGAAGGGCGAGCTGTCGTGGATGCTCTGGCCGCGCTCGTCGCCCAGCAGCCCGGCGGCGCGCGCGCTGAGCATCAGGTTGAGCATGTGCGCCGCGCCATCGACGATGGCCGCATCGACCACCGTGCCGCGCCCGCTCGCGCGCGCCTGCACGATGCCGGCCAGCAGCCCGGTCATCAGGTACAGCGCGCCGCCGCCGATGTCGCCCAGTACGGCAAAGGGCGAGACTGGGCGCGCGTCCGCCGGGCTGCAGCCCCACAGCGCGCCGGCCACAGCGGCGTAGTTGGTGTCGTGCCCGGCGCGCGGCGCCAGCGGGCCGTCCTGGCCCCAGCCGGTCATGCGGCCATAGACCAGGCGCGGGTTGACGGCGTGGCACTCGGTCGGCCCCAGGCCCAGGCGCTCCATGACGCCGGGACGCATCCCCTCGATCAGCACATCGGCTTCGGCCACCAGCTTGAGTACCAGCTCGCGGTCGGCGCCGTCCTTGAGATCGACGAAGACCGAGCGCTTGCCCCGATTGAGCAGCGCCGAGGTGATGGCCTGGCCCTCGGGGCGGCGCACCAGCGAGATCACGTCCGCGCCCAGGTCGGCCAGGTGCATGGCACAGAACGGCCCCGGCCCCAGGCCGCCAATTTCCAGCACGCGCACGCTGTCCAGCACTTTCATGGGTTCTCCTTCATGGTTGGGGTTGCACAGGGGTCAACACCCGGGCGGGTGCGGGCTGCGCAGTATCGCCCGGCGCAGCCGCTGGGCAGTCTTTCAGCGCGGCTGCATCCGGATGGCGCCATCGAGGCGGATGGTCTCGCCGTTGAGCATGGGATTTTCCAGGATGTGCAGCGCCGTCATGGCGAACTCGTGCGGCTGGCCCAGGCGCGAGGGATGGGGCACCGAGGCACCCAGCGACTGGCGCACGCTCTCGGGCAGGCGCATCAGCAGCGGCGTCTCGAACAGGCCCGGGGCAATGGTGCATACGCGGATCAGTCGGGTGGCCAGGTCGCGCGCCGCCACCAGCGTCATGCCGATCACGCCGGCCTTGGACGAGGCGTAGGGGATCTGCCCGATCTGCCCTTCGTAGCCGGCCACCGAGGCGGTGAGCACGCAGGCGCCGCGCTCGCGCAGCTGGCCCGGGTGTTGCTGCTCCATGGCCGCGCCGCGCTCGGCGTTCAGATCGACGGCGACGACTTGCAGGCCGCGCGCAAGCAGTTGCTCCGCGCAGGCCTGGCCCAGGCCCGAGACCCCGCCGGTGACGATAGCGGTCATTCCCTGTTGCAGTTTCATGGTGTTTCCTGGCGTTTTTGGTGTTGCCTCCTTCCCCAGAGGGAGGAAGCAAGAGAGAGAGGAATCAGAGGCGCTCGATGATGGTGGCGTTGGCCATGCCGCCGGCCTCGCACATGGACTGCAGGCCAAAGCGCTGGCCGTTGTCTTCGAGCGCGTGCAGCATGGTGGTCATCAAGCGGATGCCCGGCGCGTGCCGGTGGGCAATCTTCTGGGCCAGGAGAACCAGGGCTTCCAGTACCTGATGCAAGAGCTGGCGCAGGAGCGCCTGGTGGTGGCCGTGCGCGCCGCCGCCTCCATCGAAACCTTTCTGCAAAAGACCATCGACTACACGCGCGAACGCAAGGCCTTCGGCCAGAGCGTGTTCGAGCTCCAGAACACCCGCTTCAAACTGGCCGAGGCCAAGGCGCGTGGGCCGCATCTATGGCGGCAGCGACGAAATCATGAAGGAAATCATCGCCCGCACGCTGTGAGCGCTGTGAGCGCGCCGCCGCATCGCGGCGCGTCCAGGCTCATGGCACCGGCTGGCGCGGCAGCAGCTTGAAGGTGCCGGTGGCCAGCGCCACCAGCGTGCCGTCCTCGGCGCGCACCTCGCCACGGGCAAAGCTGATGGAGCGCCCGCGCCGCTCACAGTGCGCGCTGGCGATCAGGTCGCCGCTGGCGGTGGCCACGAAATGCAGCGTCAGGTCGATGGTGGCCACGCCGTGGCCCGCCGGGTCGTGCGCACGCACCGCCGAGGCCAGTGCGCAGTCCAGCAGCGCGGCGATGGCGCCGCCGTGCGCCTGCAGACGGCTGTTGCCGAACTGCGGCTGGAAGGCCATGCGCACCTGGGCGCGGTCGGCGCCGATGCACTCGCCGCGCAGCGCCAGCGCGCCGGCCATGGGCATGGGCAGGCCGAACAGCACGCCGGCAGGCTCGCCGGCGAATGGGTTGTCGCAGGATGGGGCTGGAGTGTCGGATGGATGCTGCATGGGCGCCATCATCGCCCCTGCAGCCGAAACACCGCCACCGCCTGCGCCAGCTCGCGCGCCTGGCTGTCCAGGTTGGCCGCCGCCGCCGCCATCTGCTCGACCAGGGCGGCGTTTTGCTGGGTCGAGCGATCCATGTGGACGACCGCCTCGCCGACCTGGGCCACGCCCTGGGCCTGCTCGCGGCTGGCCGAGCTGATCTCGCCCACGATGGCGCTGACCCGCTGCACCGCCTGCACCACCTGCTGCATGGTGGCGCCGGCGCGCTCGACCTGGTCGTTGCCCTGCTCGACGCTGCGCACGCTCTCGGAGATCAGCTCCTTGATTTCGCGCGCGGCCTGGGCGCTGCGCTGCGCCAGGCTGCGCACCTCGCCGGCGACCACGGCAAAGCCGCGCCCGGACTCGCCGGCGCGCGCGGCCTCGACAGCCGCGTTGAGCGCCAGGATGTTGGTCTGGAAGGCGATCGAGTCGATCACGCCGATGATGTCGGCGATGCGCCCGGACGAGGCGTGGATGCCGGCCATGGTGCTGACCACCTGCGCCACCACCTCGCCGCCCTGGCGCGCCACGGCGCTGGCCTCGCCGGTCAACTGGCTGGCCTGGGCGGCGCTGTCGGCGTTGTGCTGCACGGTGGCGGTCATCTGCTCCATGGCCGAGGCGGTCTGCTGCAGCGCGCTGGCCTGGCTTTCGGTGCGCGCCGACAGATCCTGGTTGCCGTGGGCAATCTCGCTGCTGGCGCTGGCCAGGCCGTCGGCGCTGGCGCGCACGCGCGCCACCACCTGCGCCAGTGCGGCGCGCATCTGCACCAGCGCCTGCACCAGGCGCCCGACCTCGTCGTTGCCGTGGGCGATCGGCGGGCCGGCCAGATCGCCCTGCGCCACGGCGTGCGCCAGCTCCATGGCCTGGGTCAGCGGCCGGGCGATGGAGCGCACGAACAGCAGCGTCAGCACGCCGCCGCCCAGCAGCACCAGCGCCAGCACCCCGCCCTGCAGCGCCAGCACGGTCTGCAAATAGGTGATGCGCTGGTTCAGCTGCGCGTCCAGCGCCTGCATGGCCTGGGCGTTGAGGGCGTACAGCCCGTCGATGGTGCGCGTGAAGGCGTCGAAGTATTGCGTCGGCGAATACTGCAGCGCCGGCGCCTCGATGACTTCGCGCAGCACCAGCTGCAGCGCCTGATCGACCTGGGCGCGGGCAGCCTGCGCGGGCGCTTCCAGGCCCTGGCGCAACGCGGCATTGGCCTGGCTGGCGCGCCCGAAGCTGCGGAAAGCCTCGACCTGCTGCTCCTGGCCGCGCTGGTGCAGCGCCTGCAGCCGGCCCCGTGCCTGCTCGGGCAGCTCGCGCGAGGACAGAAAGCCGCTGCCCATGGCGCGCGTGACGCCCAGCGTCTCGCCCAGGCGCGGCGTCTGCACCACGGCGGCCTGGATCAGCGCCGCCAGCGCCGGGTCGGCCTCGGCCTGCAGGCCGTAGGCGTATTGCAACTCCTCGCTGATGGCAAACAGGCGCGTCACCAGCGCCGTGTGCTGCGCCGTGCTCTGCGCCTGCGCGAGTTGGCGCCCGGCCACGCCGGCTTCGAGCTGCTGCCAGGTCTGCTGCACCTGCTGCCAGGCGCCAACCTGACCCTGGGCCGGCGTGCTGGCCGACAGTTGCCGGGCCACCTCCTGCATGGCCTGGTTGATGGCATCGCGCACTGCCGGACGGCGCTGCTCCAGATTGGTATCGCCGCCCAACATGCCGGCGGACAGGCCACGGTGTTTTTGCATCTCCTGCACCACCCGGCTCAGCGCCGCCAGGGGCGCGGCGCCGCTGGCCTGCTGGCGTGCGTGGCCGATGGTGCGCAGCGCATCGCCGACGTGCAGCCAGATGGGCAGGGCGCTGGTGAGCAGGCCCACCAGCGCCAGGATGCCGAATTTATGCAGCAGCTTGAGACGGGACAGCAGGGGCATGGCAATCTTTCTGAACTCTGGGGCGTGGACGGTGGCTGCGGGCCTGGAATGCTGGCATTGTCACGTCCCGTCCGCAGATTCGGCCAGACGTGCTTCACCTGATAACTCATCTTTTGATAGCTATCAACGCTTGATGGGCAAAGGCTACAGGGATTTTTTACCCTTAATGCCGGGACAGGAAGCCGCCCAGGTGCCGGATGCGCTCAATGCTTCAACCCCAGCCGCCGCGCCAGCTTGTGCAGATTGCTGGCATCGACGTCCAGCGCACGCGCCGCGCCGGCCCAGTTGCCGCCCTCGCGCGCCAGCGCGGCCATGACGGCGCGGCGCTGGCAGTCGTCCACGGCGTCGCGCAGCGTGGCGGCGGCCAGGGCGGGCGCCGCCACCGAGGCAGCGCCCGGCAGGGGCAAGCCGGGCGGCGCCGGGCTGTGCAGCGCCTCCAGGTCGAGCAGCCCGGCCTCCAGCGTGACGATGGCCGTGGCATCCGCCCCGCGGCTCAGCGCCTTGAGCGCGGCGCGGCTGATGACGTGCTCCAGTTCGCGCACATTGCCCGGCCAGGGATAGCGGCGCAGCGCCGCCTGCGCCTCGGGTGACAGGCGCAGGCTGCGCAGGCCCAGGCGCGCGCGGTTCAACTCCAGAAAGCGCCCGGCCAGCAGCAGCACGTCGTTGCCGCGCTCGCGCAGCGGCGGGATCGGCACCGGATAGACCGACAGGCGGTGGTACAGGTCGGCGCGAAACGCCCCGCTGGCGACTTGCTCGCGCAGGTTGCGGTTGGTCGCCGCCACCACGCGCACATCGACGCTCTTGGGCCGGTCGGCGCCCAAGCGCTGGATCTCGCCGTTTTGCAGCGTGCGCAAGAGCTTGGCCTGCACCGACAGCGGCAACTCGCCCACCTCGTCCAGAAACAGCGTGCCGCCCTCGGCGGCCTCGAAGCGCCCGGGCCGGTCGCTCACCGCGCCGGAGAACGCCCCGCGCACGTGGCCGAACAGCTCGCTCTCGGCCAGCGACTCGGGCAGCGCCGCGCAGTTGACGTGAACCAGCGGCCTGCTGCGCCGTGCCGAGCGCTGGTGCAGCAGCCGCGCGAACAGCTCTTTGCCGACGCCGGTCTCGCCCAGCAGCAGTACCGGCAGCTCGGAGGCGGCCACCACCTGCAGCTCGTGCAGCAGCCGCGCCAGCGCCGGGCTTTCGCCGACGATCTCGACCTCGCCGCCGCCGCGCGCCAGGCCGCCGGCATCGCCCGCCAGCCCGGCGCCGGGCGTGGTGGCAGCCATGCGCAGGGTGCGCAGCTCCTGCTCCAGCCGCGCCACGCGTAGCACCGCCTCGACCAGCGGCACGCTGCGCGCCAGCCGCGCGCGCGCCGCCGCGCTGAACGTGCCGGTGACCAGCGCGTCCAGCGTCAGCACGCCCCAGGGCCGGCCCTCGACGTGCAGCGCCACGCCCATGCAGTCGTGTACCGGCAGCGGCTCGCCGACCAGGGTGTCGAGCAGACCGTCGTAGGGGTCGGGCAGCTGGCTGTCGTGCTCGAAGCAGGTCACCTCGTGGCGCGCCAGGATGGCCGCCAGGCGCGGGTGCTGGGCCACGGCAAAGCGCCGGCCCAGGGCGTCGCTGACCAGGCCGTTCACGGCCACCGGGCGCAGCCGCTCGTCCTCCAGGCGCAGCAGCGCCACCGCGCCGCAGCCGAACTGCGCGCGCAGCAAATCCACCAGGCGCTGCAGGCGCACGGCCTGCGGCAGCTCGGCCCCCAGGTCGGTACACAGCGCCAGCAGCGCGTCCTCCGCCACTGCTGCGGAGGCCTCGAATACGGTTGTATTCACCTTTTTATAGTCCTTTTTACCATTTTTAGCGATGGTCAATTTTACCCATACCCGTGCAAACCCTTGATTCTTGGTTGCTGCCAAGCTGGTACGGGCCTTGCAAAGGACAGGCAACGTTTGCGGTTCGTGTTTTGCGTCGCAAAGCCATTGCAAAAGTTTCCGTTTCTTTCTCGATCCACAACCTCACGATGATGGAGGCCCTTCATGGGTAAGTACGCGAAGTACTGGTACACGCTGATAGGCGTGTTGATCGTGACCTTCAGCCTGCTGGGTTATTACGGCGTGGAGGTCTATCGCACGGCACCGCCGATACCGGCCAAGGTGCTGGTCGCCGGCAGCAACGAGCCGCTCTACACCGAGGACAGCATCCTGGACGGCCAGAGCGCCTGGCAGTCCATTGGCGGGATGCAGCTGGGCTCGGTCTTCGGCCACGGCGCCTACCAGGCGCCCGACTGGACGGCCGACTGGCTGCACCGCGAGCTGCTGGCCTGGCTGGAGCTGTCGGCGCAGGAGCTGTACGGCAAGCCGTTCGACAAGCTCGACGGCGATGCCCAGGCGGCGCTGAAGGCCCGGCTGAAGAAGGAGTACCGCAGCAACACCTACGACAAGGTGACGGACACGGCGACGATTTCGCCCATCCGCGCCCAGGCCGTGGAGCAGGTCGCCAAGTACTACGACCAGCTGTTTGGCGACGCCCCGGCTCTGCAAAAGACGCGCGAGCACTTCGCCATGAAGGAAAACACCCTGCCCAGCGCCGAGCGGCGCGCGCAGATGATGGGTTTCTTCTTCTGGACTTCGTGGGTGGCTTCGACCGAGCGCCCGGCCGACCACGGCGGCACTGGCGCCACCTACACCAACAACTGGCCGCATGAGCCGCTGATAGGCAACCAGCCCACCGGCGAGAACATCATGTGGTCGATCATCAGCGTGGTCGTCATGATGGCCGGCGTGGGCTTTCTGGTCTGGGGCTGGGCCTTCCTGCGCAAGCAGGATGACGATGCGCCCAAGATCCCCGCGCACGATCCGCTGACCCGCGTGGCGCTGACGCCCTCGCAGCGCGGCCTGGGCAAGTATCTGTTCCTGGTGGTGGTGCTGTTCACCGTACAGGTGCTGCTGGGCGGCGTCACGGCGCACTACACCGTGGAAGGCCAGCAGTTCTACGGCCTGGAGATCTCCAGGTGGTTCCCCTACTCGCTGGTGCGCACCTGGCACCTGCAGGCCGCGCTGTTCTGGATCGCCACGGGCTTTCTGGCGGCGGGATTGTTCCTGGCGCCGGTCATCAATGGCGGCAAGGATCCGAAGTTCCAGAAGATCGGCGTGGACATCCTGTTCTGGGCGCTGGTCGTGGTCACCGGCGGCACCTTCGTCGGCACGTATCTGGCCATTGCCCAGGTGCTGCCGCCCGAGCTGAACTTCTGGCTGGGCCACCAGGGCTATGAATATGTCGATATGGGCCGCCTGTGGCAGATCGGCAAGTTCGCCGGCATCGTGTTCTGGCTGGTGCTGATGGCGCGCGCCATCTTCCCCGCGCTGTTCAGGCCCAACGGCCAGGACAAGAACCTGCTGGCCCTGCTGACCTCCTCGGTGGTGTGCATCGGCCTGTTCTACGGCGCCGGCCTGTTCTACGGCGAGCGCACGCACATCTCGGTCATGGAGTACTGGCGCTGGTGGGTCGTCCACCTGTGGGTGGAGGGCTTCTTCGAGGTCTTTGCCACCACCGCGCTGGCCTTCATTTTCTCGACCCTGGGCCTGGTGTCGTACCGCATGGCCACGGCTGCCAGCCTGGCCTCGGCGTCGCTGTTCATGCTGGGCGGCGTGCCCGGCACCTTCCACCACCTGTATTTCTCGGGCACGACCACGCCGGTCATGGCCGTCGGCGCCTCGTTCAGCGCGCTGGAAGTGGTGCCGCTCGTCGTGCTGGGCCATGAGGCCTGGGAGCACTGGAGCATGCAGCACAAGGCCGAGTGGATGCGCCGCCTGAAGTGGCCCGTGATGTGCTTCGTCGCCGTGGCCTTCTGGAACATGCTGGGCGCGGGCGTCTTCGGCTTCATGATCAATCCGCCCGTGTCGCTGTACTACATCCAGGGCCTGAACACCACGCCGGTACACGCCCACGCCGCGCTGTTCGGGGTCTACGGCTTCCTGGCCCTCGGGTTCGTGCTGCTGGTGCTGCGCTATGTGCGGCCCGAGGTGGTGCTCAACGAGCGGCTGATGAAGACGGGCTTTTGGTGGCTGAACGCCGGCCTGGTGCTGATGATCGCCACCAGCCTGCTGCCCATCGGCCTGTTCCAGTTCCACGCCAGCGTCAGCGAAGGCCTGTGGTACGCCCGCAGCGAGGAGTTCATGCAGCAGCCCTTCCTGGTCACGCTGCGCTGGGTGCGCACCTTCGGCGACGTGGTGTTCATCACCGGCGCGCTGTGCGTGACCTGGCAGGTGGTCAGCGCCGTGCTGTTCGGCGCACGCGCCGGCGAGGCTACCGGCGGCACCCGCCTGGCAGGCGCCCGCTGAGGGGCCGCACCGGGCGCAGCCCCTGCCGCACAGCGATACCAGCCGTGTAGCAAGGTGCTGCGCCCATCCCGCCCACTTCCTGCTGAATTGCCATGAACATCGACCGCTTCAAGCACGAGCACATCGACATCCTGGCGCAGATCGACAAGCTGCGCACCCTGAGCCACGCCGGCCCGGTCGAGCAGGCCGCGCAGATCGCCCGAGGCATCGTCGCCATCAGCTCGACCATCCGCCTGCACCTGGCGGTGGAAGACCGGATGCTGTATCCGGCGCTGCAGGCCGGCAGCAATGCCGAGCTGGCACGCCTGGGCGCGCAGTTCCAGCAGGAGATGGGCGAGATCGCCAGCCGCTTCATGCTGTTCGTGCGGCGCTGGAACACCGCCGAGCGCATCGCCGCCGACCCCGAGGGCTTTCGCGCCGAGGCCAACGTCGAGCTGCGCAGCGTCTATGACCGGATGCGCCGCGAAGACCGCGACTTCTACCCGCGCATCGAGGCCGAGGAGGCGCTGGCGCTGCGCTGATGCTGCACCGGGCGAATCATTTTTGATAGCTGCCAGCGCTTGCTGAACAAGGGCTGGAGGCCAAAAACACTCGCATATTCCATCGGCAAGGGCATAGGGGCACCTTGCTTTTACAGCCGGCTTTCACAGGCCGGCTTTTTTTGTTCACCCGCCGGCGTCCGGGCGCTCGCTGTCCGGCTCGGACAGCCCATCCCCGAGCGCGCCCAGCCGGCTTTGCGCCGGCTCGCCCCCGGGCGCTAGGGGTGTCGCCCTGCACAGCGCCATCCAGACATCGAACGGCAGCGTGCAGCGCACGTGCCGCGCGGGGCGCGCCAGCTCGAAGCGTGCGCCCTGGCCGTCCTCATCGGGCGTGCCGTGCATCAGCCAGACGCCGAACTCGGGCGGCAGCTCCTGCGGCTGGGCAATGCCGGCGGGCAGGACGTAGTGGCACTCCTCGCACAGCCACTGGTAGGCGCGGCGCTTGGCGGCGTGGCGCAAGTCGGACAGCAAATCGGCGCGGCTGGCCTTGACCTCATGCACCATGGGCCGCAGGTAGGCCGCCACGCTGGTGTTGCGAATCGAAAACAGATCGGGCCGGGCCACGCGCCAGATGCGGGCGGCGCGGCGGGCGGGCGGCGCGGGCAGTTCCTGCTCGTCCCACAGCGTGGGCAGCAGCGCTGCAGATGGCTGTGGGGCCGGGGGCGGTGGTGCGCCCGGTGCCCTTGCTTGCCCTGCCGCCTCGGCGCCTGGCGGCAGGGCCGGCGCCGCGACCGCGCCACCGGGCGCCAGTTCTTCATCGGGCGCCAGTGCCGCACGCAGCGACAGCTCGCGCCAGACGATGCGCCCAGCCGGCAGCAGTTGCTGGCGCGCAAAGGCCAGCGCCATGCGGTCGTGCAGGCTGATGCGCCGCTGCCCGGCACGGCGCGCCTCGGCCAGCCAGGCGATGCCGGCATCGGTCACGCGCAGCAGCGTATGGCCGGCGGCGCTGGTCTGGCGCTCCAGCAGGCCGGCGGCCAGCAGGTCGATCTCCAGTCCGTCTTGGCACGGCCAGCCGGCCGAGCGCCAGATGGCCATCAGGCGGGTGCGGTGTTGGCGGGCGAGTGGGGGTGGCGGCATGGGCTGTTGCGCGCAAAACACTGATTATAAAAACAGTGGCAAAGCCCTTGCGTATCATGCCGCGCCACGTGGCGCGGCAGTCCGGCACCGGTCGGTGTACGCCCGGGGTGGCCAGCCCCGGCGCTTTGCTCCAGCATCGTCCGGCGCGGCTGCTTTTTCGTGCACACACCTGCTCGCCGCGTCCTTTTTCTCCGCCAAGCCTGCCCTCCAATCCATGCCATCCCTGACCCAAGCCTTCGGGCGCGCCGCCGTCGCCGCCCTGCTGCTCGCCAGTGCCTCCTTCGCCCGCGCCGAGACGCTCAAGCTCGGCCACATCACGCCGCCCTCGCACGTGTGGCACCAGGTGTCCGAGAAAATCGCGACCGACCTGGAGCACGCCTCGGGCGGCAAGACAAAGGTCGCCGTCAGCCCGCTGCAGAAGCTGGGCAACGAGGCGCAGATGATCCAGCTGATGCAGTCCGGCGCGCAGCAGCTTGGGGTGTTCACCGTGGGTGCGCTGTCCAACCGCGAGGAGTCGCTGCTGGGCTGGTCGCTGCCCTATGCCTTCAAGGACGTGGCGCACGCCAGCCGGGCCGCGGCCACGCCGGCGGCGCAGGAGATGCTCAAGCGCCTGGACCAGCATGGCCTGGTCGGCTTAGGCTATGCCTTTGCCGGCATGCGCCACGTGCTGTCGGTGCAGCCGGTGGCCAGCGCGCGCGACCTGGCCGGCAAGAAGCTGCGCTCCTTTCCCAGCCCGATCTACAACGACTGGTGGACGGCCAACGGCGCCGCGCCCACGGCCATGACGCTGTCGGAGATCGGGCCGTCGCTGGTCACCCGGCTGCTGGACGCGGTGGATGTGGATCTGGACGCGCTGGTCGGCATGAAATTCCACCATCAGGCGCCGAACCTGACGCTGACCGGGCACATGGCCTTTCCGGCGGTCATCGTGGCGTCCAAGAAGTGGTGGGACCAGCTGGGCCAGGCCGAGCGCAGCACCATCGAGCAGGCCGTCCGGGGCGCCGAGCAGTGGGGCTGGCGCGCGGCCATCGAGGCCGACGCCGGCAACCTGGCCAAGGCCCGCGCCGATGGCGCCAAGGTGGTCGATGCCGACATCGAGAGCTTTCGCAAGATGGGCGGGCAAGTGCGCGACAAATACATCGCGAAGAACCCGCTGATCGGTGACTTCTACCGCCAGGTCCAGGGGCTCTGAGGCGCACCGCAGGCCATGCTGCTCGTCCTGGTAGAGGCCGTCGACGCGCGCCTGGCGCGGCTCGAAGCGCTGCTGGCGATCGCTCTCACCGGCGCGCTGGCGGCCATCATGATGGCGCAGGTCGTGCTGCGCTATTGCTTCAGCGCCCCGCTGTTCTGGGCCGAGGAGATCTCGGTGCAGCTGCTGGTGTTCATCACGCTGGTGGGCATGTCGCTGCTGGTGCGTGCCAGGCAGCTGGTGGCCATCGACGTCCTCGCCGGCCTGCTGCCCGGGCTGCCCAGGCGCATCGTGCAGACGCTGCTGGCGGCGCTGATGCTGGCGCTGCTGGCGTACCTCGCCTGGCTGGGCTGGCAGTGGGTGAGCCGCGCGGACGTGCGCCTGGAGCTGGGCGCCACCACCCGCGTGCCGCGCTGGTACAGCTACAGCGCCTTTCCCGTGGCCTTCGCGCTGATGGCCTGGCACCAGATGGCGGTGCTGCTGGGCCCGCTGCGGCCCGGGGCGCGCACGGTTGAAGGCGCGGTGCGCACGTGATCGCGCTGATCGTCTTTCTCGGCCTGCTGTTCGCGGGCCTGCCCATCGTCGGCGCCATCCTGGCGGCGGTCATCGCCTTCATGGCCAGCAACGACCTGGGCGTGCTGCTGCAGTCCATCCCCATCCAGTTCTACGGCGCACTGGAGATCAACAGCCTGCTGGCCATCCCGCTGTTCCTGCTGGTCGGCGAGATCATGAACCAGGCCGGCCTGACGCGGCGCCTGATCGCCCTGGCCGAGCTGCTGACGGGCGGCGTACGCGGCGGCATGGCCTATGCCAATCTGGTGACCAACGCCATGGCCGCGTCCATCCTGGGCTCGGCCATGGCGCAGATCGGCGTGATGAGCAAGACCATGATGCCGGCCATGGAGCGCGCCGGCTACGACCGCGCGTTCGCCGGTGCGGTCACGGTCTCGGCCGGGCTGCTCGGCCCCATCATCCCGCCGTCCATGCTGATGATCATCTATGGCGTGGTCGCCGTGCAGCCCATCGGGCCGCTGTTCATCGCCGGCATCGTGCCCGGGCTGCTGATCGTGGCGGCGCTGGCGCTGGTCATCTTCCTGCACGGGCTGTGGGGCGCAGGCTTTCCGAAAAGCTATCAAAACAGGAGCTGCTCGCGCTTGCTGGTACTGCGCCAGGGCCTGTTTCCGCTCATGATCCCGCTGATGGTGATCGCCGGCATCATGCTGGGCGTCATGACGCCCACCGAGTCGGGCGCGGTGGCGTCCATGATCGCCCTGGCCCTGGGACTGGCCTACCGCGAGATCCGCCTGCGCGACCTGGGCGCCATCTTGCTGAACGTGGCCACCGGCACGGCCGCCATCACCGCGCTGATCGCCGCCGCTTCGGTGCTCACCTGGGTGCTGTCCTTCCAGGGCGTGCCGGACGCGCTGGTGCAGCGCATGGCGGCGTGGTCCACCTCGCCGCTCGGCTTCCTGCTGCTGGTCACCGCGCTGCTGCTGGTGCTGGGCATGTTCCTGGAGAGCATCAGCGTGCTGATCATGGTGGTGCCGCTTTTGATGCCGGTAGTGAACCGGCTGGGCATCGACCCCATCCACTTCGGCGTGGTCTGCAGCGTGGTCACCGTGGTCGGCCTGGTCACGCCGCCGGTCGGGCCGGGCCTGTACGTGGCGATGATGCAGGCACGCATCGGCATGGGCGAGCTGTTTCGGGCCACGCTGCCCTTCCTGCTGGCGGTGATCGCGGTGCTGGTGCTGATCGCCGCCGTGCCGGGGCTGTCGACGTGGCTGCCGGCCGTCGTCGCCGCGAAGTAACGGTGCCTGGGCGCGGCCTGCGCCAGCGCCCGCCGCACGTATGATCGACTCCCCGTTTTCCCAGGAGCCCACACTCCCATGAACGCAGTTTCTGAAAGCCCGTCGCACCCCATCGAAGAAGAGCATTGCGACGTGCTGGTGGTCGGTGGCGGGCCGGCGGGCTCCACGGTGTCCGCCCTGCTGGTCGAGCGTGGCTACAAGGTGGTGGTGCTGGACAAGGACCGCCACCCGCGCTTTCACATCGGCGAGTCGCTGCTGCCGGCCAACCTGCCGCTGTTCGAGCGCCTGGGCGTGGCCGAGGAGATGCGCGCCATCGGCATGCACAAGGCGGGCGCGGAATTCATCTCGCCGCACCATGCGCACACGCAGACCTTCGTGTTCGCCGACGCCTGGGACAAGTCCATGCCGCACGCCTACCAGGTCAAGCGCGCGGAGTTCGACACGCTGCTGCTGAAGAACGCCGAGCGCCGCGGCGCTCAGGTGCACCAGGGCAGCAAGGCCACCGGCGTGAGCTTCGCCGACGACGGCAGCGTGCAGGTCGACGCCAAACACGGCGACGGCACGCAGCGGCGCTGGCATGCGCGCTTCCTGGTCGATGCCTCGGGCCGCGACACCTTCCTGGCCAACCGCTTTCGCATCAAGCAGCGCAACCCGGACCACAACAGCTCGGCGGTGTACGCGCACTTCGCCCACGCGCGGCGGCACGAGGGCCTGGCCGAGGGCAACATTTCCATCTTCTGGTTCGAGCACGGCTGGTTCTGGTTCATCCCCATGAGCAACGACACCACCAGCGTCGGCATGGTGACCTGGCCGCACCACATGAAGACACGCGCCGGCCGCAGCCTGGAGCGCTTCCTGATGGACAACATCGCCACCTGCCCGGCGCTGCAGGAGCGGCTGGCGCACGCCGAGCGCATGACGCCCGTGGAGGCGACCGGTAACTTCTCCTATTCCGCCAGCCGCAACCACGGCGCCAACTACCTGATGCTGGGCGACGCCTACGCCTTCGTGGACCCGGTGTTTTCCTCCGGCGTCTGGCTGGCCATGAACAGCGGCGTGGTCGGCGCCGACACCGTGGACGCCTGCCTGCGCGACCCGGCGGCCGCCCCGGCCGCGCTGCGCCGCTTCGACCGCGTCATGCGCCACGGGCCGCGCCACTTTTCCTGGTTCATCTACCGCATGACCAACCCCATCATGCGCGACTTCTTCATGTACCCGAAGAACGTCTTTCGCGTGAAGGAAGCGCTGCTGTCGGTGCTGGCGGGCGACATCTTCGGCAAGACGCCCATCTGGCGCTCGCTGCTGGTGTTCAAGGCGCTGTACTACTCGGCCAACGTCCTGCAGCCGCGCCGCGCCTTCATGGCCTGGAGAAAGCGGCGCTGGAACATCCGCCCGGTCGATGACGCAGCGCAGTACCAGCCCTGACCTGCAGCGCAGGGGCCTGGTGCGCGCGCTGTGGCACCTGTATGAGCGCCTGGCCATGTGCATCGGCCTGGGCACCCTGGCGCTGCTGTGCCTGGTGTGGCTGCCGTTCGCGGCCGTGCTGCACCCCATCGTGCCACGCGCGCAGGCGCAGTGGCTGGGGCGCCGGGTCATCACGCTGGCCTTCCGCTTCTACCTGGGCGTACTGTCGCTGCTGTGCGCCTGCCGGTTCGATCTGTCGGAGCTGGATGCGCTGCGCCACGAGCGCGCGCTGATCATCGCCGCCAACCACCCGTCGCTGCTGGACGCGGTGCTGCTGGTCTCGCGCCTGCCCAACGCCGTGTGCATCATGAAGGCCAGCCTGCTGGACAACATCCTGTTCGGCGCCGCCGCACGGATGGCGCGCTACGTGCGCAACGACGACGCCCTGCAGCTGGTGAGGCATAGCTGTCACAGCCTGGCCGAAGGCGCGCAGGTGGTGCTGTTTCCGGAAGGCTCGCGCACGCAGCACTTCCCGCTGGACCCGTTCGGACGGACGCTGGGCCTGCTGGCCCGGCGCGCCCAGGTGCCGGTGCAGACCGTACTGCTGGAGTTCTCCACGCCCTACCTGGGCAAGCACTGGCCCTTGTGGAGGCCGCCCGTGCTGCCGCTGCGCTGCACGGCGCGGCTGGGCGGGCGCTTCGAGCCGGCGGCCGATCACGTCGCCTTCACCCGGGCGCTGGAGCAGCATTTCCGCACCGAACTGGCCCACCCGACTCCATGAATACGCCCCCTGCCGCCTCCAGCACGCACCTGGTGCTGATCCCCAGCTACAACCCGGGGCGCACCGTCGTCGACACCGTCCGCGCGGCGCGGCGCCACTGGAACCCGGTGTGGGTGGTCGTGGACGGCAGCACCGACGGCAGCGACGCGTGGCTGCGCGAGATGGCCGGGCAAGACCCGGGCCTGCGCGTGATCGTGCAGGCCGTGAACCAGGGCAAGGGCGCCGCCGTGCTCGAAGGCATTCGCCAGGCGCGGGCAGCCGGCTTCACGCACGCGCTGACCATGGACTCGGACGGCCAGCACCCGGCCGACCGCATCCCGGCGTTCATGGCCACCTCGCAGGCGCAGCCCGCTGCCATGGTGCTGGGCAAGCCGGTGTTCGGCCCGGAAGCGCCGGCCCTGCGCGTCAACGGGCGCAAGGTGTCCAACGCCTGGGCCAACCTGGAGACCCTGTGGGCGGGCATTGGCGACTCGCTCTATGGCTTTCGCGTCTATCCCATCGCGCCGCTGATGCAGGTCATGCGCGGCCAGCGCTTCATGCGCCGCTTCGATTTCGACCCCGAGGCCGTGGTGCGGCTGTGCTGGGCAGGAGTGCCGCCGGTGAACCTGGACGCGCCCGTGCGCTACCTGGACGCCAGCGAAGGCGGCGTCTCGCACTTTCGCTATCTGCGCGACAACACCCTGCTGACCTGGATGCACACGCGCCTGTTCCTGGGCTTCGTACTGCGCCTGCCCCTGCTGGCCTGGCGCCGTCTGCGGCCACCAGAGAAAAGACCATGACCGAACCGAGACCCCGCGCCCAGAGCGCCATGAAAAGCGGCGACGCGCACCTGAAGGCCTATTTTTCGGACGAGGCCGAGCGGCGCCGGGTGACCCAGGTCATGTTCAACGAGGCCGCCACGGGCTACGACAGAGCCGAGGCGCTGACGGCCCTGGGCAGCGGTAGCTGGTACCGGCGCGAGGTGCTGCGCCGCGAAGGCCTCAAGCCCGGCATGCATGTGCTCGACGTGGCAGCGGGCACCGGCCTCGTCACCGCCGAGGCGCTGGCGCTGGCCGGTCCGCAGGGCCGCGTCGTGGCGCTAGACCCGTCGCCCGGCATGCTGGCCGAGCTGCGCCGCAAGCTCAGCTGCGAGACCGTCGAGGCCTATGCCGAGGCCATCCCGCTGCCCGACGCGCAGGTGGACTTTTTGTCGATGGGCTACGCGCTGCGGCATGTGGGCGACATGGACAAGGCCTTCGCCGAATACCTGCGCGTGCTCAAGCCCGGCGGCAAGGCCTGCATCATGGAAATCAGTCGGCCCGCGAGCTGGCTGGGCCGCATACTGCTGAAACTGCACATCGGCGCCATGGTGCCGCTGATGGCGCGCCTCAGCGGCCGCCACACCGACGTCAAGCGGCTGTGGGCCTATTACGGTGACACCATCGAGGCGGCGGTAGACCCGGACACCGTGCTGGACGCGCTGCGCCGCGCCGGCTTCCAGGACGTGCGCTGCGGCGTGACGCTGGGCATCTTCCGCGAATACACCGGCACGCGGGCGCAGCCGTGAGCACCGCCGAGCGCTTCCTGATCGCGCTGCTCATCATCTTCACCGTCCCCTGGCTGATCTGGCGCCTGGGCCGCACCGACCGCTGGGCGCCGCTGGTGGTGGTGCAGATCCTGCTGGGCATCGTGCTCGGCCCCGGGGTGCTGGGCCACTGGTACCCGGACTATTACAACGCCGTGTTCACCCCCGAGGTGAGCCACGCCCTCAACGGCCTGGCCTGGTGGGCCGTGACGCTGTTCGTGATGATCGCCGGCATCGAGCTGGACTTGAAAGCCGCCTGGCAGCACCGGCGCGAGAGCGGCATCACCGCCGGCCTGGCGCTGGGCACGCCCATGCTGCTGGGCTGCGGCGCGGCCCTGGCCATGCTGCACTGGCCAGGCTGGCTCACGCCCGAGGCCCGGCCCTGGCAGTTCGTGCTCGGCATGGGCATGGCCTGCGCGGTGACGGCGCTGCCGATCCTGATCCTGCTGCTGGAAAAGCTGGACATCCTGCGCGACCCCCTGGGCCAGCGCATCCTGCGCTACGCCAGCCTGGACGACATCGCCATCTGGGGCGTGCTGGCGCTGATCGTCATGGACTGGGAGCGTGTAGGCCGGCAGGCGCTGTTCCTGCTGGCCTTTGGCCTGGCGGCCTGGTTGTGCCGCCGGCTCATGCGCCGCGTGCCCGAGCAGGACCGCTGGTACCTGGCGTTGGTGTGGCTGGCGCTGTGCGCGCTCGGTGCCGACTGGGCCGGCCTGCACTTCATGGTCGGCGCCTTCCTGGCCGGCGCCGTACTCGACGCCGAATGGTTCAACCAGCAACAGATGGACTTGCTGCGCCACCACGTGCTGCTGACGCTGATGCCGGTGTTCTTCCTCTCGACCGGCCTGCGCACCGGCTGGAGCATGGGCGGCCTGGACGTGGTGCTGGCCGCGGCCTGGCTGCTGGCAGCCGCCGTCGCCGGCAAGCTGCTCGGCGTTCACCTGGCGGGCCGGGTGCTGGGCTGGCGCCCGGGCGAAGCCAGCATGATCGGCTGGCTGCTGCAGACCAAGGCACTCATCATGATCATCTTCGCCAACGTGCTGCTGGACCGGCAGATCATCACCAGCGCCACCTTCACCGCGCTGCTGCTGATGGCGGTGGCCAGCACCATGGTGACCATACCAATCGTGGAGCCGAAGCTGGCGCGCTGGCGTCAGCATCGAAAATCATAGCTGCTTGCGCTTGCTGGATAAGCGCTGGAGGCCGATTTGGCCTCAAGCCCCCTACGCCATGCCGCCGTTGATGGAAATCACCTGCCCCGTGATGTAGGCCGCGCGCTCGGACACGAGGAAGTCCACCAGATCCGCCACCTCGGCGGGCCGGCCGGCGCGCTGCATGGGCACCATCTGGCGCAGCGCGTCCGCGCCGAACTGGCCCTCGGCCATGCCGCTGTCGATGATGCCGGGCGCCACGACGTTCACCGTCACGCCGCGGCTGGCCAGCTCCAGCGCCAGCGAGCGGCTGGCGGCATGCAGCCCGCCCTTGGCGGCGGCATAGTTCACTTGGCCCCGGTTGCCCGCCACGGCGGTGACGGACGAGACATTGACGATGCGTCCCCAGCGCGTGCGCAGCATGGGCAGCGTCAGCGGCTGCGTGACGTTGAAGAAGCCGTTCAGCGACACGTCCAGCACGCGATCCCATTGCGCGCCCGACATACCGGCGAACACCGCATCGTCGTGGATGCCGGCGTTGTTCACCAGCACCTGGATGGGGCCCTCTTCCAGCAGCCTTTCAAGAGCGCTTGCGCACGCCGGCCGGTCGGTGACGTCGAAGGCCACGGCCTCGGCGCTGGCGCCGCCGGCCTGCAGCTGCGCGGCCAGCGCCTGCGCCCGCGCCAGGCCCTGGTTGGCGTGCACGATGACGTGCAGGCCCGAGGCGGCCAGGCGCTCGCAGATGGCGGCGCCCAGGCCGCCACTGCCGCCGGTGACGAGCGCGCGGCGCGCAGGGGATGCAGGGGTGTTCATGGCGTGGCGGAAAAGGAAGCGGCGTCCAGCACGACCGATGCGCGCCCTTCGGCGAGGCAGCGGCCGGCGGTGCCAACGGTGAATGCGTAGAGGATGACGGCGTCGTCGCCCGAAAGCCGCGTGGCCTCGACCTGCAGGTCGTCCGCCATGTCGTCGATGCGCTCGGCATGCAGGCGCACGCCGCGCACGCTGGCCAAGTAGCCCGCGCCCAGCGGCCGGCCCGCACCCGCCAGCAGCGCGCCATGCACGGCCATGGCCTGGGCCGCATATTCGACGGCGTTGGCCGCGCCCAGGCGGCCCTGCTCGCGCAGCGGGTTGGCGGGGCTGCGGTGGCTGGTAGCGCTGCAGCGGATGTGCTGCGCGTCCCAGGCGAGCACGCGGTCGAGCAGGCACATTCCGCCCTGGTGCGGAATATGGGCCGCGATCCAGGCGTGGTCGGGAAGCAGGTCGGGTCTCAGCATGGCTGCAAGCGCAGGCCCAGGCTGTGGCCGGGCAGGTAGTCGAGCGCCACGTCGGCGGTGCTGCGGCGGGCCAGCGCATCCAGCGCGGGCAGCGCGCGCAGCGAGGGGAATTGCGCGCGCAGCGCTTCCAGCGCCCCCTCCTGCATGCGCGTGGGCGCGCCCTGCCCGCCGGGCGTCACGCTGATCTGCGCCAGCGATGCGCCGGAGCGCCGGGGCGCCAGCAGCCAGGCCATGCCCGCCGCGTCGGGCAGGGGGCGCTTGGCGTGCAGCGGCTCGGGGTACTCGCTGTCATAGCAGACCAGCAGCACGGAGCGGCCGTCGAGCGCCACCTGCGCCAGCGCATCCATCAGGCCGGCACCCAGGCTGCCGTCGTAGGCGCAGATCACCTGGCAGGGCGCCATGCTGCGCGTGGCGATGCCCCAGTAGCCGGCGGCGGCGTTGTGCACCGAGTTGTGGAAACGCGTGGGCGAGATCTGCCGGTCGTCGCCCGCCAGCTGTTCGCACAGCGCATGGCAGTTGTGACCGTCGGCGCCGGAGGCGGCGAACACGGTGGCCAGCTGCGCGAGGTCGGCGCCCGCCTGCGCGGCGGCCTGCTGGCCCAGCGCCAGCGCCAGGCGGATCACGCGGCTGGCGCGGCGGCGCTCGGCGGGCGGCAGCAGGGCGGCAGCGGGCAGCACCGAAGGCTCGCTGCGCCAGGGCTGCGCCCCGCAGAGCACGGCGGCGGCACTGGGCCAGTCGGGCAGGCCGGGCGCGATCAGGCCGATGCCGTCGATCCAGGCCGTCAATACTCGGTTCATGGCCGCGCCCCCAATACCAGCGCACAGTTGCTGCCGCCAAAGCCGAAGGAGTTGCTGAGCACCGTGCGCAGCGGCGCCGCGCTGACCGCGAGGCGGTAGTCGAGCGCCAGCGCCTCATCGAGCACCTGCGTGCCGGGGCTGCCGGGAATCCAGCCGTGCGTGAGCGCCAGCGCGGCGATCACCGCCTCCACCGCGCCGGCGGCGCCCAGCGTGTGGCCGGTCGCGCCCTTGGTCGAGCTGCAGGGCACGCCGGCGCCGAACAGCGCCGCCATGGCCAATCCTTCGGCTGCGTCGTTGGCGGGAGTGGCCGTGCCGTGCAGGTTCACGTAGTCCACCTGCTGCGGCGCGAGGCCGGCCGAGCGCAGCGCCGCCTCCATCGCCAGGCGTGCGCCCAGGCCCTCGGGGTGGGGAGCGGACATGTGGTGGGCGTCGCTGGATTCGCCCGTGCCCAACAGCCAGACGCCGCCGCCCTGCGCCGCGTCGGCACGCTCCAGCAGCGCGAACGCCGCCGCTTCGCCGATGGAGATGCCATCGCGCCGCGCGTCGTAGGGCCGCGCGGGCTGCGTGGAGGTGAGCTGCAGCGAAGCGAAGCCGTACAGCGTCGTCAGGCACAGGCTGTCCACCCCGCCGACCACGGCCGCGTCGATGGTGCCCAGGGCCATCTGCCGCGCGGCGGCGGCAAACACCTTGGCGCTGGACGAACAGGCCGTGGAGATGGTCAGCGCCACACCCTCCAGCCCCAGGTACTGGCGCACGAAGTCGGTGACGGAAAAGGGGCAGTGCGCGGTGGCATAGCGCAGGGAGGCAGGCAGCGCGCCGGTGGCTGCGTCGCGGGCACGGTAGGCCAGCTCGGTTTCCAGGATGCCCGAGGTGCTGGTGCCCAGGAACACGCCCACACGCCGGCTGCCGTAGCGCTGCACGGCGGCACGCACGCGCTCGACGAAGCCGTCGGCCTCCAGGCCCGCCAGGGCCAGGCGGTTGTTGCGGCAGTCGTACTCGTGCAGGCTGGCAGGCAGTGCGGCGGCGTCAACGCCTTCCACCTCGCCGATCCAGGTGTCCAGCTGCACCGTTTCGAAATCGCAGGGGCGCAGGCCCGATTGGCCGGTGCGCAGCGCCTCGGCATGCACGGCAAGGCCTCTTCCGAGACAGGTCGTCAGCGTGGTGGCGGAAAGAAGCAGGGGAGACACGTGGACGGTATCAGGCAGCGGGAGGGGCATTGTCCCGCACCCGGCACACCAGAAGCACATTGGCGAAAGGCAGGGCTCCGCTCATGGGCTGGCTGCTGACTTCGAACCCGATGGACAGGAGCAAGGCCCGCCAGTCGGCAAGGCTGCGGCAGTACAGCGGCGGCATGCGGTGGCCGCGCGACCAGGTGACGATGCGGTCCACCCACTGGGAGAGCTGGAACGGCAGGCCCGCCCCCGCATCGCCGATGCGGGTGATGAACAGGCCGCCGGGTGCCAGTGCCGCATGGATGCGCTGCAGCACCCGGCGCTGGCTTTCATGGTCGAAATAGTGCAGCGCGTCGAAGATCGTGACCACGTCGCACCGCCCGAAATCCGTCTGGTTCATGTCGCCTTGCTCGATGCGCACGACGGGGTGGCCGGCGCCGAAGGCCTGCGCCGCGCGCTGCACATCGCGCGGCATCAGCTCCACGCCGCGCATGTGCAGCGGCTGAGGCGGCGCGGGCCAGTCTGGCGGCCATTGGCCGTTCGCATGCTGCTCCTGGGCCGCCAGCACCAGGGCGAACAGGCTGCCCTGGCCACAGCCCAAGTCCAGCCAGCGCGCACGCGCAGGCAGGATGCCCTGGTGCAGCAGGGCGGCAAACGCCGCATCGCCGCCGATCTTTCCGCGTGCGTAGTGGTAGGCAAAGCGCCCTGCCGGACGGAAGCGTGCGCTCGCCGCATCGACGAGGGCGCGGGAAAGCGCAGGAATGGAAGTCATGCCAATGCGTCGTGCAAGGTGGTGGTGGTCAGGCCGGCCTGGGCCAGGCCCTGGGCCAGCCGGGGAATCAGATGCTCGATCACGGGCCGGCCGTCACCCGCGCGCGCCGCGTGGCCATCGTGCAGCAGCAGGATGTCGCCGTCGTCCAGCGCCCGCGTCAGGCGCTGCAGCACCCGGTCGGGGCGCGGCTCGCGCGTGTCGTAGCCGCGGCGTGTCCAGCTCGCCAGTTGCAGGCCCTGGTGGGCAAGCACCGGCTCCAGAAACAGATTGCGCAGCCCCGCCGTGGGGCGGAAGAAGCGCGGCGCCTGGCCGCTCGCATCCTGCAGCACGGCCTGGGCGCGCGCGATGTCCATGGCCAGCCGCGTCGGGCCGAACAGCGACAGCGCGTGCGAGTGGCTGTGGCCGTGGTTCTCCACCCGGTGCCCCTGCTGGACGATGGCGCGGCACAGCGCGGGATACCGCTCGGCCCGGTGACCGATGAGAAAGAAGCTGGCCTTGAGCCGGTGCTCGGCCAGCAGGTCGAGCACGAGCGGCGTGACCTGCGGGTCGGGGCCGTCGTCGATGGTCAGGGCCACGCGCCCGGCCACGCCGGCGGGCACCAGCGGCAGCCGCGTGATGTTGGGCCCGAGCGCCCGCGAACGGGGCCACAGCCCGGCGGCGGTGATGAGGGCATGGTTGGCCGCCACGGCGCCCGCGGCCCAGGGCCACAGCGCGGGTTGGGCCAGCACGCCAAGGGCGGCGGCACCATGCAGCGCGGCCGAACCCGCCAAGAACGGTGTGGGCTTCCAGCGCCTCGCCATCAGCGCTCCTGCTCCTGCAGCGCAAGCCAGTGCAGGAACTGGTCGCACAAGGGCAGCCAGGCATCCCAGCCGTGGCCGCCCGGCACTTCGTGCAGCGCGGCCCGGGGCAGCCGCCGCGCAAGCATCAGCATGGCATCGGCGAAGCGGTCCTCGCGCCCTATTCCCAGAAAGACCGGCAGATCGGGCCGCCCTTCGCGCAGGCCCTGCCAGAGCTGGAATTCCAGGTCGCCCGCCTGTGCAGGCGTCGGCAGCCAGGCGTCGAGCCCACCCGCGCGGGCGATGGCGTTGGTCGTCAGGCGGCTGCCCGGGTACGGCGCCAGCAGGCACAGCCCCGCCAGGCCAGCCGGATCGCACTGCGCCTGGGCCAACGCCAGCAAACCACCCATCGATATGCCCCCCAGCCAGAGGCGACGGTAGCGCTGGCGCAGCGGCGGCAGCACGTCCCTCGCGAGCAGCCGCACGGTGTTCTCGACATGGGCCAGGTCGATGGGCAGCTCGGGGGCGAACAGGTCCAGCCGCACGCCCGAGGCTGCCAGCACGTCCGGCAGCCCGGCCCGGGCCATATCGGCCGCGCCCATCTGGGCGCCGGGCAGCAGCACCAACGCGCCGTCGGCGCCATCGGTCCGCCACAGTGGCGTCATACGGCGGCCTCCCGGCGCGGCACGATGAAGGCTGCCGACAACATCAGCGCGATCACCACGCCAGGCGCCACCGTCACGCCCATGGCCTTGAGCACCGGCACGTGCGACACCGCCAGGGCACCGAAGCCGATCACCGTGGTGACCACGGCCACGCTCATGGACGACCAGACATCGACCGCCAGCCCGCCGTCGGCGTCGATCTGGTCGAAGAACAGGGTGTAGTTGGAGCCCACGGCCACGATCAGCAGCAGCCCAATCAAGTGCAGCAGGTTCAGCTCGGTGCCCAGGGCATGCAGCGTGGCCATCACGATGGTGACCGTCATGGCCAGCGTCAGCATCATGCGCCACAGGCGCGTCCACGAGCGCATGGCGAAGGCCAGCATGACGGTGATCGCCAGCACGCCGCCCAGCGCCAGATAGACCGCCTGCTGCAGGTAGCCTGCGTACAGCGTCTCGAACTCGGCCTTCAGGTCGATGAACACCGCGCCGGTGCCTTCGAGTGCCTGGCGCACTTGTTCGACCGGGATGTCGGTCGCGCCCGTGGCCGCCGGGCGCAGCGGCAGCACGACGTGCCACCGGCCATCGTTGGACGACATGAGTGAATCGACCGCCAGTGCCATGGCCGTGCCGTCGAGGTCGGCGCGCGTCATCAGCGGCCCCCTCGCGCGGCGTCCACCGCGTCCAGAAAAGGCGTCAGCCGCCCCGCCGACAGCGGTGCGTCCTGCAGTGCCTGCGCCAGGTCGCGCTGCAGCGCCTGCCTCGGCGGCAGCGCCGCCAGACGCTCGCGCTGCACCTGCGCGCTGGGCAGGAAGCGGGCCGGGTTGTCGTGGCCGCCGATCAGGCCCTGCCCCGCCAGGCCGTCCAGGCGACGGCCAGCGGCTTCGGCCCCGACCAGCGCCGCCTCCTGGTCAGGTGCCGTGACCAGCACCAGGTAGCGGGCATCGGGGGCGCCGATGTCGGCGCGCAGCCGCGCATCGGCATCGGCATCGGCTTCGCTCACCGTGGACAGGGCCGACAGGTTGGTGCTCCACAGGCTGTCGTGGTGCTGCACCAGGTACGCCAGCGCCACCGCCGTCACGATCCACGCCGGCCAGCGCAGGCGCCACGCCTGGCCCAGCCAGCCCAGCGTCGTGTTGCCCAGCACGCCGGGGGACGGGATCTCGTGCCGGTCGCCCGCCACCACCGGCAGGATGAAGCGCGTCACCAGCGCCGCCACGGCAATGCCCGAGAGCGCGTACACGCCCAGTTGCGCCAGGCCCGGGAAGCCCGCCAGCAGCATCACGCCGAAGCCGGCGATGGACGTGATCACACCCAGGCGAATCGTGGGCCAGAAGGTCTCGCGCCAGGATTGCAGGCCCACGCGCCCGGACTGCACGAAGAAATAGATCGCATAGTCCACCGCCTCGCCCACCAGCGCCGCGCCGAAGCCCACCGTGATGCCATGCACCATGCCGAATATCAGGTCGACGCAGACGATGGCCGCCACCGTGCCCGCCACCACGGGCAGCAGGCCCAGCGCCATCATGCGCGGCGAGCGGTAGATCCACAGCAGCAGCAGGCCGATGCCGATCGAGCTGACCAGCGAAATGCGCTCGATCTCCGAGCGGATGGCCTCGCGCGCCTGGACCGCGAACTGCCCCGGCCCCGACATCGTCAGCGAGAGCGGGGCCAGCGACGGTTCTGCCTGCAGGGCCGCGAACTGCGCGCGCACTGCCTCTATGGCCTTCTCCTGACCATCGGTATCGCTGCCCGGCGCCAGGGTCTGGGCCAGCAGCAGGGCGCGCTGCCCGTCGCGCGACGCCCAGACGCCGCCGCGGGTGTCGGGCTCGGTGCCCGGGTGCAATTGCGAGAGGATTTCGATCATCTCGCCGGTCGGATCCTGCAGCAGGTAGGGCTTGAACAGGAAGCCCACCGGCGAAGTCGCCACGTCGATGGTGCGACCCACCGCCTCGCGCAGGCTCTCGGGCGAGAAGCGCTCGGGCGTGAGCGCCGGGCTCAGGTGGTAGCGAAAGCCCAGCAGGAAGTCGCGCTCGGCCTCCAGGCCGCCGGGTTCGCCGTTCTGCACCGAGACGAACAGGCCGCTGTCGGTCATGGCCTGGCGCAGCGCGACGGAGGCGCGCGCGCGCTCTGCCTCGGCGCCGCCCCCGATGCCGATCATCAGCAGGCGCGAGACGGCGCCCTCTTTCATCTGATCGACCAGCACCCGCTGCTCCGGGCTCGGGTCGGATGGCAGAAAAAAGGACATATCCGCCGTGAAGCGGGCCTGGAAGATCCAGGCCACGCCCGCAGCCACGGCGACCAGCCACAGCAGGAAAGCCTTCAGGGGCGTGAGCTTCATTCGCCGGAGAGGGGTTCGATGGCCAGCTCGACGCGGTCACCGTCGGCTTGGCTGTACTCGATGCGGCGCACCTCGCGGCCGCGCCCGCCCACCGTGATGCGCGTGACCAGCGCCTGCACTTCGGCGTTCGCGGGCAGCAGGATCAACTTCCAGTCCTTCTCGCTGCCCTGCAGTTCCAGCCGGTAGTACTTTTCGAGCTGCGCGCGGTTGCCGGCCAGTGTGCTGCGCACGCTCTCAATGAAGGCCATGGCCTCGGGGCGGCCGCCGACGTGCCAGGTCATGCTGCGCCCGCCCTGCTCCACGGTGAGCGTGTTCTTGTCCAGCACCAGGCTTTCTCGCCGGGGCTTGAGGGTTTCCTTTTCCAGCCGGTCGGGCGGGGCGAAGCGCAGCTCGCCGCTGGAGACCACGGGCGCGTCCAGCAGGGTAGCGTGGCGCGTCTCGACGAAGCGGGCGCGACCGCCCTTGAATTGGGCCAGCTCACCCATGAGCTGGCCCACGTCGAAAGCGTGCGCGGCAAGCGATGCGCAGGCCAGCATCACGGTGAACAGGGTGCGCAGGATCATGGGGCTTGCCAGAAGTCGTAGAAGTTGAACCAGTTCAGGGGTGCATCGCGCAGCGTGCGCTCCAGCACCGCCACGTAGGCCTGCTGCGCCTCGGCCATCGCCGCCGGGCGCAGCGCGCGCGGCGTGGCATGGAAATCGGCGACGGGCTCGAAACGGATCTCGTAGCAGTTGCCGCCCAGGTAGAGCCCGGCCATGAAGAACACCGGGCGCTGCAGCATGGCGGCGAGCCGCCAGGGGCCGAGGGGAAAGGCAGCCTCCTCGCCCAGGAACGGCAGGCGGGCGCAAGCATCATCGGCGGCGAGCGTGCGGTCGGCAAGCAGTCCGACGAGGCAGCCGTCGTCGAGCCGATCGCGCACTGCGAGCATAGATTCCATCCGGCCCAGCGCGATCACGTCCTGGATCGCATCGGGCGCGATGGCCGCGAGCGTGGCGTTGAGCTGGCGCGCATTGTCCTCGTACATGGCCATGGCCACGCGCAGGCCGCCGCGCTTCTGGCCCACGGTGCGCAACACCTCGAAGCTGCCCAGGTGCGCGCCCATCAGCAGCGCGCCGCGCCCGCCGCGCAACGCGGCGTGCAGAGCATCCGCACCATGCACGTCGACCTGCAGCCCGGCGCCTCGGTTGCGCAGCAGGAACACCCGGTCGTGGATGGTGGTGGCAAACCACAACACATGCTTGTAGCGCTCGCGCCAGCGCGGCGGGCGGCCCAGCATGCGTGCCAGGTAGGCGCGGCTGGCGCGCTGCGCTTTGGGCGCGAAGAGCACGAAGTACAGGGCGATGCCGTGCAGCACGACCCGGCCCAGGCTGCGTCCCGCCGTCAGCGAGATCCAGACCATCAGGCGCAGCAGCCACATGTGGCTGCGCTCGCCCTCTCGCGCCCAGGCGGCGGCCTGGCTCACGCCGCATCCTCCTGCTGCAGCACGCCGCTGGCCACCAGGGCCTCCCCGGCGTGGATGGCAAAGCGCTGCGCGCCGGGCGAGGCGGGGGTGAACGACCAGCGCAGCGTCTCGCCCGGGCCCACCGGGCGCAGGAACTTGGCCTGCGCGATGCACCAGCGCCGGCCCACGGGCAAGGCGCCGGCGCGCAGCAGGCTGTGGTCGAGCAGCACCACGCCCGGCACGATGGGCCGGCCGGGGAAATGCCCGGCGAACGCCGGATGATCTGCCGGGACGGCCCAGTCAGCGGGCATTGCGTATCCACCGCTCATGCAATGCCTCCAGCGTGCTGCGCGCGATCTTGCCCGTGGCGTTGCGCGCGATCGCCTCGACCAGCACCAGCGGACGCGGCATGAAGATGGGATCGATCCGCGTGCGCAGCGCGGCCAGCAGCGCGGCGCGCTCGCCGGCCGGCGCGACGGCGAAGGCCACCAGCCGGCCAGCACGGGCCGCTTCCTCCTCGTCCGGCAGGAAGAAGGCCCCATCCTGCACGCCGGGGATCGTGCGCAACTGGTGGTTGAGATAGGCGAGCGAGGTGCGTTTGCCCGCCAGGTTCACCATGTCGGCATGGCGACCCTGCAGCGTGAAGCGTCCGTCTTCGTGCAAGGCAAGGATGTCGGCCAGCGCCACGCGCCCTTCCACATGGCCCCCGCTCGCCCAGGTGGTATCGCCCTGCTGCTCCAGGCGCACGCCGGGCATGAGCGTCCATTCGGCCCCAGCCGCAGTGCGTCGCGTGGCGAGCTGCGAGGATTCGGTCGAACCGTAGATCTCGTGCACCGGCGCGCCGGTGGCGGCCTCGGCCTGTGCGGCCAGGGGCACATCCAGCGGCGCGGTGGCCGAGAGCCAGCGCGCCACCGGCGGCAGCGCCACGCCCGAGGCCAGCACGCTCGCCAGGTGGTAAGGCGTGGTGACAACCATCGCCGGGTGGGGCACCGCGGCGAGCGCGTCGGCCAGGTCCTGCGGATAGAAGGGTTTGCCACTCCAGAAACTGCAGCCGCCATGCAGCGCGAGCAGGAAGGTCGATTCAAAACCGTAGCTATGCTGCGCCGGCACCGTGCCGACGAGCGTGTGCGGCGCGTCCAGCAGCCCCAGGGCCTGGGCCTCGGCGCGGCCGTTGGCGACCAGCTTGCCCCAGGTCTTCGCATGGGGCTGGGGCATGCCGGTGGAGCCCGATGTGAACAGGATGGCGACGAGCGTGTCCGGCGCGATGTGCGGCACGTCCGCACCGGGCTGGCCAGCCAGCTCCTGCAGTGCGGGCAGCGGATGCGCGGGCAATTCGGCGGGCAGCGGCGTGGATGCGTCGGTCACGGCCAGCGCACCGGCGTAGGTACAGGCCAGCTGGCGCAGCGTCGCCTCGGACTGCGACGAGGGCTGCAGGCTCACGCGCCCCGACAGCGCGCAGGCGGCGAGCAGCACCGCGTAGTGGTAGCGGTCCTCGCACAGGTTGACGATATAGCGCCCCGGGGGGAGCGCAGCGGCCAGCGCAAGGGCGTCGGCGCAGTAGCGCGCAACGCTGACCGGCCCTTGCGGGCGCCAGGCAAGGATGTCGCCCGGCCCACGGCCGCCGACCAGAGGCAGGCCACTCATGCAACGCGATCCGAGGCCGGGGAGCGGCCGCGCTGGGCCTGCCAGGCGCGCGCCACGTCCTTGATGGAGGGCCGGTCCTCGGGCGGCAGCATCCGTTGGCGCACCAGCATCTCCAGCAGGAAGAACACGCCCAGCAGCGGGCCGGTGAGCAGGTTGGCATGCACCGACCAGACTTCCGCCGGCGCCCAGGCGAACAGCAGCGTGGACACCAGCGCATTGCCCGCGAGGAACAGCGCCCAGGCCAGGGTGACGCTGCGCGTGTAGCGGCGCGTGCGCGCGCTCAAGGGGCCAGCAGCGATCATGCGCGCCATGGCGCTGACCACTGGTTCGCGCCCCGCGCCAAGCGAGCGCGCGAACCATGCCGCCAGCGCCAGATGCGCGCCCAGGTGCTGCAGGTAATAAAGCCATGTGACGTGGCCGCGCAGCCAAGGCCAGGCCACCGCCAGCACAAGCGCGCTGACGCCTGCCACCAGACTGGCGGCAAGCCCCGGCCATGGCATCTGGAACGCCAGCAGCAATGCAGAGAACGCCAGCGGCGTGACCGCGACGGCGATGTGCAAGTCGATGGGGCCGACACCTGTGCTGGCCAGGTGGGCCGAAACAGCCCACAGCAGCAGCAGCGCCACGGCCAGGGCGTTGCGCCAGCAGGTCATTGCGTCCGGTGGGCCGCGATGTGCTCGGTCAGCGCTTGTAGCGAGGCGAATATCTGCTGGTTGTTCTCGTTGTCCGACTTGAGCTGAAAGCCGTAGCGCTTGGAGACCACGAGCGCGATCTCCAGCATGTCGATGGAGTCCAGCCCCAGGCCGTCGCCGTACAGCGGCGCCTGCGGGTCGATGCCCTGCGGCTGCACGTCCAGGTTCAGCGCCTCGACGATGAGGGCAGCGACCTCGGAGCGCAGGGTGTCGATGGAAGTGGTGGTCATGCAAGAGCTCACTGAATGGACGCCTGGCGGAACGCGAGCACCGCGTTGCTGCCGCCAAAAGCAAAGGAGTTGGACAGGGCGGCGCGCACGCGCACGTCATGCCGCCCCCGCAGGATGTGGTCGACGCCCTCGCACGCAGGGTCGAGGCGGCCTTCGAGATGGGCCGTAGGCGGCAGCGCCTGTTCACGCACGCTCAGCACCGTGGCCAGTGCCTCCATCGCACCGGCGGCGCCCATCAGATGGCCGTGCATGGACTTGGTGGCGCTCACGGGCAGGTGCGCGGCGTGGCCACCGAACACCTGCTGCAGCGCGTGGATCTCAATGGGATCGCCCTCGGGCGTGGCCGTGCCGTGGGCATTGACGTAGTCCACGTCTTCGGGCGCAAGGCCGCCTTCGGCCAGCGCCGCGCGAATGGCACGCGCCTGCCCTCCGGCGTCGGGGCGCACCAGGTGGGTGTGGTCGCAGCTCACGCCATAGCCGACCATCTCGGCATGGATGGCCGCGCCGCGCGTTCTGGCGTGCTCCCAGTCTTCCAAGACCAGCGCCACGCCACCCTCGCCCAGCACTAGGCCGGCACGGTCGGCGGCGAAGGGGCGGCAGGCCTGCGCGGCGGCATCGCCCACGTCGGGCGACATCAGGCGCATCGCCAGCCAGGCCTGGGCCACGCCGTAGGTCTGCGTGGCGTCCGATCCGCCCGTCAGCATCACGCTGGCGTGGCCCGCGCGAATGCGCCGGTAGGCCTCGCCGATCGCAATGGCCGACGAAGCGCAGGCGGCGGCATGGCTGGAGCTGACACCTCCCAGCCCCAGCTGGATGGAAATGTGCGCATTCACGGCGTTGTTCATTCCCATCACGACCGACAGCGGGGACAGACGTTCGCGCCCCTTGAGCCAGATGTCCTTGTAGCCGCGCTCGAAGGCCTGGATGCCGCCCAGTGCGGTGCCCCAGACGCAGCCCCAGTCCTCGCGCGTCTCGCTCTCGCAAGGCTGGCGCTCAAGCCCCGCGTCGGCCCAGGCGTCGAAGGCGGCGGCCAGTCCCAGGTGGGCGAAGCGCTCCATCATGGCGGCCAGCGGGCCGCCCAGTGCGGCCCTCGCATCGAAGTCGCGGCAGGTCACGAATGGCATCGACAGCGGGCGCGGCACGTCGTCGGTCTGCAGATGGTAGACCGCGGACTCACCGTCCATGAGGCGGCTGAAAAAGTCCGGCAGGTTACCACCGTACGGGCTGACCAGTCCCAGGCCCGTGACGGCGACGCGGCGTGCCGTCATGCCTGCGCGGTTTTTTGCGCGAGCAGCCGGTCGATGATGAGCTGCATGTCGGCCACCGTGACGGGCACCGGCTGGTCGTTGTCGATGGAAATATCCAGGCGGTCTTCCGCTTCGAACATCAGCTCGGCCACCATCAGCGAATCCACGCCCAGATCGGCGAGCACGGAATCCCTCTGGACTTTCTCGGGCTCGACACCCAGGCGTTCCTGGAGAAATTTGCGAATCAATTCGATCGAATCCATGGTGGTGAGGGACGGAAGTGGACAGCGGCAGAGATCTCGCCAAGACCCCTGCCCGAATCGGCTATTTTAACGAGCGCTCCACTGGCCGCCCTGCCGCCACGGACGGCCGATATGATGCCGCCTGGCCGTCGGCCCCCTCCATGCACAGCGCCCCGTCACCCACCCTCCAGCCGCCGTCCTGGCGCAGCCAGCTGCGGCCGCGCCTGACCTGCCTTTGGCCCCTGAAGGCAGCCGGCACCACGCTCTTCATCACCCTCTTCTTCCAGGCGTACTTCTACGTGCTGCGCTTCCCCGGCCAGACCGTCTGGACCATGCCTACGACGTGGATCGACGACTGGGTAGGCTTCACCCCGCTGGCGTTCCCGGTGTATGCGTCGCTGTGGGTCTATGTGTCGCTGCCGCCAGCGCTGATCGGCAACCTGAGGGGCCTGCTGTGGCACGGCCTGTGGGCTGGGCTGATGTGCGCCGTGTGCCTGGCCGTGTTCTGGGTCTTTCCCACCAAGGTACCCGACAACGCGCTGGACTGGGCCAGCCACCCCGGCATGTCACTGCTCAAGAGCGTGGACACCGGCGGCAACGCCTTCCCCTCGCTGCATGTGGCGGCCGCCGTGTTCGCCGCCTTCTGGCTGCGGCGGATCTTCCTGGTCATGGGCGCACCGCGCGGATGGTCCATCGCCAGCGCCCTGACCTGCGGGGCCATCGCCTGGTCCACGCTGGCGACGCTGCAGCACGTGGCGCTGGACGCGATGGCCGGGGCGCTCGTGGGCTGGCTGTTCGCCTGGCTGTCGCTGCGGCGGCCGGGGGACGCACTGGACGCGCCGGCGGCCTACTGCCGGCACACCCGCACCACGTCCTCGCCATAGGCTTCGAGCTTTTTCGCGCCCATGCCGTTGATGCCCTGCAAATCCTGCAACGAGGCTGGGTTGCGCTCGGCAATCGCGGCCAGCGTGGCGTCGTGGAAGATGACGTAGGCCGGCAGGTTGTGCTCGCGCGCCACCTCGGCGCGCCAGGCGCGCAGGTTGATGAAGCGCACCTGCGCGTCCTGATCCAGATTGGCCGCCGCCACCGGCGGGGCGGCGGCGCGGCGCGTGCGCCGGCCTGCGGCCTGCGCCGTGGCCTCGCGCAGCAGCACCTGCTGCTCGCCGCGCAGCACCGGGCGCGAGCCTTCGGTCAGCGTCAGCGTGTCGAAGCTGTAGCTGCCCTCGAGCTGCACGCGCTGCACGCCCACGGCGCCCAGCGCCAGCAGCTGGCGCAGCACGCCGCGCAGCTGGCGGTCTGAATACTCGCGGCCGACGCCGAAGGTGGACAGCCGCTCGTGGCCGTACTGGCGCACCTTGTCCGTGTCCTTGCCGCGCACGATGTCCAGCAGGTGCCCGGCGCCAAAGCTCAGCCCGCTGGCCTGGTGGACGCGGTAGATGGCGGACAGGAGCTTTCTGGCCGCGTCCGTGCCGTCCCATACCGCCGGAGGCTGCAGGCAGTTGTCGCAGTTGCCGCAGGTGGCGCAGGCGCCGCCGTCCGCGCGGGCCGACCGACCGTACTCCTCGCCAAAGTAGCGCAGCAGGCGCACGCGGCGGCAGTCCGTGGCCTCGGCCAGGGCCAGCAGCGCATCGAGCTTGCCGCGCAGCACGGCCTTGAATTCCTCGGCGGCGTCGCCGCCTTCGATCATGCGCCGCTGGTTCACCACGTCCTGCAAGCCATAGACCATCCAGGCGTCCGCCGGCAGGCCGTCGCGCCCGGCGCGGCCCGTCTCCTGGTAGTAGCCCTCGATGTTCTTAGGCATGTCCAGGTGGGCGACGAAGCGCACGTCGGGCTTGTCTATGCCCATGCCGAAGGCGATCGTCGCCACCATGACGATGCCGTCCTCGCGCAAAAAGCGATCCTGGTGCTGCTGGCGCACTTCGGCGCCCATGCCGGCGTGGTAGGGCAGCGCCTGGATGCCGGCGTCCTGCAGCGCCGCCGCCATCTCCTCGACGCGCTTGCGGCTTTGGCAATAGACGATGCCGGCATCGCCCGGATGCTCGTGCTCGATGAAGCGCACCAGCTGCGCCAGCGGCTCCTTTTTCTTTTCCTCGATGCGGTAGCGGATGTTGGGCCGGTCGAAGCTGCTGACGAAAAGGCGCGCCTCCTGCAGTTGCAGCCCCGCGACGATGTCGGCGCGCGTCAGCTCGTCGGCGGTGGCCGTGAGCGCGATGCGCGGCACGTCGGGGTAGCGCTCGTGCAGCAGGGACAGCTGGCGGTATTCGGGCCGGAAGTCGTGCCCCCACTGGCTCACGCAGTGCGCCTCGTCGATGGCGATGAGCGACAGCTGGCCGCGCGCGTGCAGGTCGTCGAGCAGGGCGATGAAGCGCTCGGTGGTCACGCGCTCGGGTGCGGCATACAGCAGCGTCAGCTCGCCGCGCGCCAGGCGCTGCTCGACCTCGCGCGTTTGCGGCCAGTCCAGCGTGGAGTTCAGAAAGGCCGCCTCGACGCCGGCCTCCAGCAGCGCCCCGACCTGGTCGTGCATCAGCGCGATCAGCGGCGAGACCACCAGCGTCACGCCGCAGCCGGCCTGGCGACGCACGATGGCCGGCACCTGGTAGCACAGCGATTTGCCGCCGCCCGTGGGCATGAGCACCAGCGCGTCGCCGCCATCGGTCACATGCTCGACGATGGCTTGCTGTGGGCCACGGAAGTGCTCGTAGCCAAAGACGGTGTGCAAAACGGTGTGCGCGGGAGACAAGAAATACTCTCTTTTCGATAGCTATCAACGCTTGCCAGACAAGGCTTTTGGCCGTATTTGGCTTGAAATACCAGAGCCTGGGGCGGAGCTGGCTGGCAGCGCAGGGCAAACGGGCATTTTGCCCCTGGGCCACGATTTTCAAATCCTATGGAGCGGTCTGGGGATTGAATTGGACGGCTGGGCGCTGCACCCCGAAGATGCCTGGCGCATCCGCTCCCCAGCGCTGCCACCCGCCCGGCAGCACGAGACACCGAAACCACCATGAACTTCGCCCCCACCCCGAGCAGCAACAGATCCAGGACGCCATCGAGCGCATCTGCGCGCCCTTCGACGCCGATTACTGGCTGGCCAAGGATCGCGAGGGCGGCTTTCCGCACGACTTCCACCAGGCGCTGGCCGAATCGGGCTGGCTGGGCATCGCCATGCCCGAGGAGTACGGCGGCGCCGGCCTGGGCATCAGCGAGGCAGCGCTGATGATGCACACCATCTCGGCCAGCGGCGCCGGGCTGTCGGGCGCCTCTGCCGTCCACATGAACATCTTCGGCCTGCATCCAGTGGTGGTGTTCGGCAGCGACGAGCAGAAAAAGCGTTGGCTGCCGCCGCTGATCCAGGGCCGCGACAAGGCCTGCTTTGGCGTGACCGAACCCAACGCCGGCCTGAACACGCTGAAGCTGCAGACGCGCGCGGTGCGCAGCGACGGTGGCCGGGGCGACCACTACGTGGTGCATGGCCAGAAGGTCTTCATCTCCACCGCCCAGGTGGCCAACAAGATCCTCCTGCTCACGCGCACCACGCCGGTGGAGCAGGCGCGTGGCACCGAAGGCCTGACGCTGTTCTACACCGACCTCGACCGCAGCAAAATCGACGTACACGAGATCGACAAGCTGGGGCGCAAGTGCGTGGACACCAACCAGCTGTTCATCGACGGCCTGCGCATCCCGGTGGAAGATCGCGTGGGCGAGGAGGGCCAGGGCTTTTCCTACATCCTGCACGGCATGAACCCCGAGCGCATCCTGATCGCCGCCGAGGCCATCGGCCTGGGCCGTGCCGCCCTGGCGCGCGCTGCCGGCTATGCCGCCGAGCGCGAGGTCTTTGGCCGGCCCATAGGCAAGAACCAGGGCATCCAGCACCCGCTGGCCGAGGCCTGGATGGAGCTGGAGGCGGCGCACCTGATGGTACACAAGGCCGCCTGGCTGTACGACCAGGGCGCGAGCTGCGCCGCCGAGGCCAACGCCGCCAAGTACCTGGGCGCCGAGGCCGGCTGGCGCGCCTGCGAGCGCGCCATCTTCACGCACGGCGGCATGGGCTATGCGCGGGAGTACCACGTCGAGCGCTACATGCGCGAGGCCTGGATTCCGCGCCTGGCGCCGGTGAGCCCGCAGCTCATCCTGTGCTTCATCGCCGAGAAGGTGCTGGGGCTGCCCAAGTCGTACTGAGAGCGTGTTCACGATCCCCGCGCGCAGTGCGGCAGGGCGGGCAGGTGCAGCAAGGCCCCTGTCGGCCTGGGGCATCATGCGCGCCCATGAAACTGCATCTGCTGCGCTACTTCGCCGTGCTGGCCGAGGAGCTGCACTTTGGCCGCGCCGCCGAGCGGCTGTGCATCACGCAGCCGCCGCTGTCCTCGGGCATCAAGGCACTGGAGCAGGGCCTGGGCGTGCGGCTGTTCGAGCGCAGCAGCAAGCACGTCGCCCTGACCCCGGCCGGCCATGCCTACCTGGTCGAAGTGCGCGCCGTGCTCGACCACGTGGAGCGTGCCGCCGAGGCCGCGCGCGCCGTGGCCGCCGGCCTGGCCGGGCGGCTGGACATCGGCTTTACCGGCTCCATGGCGTATCGCGACATGCCGCGCATCGTCCACGCCTTTGCCGCACGCGCGCCGGGCATCGAGGTGCAGCTGCGCGAGTTGTCGTCCAGCGAGCAGCTGCTGGCGCTGGCGCCGCGCCTGGCGCACCTGCCGCTGACCGAAGACCACCTGGTGTGCTGCCTGCCGCAGGAGCATCCGCTGGCGCACACGAAGGCCGTGCCGCTGCGCGAGCTGGGGCATGAGAGCTTCGTCATGTTCGCGCGCGATGCGGCGCCGGCCAACCACGACAACGTGATTGCGCTGCTGCAGCGCGCCGGCATCCACCCGCGCACGCGCCACGCGGCGCGCCAGTGGCTGACCGTGGTGTCGCTGGTGGCGCTGCGCATGGGCGTGGCGCTGGTGCCGGCGTCGCTGGCGCGCGCCGGGCTGCAGGGCGTGCGCTTCGTGCCGATCGCCGGGCTGCGCCATCCGGCGGTGGGCGCACTGGTCTGGCACGAGGAGATCGATAGCCCTGCGCTGCAGGCCTTCATTGACTGCGCGCGCGGCTGCCTGCAGGCGGCGTTCCTACAATCGCCGCCACCATGAGCCAGCAACCCGCCCACCCTGTCCGCCCCGCCCTGCCCGCCTACACCCGCGCCCGGCAGCTGCCCGCCATCCTGGCCAAGCGCATCGCCATCCTCGATGGCGCCATGGGCACCATGATCCAGCGCTTCAAGCTGACTGAAGACCAGTACCGCGGCACGCGCTTTGCCGACTTCCCGCGCGACGTGAAGGGCAACAACGAACTGCTGAGCCTGACCCGTCCCGACGTGATCCAGGACATCCACGAGGGCTACCTGGCCGCCGGCGCCGACCTGATCGAGACCAACACCTTCGGCGCCACGTCGATTGCCCAGGACGACTACGGCATGGGCGAACTGGCCTACGAGATGAATCTGCAAAGCGCCCGCCTGGCGCGCGCGGCCTGCGACAAGTTCAGCACCCCCGATTGGCCGCGCTTTGTCGCCGGCGCGCTCGGCCCCACGCCCAAGACCGCCAGCATCAGTCCCGACGTGAACGACCCCGGCGCACGCAACGTGACCTTCGAGCTGCTGCGCGCCGCCTACCACGAGCAAACGCGCGGCCTGATGGACGGCGGCGCCGACGTGCTGCTGGTCGAGACGATCTTCGACACGCTCAACGCCAAGGCCGCGCTGTTTGCCATCGACGAGGTGTTCGAGGAAACCGGCGAATGCCTGCCCATCATGATCAGCGGCACGGTGACCGACGCCTCGGGCCGCATCCTGAGCGGCCAGACGGTGACCGCCTTCTGGCACAGCGTGCGCCACGCCCGGCCCCTGTCGGTGGGCCTGAACTGCGCCCTGGGCGCAGCGCTGATGCGCCCCTACATCCAGGAGCTGGCGCGCGTGGCCGGCGACACCTTCATCAGCTGCTACCCCAACGCCGGCCTGCCCAACCCGATGAGCGACACGGGTTTTGACGAAACGCCCGAGGTCACCAGCCGCCTGGTACACGAATTCGCCGCCGAGGGGCTGGTCAACATCGTCGGCGGCTGCTGCGGCACCACGCCCGAGCACATCGGCGCGATCGCCCGCGCCGTGGCGCCAGTGGGCACGCGCCGGCTGTTCGCGGCAGCGGCCTGAAGGCACGCGGCTGGCCTGAAAGACCCTGCGGTTTTTGCGCGCTTGCGCCCTTGCGCAATATCCGGCAGTTCGCGCCCAGCCAGTCCCGTGCGCCCCGCCCGATGCAAACTTGTTGACAGATTGCCCCTGTCCAGACAAGCCCGCCAGGGGCGATGATTGGCAGTTTCAGGCAGCCACGGTGGCCGCCTGTCTCCCCCCTGCCCCGGAGATTCCCGTCCGCATGATCGCGCTGCCCCGGCTGCTTCGGCAGTCCGCCCGTATCGTTGCAGCGCTGCTGGCGGTGGCCTGCGCCAGCGCGGCTGCAGCAGAGGCTGCGCCAGCGCCCTGCCAGGGCGCCGAGCGCATCCGCCTGATCCAGCCCGTCGAGCTGGACGCCCAGGAGCTGGCCATCCTGGGCCAGCTACCGCCGCTGAAGGTGCTGGCCGTGAGCGCGCCGCCGCTGTCGGCCCCTGACCAGGCGGGCGGCTACAGCGGCATTGCCGTCGATGTACTGTGCTTCATCACCACGCAGCTGGGCCTGGGCTATGAATTCGTGGCCGCGCCCGAGCTGACCGTGGCGCAGAAGATCCAGCAGGTGCAGGACGGCCAGGTCGATCTGTTCCTGCCCCTGAGCCATCTGCCCGAACGCGAGCGCCTGGGCACCTTCACGGCGCCGTTCTACGACAGCTATTACGTGGTCATCGCGCGCAAGGGGCGGCGCCTGGCGGTGGCGCAGACCGCCGACCTGGCACGCTACCGCGTCGGCCTGATCGATGGCGTGGCGCTGCGCCCGGTGCTGCAGGACATCGTGCCCGCCGAGCAGCTGCTGGCCTTCAACCAGATCACCACCTCCGCCGGCCTGTTCGAGGCGCTGCGCAACGACCGCATCGACGTGGCGGTGTTCAACGCCGACTTCTTTGCCGAGCAACGCTTTCGCCATGAGCTGTTCGATCTGGAGGTGATCCACACGCTGCGCTCCTATCCGCGCCAGTACCGCTTCTACCTGACCCGCTCGGCGCAGCACCGGCACCTGGCTGCCGTCTTCGACCGCTATCTGGCCGTCATCGACACCACGCTGTCGCTGCAGGCGCACGAGGACGGCGAGCGCCAGTTCATCGAGCGCTACGTGCGCCAGCGCAGCCAGGGCACGCTGATGCAGGCCGCCGTGGCGCTGGCCGTGCTGCTGGCGCTGGCGGCGTGCATCGCCCTGCGCAAGTACCGCCATCTGGCGCGCAGCCTGGCGCACAGCCACCAGCGCATCCTGCAGCAGCAGCACGCGCTGCAGGCCGCCAATGCCGAGCTGGAGCAGCTCAGCCATACCGATGCGCTGACCCGGCTGGCCAACCGGCGCTTGTTCGACCAGACGCTGGCGCGCGAGCATGGCCGCTGGCAGCGCACCGCCTCGCCGCTGAGCCTGCTGATGATCGACCTGGATCACTTCAAGCGCGTCAATGACCACTACGGCCACGCCACCGGCGACGACTACCTGCGCGCCGTGGCCGAGGTGCTGGCCCAGGCCGCCGCCCGGCCCACCGATCTGGCGGCGCGCTATGGCGGCGAGGAATTCGTCTGCCTGCTGCCCGACACCAGCGCCAGCGAGGCCCGTGCCGTGGCGGAACGGATGCGCGCCGGGGTGGCGGCGCTGAACCTGCCCAACACCCTGGCCGAGCCTCCCTATCTGACCATCAGCATCGGCGTGGCCACCCTGGCGGACGGGATGCACAGCGCCCAGCAGCTGCTGGAGGCTGCCGACGCCCAGCTGTATGCCGCCAAGCACGCCAGGCGCGACCAGGCCTGTGCCACCACCCTCGGGGAGGAGGGTTGAGGAATTACAGCCAAAACCGGCTCAAACCCTTATCCAGCAAGCGCTGACAGCTATCAAAAAAGATTCAATCAGGCACGCGCCATGCGCTGGAACAGACCACCGGGCAGGCGCGCCACCTGGCCGTCCAGCTCCAGCTCCAGCAGCCGCACCTGCAGCCGGGCGGCGTCCAGCCCGGTGCGGGCGATGAGCGCGTCCAGCCCGGCAGGGTCATGGCCCAGCGCCTGCAGCACCTCGTCGCTGCTCTCGTCGCTGCCTTTGTCGCTGCCTTCGCTGCCGCGATCGGCAGCGCTGCCGGCGCCACTGCCGCCGTCGGCCTGCTGCCGTGCCAGCACTGGACGCAACTCGTCGAGCACGTCCTGCGCCGTCTCCACCAGCGTGGCGCCGTCGCGGATCAGCGCGTGGCAGCCGCGCGCCTGCGGGGCGTGTACCGAGCCGGGAATGGCGAACACCTCGCGCCCCTGCTCGGCCGCCATGCGCGCCGTGATGAGCGAACCCGAGGCCGGCGCTGCCTCGACCACCAGCGTACCCAGCGCCAGGCCGGAGATGATGCGGTTGCGCTGCGGGAAGTGCGCCGGCAGCGGCGGCGCGCCCAGCGGATATTCGCTGACCAGCACGCCGTGGCGCGCGATGCGCTGCGCCAGGCTGCGATGCGCTGCCGGATAGACGCGATCCAGCCCGGTGCCGACCACGGCAATGGTGCGGGCCGTGCGGGGAGCGCCGGGCGTGCTGGACATGCCGGGGGCATCTGCAGCCCCGGCAGGGCCGCCCTCGGCCAGCGCCAGCGCGCCTTCGTGCGCCGCAGCGTCCACCCCCAGCGCCAGGCCGGAGACGATACACAGGCCCTGCCCGGCCAGCGCCCGGGCGAACTGCCGGGCGTTCTCGCGGCCCTGGGGCGTGGGGTTGCGGCTGCCGACCACGGCCAGGCAGGCTGTGGGCGCGAAAGGCTGGCCGGCATCGAGCAGTTCGGCAGCGCCCAGCAGGTACAGCAGCAGCGGCGGGTCGGGTGTCTCCAGCAGGGCCGGCGGATAGGCCGCATCGCCCAGGGTGACGATGGCGCGGCGCAGGCCGGCAGCCTCGGGCGCTTCGGCGCCGGCGTGCAGCCACTGCCAGGTACGCCCGATCTGCTCATCGAGCCGGGGCGGCAGTTGCGCCAGGGCTTGCGCCGGCCCCGGGGCGAGGTGCTGGCGCCAGTCGGCAGGCGTGTGCGCAAAGACCTCCTGCGGCAGGCCGTAGGCGGCCAGCAGCCGGCGCGCGCTGGTGCGTCCGACGCCCGGCGTGGTCGTCAGGCGCAGCCAGGCGGTCAGCTCGTCGCGCTCCATGGGGCTTGGGGCAGTCGGGGTCGCTGGGACGGCAGCGCTGGCGCTGCTCAGTCGGGGTTGGTCAGGCGGTCGCCCACCACCACTGGCTGCTGCGCCTGCAGCACCAGCGCGTAGGACACGCGCTCGAAGGTGCGGAACACCATGGCCAGGCCGTTGGTCTCGTGCGGCAGGCGCACGCTGGCCCGGTCTTCATCGGTCTTGTCCACCAGGGTGCGCCCGCGCGTGATCAGGCGCAGCACGTGGCCGGCCTGCAGGCCGTCGTCGCTGCCCCGGTTGATGGCGATGACGGCGTTCTGGCCAGCGTAGCGCATGGCCGTGCCGCCATACAGCGAGACCACGGCGGCCTCGACATCCTCGCGCGGGGCGTGCGGGGCGTAGTTGCTGAAGGTGCGCTCGGGCGCGGGCAGCAGGCGGTCGCCGATGCGCACCTCCTCGACCGTGCGGCTGAGCTGCACCGTGGCCGGCACGATCTCGCTGAAGGCCTCGCCCTTGGCGTTGACAGCCTGCTCGACGGACTCGCCGCGCACCAGCGTGGCTTGGCCGACGAAGTGCGCCTCGTAGCCCAGCACCTGGCCGGTCACGGGATCCTTGAGCGGCGTGGCGTTGCGGAAGATGCGCCACTTGCGCGGCGAGCCGGTCTCCAGCTCCAGCGGGCTGCTCTGCGGGCCGCGTGCATAGACGCGGTCGCCGCTGCCCAGCACGAAGCGCTCTTCCTGCGCGGCGATGATGCGCGGCGCCAGGGCCAGCTCGCGCTCATCGACCACCAGCGGCTCGGCCAGGAAGGGCTCGATCAGATGGGCCTTGAGCGTGGGGACGGCCAGCGAGGACAGGCTCTCGCTGCGCGTGTGCGGCGATACCCGCACCGTTTCGTTGCCCGGCGCAGCGCCGGCGCGGCTGGTGCGCAGGCGCGCGTGGCCGCCGGTGCGCTCCAGGTACAGCGTCTGGCCGGGGTAGATCAGGTGCGGGTTGGCGACGCTTTGCAGGTTCATGCCCCACAGCTCGGGCCAGCGCCAGGGACGGTTGAGGTACAGCGCCGCAATCGACCACAGGGTGTCGCCGCGCTGCACCACGTAGGTGTCGGGGGCGCCGGCAGCCAGCTCGGCCAGCGGCACGCCGCGCTCGGCCACCTGCTGGGCGGTGGCGCGCTGGGCATCGGTGACGCTCTGGCTGTGTGCCTGGCTGGCCGGGGCCAGCAGCGCGACGACGCTGGCCAGAGCCGCCAGGGCTTTCAGGGGGTGGTGCTGATGATCCATCGGAAAAATATGTCCCTCTCACTGGCCGTGCAGCGGCGCTGGCTGTGCGGCGATTCTGGTTCCAAGCCCTTGAACGGGCAACGATTATTGCGACAGGGCGGCGCGCCGGCAGGGCAAAGTGGCGAAAATGTCGAAACACTCGCCTTGCAACCATGGCCCTGCTATCCATTCTCTGCTTTCCCGATCCGCGCCTGCACAAGGTCGCCCAGCCCGTCGCCACGGTCGATGAGCGCGTGCGCGCCATCGTCCGCGACATGTTCGAAACCATGTATGACGCCAAGGGTATCGGCCTGGCGGCCACGCAGGTGGACATCCACGAGCGCATTGTCGTGATCGACGTGTCCGAGGAGCGCAACCAGCCGCAGGTGCTGATCAACCCCGAACTGCTCTGGGCCAGCCCCGAGACGCGCCTGGGCGAGGAGGGCTGCCTGTCCGTGCCCGGCATCTACGACGGCGTGGAGCGCGCGCTGGCCGTGCGCGTGCGCGCGCTGGACGAGCAGGGCCGCGAGCGCCTGATCGAGGCCGAGGACTTGCTGGCCGTGTGCATCCAGCACGAGATGGATCACCTGATGGGCAAGGTCTTCGTGGAATACCTCTCGCCGCTCAAGCGCGGGCGCATCAAGACCAAGCTGCTCAAGCAGCACAGGGCGCAGCCGCCAGCGCGCGCATGAAAGTCATCTTCGCCGGCACGCCGGAGTTCGCCCGCGTGGCGCTGGCCGCGCTGCTGGCCGCCGGCCACGAGGTGCCGCTGGTGCTGACCCAGCCCGACCGCCCCGCCGGGCGCGGCATGAAGCTGCAGGCCTCGCCGGTCAAGCAACTGGCCATGCAGCACGGCATCGCCGTGGCGCAGCCGCGCAGCCTGCGCCTGGACGGCAGATACCCCGAAGACGCCGCCGCCGCCCAGGCCGCCATCGCCGCAGCGCAGGCTGAGGTCATGGTGGTCGCCGCCTACGGCCTGATCCTGCCGCAGTGGGCGCTCGATGCTCCCCCGCGAGGTTGTCTGAACATCCACGCCAGCCTGCTGCCGCGCTGGCGCGGCGCCGCTCCCATCCACCGCGCCATCGAGGCCGGCGACGCCGAGACCGGCATCACCATCATGCAGATGGACGCCGGCCTGGACACTGGCGACATGCTGCTGCGCCGCAGCGTGCCGATTGCCGCACACGACAGCACGGCCACGCTGCACGACCGTCTGGCGCAGCTTGGCGGCCAGCTCATCGTGCAGGCCCTGGCCGACGCCCAGGCCGACCGCCTGCAGGCCACGCCGCAGCCGCCGGATGGCTCGGCGGGCATCACCTACGCCCACAAGATCGAGAAGGCCGAGGCCGCCATCGACTGGCGCGACAGCGCCGAGGTCATCGCCCGCCGGGTGCGCGCCTTCAACCCCTTCCCGGGCGCAGCAACCACGCTGCAAGGCGAGACGCTGAAAGTCTGGGACTGCAAGATTGATAGCTGTCAGCGCTTGCCAGACAAGGCTCCAGGCCAGATTTTGCTGGCAAACGATACTGGCTTGCATGTGGCCTGCGGCGATGGCACGGTGCTGGTGCTGACCGAGCTGCAGCGCCCCGGCGGCAAGCGCCTGGCGGCGCGCGACTTCCTGCGCGGCGCGGCACTCGCCCCAGGCCTGGTGCTGGGCGCCAGCGCATGAGCGCCGCTGCGCGCACGGCACTGCGCGCCTGGCTGGCCAATCCCTGGACGCGCCTGGGTGCGCGCGACATGCTGGGCACCGGCCTGGGCATCGCCGCCTGGGGTCTGGTCACCGGCGTGGCCATGGTCAAGACCGGCCTGCCCACGGGGCTGGCGGTCTTCATGTCGCTCCTCGTCTATGCCGGCAGCGCGCAGCTGTCGGTACTGCCGCTGCTGGCCGCCGGCGCGCCGCTGTGGGTCATCTGGCTCACCGCCGCCTGCGTGAACCTGCGCTTCGTCATCTTCAGCAGCATGTGGCGCAGCTACTTCGCCCACCTGCCGCGCTGGCACCGCATGTTGCTGGGCTATTTCAGCGGCGACGTGATCTTCGTGGCCTTTCTCAAGCGCTTCCCGCAGCCCCAGCCAGCGCCCGAGCAGGTGCCCTATTTCTGGGGCTCGGCCGTGTCCAACTGGCTGGCCTGGCAGCTGCCGTCGCTGGCCGGCATCGCACTGGCCAACGTCATCCCGCTGTCCTGGGGCCTGGGCTTTGCCGGCGTGCTGGCGCTGCTGGGCATCCTGCTGTCCATGCTGGGCGACCGCACCAGCTGGCTGGCCACGCTGGTGGCCGGCACGGCGGCGATTGCCGCCTTCGCGCTGCCGCTCAAGCTCAACATCCTGCTGGCCATCGTCGCTGCCGTCGCCACCGGCCTGGGCGCCGAGGCCGCCAGCCGCGCCCTGCAGCGTGCGCAGCAGCGCGCGCGGGGGCCGTCGGCATGAGCGCAGACGCGCTGCAGTCCTGGCTCTGGGCGGTGCTGGCCATCGTGGGCCTGGCCATCATCACGCTCATCACCCGGGCCTTTTTCATGCTGCCCGAACGCGAGCTGCCCCTGCCCGACTGGCTGCGCCGGGGCCTGAAATACGCGCCCCTGGCGGCGCTGGCCGGCGTCATCGCGCCGGAAATCCTGATGACCGGCGGCGCGCTGATCCAGACCTTGGCCGACGCGCGGGTACCCGCCGTGCTGCTGGCCTGCGGCTACTACTTCTGGCGCCGGGGCATTCTGGGCACCATCGTGGTCGGCATGGCAGTCTATCTGCCGCTGCACATCGGGCTGGGCTGGTAGCCGGCAGCAGGCCGCCTAGAATCGCGCGCCAAGTCCCCCGTCCCGTCTCCTCCCCTTGCGCCAGTCCTGCCGGCGCTCTTGCAGACTTTCCCGACCATGCAGATTCTTCGTTTCTCCGACCTGTGCGAGCAAGGCCGCGTGCGCGGCCAGCGCGTGTTCATCCGCGCCGATCTGAACGTGCCGCAGGATGCCGCCGGCCACATCACCGAGGACACGCGCATCCGCGCCTCCGTGCCCTGTATCCGCATGGCGCTGGACGCCGGCGCCGCCGTCATGGTCACCAGCCACCTGGGCCGGCCCCAGGAAGGGCAGTTGCGTCCCGAAGATTCGCTGGCCCCGGTGGCCGCGCGCCTGGCCGAGCTGCTGGGCTGCGAGGTGCCGCTGCTGGCCGGCTGGGTGGACGGCGTGCGCGTGGCGCCCGGCCAGGTCGTGCTGCTGGAGAACTGCCGCGTCAACCCGGGCGAGAAGAAGAACGACCCGGCGCTGGCCAGGAAGATGGCGCAACTGTGCGACATCTACGTCAACGACGCCTTCGGCACCGCGCACCGCGCCGAGGGCACGACCTACGGCATCGCCGAATATGCCCCCGTGGCCTGCGCCGGCCCGCTGCTGGCCGCCGAGATCGACGCGCTCACGCGCGCCCTGGCCGCACCGAAGCGCCCCCTGGTGGCCATCGTCGCCGGCTCCAAGGTCAGCACCAAGCTGACCATCCTGCAAAGCCTGGCCGGCAAGGTCGATGGCCTGGTCGTCGGCGGCGGCATCGCCAACACCTTCATGCTGGCCGCCGGCCTGCCCATCGGCAAGAGCCTGGCCGAGGCCGACCTGGTGGGCGAGGCCCGCGCCGTCATCGACGCCATGGCCGCACGCGGCGCCCAGGTGCCCATCCCGACCGACGTGGTGGTGGCCAAGGCCTTTGCCGCCGATGCCCCAGCCACGGTCAGACGCGCGCAGGATGTGCAGGACGACGACCTGATCCTGGACATCGGCCCGGAAACCGCCGCCCGCCTGGCCGTGCAGCTGCAGGCCGCCGGCACCATCGTCTGGAACGGCCCGGTAGGCGTGTTCGAGTTCGACCAGTTCGCCGGGGGCACGCGCGCCATCGCCCAGGCCATTGCCGCATCGAGCGCCTTCAGCATCGCCGGCGGCGGCGACACGCTGGCGGCGATCGCCAAATTCGGCATCGAAGACAAGGTTGGTTACATCTCCACCGGCGGCGGGGCCTTCCTGGAGGTGCTGGAGGGTAAAGAATTGCCAGCCTTCGAAATTCTGCAAAAGCGCGCTGCCGGCTGAAGCTGCAGGACACCAGGGCCGAAACCTCGGCAGGCCACGCCGACATGCCGGCAAAACAACACCGGCCCGCGCGGCGTTGGTGCGCTGCAGGCGCAAAACTTGTCATTACCCCGGTGAGCCATCAGAATCATTTGCAGACGGCACGCCGTATCCATTCATCCAATCAGGAGGGATTCATGTCCTTGATCAAGGCCCTGGGCCTGTCTGCAGCCGCAGCAGCTGCACTGGCGCTGGCCGGCTGCGGCAGTGCGCCGATTCCGCTGGCCAAGAATTTCGAGCAGACCAGCCAGCACAAGGTGCGCTCCGCCGGGCACTGGGAGCTGCTGTCCAGCGATGTGGTCGAGCAAACGCGCGCCTCGCTGGCGCAGATCGGCTTCGGCCAGGACGCGCCGCTGCACGTGGCGCTGCCGCCCAACCCCAGCTCCTTCGATCTGGCGTTCCGCGACTTCCTGATCACCCAGATGGTGCAGCGCGGCGCCGTGGTGCAGCAGCAGCCCGGCGCCGGCCTGGAGGTCAGCTACACCACGCAGCTGGTACGCCACAACAGCGACCGTCCGCACGTCATCCCCGGCCAGTACACCATGATCGCCGCCGGCCTGATGGCCGCCTACGGCCTGCGCCATGAGCACATCGATGCCAAGCTGCTGGCCACGCTGGGCCTGGCCGGCGCGGCGGACTTTGCCGCCAGCATCAACTCCGGCGGCCCGACCAACACCGAGCTGGTCTTGACCACCACGGTGGCGCGCGGCGGGCAATACCTGGTGCGCAAGACCGACGTCTATTACCTGGAAAACGCCGACGTGCCGCTGTTTCTGCGCCCGCTGCCGCCGCCCCCGCAATACCGCCCCACTCCCATGCAGGTGGTGGCGCAATGAGTACGAAGACGACGATGAGCAACAAGCCCCGCTCCCTGGCGCTGCTCGGCGCCCTGGCCGGTGCCGCACTGCTGTCCACTGGCTGCTCGCAGTTCCAGACGCAGCCGCCCCAGCCGCTGCGCGTCGAGCCGACCTATGCCGACGCCGCCCGCGCTCCGCTGCTGCAAAGCAGCCGCGACGCCATCGGCCAGCTGGTCGAACGCCTGGACACCAGCATCACCGGCCCCGGCCCAGTGCTGGTGGCCACCGTGGTCAACGTCAACGACATGAGCATGTCCTCGCCGCTGGGCCGCACGCTGTCCGAGCAGTACGCCAGCGCCATGGCCATGGCCGGCTTCGATGTCAAGGAAATCAAGCTGCGCGGCGACATCTTCGTCAAGGAAGGCGCCGGCGAGCTGCTGCTGTCGCGCGAGCTCAAGGACATCGCACGCAACCACAACGCCTCGATGGTCGTGGTTGGCACCTTCTCGCCGGCTGCCCACTACACCTACATCAGCCTGAAGCTGGTGCGTACCGAGGACAGCCGCATCATCCGCGCGCACGACTACGCCCTGCCCAACGACCGCGACATCAACCGCCTGCTGGCACTGCCGCGCTGAAGCCGCGCGCAGCGCTGCCACGGCACGCAAGGCCGCCCTGCCCGGGCGGCCTTTTTCATGGACTGCCGCCCGTGGCCTGGGCCGCCGTGGCTGGCACGGCCAGCGGCAGGCGGTACAGCCAGACCTCGCGTCCCGGCAGGGTCTGCAGCCGGGCCTGCGCGACCTGGCCGGGCAGCTCGAAGGCCAGGCTGACCAGCCAGCTGCCCGGCGCCATGTCCTGCTGCGCCTTGGCCGCCGCGCGCGCCATGCTCTCGGGCCGCTGGAACAGATAGACCACCTGGTAGCCGCCCCAGTCCAGCGCCCACATGTCGCCGCGCCGCACGCGCGCAAACGGGCAGCGCAGGCGGCACAGCAGCGCCAGCGGGCGGCTCCATTCGACGCCTTCCAGCCGCACCTGCGGATAGGCCGCGTGCAGGGCGCGCAGGCCGTGGCCCAGGCCGCAGCCGGCGTCCAGCACGCAGGCGCCGGGCGGCAGGGGCAGCCGCTCGGCCAGCCCAGCCAGTGCCTGGGCCGGCGTCGGAAACAGCGGCGCATCACGCCAGGACTGCACCGGGTACAGCAGCAGCAGCGCGGCCAGCGGCAGCAGCCAGGCCCAGGCCGGCAGCGTGGCCGCGCCCGACAGGGCCAGCGACAGCGGAAAGCCCAGCGCCACCAGCGCCCGGCGCCACCAGTTGCGCAGCAGCGCGCCGGCCACCAGGCCTAGCACGCTGGCCAGCAGCATGGCCGGCAGCGGCCCCAGGGCGCGCGCGCTGGCCAGGTACAACAGCCACGCCCCGGCCCAGGCCAGCAGGGCCGGCAGCGGCCAGGGCAGCTTCAGACGCATGGCTGGGCGGGCACGGGGCGGTGTTTCACAGGATGCTGAAAGCGTGCCTCTGGGGCAGCAAGCAAGAGACGCGGCAACTGCGGCCCAGGAGCTGTTGCCAGGCCCGCCGAGGCGGCTGCAGGCCCGCATCCGGGCAGCCATGCCGCGCACGGGCGCCCGGCCACGCGCTACTCGCCCGCGCCGCCGCGCAGGCGCTCGATCAGGCCGTTGAGCGCATCCAGCGAGCCGAACTGGATGGCCACCTCGCCCAGCTCCTCCATGCGCCCGGCGCGGCGCACGCGCTTTTTCACGCGGATCTCGACCTCGGCGGTCAACAGGTCGGACAGCTCCTCCTCCAGCCGGCGCACATCGCGCGGCTTGTCCGTGCGCGCCGCCCTGGCCGGCGCAGCCCCTTCGGCCTCGGCGCCGAGCTTCTTGACCAGGCCCTCGGCCTCGCGCACCGACAGCTTGCGCGCGGCGATCTGGTGCCCGGCGGTGATCTGGCCGGCCTTGTCCAGCGCCAGCAGGGCGCGCGCATGGCCCATGTCCAAGTCGCCCGCCATCAGCATGGTCTGCACCGGCTCGGCCAGGTTGAGCAGGCGCAGCAGATTGCTGGCCGCGCTGCGCGAGCGGCCCACGGCCTGCGCGGCCTGCTCGTGCGTCAGGCCGAACTCGCGCACCAGGCGCTGCAGGCCCTGGGCCTCCTCCAGCGGGTTCAGATCCTCGCGCTGGATGTTCTCGATCAGCGCCATGGCGGCGGCGGCCTCGTCGGGCACGTCGCGCACCAGCACCGGCACCTCGTCCAGACCGGCCAGCCGGGCGGCCCGGAAGCGCCGCTCGCCGGCGATGATCTCGTAGCGTCCGGCGTGCTCGCCCTCGCCCAGCCGGCGCACCAGGATGGGCTGCATGATGCCCTGGGCGCGGATGCTCTCGGCCAGCTCGTACAGTGCGCCCTCGTCCATGCGCGTGCGCGGCTGGTACTGGCCGGGCACCAGCTGCTCCAGCGCCAGGCTGGAGGGCTGGCCGGCCTGCGCCGCCTGATCGCGTTCGGCCTGCTCGGGCACCTTGGGGCCGAGCAAGGCCTCCAGCCCGCGGCCCAGGCCCTTGGGTTTCTTGGATGGCTTGGTCACCATGTGTCCTTCAGTCCTCGCTTGTGCCATTCATCAGGGGCCGCAGCAGTGCCTGGCCCTGCGGCCACAGGCCCAGGGCGGACTCGGCATTCATGTGCCCGCAGGCGCCGGCCGGGGCAAAGCGCGCCCCCCAGTGCGCCGCCAGCTCGTGGGCGCGCTCCAGGCTGCAGTACGGGTCGTCGCTGCTGGCCACCAGCGTGGCGGCAAAGGGCAGCGGCTGGCGCGCAATCGGCAGCCAGCCGGGAATCAACTCGCCCACGCCGGGCTGCTCGACATCGCCCGGCGCCACCAGCAGCGCGCCGCGCACCTTGTGCGTGTGGCGCGAATGCGCGGCCCACCAGGCCACCAGGATGCAGCCCAGGCTGTGCGCGGCCAGCACCACGGGCGCGGGCGCCTCCAGCACGGCCTCTTCCAGGCGCGCGCACCAGTCGCCGCGCCTGGGGCGCAGCCAGTCGTGCTGCTGCACGCGCTGGTAGCCCAAGGCCTGCTCCCACTCGGTCTGCCAATGGCCTTCGGTGGAGTTCTGCCAGCCGGGCAGCAAGAGAACCTGTGCTTCTTCCTGCATGGAGTTTTACTATCTTTTTAATAGCTGCAACCGCTTGCCCAGTAAGGGTTTGCGGCTGTTTTTACCTGAAATAAAGGCATTTTCCGCACCATGCGCACCGCTCGACGCTCACCCTTTCGCTCCAGGCTGCCGGCGCGGCTTGACGCGCTGCACCATCTCCTGGGCAAAGGCGATGAAGGCCTGGCTGCCGCGCGCGTTGGCATCGAACACCACGCCGGGCAGACCGTGGCTGGGCGCTTCGGCCAGGCGCACGTTGCGCGGGATCACGGTGTCGAAGACCTTGTCGCCGAAGTGCTCCTTGAGCTGCTCGCTGACCTGTTGCTGCAGCGTGATGCGCGCGTCGAACATGACGCGCAGCAGGCCGATGATCTGCAGATCGGGGTTCAGGTTGCCATGCACCTGGCGGATGGTGTTGAGCAGGTCGGTCACGCCTTCGAGGGCGAAATACTCGCACTGCATGGGCACGACCACGCCGTGCGCGGCGCACAGGCCGTTGAGGGTCAGCAGGCTCAGGGACGGCGGGCAGTCGATCAGCACGAAGTCGAATTGTCGATCGACCTGCGCCAGCGCGGTTTTCAAGCGCTTTTCGCGCTGCTCCAGGCTGACCAGCTCGATCTCGGCGCCGGCCAGTTCTCGGTTGGCGCCCAGCACCTGGTAGCCGGCGGCCTGGGCAGCGGGCACTGCCGCCTCGGCCACGCTGCATTCGCCCAGCAGCACGTCATAGACGCTGCGCGCAAGCGTGCGCTTGTCCACGCCCGAGCCCATGGTGGCGTTGCCCTGCGGATCGAGATCGACCAGCAGCACGCGCTGGCCAATCCTGGCCAGGCCGGCGGCCAGGTTGACGGTGGTGGTGGTCTTGCCGACGCCGCCCTTTTGGTTGGCGATACAGAAAATCTTGGCCATGCGAGAGTGTGACGGCAACGAAATGGGAAGAAAGGGGATGGACAGGGCGGCAATCAGGGCGCCAGGGCCAGCTTGATGCCAAAGCCGATCAGGAAGGTGCCGGCGGTCTTTTCCAGCACCTGGGCGATGCGCGGATTGGCCCGCATACGCTCGGCCAGATGCTGGGTCAGCAACACCACGATCAAGCTGTAGAGAAAGGTGAGCGCGGCAATGGTCGCCGCCATGACGGCAAAAGTGAGCAGGCCCTGGTGGCGCTGCGGATCGACGAACAGCGGGAAGAAGGCCATGTAGAACACGATGGCCTTGGGGTTGAGCAGCGTGATCAGCGCGCCCTGGCGGAAATACTGCCGTGGCTGCATCCTGAGCACCGGCGCCGCGCCCGGCTTGGCAGTGAGCATCTTCCAGCCCAGCCAGGCCAGATAGGCCGCGCCCAGCCACTGCACGGCATGGAAGGCCGCCGGATACGCCGCCAGCAGGGCCGACACGCCAGCCACCGCCGTCCACATCAGCACCTGGTCGGCAGCGATGACGCCAAAGCCCGCCGCCAGCCCGGCGCGCACGCCGCCCTTGCCGGTGGAGGTGATGAGGGCCAGATTACCCGGGCCGGGGATGGCCAGGAACAGCACGATGGCCGCGACAAAGGCGCCGTAGTCGGAAATGCCGAACATGTTTCCTGCGAGTTGGGCGTGGACAGCCGGCAAGTGTAGCCGGGGGGTGGAGCGCTTAGCCTGGGTGCGTTGTGCAGGATGTTCACGCAAAACACTCATCGCTCAACGCGCAACGCACGAGAGGCCCGCCCACTCACCTCAAGACGGCTCCCCACCCGCCGGGCGCAGCCAGACAATGCAGCGCTCGGCCTGCAGTTGCGGCACAGCGAGTTGTTCCACGTGAAACACCTGCACCGTGGGCGGCAGTTGCCCGATTTCGTCGCCGGGCAGCTTGCCCTTCATGGCCAGCCAGACGCCCTGCGGCGCCAGCGCCGCGCGTGACCAAGCGGTGAAGTCAGCCAGCGCGGCAAAGGCGCGGCTGCTGATGATGTCGTAGGGGCCGCTCAGGCTCTCCACCCGCGCGTGGATGCCGCGCAGGTTGCCCAGGCGCAGGGTGGCCGCCGCCTGCTGGATGAAGGCCGCCTTCTTGGCCACCGTGTCCACGCAATGCACCTGCAGCTGCGGGCAGCAGATGGCAAACACTACGCCCGGCAAGCCGCCGCCCGAGCCGACATCGAGCAGTTGCAGCGCCCTGCCCTGCTCTTGCTCCCGCTCCTGCATGGATTGGAGATAGCGCAGCAGCGGCGGCACTGCCGCCAGGCTGTCAAGCAGATGATGCGTCAGCATGTCCTGCGGCGCGCGCAGCGCCGTCAGGTTATAGACCCGGTTCCACTTGTGCAGCAGCGCCAGGAAGTCCAGCAGCTGCTGCACCTGCGCGGGCTGCAGCGCCAGGCCCAGTTCTGCCGCACCGGCACGCAGCGCGGCTTCCAGATGCTGTTCGGCACTCATGCGGCGTCCTGCGCTTCGGCAGCGGCAAAGCCCTTGAAGCCGCCGCGCCTGAGGTGTACCAGCAGCAGCGAAATCGCCGCCGGCGTGACGCCCGCAATGCGTGAGGCCTGGCCCAGCGTCTCGGGGCGGTGTTTCTGCAGGGTCTGGCGTACCTCGATGGACAGGGCCGGCACCTGGCTGTAGTCCAGCTCCTCGGGCAGGCGCAGCCTTTCGTAGTGCGCAGCACGCTGCACCTCGTCCCTCTGGCGCTCGATATAGCCCGAATACTTGGCGGCGATCTCCACCTGCAGGGCTACGCTGTCCGCCAGCGCGCCCAGCGTTTCACGTGAAACATCGGCACTGGCGTACTTGCCGCCGTCCAGGCTCATCAGGCTGGCGTAGTCCACGTCCGGGCGGCGCAGCAGGTCGAACAGCTTGTATTCATGCTCAATGGCCTTGCCCAGCACGCGCTCGCTCTCGGTTGCCGGCAGGTTGCGCGGGTTGACCCAGGTGGCTTTCAGGCGCTCGCTCTCGCGCGCCACGGCATCGCGCTTGCGGCTGAAGCGCTCCCAGCGCGCGTCATCGACCAGGCCCAGGCGCCGGCCGATTTCGGTCAGGCGCATGTCGGCGTTGTCCTCGCGCAGCTGCAAGCGGAACTCGGCGCGGCTGGTGAACATGCGGTACGGCTCGGTCACGCCGCGCGTGATCAGGTCGTCCACCAGCACGCCCAGGTAGGCCTCATCGCGCGCCGGCACCCAGGGCGCCTGGCCCCGGCACTGCAGCGCGGCGTTCAGGCCGGCGAACAGACCCTGCGCCGCTGCTTCCTCGTAGCCCGTCGTGCCGTTGATCTGGCCGGCAAAGAACAGGCCCTGGATCTGCCGCGTCTCGAAGCTGCTTTTGAGCGCGCGCGGGTCGAAGTAGTCGTACTCGATGGCGTAGCCCGGACGCAGGATGTGCGCGTTCTCCAGTCCGCGCATGGAGCGCACCAGGGCAATCTGGATGTCGAAGGGCAGGCTGGTCGAGATGCCGTTGGGGTAGAACTCGTGCGTGGTCAGGCCCTCGGGCTCCAGAAAGATCTGGTGGCTGTCCTTGTCGGCAAAGCGGTTGATCTTGTCCTCGACGCTGGGGCAGTAGCGCGGCCCCACGCCTTCGATCCTGCCGGTGAACATGGGGCTGCGGTCGAACCCCGAGCGGATGATGTCGTGCGTACGCTCGTTGGTGTGGGTGATCCAGCACGGCACCTGGCGCGGGTGCAGGTCGGCCGAGCCCATGAAGCTGAAGACCGGCAGGTGGCCCTCGTTGACGCCGCCAGGCATCCCGTCGCCGGGCTGCTCCTGGCATTGCGAGAAGTCGATGCTGCGCCCGTCCAGGCGCGGCGGCGTGCCGGTCTTGAGGCGCCCCTGCGGCAATTGCAGCTCCTTGAGGCGCGCCGACAGCGTGACCGCCGGCGGGTCGCCCGCACGGCCCGAGGCGTAATTCTGCAGGCCGACGTGGATGCGCCCGTCCAGAAAAGTGCCCGCCGTCAGCACCACGGCGCGGGCGCGAAACTGCAGGCCGATCTGCGTGACGGCCCCTGCCACCCGGTCGCCCTCGATCAGCAGGTCATCCACCGCCTGCTGGAACAGCCATAGGTTGGGCTGGTTTTCCAGCACACGGCGGATGGCGGCCTTGTACAGAATGCGGTCGGCCTGCGCGCGCGTGGCACGCACGGCCGGGCCCTTGGAGCTGTTGAGGGTGCGAAACTGGATGCCGGCCTCGTCGGTGGCCAGCGCCATGGCGCCGCCCAGGGCATCGACCTCCCTGACCAGATGGCCCTTGCCGATGCCGCCGATGCTGGGGTTGCAGCTCATCTGGCCCAACGTCTCGATGTTGTGCGTGAGCAGCAGCGTGGCGCAGCCCATGCGCGCGCTGGCAAGCGCCGCCTCGGTGCCGGCATGGCCACCGCCGACGACGATGACGTCAAATTCCTGGGGATACAGCATGGCGTGTGCTCGATGAAAAAAATGGCAGGCACCGGAGGATGGCTGCCGGGAAAACCCGCAATTTTCCCACCTCCACCAAAATGGCGCAGCACCGGGGTCAGCCTGCATGTTTCACGTGGAACATGGCCGCCGCCGAGCCGCCGACGCCTGTGCTTCAATCACCCGCCATGAATGCTCCCTCCATGAAACTCCTCGTCTTCGCCGGCAGCACGCGCCAGCAGTCCTTCAACCGCCGCCTGGCCGCCGTGGCCGCACAGATTGGGCGCGCTGCCGGCGCCCAGGTCACGCTGCTGGAGCTGGCCGATTTCGACATCCCCATGTACCACGCCGACCTGGAAGCGCGCGGCACGCCGGCGGACGTCATCCACCTCAAGGAAATCATGGACGCCCACCCGGCCTGGATCATTGCCTCGCCCGAGTACAACGGCAGCTACACCGGCCTGCTCAAGAACACGCTGGACTGGGCCTCCAGCCCGGTGGCCGGGCATCCGGTCTTCGCCGATGGCAGCCGGCCCTTTGCCGGCAAGGTGGTCGGGATGCTCAGTGCGTCCAACGGCGCCCTGGGTGGCCTGCGTGCGCAGGGCCACCTGGCGCCGCTGCTCATCAACCTGGGCTGCTGGCTGGCGCCGCGCCAGTACGCCCTGGCACGCGCCGCCAGCGCCTTCGACGAACACGGCGCGCTGCCCGATGCGGCCCAGCATGAGCAGGTGCAGGCGGTGGTGCGGCAGGTGCTGTGGGCCGCTGCACGGCTGCACGGCGCTGCCTCGGCGCCTGAATCCGCATGAAATCCGGCTAAAACCCTTGTCTGGCAAGCGATTACAGCTACTAAAAAAGTAGCGATCATGGACTGTCGCCCGGACTGCGGCGCCTGCTGCATCGCGCCCTCCATCAGCTCGGCCATCCCGGGGATGCCGCACGGCAAGCCGGCGGGTGTGCGCTGCGTGCAGCTGGGCGAGGACAGCCGCTGCGCCATCTTCGGCCAGCCGCAGCGCCCGGCCTGCTGCGCCGGCCTGGCGCCCGCGCCCGAGATGTGCGGCGACTCGCGCGGGCAGGCGCTGGCCTGGCTGGCCCGGCTGGAGCGCGAGACTGCGCCGGTGCAGCCGGGCGGCGTCACGGGCGCATGAGCTGCGCCCCGCCGGCGGCCAGCCGAAAGACCGCCACGGTCTGCACCAGGGCCTCGGCCTGCTGATTCAGGCTGGCAGCGGCAGCCGCCATTTCCTCGACCAGCGCAGCGTTTTGCTGGGTCACCTGATCCATCTGGGTGACCGCCTCGCCGACCTGGGCGATGCCGCTGCTTTGCTCCTGGCTGGCGGCGCTGATGTCGCGCACCAGCACATTCAGCCGCTCGATGGCGCGCACCACCTGCTCGATGGTGGCCCGGGCGGCATCGACCTGTGCCGTGCCCTGCGCCACCTGCTCCACGCTGGCACCAATAAGTTGGCGGATCTCGCGCGCCGCTGCGCTGCTGCGCCCAGCCAAAGTGCGCACCTCGCCGGCCACCACGGCAAAGCCCCGGCCCTGCTCGCCGGCGCGCGCGGCTTCGACAGCGGCGTTGAGCGCCAGGATGTTGGTCTGGAAGGCGATGGAGTCGATGACCTGGATGATGTCGGCGATGCGCTCGCTGCTGCTGCGCATATCCTGCATGGATGCCACTACCCGGGCCACCGCCGCGCCGCCCTGACTGGCGATGTCCGCCGCCTCCTGGGCCAGCCGGCTGGCGCTGCGGGCGCCGTCGGCGTTGTGCTGCACGGTGCTGCCGACCTGCTCCATGGAGGCCGCCGTCTGCTGCAGCGCGCTGGCCTGGCTTTCCGTGCGGCCCGACAGATCCTGATTGCCGCTGGCGATCTGCGCGCTTGCCGTGGCCACGCCGTGCGCACCCTCGCGCACCTGCGCCACCACGCGGCGCAGGCCCTCCTGCATGTGCTGCAGGTGGTGCATCAGGCTGAAGTCGTCGCCCGCGCGCACGGCGATCGGCTGGCTCAAATCGCCTGCAGCCACGCGCTGCGCCAGCGCTGCGGCATCGCGCGGCTCGCCGCCCAAGGGCCGCAGCACCAGGCGATTCAACCCCCAGCCCAGCACCAGGCAGGTCACAGCAATGCTGACCAGCGCCAGCGCACCGGCCAGCCACTGCAGGGCGTGCAAGTCCTTGAGCACCTCCTGCGTCGGCACGATGGTGGCCAGCGCCCAGGCCGTATCCAGACCCTCGAAGCGGATGGGCACCTGCACATAAGTGGCCCGGCTGCCCAGGCGCGGGTCATCGACCTCGGTGACGAAGGGCTTGCCGCCGTGCAAGGCCTGCTGCCAGGCGGCGAACTGGGCAGCATCCATGCCCAGGGCTGCGGCATCGGGCTGCCGGCCTACCCGCTCGGCATCGCGGTCGCCCACATAGGTGCCGCCCTGCGCGAAGAAGCTGGCATAGCCACTGTCATAGAGGCGGATGGCCTGCACCTGCTGCTGCAGCTCGGCCAGGATCAGATCGCTGCCGGCCACGCCGACGAAGCGCCCACCGTCCAGCACCGGCACGGCCAAGGTGGTCATGAGCAGTTGCCGGCCCTCGAACTCATAGGCGTAGGGTTCGATCAGGACGCTCTTGCGGCTGGCCCGGGGCTTGAGGTAGTAGTCGCCCACGCCGGGCTGCTCGTAGCCTTCCATGAGGGCCTGGGTGACGCTGCCATTGGCGCCATTGCGCGAGAAATACGGCAGATAGCGCCCCGTGGCGTCGTGGTGGGGGGCGCCAGCAAAGGCAGCGTCGTCGCCATCGAAGGCGTCCGGCTCCCAGCCCGACCAGGTGCCGTTCAGCCGCGGGGCCTGCTCCAGGGCGGTGCGCAGGATGGCATCGCCCAGGCCGCGCTTTTGCGCTGCCGGCAACTGCGTCTGGTGCAAGGCCTGCAGGCTGGCAGCCAGCGTCTGCGCTGTGGTCAGGGCCTGGCGTAGGCCTTGCGCCGCCGCATCTCCCTGCCTCTCGGCCAGCGTCTGGGCATGGCGCAGGGCGGCGGTCTGCTCCAGCTCTGCCGTGCGGGCCATCAGCACGGCCAGGGTCAGGCCCAGGCCAGCTGCCACCACCCCACCAGCATGAGCAGCATCTGGGCGCGCAGCGACAAGGAACGCAATATCTGCATGGAATCCCCTCTGTTTTTTTTGCTGTGATGATCTTGTTGCCGCCCGTGGGCCGACAGGGCCTCCGGGGGGCAGGCGGCAGCGCACCGCCGCAGCCAAATGTAGCGCCGCCGCACCCCGCCGATGGGCGGCGCATGGGCAGGCAGCGCCGGCAGACCTGCGCCATCCGGGCTAGCATCCCGGTGGCCCGGGCGCCAGCCACCCGGCACCCAGCTCCCCCTGACAACCGCAGGCCGCACGGCCCGCAAGCCAAGAAGGATCAGCCATGAAGCTCTATTACTCCCCCGGCGCCTGTTCGCTGTCGCCGCACATCGTGCTGCACGAGGCCGGCCTGGCCTACACCCCGGTGCTGGCCAGCACCAAGAGCCACAAGCTGCAAGACGGCACGGATTTCTACACCATCAACCCGCTGGGCTATGTGCCAGTGCTCGAACTCGACGACGGCGCGCGCCTGCGCGAAGGCCCGGCCATCGTGCAGTACCTGGCCGATCAGGCACCCCAAAAGAATCTGGCGCCGGCCCACGGCACGCTGGCGCGCTACCGCCTGCAGGAGTGGCTGACCTTCATCGGCACCGAGATTCACAAAGGCTTCTCGCCGCTGTTCAAGCCGGACACGCCCGAGGACTACAAGCCCATTGCGCGCAAGAACCTGCTGCAGCGCCTGGAGTGGGTCGATGGCGAGCTGGCCGGCAAGGACTATCTGATGGGCGAGCATTTCAGCGTCGCCGACGCCTACCTGTTCACCGTGACCGGCTGGCCGCAGCACGTCGGCCTGGACATCTCGGGCCTCAAGCACCTGGCCGCCTGGCGCGAGCGCATCGCCGCCCGCCCCGCCGTGCAGGCCGCCATGAAGGCCGAGGGCCTGCTCAAGTAGGCAGCGCCGCAGCGGGCCGCCTCGGGCGGCCCTTTTTCTGCCCACCTCCGCCCCGCTCCCCCGTCCCCCGCTTCTCCCTTCTCCCCATGACCACCACCTTGTTCGACCCCCTGCAGGCCGGCGCGCTGCGCCTGGCCAACCGCATCGTCATGGCGCCGCTGACGCGCAACCGCGCCCCCAACGCCATCCCCGGCGCGCTGGCCGCCGAGTACTACCGCCAGCGCGCCAGCGCCGGGCTGCTGATCTCCGAAGCCACGGCCATCAGCCACCAGGGCCAGGGCTATGCCGACGTGCCCGGCCTGTACGGCAGCGAGCAGCTCGATGGCTGGAAGCGCGTGACCGATGCCGTCCACGCCGCTGGCGGGCGCATCGTCTGCCAACTGTGGCACGTGGGCCGCATCTCGCACACCAGCCTACAGCCGGGCGGTGCAGCGCCGGTGTCGGCCTCGGCCCTGCCGGTCCAGGCCAAGACCTACCTGCACGACCGTGGCGATGGCCGCGCCGGCTTTGCGCCGACCTCCACGCCGCGCGCGCTGGCAGCCCAGGAGCTGCCCGGCATCGTCCACACCTTTGCCGCCGCCGCGCGCAATGCCGTCCACACGGCCGGCTTCGACGGCGTGGAAATCCACGGCGCCAACGGCTATCTGCTGGAGCAGTTCCTCAAGAGCAGCGCCAACCAGCGCAGCGACGACTACGGCGGCAGCGTGGAAAACCGCGCCCGGCTGCTGCTGGAAGTCACGCGCGCCGTGGCCGATGCCGTGGGCGGCGGGCGCACCGGCATCCGCCTGTCGCCAGTGACGCCGGCCAACGACATCGAGGATGCCGACCCGCAGCCGCTGTACGCCTACCTGGCGCGCCAGCTGGCGCCGCTTGATCTGGCCTATCTGCACATCATCGAAGGCGCCACCGGCGGGCCGCGCGAGGTCGAGGGCCGGCCCTTCGACTACGCCGCCTTCCAGACCGCCTACCGGGACGCCGGCGGGCGCGGCGCCTGGCTGGTCAACAACGGCTATGACGGCGCCTTGGCCAGCCAGGCCGTGGCCAGTGGCCGGGCCGATGCCGTGGCTTTTGGCAAGGCCTTCATCGCCAACCCCGACCTGGTGGCGCGCCTGCGCAGCGGCGCGCCGCTCAACGAGTGGGATACGCGCACCTTCTACGGCGGCGATGCGCGCGGCTATACCGACTACCCGGTGCTACCGCCAGACGGCGGCCATTGATCGCCCGGCAAGCCTGTGTTGGGCATGAAAATATCCTGAAACCCAATACAGGCAAGCGCTGATAGCTATATTTTATGTAGCGATAGAGGTGTCAGGCCAGCAGGCGCAGTTGCCCAGCCCCAGCCTCAGTCCCAACCGCCAGGCGCGGGGCGGTACCACCAGCCGGTGCGCCACCGTCGGCCAGGCGGAACTGCTGCACCACCAGCGACAGGCGCTCGGCCTGCTCGCGCAGCGACTCGGCGGCGGCGGCGGACTGCTCGACCAGCGCGGCGTTTTGCTGCGTCATGCGGTCAATCTCGCCCACCGCGCCGTTGACCTGGCCGATGCCGGCGGTCTGCTCGGTGGCGGCAGCGTTGATCTCGCCCATGATGTCGGTCACGCGCTGCACGCTGCCGACGATCTCCTGCATGGCGCTGCCGGCATCCTCGACCTGGCGCACACCGCCATCGACCGCCGCCACGCTGGCGCCAATCAACTGCTTGATCTCGCTGGCCGCCTGTGCGCTGCGCCCGGCCAGGCTGCGCACTTCGCCGGCGACCACGGCAAAGCCCCGGCCCTGCTCGCCGGCGCGCGCCGCCTCCACCGCAGCATTGAGCGCCAGGATGTTGGTCTGGAAGGCAATCGAGTCGATCAGGCCGATGATGTCGCCGATCTTGCGGCTGGAGCTAGCGATGCCGTGCATACTTTGCACCGCCTGCGCGGCGATCTGGCCGCCGCGCGTGGCGGCGTCCGAAGTCGAGCTGATCAACTGGTTGGCCACCTGCGTGGAGGCTGCCGTCTGCTGCACCGTGGCGGTGAGCTGCGACAGCGAGACCACCGCCTCCTGGGCGTTGCTGGCGGTCTGCTCGGTGCGCGCCGACAAGTCCTGGTTGCCGGTGGCGATCTGCTGGCTGGCGCTGGCGATGCTGCCGCTGGCATCGCGCACCTGCGCCACCAGGCGGCTCAGGCCACCCTGCATATCCATCAGCGCGCGCTGCAACTGCGCCACCTCGTCGCGGCCCTGCACCTGCACCCGCCCGGACAGGTCGCCCCCAGCAATCGCCTGCGCCAGCTCGCGCGCCGACGCCAGGGGCCGGCAGATGGAGACCATGTTCAGCAGCGTCAGCGGCACCACCACCACCAGCGTCAGCAGCACTGCCGCGATGAACAGCCACTGGGTCTGCTCGGCCGTGCGCTTTTGCTCGGCGACGGCGGCCTGCACTTCCTGCGCCAGCCGCTTGTCCAGCTCCTGCATCTGCTGGGCGACCGCCGCCATTTGCGTCACGGCGCGCTCGCTCATGCGGTTGGCAACGGTGGCCGAGTCATAGGCCCCCGCCTCCAACTGCCGCGCCACCAGGGAAAATTGCTGGCGATACGTTGCCAGATACTCGGCCAGCTTGCGCGGCGCGGCCTGGTCATCCTCGGCCAGGGTCTGGCCAAAGCGCTCGGCCAGCTGCACCGAAGCATCCACCGCCTGCTCCCAGCGCGCGTGCGCGGCGCGCACCTGCTCGGTGCGCTCGTAGTGGATGATCATGTCCTTTTCTGCCTGGCGCACCTGCCCCAGGGTTTCGCGCAACTGCCCCAGCACCGTCACGGCGGCGTGCTGCTGCTCGACGAAGGACTGGCTTTGCGCATGGATGCGCAGCATCCCGCCCATGCCGGCGCCACCCAGCAAGGCCAGCAGCAGCAACACCACGGCGATGGCGCCCAGCATCCGCAGGCGAATGGAGAAGGCCCGCATGAGGGCATGGAGGTTCATGGCTTTGTCCCTGTGATTTCGGCAGCATCATGCCGTTGCCTGGCGCAACAAAACGTTGCAGTCTGCCAGACCCGGCACAATCGACAAGGACAAATTTTTCAACCGTGCCAGCGTTTCAATAGCAGCGCATTGGTCATGACGCTGACCGAACTGAGCGCCATGGCCGCGCCGGCCACCACCGGGCTGAGGTAGCCCAACGCCGCCAGCGGGATGCCGGCGACGTTGTAGATGAAGGCCCAGAACAGGTTCTGGCGGATCTTGATCACGGTGCGGTGCGAGATGTCCAGCGCCGCCGCCACCAAGGCCGGATCGCCGCGCATCAGCGTGATGCCCGCAGCGTGCATGGCCACGTCCGTGCCGTTGCCCATGGCCAGGCCGACATCGGCAGCCGCCAGCGCCGGCGCGTCATTCACGCCATCGCCCACCATGGCCACCACATGCCCGCCCGACTGCAGCTGGCGCACGGCCTCGGCCTTGCCGCCCGGCAGCACCTCGGCCATGACCTCGCCGGCGTCCGGCTCCAGGCCCAGGCGGCGTGCCATGGCCTCGGCAGCGCCCCGGTTGTCGCCGGAGATCATGACGCAGCGCACGCCGTGCTCCTTCAGGCGCGCCAGCGCCTCGCGCGCGCCCGGCTTGGGCTCATCGCCAAAGGCCAGCAGGGCGCGCGCCACGGGCGGGCCGCCGTCGTGCTGCTCGGCCAGCACCGAGACGGTGGCGCCGCCTTGCTGCAACTCCTCGGCACGTGCCTGCAGCGCGCCCAGCGGTGCGCCCAGCTCCTGCATCCAGCGCTGGCTGCCGACCAGCCACTGCCGGCCCTGCACCCGGCCTTCGGTGCCGCGCCCCGGCACGGCGCGCACGCTGGCCGCCTCGGGAACGGCCAGGCCGCGCTCGTGCGCCGCCTGCAGCACGGCGCGCGCCAGCGGGTGCTCGCTGCCGCTTTGCACGCCGGCCACTGCCGCCAGCAGTGCGGCTTCGTCAGCCCCCTGTTCCACGTGAAACGCCGTGAGGCGCGGCTGGCCGACGGTCAGCGTACCGGTCTTGTCGAAGGCCACGGTATCGACGCGGTGCGCCGTCTCCAGCGCCTCGGCGTCCTTGATCAGCACGCCGTGCTGCGCTGCCACGCCAGTGCCGGCCATGATGGCTGCGGGCGTGGCCAGGCCCAGCGCGCAGGGGCAGGCAATGACCAGCACGGCCACGGCGCGGATCAGCGCGGTTTCGGTGCCGGCGCCGGCCAGCAGCCAGCCGGCCAGGGTCAGCACGGCAATGACCAGCACCGCCGGCACGAACACCGCCGCCACCTGATCGACCAGGCGCTGGATGGGCGCCTTGGCAGCCTGCGCGTCCTCGACCAGGCGGATGATGCGCGAGAGCACCGTCTCGGCGCCCACCGCCGTGACCTGCATGACGATGCGGCCCTCGCCGTTGATGGAGCCGCCGGTGAGCTTGCCGCCGGCTTCGCGCGCCACCGGCAGCGGCTCGCCGGTCAGCATGGATTCGTCCACCTGGGTATGGCCCTCCAGCAGCGTGCCGTCGAGCGGGATGCGCTCGCCCGGGCGCACCACCAGGCGGTCGCCGGCCATGATCTCGGCGATCGGCACGTCCACCTCGCCATCCCGGCCCAGCAGGTGAGCGACTTGGGGGCGCAGCGCGTGCAGCGCGCGGATGGCCGCCGTGGTCTGGCGCTTGGCACGCGCTTCGAGCCACTTGCCCAGCAGCACCAGGGTGATGACCACGGCCGAGGCCTCGAAGTACAGGTGCGGCACCTCGCCCGGCGCGGCGCTGGCCCACAGCCACAGCGACAAGCCGTAGCCGGCGCTGGTGCCCAGAGCCACCAGCAAGTCCATGTTGCCGGTCAGCGCGCGCGCGGCGTGCCAGCCGGCGCGGTAAAAGCGCGCGCCCAGGATGAATTGCACCGGCGTGGCCAGCAGGAATTGCGCCCAGGCCGGCAGCATCCAGTGCTGGCCCAGCAGGTCGCCGAACATGGGCAGCACCAGCGGCGCCGACAGCAGCAGGCCCAGCGCCACCGGGGCAAAGCCGGCCCAGGGCGCATCATCGGCACGCTCGGCCTGCGCCTGCTCCGGATCGCGCGGCTCGTAGCCGGCATTGCGGATGGCGCGGCGTGCCAGCGCCGGCATGTCAGGCGCCTGCTGCGCGTCGTAGCTGACCTGCACCGACTCGGTGGCCAGGTTCACCGCAGCCTCCTGCACACCCGGCACCTTGCGCAAGGCACGCTCCACGCGCGCCACGCAACTGGCGCAGGTCATGCCGCCCACGCCTAGGTCGAGCGTGGCGGCAGCAAAGGGGGGGATGGGGGCAGTGCTCATGGCTGCACCTTAAACCTTGACAGCATGGCAATGTCAAGCCACCTGCGGCGCCGGCGGGTCGGCACTGGCGCCCGGCTTGACATTGCCACCGTGTGAGGCTTCATGATGGTCATGTCGCTGGCAGTCGCCCGCACGGCCAGGGCACTGTTTTTCTGCCTGATCCGACATCAACCCCCCGAAGAAAGGAATCCGCCATGCAATACCAGTTCAACGTCAAGGGCATGACCTGTGGCCACTGCGAGCGCGCCGTCGTCCACGCCGTGCGCGAGGTGGACACCGAGGCCATCGTGCGCGTCGATCTGGCCAGCGGCCAGGTCAGCGTCGAGAGCGACAAGTCGCGCGACGCCATCGCCCAGGCCATCCGCGACGAGGGCTACGAAGTCGCCGCCTGAGCGTCCAATGCCAAGGAAAAACCGGTGCAGGCTTGCTGCCTTGCACCGGTTTTTCATTCAAGAATGATAGCTGTCAGCGCTTTCCAGTATTGGGTTTGATGCCGATTTGACCCCAAATGCAATCCATTGCCGGGCGATTTTCGGCTGCGATCAGCCCGCCAGTCCCGGGTTGGGCACGGCGCCGGTCAGGCGCGGCATGTTGGCCTGGCGCGCCGTCACCTTGCCGCCCCGGCCCTTGAGCCACTGCTCGACCAGATCCCAGACCATGGGGTTGCCGGCCTTGGCGGCTTCCTCAGACACCGGCGCCCAGCCGGCCACCTTATAGGTCTTGTTCGGGTCGATCAGCTCGCCCTTGAGGCGCATGTTGGACACGCGCTTGCCCATGCTTTCGAGCGGGTTGAAGTCATAGGTCAGGCCGCCCACGCGCACCATGTCGCCGCCCTGCTGGTAGTAGGGGTCGGGGTTGAACAGGTTGTCCGCCACGTCCTCCATGACGGTCTTGACCATCTCGCCCTTCATGTCGGTCAGCGTGGCGTAGCTGTAGGTGGTGGCGGTCATGTCCATGACCCATTCGCGCGTGATGGCCTGGCCGGGCAGCAGCGTCGTGCCCCAGCGGAAACCCGGCGAGAAGGCCAGATCGGCGCCCTGCACCTCCATCAGCGCATCGACGATGAGCTGGTCGCCCGTGCCGTTGAAGTTGCCCCGGCGGTACAGCAGGCCCTCGGTGACGGCGAGCTGCTCGGACAGCTTGGCCTCGTACGGCGCGCGCATCCGGGTGATGAGCGCGTCCATCTCCGGGTCTGCCGGCAGCATGTTGGAAAACACCGGCAGCAGCCTGTAGCGATAGTCCGCCACCTGGCCGTCCTTGACCTGCAGATCCAGCACCGCCAGGAACTTGCCGTTGCTGCCGGCATTGGTCACCAGCGTCTGTCCGCCGGCATTCTTCACGACGCTGGCCACCGGCATCCCGTCGTGCGTGTGCCCGCCCAGGATGGCATCGATGCCGCGCACGCGGCTGGCCATCTTCAGATCCACGTCCATGCCGTTGTGGCTGAGCACGACCACGACCTTGGCCCCCTTGGCGCGCGCCTCGTCCACCACCTGCTGCATGTGCTCGTCCTGGATGCCGAACTCCCAGTCGGCGACCATCCAGCGCGGATTGGCGATCGGGGTGTAGGGAAAGGCCTGGCCGATCACGGCGCAGGGCACACCATTGATCTCGCGCATGGCGTAGTGCTTGAACACCGGATCGCCGAAATCGGTGGTCTTGATGTTCTGCGCGACGAAGTCGATCTTGCCGGCAAAGTCCTTCTCGACAATCTCCTGGACGCGCTCCATGCCCAGGGTGAACTCGAAGTGCCCGGTCATGACATCCACGCCCAGCAGTTTGCAGGCATCCACCATGTCCTGCCCCTTAGTCCACAGCGCCAGGCCGCTGCCCTGCCAGGTGTCGCCGCCATCGACCAGCAGGGCGCCGGGGCGGCTGGCGCGCAGGCGCTTGACCAGCGTGGCCAGGTGCGCGAAGCCGCCCACCTTGCCGTAGCGCTGCGCGGCCTGCTCGAAGTCCAGATAGGTCAGCGCGTGCGCCATGGCCGTGCCCGGCTGCACGCCCGCAGCCTTGAGCAGCTCGTCGCCCACCAGGTGCGGCAGGCGAGCGCGCATGTCGCCCACCCCCAGGTTGACGCTGGGTTCGCGAAAGTACAGCGGCCTGAGCTGCGCGTGGCAGTCGGTGAAGTGCAGGAACGACACGTTGCCGAAGGCCGGGATGTCGTACAGCCCCTGGGCGGCCGTCTGGGCGCTGGCCTGGGCATAGGCGCCCAGGCCCAGGCCGGCCACACTGGCCGCACTCAGGACTTGCAGGAATTCGCGTTTGCTGAGATTCATGGATGCGCGCGCCTGGAGACGGGTTACTGGTTGACGGGAGAGGCGGGGTCGAGCAGCAGGGCCACGATGTCGGCAACCTGCTTTTCCGTCAGGATGCCCTTGTGGCCGGCACGCGGCATGTTGGAGCAGGCCGAATAGGCCTTGCTGTTCCAGATCTTGCCCCAGGTGTAGCGCACCATCTCGCGCGACTCGGCGGCATTCGGGTCTTTCACGCCACGCAGCTTGCCGTAGTTGTACAGACTGGGGCCGATGGTGCCGAAGGAGATTTCCTTCTTGTCGATCTGGTGGCAGTTGTAGCAATTGCCGCCATTGGGCGTGCCCGCCTTGTCCGTCCAGGTCATGCCTCGGCCACTTTGCGCCAGCGCCTCGCCGGCTTTCCAGTCGCCCAGGTACTTGCCATCGGCAGGCCACTTGATGGTCTGCATGTTGAGCGCCTCGATGCGCTTGGCGGTGGCCTCGTCCAGCGGCTGGCCGGACACGTCGGCGGCATTGCAGGCGCGCAGCGTCTCATCCTCGGCAAAGGCCTGCTGCACCTTGACGATGCCCTTGTCGTGAAAGGATTCCTGGACGATTTTCTGCGTCAGCGCGTCGATCTCGGCAGCCGATGGCGTGCCGGCGCCACCGGAGCCTCCGGCACAGCCAGCCAGGGCGGCAGCAGCCAGCAGCGGCAGGGCCACGCGGGCGCCGCAGGAAATGTGCTTGTTCATTCGTTTCTCCTGCGCAGCGCTCAGCGCTTGATGGTCGGCACGGCCGATTTGTCGCCCTTGGCATTCACGCCCAGGAACACGCCCAGGGCTACCGTGACATCGCTGGCGAAATCGGGCTCGGGGAAGCGCTGCTGACGGTAGCAGTCGTTCAGGCGGTGCTGCATGGTCCACATCTGGCCGTTGGACACGCGATACGCCGGCCAGGCGGCAAAGCCCACGCCGTCGCCGGGGTTCTTGGTCAGAAGCGGCAGATCCTGCAGGCGGATGCGCTTGCCCTCCTCGCCGTGGCACGAGGCGCAGGCAAAGTCGTGTGCGCCGCCGCGCATGAAGAACAGGCGCTTGCCCACCTGGTACATGGTGCGCTCCTGCGGGTGCGACTGCGGCAGGGCAAAAGACATGTCCTTGGACTGCGCGGCCACCCAGGTGGCCAGCGCCGTGGTGTTGGCGCGCTCGCCCTTGCCCCACTGACCTTTGATGATGTCCTGCGGGTCAATGCCCTGCAGGGTGCTCATGCAGGTCACCAGGCGCGACTCCAGATCCTGCACCTTGCCGGTGTCGGCGAAGTAGCGCGGCAACTGCACGAAGGCGCCCTTGACCACCCCGGGCCCAGGCCCAGGTCACATTGCTCCAGCGAGGCATTTTTCGGGCCGCGCTTCTTGCTCCACAACTCCTCGCCCTTGGCCTCGAACAGGTCGGCGGGGTTGCCGTCCTGCAGCATCTCGCGGTATTCCTCGATGGCTTCGATGGAGGTCTTTTGCGCCTGCGCCGGGCCAGCCAGGGCCATCAGGCCAGTGGCGGCGGCGGCAACGGCTAGCGCGGCGCTGTTTCTGCCTTTTAATCTCATGGTGCTTGTCTCCTTGTGGCGTGCAGAACAAAAAGGCAGCTGCCCGGCCACTCGGCACGGGCGCTGCCCTCAACCCGGCTGCCGGGTCAGGACACCGTGGCGGTGTCGGTGCGGCTCTCGCCCTTGTTGTCCTTCCAGGTCACGCTGATCTTGTCGCCGGCCTTGGCGCCCTTGACCACGAACTGCAAAAAAGGGTTCTTGGAGACTGCCGGCCCCCATTCGCAGGAGAAAACCTCCTTGTCGTTGAGCTTGGCGGTCACTTCCTGGATGTGCCAGGCCGGCACCAGGTTGCCGGACGCGTCCTTGCGCTGGCCGGATTCCATCTCGTGGCTCATCAGCACACGCACGGTGGTCTTGTCGCCCTGCGCCTGGGCGCGGATGCGCATCGGATCTGCCATGTCTTTACTCCTGATCTCTGAAAACTTGCGGGTCGCTGCTCGGGCCGGCCATCAGCCGCCGCAGCCGCCCAGGGTGACCTTGACTTCCTTCTTGGCGTAGTGCGCCTTGCCGTCGGCGGTGATGGCCACGGCATACACGTCGGACGACTCGCCCATCTTGGTGCGGGTGGCGAAGCTGGGCTCGACTTCCGGGCTGACCTTGAAGGCGGCCACCAGCGCATTGGGGTTCTTCTCGACCAACAGCACCAACTGCTTGACCTCGGGCAGGGTGCTGGCAATGGCCAGCGGCACGACGGCGCCGTTTTCGGCAATGTCGGGTGCCGTCAGCGTTACGGCATCGCTGGCCTGGGGCGCACCACTGGCACCCAATGCCTTGAGGGCGTCATTGAGATTCTTGGCATCGAACGCCGCCTTGTTGAAGGCCAGGGCGTACTGTGGGAACAGGCCCGTGCCGGCCAGCAGACCGGCCACCACGGCGCCCTGCTTGAGAGTGTGTCTGCGTGTTTGCATGGGGTGGTTTCTCCTTACAGATGAAGCGTGCAAATTGGATGAAAAAGGCGGGAAAGAGGCTGGAAAAGGGCCGGCGGGCCTCACTTGGCTGCCCCATCCGCCAGCCAGGCCGCCATGGCCCGGGTATCTTCCTCCGGCAGCTCCTGCGGCGGCATAGGGGTTTCGTCCCACACGCCCGAGCCGCCGGATTTGATCTTGGACTGCAGGTAGTCCACTTTGCCGGGGTATTTCCTGGCAATGTCGGCAAAGCCCGGGCCGACCAGCTTGCCCTCCATGTTGTGGCAGGCGGTGCAGGCGTGCTTTTGCGTCAGCGCGATGGCTGCCGCGTTCGGGCTGTCCTTGCGGGCATTGCCCACTACCTTGACCGGGCCGGCGGCGGAACCCAACGGCCCTTCGGGCTGCGTGGTATCGGAGCCACGCTGCGGGCCCACGGTGCGGTTTTGCTCGCGCAGGTTGCCGTGGTTGTTGCGTGCGTGCTCGGGCAGGCGCGAGGTGATGGTGGGCTGCGGCCCGCAGTTGCTCATGCAGGCCTTGGCCTGCACATCAGGCCTGGCCTGCGCATCCCTGAAATCCTTGCCGGGCCACAGCGCGTGTGCCGTAGTCATGCCATCCCTGTTGGGCATCCTCTTTTGCACCTCGGCGATGTTCTTGTCCGAGAGGGTGAAATCCTCGGGCACGACGTGCGCCAGGTTGAGCAAGAAGGCGGTGACGGCATAGACCTCGTCGGTCTTGAGCGACTTGGGCTTGTCCCAGGGCATGGCACGGTGGATGTAGTCCCACAGCGTGGACACCGTGGGCACCTTCATCAGGCTGGTGCGCCCGGGGTAGTCGGCGCGCTTGAGCGTGGCCACCCGGCCGGTCTTGACATCCTCGGCGCTGGTGCCGCCCACCAGGGGCGTGAAGATGGAGTTGGCCTCGCCGAAAAAGCCGTGGCAGGTGGCGCAGCGCGCCTCCCAGATGTCCTGCCCGGCAGCCACGCTGCCGCTGCCCGGCGGCAGGCCCTTGAAGTCGGGCCGCACGTCGATGTCCCAGGCGGCGACCTCCTTGGGCGTGGCCGTGCGGCCAATGCCGGGAAATTTGTCCTGCGCCAGCACGGACGTACTCAGGCAGACGGCGATCACCGCTGCCGCCAGCGGATCACGAAACCTGGACATTCTTGACCTCACCGTTTTCCTGCACCAGCCATGCCTGGATGGAGTTGTTGTGATAGATCGAGCGCGTGCCGCGCACGTCGCGCAACTGGCGCAGGCTGGGCTGCACGTAGCCGCTCTCGTCGGTGGCGCGGCTCATGACCATGGTCGGCCTGCCGTCCCAGACCCAGTCGATGTTGAAGCGCGTCAGGCAGCGATCGAGCACCGGGGTTTCCAGCCGCGCGGTGCGCCAGTTGCGCCCGCCATCGACGGATACATCGACCTGCCTGACCTTGCCCCGGCCTGACCAGGCCAGGCCGCTGATGTTGTAGAAGCCCTTGTCCAGCAGCACCTGCCCGCCCGAGGGCGTGGTGATGACGCTCTTGCACTCCTGAATGCTGCTGTACTGGCGATGCGTGCCATCGGGCAGCAAATCGACGTAGTGGATGGCTTCGTCCTTGGTGGCCCAGGGCTGGTCGCCCAGTTCGATGCGGCGCAGGTATTTCACCCAGCTCACACCCTGCACGCCCGGCACCACCAGGCGCAGTGGATAGCCGTTTTCCGGACGCAGCATCTCGCCGTTCTGGCCGTAGGCGACCAGCACCTGGCCGCTGGTGACCAGGCTCATGGGGATGGTGCGCGTCATGGAGGAGCCATCTGCGCCCTCGGCCAGCACGAACTTGCCGCCCTTGAGATCGGCACCGGCCATCTCCAGCAGGGTGATGAGCGGCACGCCGGTGAACTCGCTGCACGACAACATGCCGTGCGAATACTGCACCGTGGGCACGGCCACGTTGCCCCACTCCATGCCGGTGTTGGCCCCGCACTCGATGAAGTGAAAGCGCGACACGCTGGGCAGGCGCATCAGCTCGTCCATGGTGAAGACCTTGGGCGCCTTGACCATGCCATTGATCATCAGGCGGTGCTGCGCCGGATCGACATCCCACCAGCCCTGGTGGTGGCGCTCGAAGTGCAGGCCATTGGGCGTGACGATGCCGAACAGCGACTGCAGCGGCGCAAAGGACACCGAGGACTGGGTGGTCTGCGTCAGGCCCGGACTTGGACGGCGCTGCACGTTGGCTTCGTACCTGGACGGTAGACCGTAGCCATCGGTCACCACGGGCTGGCCCAGGCCGGTGCTGTGCGCAGGCAGGTTCAGGATGGCCGGATCGCCCTCACCCACGTCGCGGGCGCCCTGCGCGGCGGCAGCGGCTGCGCCACCTGCAGCGGCGGCAGTGGCAAAGGCCTTGCGGATGAAGTCGCGCCGACCCTGCTTGCCTTCGGCAAAGACAGCGCGCACGCCTGCGGCATCAAGGAAGTTTTCCGGCGCCTTGCGCAGGCGCCCGCGCTCCATGCTGGCCGGAGCGGGCTGGGGCTGTATGTCCGTCATCATGCTTTATTGGTTATATGCACAATGACTTATGTTACGGCCTTTGATCCAGATCACTGCTGGGGTTAATACGCAGGCGCGCGCAAAAATCCGCCCCACCCTGGCTCGCCTCCATGCGCAGCCGCACCCTCCCGGCAGCTCGACTTAGAGCGTGTTTACGATCCCCGCGCGGGTGCGCGAGCGCGGCCTCGGGCGGTCTGCGGCGTTGCAAATCCTCGCGATAGCACGGGCTATCGCTGCGGTTTGCGCCTGGCAGCCCATCCCGATCCGCACCCGCGCCCCTGCGCGCGGAGATCGTAAACACGCTCTTAGGGCGCGAAGCGATAGTGGTCGCGATTGAGCACGGCAGCGATAGCCGTGACCTCCTCCGGGAACAGGCCCAGACTCATCTGCGTGTTGCAGCCCTCGACCATGCCGCGCAGCTTGCCCGCGCTATCGATGCTGCCCCGGGGCCGATAGATGGCCTTGCCGTCGTCGGCCCACTTCATGGCATGGCACTGGTTGCACTTGTGCTCGGCGATCAATTGCTCGCCCAGCTTCAGATCGGCGTCCTTGAAGATGGCCGGAGCGGGCACCTGCGCCCAGGCGCCGGTGGCGGCCAGCGCGGCGGCCAGCAGCAGGTGCTGCGACCGGATGCGGAAGACTTGCATGGAAACCTCCTTTTTCAGAACCCCCAGGCCGCTTCCCTGCCGGCCCTGGCGCGTCGCACGGCTATGGCGCTGCAGCGACTGCCTGGCGCGCCTGCTCCAGCCGGCGCTCCAGATAGCCGTGATAGAAATCCGGCGAACCGCCGATCAGCCGATCGGCCACCTCGGCACCGTCCCGGCCCAGGAACAGCACCGTCGGCGCCACCTTGACCTGCCAGGCGCGCACCAGCGCATCGTGCGTGATGCCGGCGCCCTGCACCGTGCGCGTACCCTGTTCGCTGCGCATGTCCACCTGCACCACCGGTAGTCCCTCGCGCTCGCGCATGGGCGCAAGATAGTTGTTGCGCACCTCCTCGCACCAGGGGCAGCGGTGCAGGCTGACCATGACCACCAGCGGCTGCCTGCCGGCCAGGGCCTGGGCCAGTTCGTCGGGCAGCGAAACCGACAGCGGCAGCGTCCTGCCGGCGGCCCGCAGCGGCAGGCCGGCACCACCCAGCAGGGCAGCAGCGGCCAAGGCACTCCAGTGGCGCCGACGCAGCGCAGGCAGGGACACTGGTGCGTTCATGGTGACTCGTGCTCCATCAGCAGATAGGTGTTGTAGGCATTCATGCGATTAGCGGCATTGAACAGCGGCAGATGCTCGAAGCGGCTCCAGTCGGCGGCCTCGTAGGCCTCATCGAAAGGCGTCATGTCGCGCGCAGCCTCGCCCATGGCCTGGCGCAGATGGATCAGGTAGTCGCGCGTGAGCTGGATGTCCTGGCGCGCCTCGGTGGATACCGGGCCATGGCCGGGCACGATGACCCGGGCGTCGAACTCCAGCAGCCGCTCCAGCGACACGATCCAGTTGCGGCTGTCGGCCTGGCCGACGAAGGGGATGCGGCTGCGAAACACCAGATCGCCGGCATACAGCAGCCGGGCCTTGGGCACATGCACCACCAGGTCTTCGGGCGTGTGCGCCGCACCCACCGGCTGCAGTACCAGCCGGGTGTCGCCCACTGTCAGCTCCTCGCGCGCCTTGATCCAGCGCGTGGCCGGCACCAGCCGGGTCTGCTCGTCGATCCAGGGGGCCAGTTCGTCGCGCGAGGCCTGCAGGCGCAGCCGTGCCGTGTCGGAATGCAGATATTCGCGTGCACCCTGGTGGGCAATGATCTGCGCCCCCGCCTTCTCAAACACCTGCAGGCCGTAGATATGGTCAGCGTGGTAGTGGGTCAGCACCACATGCGAAACCTTTCTGGGCGTGACGCGGGCAATCTCGGCCAGCAGCCGCTCGGCCAGCCTGGGCGAACCCAGGGCATCGATCACCACCACCGATTCGGAGGTGACGATGAAGCCGGCGTTGGAGATGAAGTTCTGATTGTCCCGGGAGCCCAGCTCGGACAGGCCTTGCACATACCAGCAGCCGGGCGCCGCCTCCAGCGCCCGCATGGGCGGCTCGGCGGCCCAGAGCGCCGTGCTGCCCAGGCCGGCAGCGCCAGCCAGAGCGGCACTGCGCAGAAAAAATTGACGCCGATCAATTGCACGCTGCATACCCACTCCCTATTTATAAGCAAACGCTAAAGTAATTATCTGGAATGACCCCTGACCTGACAACCATCGTCGAGCTGCGCGGCACGACGCCCGTCCTGGCCGCCGGTGGCGCAGCCATCGGGTTGCTGTTCGGCTTTTTTGCGCAGCGCTCGCGCTTTTGCCTGCGCGCCGCCGTCATCGACGTCTGGCGCGGTCGCTTCGGCGAGCGCCTGGGGGTCTGGCTGCTGGCCTTCGCCACCGCCGTGGTTGCCGTCCAGGCCCTGACGCTGGCCGGCTGGCTGGACGTGAGTGGCGCGCGGCAGATGTCCAACCGGGGCAGCCTGTCGGGCGCACTGCTTGGCGGCGCATTGTTCGGCATCGGCATGGTCATGACGCGCGGCTGTGCCAGCCGGCTGCTGATCCTGTCGGCCAACGGCAATCTGCGCGCCCTGCTGTCCGGCCTGGTGTTTGCCGTGACGGCGCAGGCGGCCCTGGGCGGTGCCCTGGAACCCTGGCGCACCGCAGTCGCCAGTTGGTGGCTGGTCGATGGCGGCAGCGCACGCAATCTGCTGGCGCGCCTGGGCCTGGACAGCGGTGCCGGCCTGGCCTTCGGACTGTTGTGGCTGGCCGGCGGCATATGGTTTTCGCTGCGCGCCGGCAACCGCATCTGGCTATGGGTGGGCGGCATCGGCACCGGCCTGGCCGTGGCGCTGGCCTGGTGGTTCACCCATGCCGTATCCGTGGCCAGCTTCGACCCCGTGGCGGTCAATGGCCTGACCTTCAGCGGCCCCTCGGCACAGTGGCTGATGCGGGTGCTGCACAGCCCGGCGCCGGCCTTCGATTTCGATGCCGCCATGCTGCCTGCCGTGTTTGCCGGCTCGGCCCTGGGCGCGCTGGTCAGGCGCGAATTCAGGATCGAGGGTTTCCACAACGGCCTGACCATGCTGCGCTACATCGCGGGCGCCGTGGCCATGGGTTTCGGCAGCGTGCTGGCCGGCGGCTGCGCCGTGGGCGCGGGCATGACCGGCGGCGCCATCTTCTCGCTCACCGCCTGGCTGGCCCTGGTGGGCATGTGGCTGGGCGGCGGCCTGATGGATAGGCTGCTGCCCGAGGCCCCGGCCAGCGCCGGCCCGGCCAGTTCGCCACGCTGAAGCTGCCTGCCAGCCGACACCTGTCTATTTACCGCTCAGGTACTCGGACACCGCCGCCATCTCCAGCGGTGTCATCTTCTCGGCCACGGTGTGCATGACGGCGTTGTCGTTGGTGCGCTCGCGCTTGTTGAACAGCTTGAGCTGGCTCTCCAGATAGGCCGCGTGCTGGCCGGCCAGGCGCGGCAGGCTGTCGCTGCCGGCTCCAGCCTTGCCGTGGCAGGTGGCGCAGGCCGGCACGCCGCTGTACTTGTTGCCCTGGTGGTAGAGGTACTGGCCTACAGCCGCCAGCGGCGCATCCTTGGCTGCTTCCTGGTGCGGCGGGCGGCTGGCGTAGAACTGGCCCAGCGCCTGCATGTCCTCAGGCGCCAGGTTGGTCACCATGCTGGCCATGGCCGTGCTCTTGCGCGCACCGCTCTTGAATTGTTCGAGCTGCTTGGCGATGTAGTCGGCGTTCTGCGCCGCCAGGCGCGGGAACACCTCGCTGGCCGATTCGCCATCGGTGCCGTGGCATAGAAAGCACGAGCCGCCGATGATCTTGCGTGCGCGCGCCTGTGCGGCCTCGTCGGCCTGGGCCAGACCCGGAGCCAGCACGCTGGCGCCCAGCGCAGCCCCCAGCAGGATGATGGACGTCCATTGCCGCACACGCATGATTGCTCCCCTCTTGTCCATTCGTTGTCTCAGCCAGAAAAAGGCAAGGAAAAGGGGCCAGCAGCGGCCCCGGAAAATCGATGGGCGGCAGGCGCGTGCCCGCCGCCCGGCACAGCGGCTCACATCAGGGAGTCGGCCCAGATGTTGTGCGCCCAGGCCATGGCATAGCGCCCTTCCAGTTCGCTGGCCGCAGCTGACACGCCGCCCGAGCCCGGCACGGCGAGCATGGTCTTTTTCTCGGCGTCGTAGCGATGCACGCTGGCCACGTGAACCACATCGGTGTCGCTCACGAAGCTGTAGCAGGTGTTGTTGTAGATCGGCAGCTTGCCCGGCTCGCGGCCCGACAGCAGGGCGACGATGGCAGCTGCGGCCACCTTGCCGTGCTGGTTGGCCATGTGGCCGGACTTGGGCATCAGCGGCGCGATCTGCAGCGCGTCGCCCAGCACATGGACGTTTCTGGCGGCGCTTGATTCCATGGTCAGCCAGTCCACCTCGCACCAGCGCTGGTTGGCCGTGGCCAGGCCGGCGCCATGCGCGATATCGCCGGCGCGCTGCGGCGGCACCACGTTCAGCACATCGGCCTTGACGTCATCGTTGAAGTCGAACTTCAGCGTATTGGTGGCCGCATCGACATCGATGGTGCTGTGCTTGGGCCGGTACTCGATGATGCCCTGGTAGCGCTCGGCCCAGGCCTTCTTGAACAGCGGGCCCTTGGAGGTCACGTCATCGTTGGCGTCCAGGATCAGCACCTTGGAGCGCGGCTTGGCCGTCTTGAAGTAGTGCGCCACCTGGCAAGCGCGCTCGTACGGCCCGGGCGGGCAGCGATACGGCGCCAGCGGAATGGACAGCGCATACACGCCGCCATCGGGCATGGCTTCGAGCTGGCGGCGCAGTGCCACGGTCTGCGCGCCGGCCTTCCAGGAGTGCAGCACCTTGTCCTGGGCGCCGGGCTTCTTCATGCCCGGCAGGGCATCCCACATGAAATCCACGCCGGGCGAGACCACCAGCCGGTCGTAGGACAGCGTGCTGCCGCCGGCCAGGCGCACCTGGCGCTTGTCCACGTCGATGGCGGCGGCGCTGTCGCGCACGATCTTCACGCCGTGGCGGCGCGTCAGATTGTCGTAGGACACGGTGATGTCGGCCATCTGCCTGCTGCCGCCCAGCACCAGGTTGGAGATCGGGCAGGAGATGAAGCTTGCATTGGGCTCGACCAGGGTGACCTCGATGCCCCCCTCAGACCACATGCGGATGTACTTGGCCGCCGTGGCGCCGCCATAGCCGCCCCCGATGACCACCACCTTGCCCCCGGCGCCGCCGGCGGCCCCCGTGGATGCGCAGCCGGCACTCAGGCCCAGAGCGCCAATGGCCGATGCAGCCGAGCCGGCGCGGATGAATTGACGACGATCCATCATGGTTGTGCTCCCTGTGCTCATTTCTTCTGTGCGGCAAACCAGCCGGCGATCGCGTCGAGCTGCTCGTCGCTGTAGCCCTTGCTGAGCTGGTGCATGATGGTGGCCGGCTTGGCGCCGCTCTTGAAGTCCTTGAGCTTCTTGACCATCTCGTCCTTGTTGACGCCAGCCAGCGGCTCGTTGCCCGGCTGTGCGCGTCCGGCAGTGCCGTGGCAGTTGGCGCAGGCCGCCGCCCAGCTGCGCACCTGCAGCGGATCGACCTGGGCGCTGGCACTGCCGGCCAGCGCCAGCAGGCCGGCGGCCAGGGTGGAGAGAGCGAGTTGTTTCATCTTGGAGCCTCCTGTGTTGTCGAGCCGCGATCTTGCCAGCCGCCGGCGCCTGCGGCGCCCGCAAGCCGCTGCGCCGGTCGCGGCGCGTGGCGGCGCTGTAAATCGTCGGCTGCTTATATAAACCCGGGCGATCATAGAACTGACGCCCGGCCAGCCATACCGGGGACTTACCCGCAACGCCTCAAGCCCTCAAGCCCTCAGGCCTCGTGCTGCGCCTGCAGCCCTGGCTGCGCCAGCGGCACGGCCCCTTGCGCCACCAGGGTACACACGGCGCGGCACAGCGGCGTGACGTGCGGATTGGCGATGTGGTAGTAGATCTGCACTCCCTTGCGCCGCTTGCCCAGCACGCCGGCCCGGTACAGCGTATTCAGGTGCTGGCTCATGTTGGGCTGGGTAGTGGCCACCTCGGCCAGCAACTCGGTGACGTTCTTCTCGCCCTGACACAGGGCGCCGATGATCTTCAGCCGCATGGGAGCCGACATCAGGCGAAACAGCTCGGCGGCGCGCTCCAGGACTTCGTCCGATTGCAGCGCAGTATCCGTGGGGGAGGCCATGAGGAATCAAGCAAGCAGGAAAGCGGGAGAGGCACAAGGGTGGGGAAGCCGCAGTAGCCGTCTGCGGCAGGCCGGCGTCACTGTCAATCACTATCACTATGACACAGCGATAATTTGCCGCCCCGATCCTGCGCCCCCCGAGAGTGTGCCCATGACCCAACCCTGCGAACACTGGCCCGTGGCCATCGGCGTGGCGGCTGCCCGCGCCGGGGTGTCGGCGCGCATGGTGCGGCACTACGAAAGCCTGGGCCTGCTGGCGCCCGTGGCACGCACCGACAGCGGCTATCGCCAGTATGGCCAGGCCGACGTACACACCCTGCGCTTCATCCGCCGCGCGCGCGAGCTGGGCTTTTCGATGGACGAGATAGCCGCCCTGCTCGGGCTGTGGCAGGACAAGGCGCGCGCGAGCAGCCAGGTCAAGCAGATTGCGCAAAAGCACATCGCCGACCTGCACGAGCGTATCGCCGCCCTGCAGGCCATGCAGCGCAGCCTGCAGGCGCTGGTCGGCTGCTGCCAGGGCGACGAGCGGCCCGACTGCCCCATCCTGGACGATCTGGCAGGCTGAATAGCTATTATTTCAATAGCTATCATCGCTTGTTGGATAAGGGTTTGCGGCATTTTTCACTCATGAAAACCGCCTTGAATTTCAGCCCAAGGCCAGCAAGTCGTCCTGCCAGCGCTGGCGCTGCTGCCGGCGCAGGGCCGGCAAGTCCTGCACCTTGCGGATGACCAGCCGGTAGGGCCGGCCTTGCCTGACGGTCTCGAAGCCGAACTGCGCCGTCGAAGCGTTCAGCTTGTCCTGCACATGGCTGCGCCGCATCTCGGCCAGCGCCAGGATCAGCGGCTCGGCAGTGGGCGACTCGGCCCAGGCAATGGCCGGCTGGCAGTCGGCGCAGCAGCAGGCCCATTGCACTGCGTGGCTGCCGTGGTCGGCATCGGATGGCATGGGCTGCGCCAGCGCGTCCTGCAGGGCGGCGCGCACATCGGCCAGCAATTGCCCAGCCTCGGCCAGGCTGGCGGCCAGCGGCTCAAGCGCCTGGGCCAGCGGGCGCAGGCTGGTCAGCGGATACAGCATGGGCGCGGCGCGCACCTGCTGCAGCAGCGCCCGCACCTGCGCCTCGGGCCGGGGGCGGCACTGCATGGCCTGGGCCAGCTCGGCCACCTGCTGCAGCCGCCCAGGCAGATTGAGCTGGCGCCGCTGCGGTGTGCTGCGCTGCAACAAGACATCACGGCTCTGACACTGGCGCAGGCACGACTGCAGCAACACATCCAGCAGGGCTTCACCCAGACCGGCAGCGGCACAAGCCTGGATGAAAGCCGGCAGCGGCTGCGGCCAGGGAGCGCGGGCGGCGGCGCCCTGGCGGCTGAAGACCCAGCTCGCCGCATCCGCCTGCCGCCAGGCCTGCAGCAGCGCCTGCAGCCAGTCCGCGCCCCAGCGCCGGGCCAGGCAGGCCAGGGCCGGCGCATCGTCCGGCTGCCAGCCCGTCCAGTCAAAGGGTTCGCACAACTGCCGCGCCTTGTCCGCATCCGGCACGGCGCAGGCCAGCGTGGCGTAGGCAGCCCAATGGATGCGGGCGGCTTGGGCAGGAGCGTCCAGGCGCCGCGCCTTCTCCAGCAAGGTTCTCCACACCGGCTGCAGGCGCCGCATGAGCGCTGCCCCATCACCCGTGCGCGCCAGGGCCACGGCATCGGCCAGGGCCGCGTCGAACTCGGTCGTGAAGCGGTTGGCCTCGTGCGCCTGCTGCGTGTGCAGCACCAGCGCAGCACGGCGATACCAGTAATCCAGCGTCTCGCCGTAGTTGCCCATGTAGCCCTCGTACTCCTCGGCCACCAGGTAGTCCTCGCCGGTGTCGGTCAGGCATTCCACATCGCCCGGATCGACTGGCAGCTCGGCACGCTGCACCGGCTGGCCCTGGGCATCGATCCAGTAGTCCAGCACCATGTCCTCGTCGATCAGCTCCTGTGGCTCGGCGCCATCGCCGTCGTCATAGCCCTCGTCCTCGCCGTCATAGCGCCGACGATAGCCGCCGCTGCCACTGCCGTCGGTCGTCCAGCTCTCGTGGATTTCGGCCAGCGCCAGGTGCATGTGCAGGCCCAGCTCCTGGGCTGCGGCGCGCAGGGCCTGGACGTGGCGGCGGTCGTCGCCCTTGAGCAGCTCCCAGCGCAGGCCGCGCTGGCTGTATTCGTGGTCGAGCAGCAGCACCCAGGGGCGGGCGCTGGGCTCGCCCTGCGGAAAGCAGCGCGCCCGCAGTGCCGCCAGCAGCGCCGCATCGACCGGGGCGGCGGGCAAGCCGGCATCGGCAGGCAGCACCAGGTCGAAGGTCAGCACCACGCGCCAGCCCTCCTCGACGGGCAGCACCTCATGCCGGCAATCGGCATAGAAGGCGCACCAGCGCAGCGCCTGGACGCGCAGATGCTGCGAGGCAAACAGCTCTTGCTGCCCACCGTGGTGCACGCGCAGGGCGCCGCCTATGTGCGCGCTCGGCCACACCAGCACCAGCGTGCCGACCATGCCGGAGTGTTTTTCCGTGTCCTGGTGCGGCTTGAAGAACTGCCCCGGGCCATAGACCAGCAGCTTGTGCGCGCGCAGCTCCAGCGCGCGCAGGCCCAGGGCGCGGGCCACTTGGGCCTGCAGGGCCGGCAGGGCGTCGCCGTGCCAACGCAGGGCCAGGGCGGCGGCATCGATCTCGCCGCTGTCGCGCACCCGGACATCGTGCAGCGTGGCCGCACGCAGGCCAAACGGCGCGGGCTGGCTGATGGCGTGCAGGGCGCGCGCCTGGGTGTCGTCCACCACTTGCGGCAACTCGCCATAGCCGGCCACCTGCACGGCCAGCGCCGTCAGCGGCAACTGGCCCTGGGCCTGAAAGGCCGGCTGGGGCGGGGGCCAGGCCGGGATTCAGGCTGGGCTGGCGTGCGGGATTTGCGCCCCTTGGCAGCAGGCGCCGGCCTGGCCAGGGCTTGCAGCGCCTGGAGAATGGGCGAGTCGGAGGCTGGATCGTCGGTCATGGTGGTTGCTCGCAGGAGTGGCACTGCTTCTTTAGAGCGTGTTTACGATCTCCGCGCGCAGGGGCGCGAGTGCGGATCGGGATGGGCTGCCAGGCGCAAACCGCAGCGATAGCCCGTGCTATCGCGAGGATTTGCAACGCCGCAGACCGCCCGAGGCCGCGCTCGCGCACCCGCGCGGGGATCGTAAACACGCTCTTAGGCCCGTATTGGGACAGACAGGCACGCAGGCCGGCACTGTGGCATGGTCTGGCATTTTGGATACCAAGCCCGCTGACACACGTTTCTCAGGATTTTGCGCATGACCGACACCACCGCCAACACCGCCCCCTACACCCCGCCCGCCATCTGGCAATGGAGCCCAGGCAACGGCGGGCGCTTTGCCAGCATCAACCGCCCCATCGCCGGCGCCACGCACGACAAGGAGCTGCCCGTGGGCCGCCATCCGCTGCAGCTGTACTCGCTGGGCACGCCCAACGGCGTCAAGGTCACGGTGATGCTGGAGGAATTGCTGGCGCTGGGCCACGCCGGCGCCGAGTACGACGCCTGGCTGATCCGCATCCACGAGGGCGAACAGTTCGGCAGCGGCTTCGTCGGCGTCAACCCCAACTCCAAGATCCCCGCCCTGCTCGACCGCAGCCAGCCCGACGCGCCCATCCGCGTGTTCGAGTCCGGCGCCATCCTGGTTTATCTGGCGGAGAAATTCGGCGCCTTCCTGCCCACCGAACCGGCCCGGCGCGCCGAATGCCTGTCCTGGCTGTTCTGGCAGATGGGCAGCGCGCCTTTTCTGGGGGCGGCTTCGGGCATTTCTATGCCTATGCGCCCGTCAAGATCGAATACGCCATCGACCGCTACGCCATGGAGGCCAAGCGCCAGATGGATGTGCTGAACCGCCGCCTGGCCGAGCACGAATACCTGGCCGGCAATGACTACACCGTGGCCGACATCGCCGCCTGGCCCTGGTACGGGCTACTGGCCAAGGGGCAGCTCTACGAGGCCGGCGAATTCCTGCAGGTGCAGGAGTACACCCACGTGCTGCGCTGGGCCGAGCAGATCGCCGCGCGCCCGGCAGTGCAGCGCGGGCGCCGCGTCAACCGCACCTTCGGCACGCCGGACAGCCAGCTGCACGAACGCCACGACGCCAGCGACTTCGACACCCGCACGCAGGACAAGCTCGCTCCCGGCGCCTGAGCAGCCCGCGCCCTTCAGCAACCACACCCAAGGAGATACCAAGCCATGCTGACCCTGTACGACTGCGCCACCGCCCCCAGCCCACGGCGCGCACGCATCTTTCTGGCCGAAAAAGGTGTTCCCCACGATACGGTGCAGGTGGATTTGCGCAGCGGCGAGCAACTCGGCGCGGCCTATCGCCAGATCAACCCGCAATGCACCGTGCCGGCACTGCGCACCGAGGACGGGTTGCTGCTGAGCGACAACGCCGCCATTGCCGCTTATCTGGAGGCGCGCTACCCCGAGCCGCCGCTGCTGGGCAGCACGCCCGAGGAGAAGGCCGACATCGCCAGCTGGAACTGGCGCGCCGAGTTCGACGGCCTGCTGGCCGTGGCCGATGCGCTGCGCAACAGCTCGCCCGCCATGGCCGGGCGGGCCTTGCCGGGGGCCGTGAACTACGCGCAGATTCCGCAACTGGCCGAGCGCGGTCTGGCGCGCGTGGAGCAGTTCTTCGACACACTCGATGCACGCCTGCAAGGGCGCGACTTCATCGCCGGCGGGCGCTTCAGCGTGGCCGACATCACGGCGGTGGTCGTGGTGGACTTTGCCCGCATCGTCAAGAAAAAACCCCAGGAGCGGCACACGCACCTGCTGCGCTGGCGCTCCAGAATGGGGGAACGGCCATCCATGGCGCTGTGATGGTTTTCAGGTCAAATCGGCTGCAAATCCTTGTTGGGCAAGCGCTGACAGCTATCAAAACAGGAGTTCTGCGGGGCTGATGCAGGCGGTGCGATGCCGTGCGCCGCGCCAGCGCCCAGCGGCTGGCCTGGCTGCGCACTCCCTCTCCCCCCTCGGGGGAGAGGGTGGCCGCTGGATGATTTGCACGCACGCCACTGGGCGCACTCCCTCTCCCCCCTCGGGGGAGAGGGAGTCGGAAAGGTCAGCGTATCGAATGCCACGATGTTGCGGCTCTCGCGGCTGAACTCCACGCCCACCAGGTGCACCGGCCCGCTGGCGCGGTATTTGTCGGCATAGTTTTTCTGCTGCAGCTGCTCGATGGCCCGCCCTTCAGGCACCAGCTCCACGACCTTGAACTCGAACAGCCAGGTCTGCCCCAGCCAGCGCAGCGCCATGTCGATGCGGCCTTGGTTGGTGGCGTCCTCCAGCACCATGTCCAGCCCCAGCGCAGCAAAGTAGCTGTAGAAGACGCTGGCCCAGTAGCCCTCGTATTGGGCAATGGGGTTGCCCCGGTACCAGTCGTGCGGGATGCTGGCAAAGAAGCTGTGCAGCAGCTGGTGGATGCCCGCCAGGTCGCCCGCCTGCAGCAGCCGGTACATCTGCAAGACGCTGCGCGCCGGCCCGTCCTGGTCGCCGCACAGCACGGCCAGCAGGCTGGTGTTCAGGCTGGTCTTGACCTCCAGGTTGGGGTAGCGCAGGTGCAGCCCGATGCGCCCGGGCAGCTGCTCGGCCCGATCCACCGTCAGATAGCCCGACTGGAACAGCAGCGCTTCGGTGGAGATGTTGTCCACCTCGAAGGACGACAGCAGCGAGGAGAACTCGAAGACGCTCTCCAGCGCCGGCGTGAACTGGCGCCGCCGCGTGAGCAGCTTGACCAAAAAGGTGGGCGTGCCGCTTTCAAACCAGTAGGGCCGAAACTCCCGGTGGCTGAACAGCAGCAGCACATCGAAGGGGTTGTAGACCGACTCGCCGCGCCAGTTGTAGCCGTTGTACCAGCGGCGGATCTCATCGCGATCCAGCCCGGGCAGCTCGGGCGCGAACACGGTGTCGATGTCGTGCTCGGCGTAGCCGCAAATGGCCGAGTAGCGCGGATCGAGTGTGATGTCCTGCAGGTTGTTCAGGCCCGAGAAGATGCTCACCTTGCTGAACTTGGACACGCCCGTCAGCAAGGCAAAGCGGATATGCGCGTCGCTGTCCTTGATGACGGAATAAAAGTCCTTGAGCACCTCGCGCAGCTGCAGCGCCACGTCCTGGTCTTCAATGCGGTCGAGGACGGGCTTGTCGTATTCGTCGATCAGCACCACCACGCGCTGGCCGGTCTGCTCGGCCAGGCGCAGGATCAGGCGCTTGAAGCGACTGCGCGCATCAGGATACTCGGCGGGCAGCTCGTGGCGCGCCTCGAAGGTGCCCAGCTGCTCGTCCAGGCTGGCGCGCAAGTCCTCCACGCTGCCCAGCAAGCCACCGCCAAAGCTGAAGCGCAGCACCGGGTACTTGACTGACCAATCCCAGTGCTGCTCGGCGTGCAACCCCTCGAACAGCGCCCGGTTACCCTCGAACAGCTCTTTCAGGGTGTCCAGGAACAGGCTCTTGCCGAAGCGCCTCGGACGCGACAGGAAAAAGTACGAGCCTTGCGCTATCAGCCGCAGCGCAATCGGCGTCTTGTCCACGTAGTAACAGTCCTTGGCACGGATCTTGGCCAGGGTCTGGATGCCGATGGGGAGTTGTTTGCGGGCCATCGCGGCATTGTAGGAACACGTCCTGCGCAGCCCTGCCATGGTTTCAGTGAAAACTGCCCAAAACCTTTGCCCATCAAGCGCTATCAGCTCCTTTTTTAGTAGCTCTCAGGAACTTTCCAGCACTTTTTGCCGGCGCCGGCACCACCACCCCGCGCAGCAGCGTCTCGATGCACTGCTGGGCGATCTCCTCGGGGCTGTAGCTGCCCTGGGTCTGGTACCAGCGCCCGATCCAGCTCAGGGCGCCGGCGATGACGAAGGCCGTCATCTTCGGGTCGCACGGATGCAGCAAGCCCTCTTGCACGCCCTGGGCCACCAGGCGGCGAAACGCCAGGTCGATCTCGGACTTGAGCCGGCGCAGCTCGGTGCGCGCCGGCTCGGGCACTTCCTCGTCGCCTACGCGGATCAGGCACATGCCAAAGGGCTGCATGACGATGTCGGCATAGACCTGCATGCACGCGCGCAACTGCTCTAGCGCATTGCCGCCAGCGGCGCGCGAGGCCTCGATGCCGGCCAGCGTCATGTCCAGGCCCTTGCTGACGCAGGCCAGCAATATCTCGTCCTTGTTCTTGACGTAGTAGTACAGCGTGGGCTTGCTCACGTGCAGCCGCGCGGCGATGTCGTCCAGCGACGTGGCGTGAAAGCCGCGCTCGTTGAACAGCTCGGCAGCCGTAGTCAGCACGGCGTTGCGCTTGGCCTCGCGCTGGCGCTGGCGGTCGCCCGCCCCCACCCAGGGCGAGGGGCAGGGGCGGGAACACGCTTGCGCGCCGGTGCCTGGCTTGCCGGCGTGCCGCCGCCGGAGGATGAGCGCGAAGAAGTCGAAGCCATAGGGTAACCATTGGTGTCCGGGTAAATCCCGATATCGGCACTGTGCCGCAAGCTCAAGAATCTACTCAAGAGTAACCAGTTTACGCACCAGTAAACATCCGGTGGTTGCGAAGAAACCCGTAGAGGACACCATGGAGACAAGCCCCGGGCGCGGCACACAGGCAGCCGCGCCGCCATTGCTGCAAGTCGATGGCGTGACGCTGGCCTTTGGCGGCGTGCGCGCGCTCTCGGGCGTGGGTTTTGGCGTGCAGCAAGGCTCGATCACCGCTGTCATCGGCCCCAACGGCGCGGGCAAGACCTCGCTGTTCAACACCATCTCGGGCTTTTACCGCCCCACGACCGGCAGCATCCGTTTCCGTGGCCAGGACATCACCCGCACCCCGCCGCCCGAGCGCGCCCGGCTGGGCTTGGCGCGCAGCTTCCAGAACATCGCCCTGTTTCGCGGCATGACGGTGCTGGACAACATCAAGCTGGGCCGCCACGCCCACCTGAAGACCAATGTGCTGGACGCCCTGCTGTACCTGGGCCGCGCCCGGCGCGAGGAGGCCGAACTGCGCCGCGACATCGAGGAGCGCATCATCGATTTCCTGGAGATCGACCACATCCGCCACGCGCCTGTCGCCGCCCTGCCCTACGGCCTGCAAAAGCGCGTCGAGATGGCCCGGGCGCTGGCCATGCAGCCTGAAATCCTGATGCTCGACGAGCCCGTGGCCGGCATGAACCGCGAGGAGACCGAGGACATGGCGCGCTTCATCCTGGACGTGCGCGCCGAGTGGGGCGCCACCGTGCTGATGGTCGAGCACGACATGGGCATGGTCATGGATTTGTCGGATCACGTGGTGGTGCTGAACTTCGGCCAGGTCATCGCCCAGGGCACGCCGGGGCAGGTGCAGGCCGACCCCGAGGTGGCGCGCGCCTACCTCGGCTCGGGCGACGTGGGCGAGCTGCGCGCCAAGCTGCAGGCCGCCGCCGGGCGCGCGCCGCAGCCACAGACAACCGCAGCTGCACGGGTGGCCGCATGATGGATTGGGCCTACCTGTTCGAGATCAGTCTCACGGGCATCGCCAGCGGCGGCCTGTACGCGCTGGCCGCGCTGGCCTTCGTCATGGTCTACAAGGCCACGCGAGTGGTCAACATCGCCATCGGTGAGATGCTGATGGCCGGCAGCTACCTGTTCTTCACCTTCGCCGCCATGTGGGCGCTGCCGCTGTGGCTGGCCATCCCCGCTGCCGTGCTGGCCAGTGGCCTGCTGGGCGCCATCATCGAGCGCACCATGATCCGCCCGCTGCTGGGCGAGCCGCCGATCTCGGCCTTCATGGTCACCGTGGGCCTGGGCTCCATCCTGGTGGGGCTGGTGGAGATGATCTGGAGCGCCGATCAGCGCCGCCTGCCGGACTTCATGCCCACCAAGCCCATCATGATCGGCGAGGCCTTTCTGGCGCCCAAGGTCTTCTGGGGCGCGGTCATCGCTGCCGTGTTCATCGCCGCAGTGCTGTTGGTGTTTCGCCACTGGCGCGGCGGCGTCGCGCTGCGCGCCACGGCCAGCGACCAGGGGGCGGCGTACTCGGTGGGCATCAACGTGCCGCGCGTGTTCTCGCTGGCCTGGGTGGCCTCGGCCATGCTGGCCGCCGTGTCGGGGATCATCGTCGGCTCCATCGGCGGCATCTCCTCGTCGATGGGCGTGTTCGGCCTGTCGGTGCTGGTGGTGGTCATCGTTGGCGGCCTGGACAGCGTGCTGGGCGCACTGGTTGCGGGCGTCTTGGTCGGCCTGGTCGAGGCGCTGGCCGGGGCCTACCTGGGCGGCGAATACAAGCTGCTGGCAACCTTCATCGTGCTGGTGGCCATCCTGATGGCGCGGCCCTATGGCCTGTTTGGCACACGCGAAATCGAGAGGCTGTAGATGCGCATCGGAACCTTCAAGGAAAGCTACGCCAGCGACGCTGCGCTGTTCGACTCGCGCACGCAGCACGTCTGGCTGGGCATCGCCGCTGCGCTGCTGCTGGCCTTTCCCTTCGTCGCCAGCGACTACTGGCTGTACCTGGCCTGCCTGATCGCCATCAACGTGGCCAGCAGCACGGGCCTGAACATCCTGACCGGCTACACCGGCCTGGTCAGCCTGGGCCAGGCGGCCTTCATGGGGTTGGGCGCCTATACGGTAGCGATACTGCAGGCGCGCTGGGGCACGCCGCTGCTGTTCAATTTGCTCGCCGGCGGCTTTGTCGCCATGCTGGGCGGCATGGTGGTGGGCATCCCGTCGCTGCGCGTCAAGGGGCTGTATCTGGCCATCGTGACCATTGCCGCATCCTTCATCGCGCATTTTTTCTTCGCTAACCTGAAGATCACCGGCGGCACGGCCGGCCTGTCCATGCAGCCGGGGCAGGTGCTGGGCGTGGTGCTCGACACCTCGTTTCGCCTGTACTGGCTGATCGTGCCCATCACCGTGCTGATGCTGCTGGGCGCGGCCAACCTGTTTCGCACGCGCATCGGCCGCGCCTTCATCGCCATTCGCGACCGCGACATCTCGGCCGAGGTGCTGGGCATCCCGCTGCTGCAATACAAGCTCTTGAGTTTTGGCCTGTCGTCGTTCTACGCCGGCGTGGCGGGCGGGCTGTGGGCGTATTTCTTCCGCGTGGTCACGCCCGAGAGTTTTCCGCTGTCCATGTCCATCTTCTTCCTGGCGGCCATCATCGTCGGCGGCATGGGCTCGATTCTGGGCGGCGTTCTGGGCGCGGTCTTCATGACGCTGGTGCCCGAGGTGCTCAAGCTCATCGTCGATGTGCTGCCCGGCAGCGCCGATCTCACCGTCTTCCTCTCGCCCGTGCGGCTGGTCATCTTCGGCGCGCTGATCGTCGGCTTCCTGGTCTTCGAGCCCCTGGGCCTGGCCGAGATGTGGCGACGCACGCGGCGCTTCTTCCACCTGTGGCCCTTCCGTAACTGACGCAATCTGCGCAACCGACCCCACCCACCAACCAGGAGACAGACATGGCACAGCACCCCCTTTCCGCCCGCCGCCGCAGCTTGATGCTTGCGGCTGCCGCCACCGGCGCCGCCGCCCTCGCCCAGCCCCTGTCGGTGCTGGCGCAGGGGGCCGAGGAGATCGTCATCGGCGGCTCCATCCCCATGACGGGCGTGTTCGCCTTTGCCGGCGTGGGCATCAACGCCGGCATCCAGGACTACGTCAAGATCGTCAACGACGCCGGCGGTATCGCCGGGCGCAAGGTGAAATACGTGCCCGAGGACACGGGCTACAAGGTCGATGTGTCGGTGGCCGCGTTCAAGAAGATCACCAGCCAGAACAAGGTCAACCTGTACTACGGCGACTCCACCGGCTTTGCCAAGACCATCAACCCCGAGCTGGACCGCAACGGCAACATCCTGATGGCCGGTGCCTCGTTCGCCACCGAGCTGAACGACCCAAAGAAGTACCCGCACCAGTTCCTGGTCGGGCCGGACTACACCGAGATGTTCGGCATCCTGCTCAAGCACATCGCCAAGGAGAAGCCCGGCGCCAAGGTGGCCTTCGTCTATTCCGACTCCGAGTTCGGGCGCGACCCCATCGACTCCAGTGAGGCGCTGGCGAAAAAGCTCGGCCTGTCGGTGCCTGTCAAGATCATGACGCCCGCGGGCAGCGTGGACGTGTCCACCGAAGTCATCAAGCTGCGCCGCGCCGCGCCCGACTACACCATCTTCCACGGCTACATCCTGGCGCCGATTCCCGAATTCATCACCCAGGGCAAGCAGCAGGGCATGACCAGCAAGTGGATGGGCACCTTCTGGACTATGGACAGCTCCACCGTCATGAAGATGGGCCCGGATGGCGACGGCTTCATGGGCGTGATGCCGTTTCGCTACTACTACGACACGGAAAAAGCCCCCATGCTGGAAAAGATCCGCGCCATGCGCCCGGAGTACCAGAGCACGGCCTACACCCAGGGCTTCATCGCCACCATGCTGTTCCTGGAGTCGGCCAAGCGCTGCCTGGAGGCGAACAAGCCACTCACGGGCGACAACCTGAAGAGCGCGCTCAACAGCATCAAGGACTTCGACACCGGCGGGCTGATCGGCGTGCCGATCACGATTTCCGGCAACTCCATCCCCGTGGGCCGCGTGTACCGCGCCGACATGAAGGCGCAGAAGATGGTTGCGGCATCGGACTGGATCAAGCTCTGACCCGCCTTTCTCCCTCTCCCCCTCGGGGGAGAGGGAGCAGGAGCCGTCCGCATCCATCGTCGCCATGAATCCTTCGTCCCCCTCCCCCGTCCTCGAAGTCAACAACATCGAGGTCATCTACAACAAGACCGTGCAGGCCCTGCGCGGCCTGTCGCTGGCCGTGCCGCGCGGGCAGATCGTGGCGCTGCTGGGCAGCAACGGCGCGGGCAAGAGCACCGCGCTCAAAGCCATCTCGCGCCTGCTGGAACTGGAAGACGGCGCGCTGCAAGCGGGCCGTATCGCCTTCGACGGCCAGGACACCGCCGCCCTGGCGCCGCAGCAGCTGGTGCGCCGTGGCCTGTCGCACGTCATGGAAGGCCGGCGCATCTTCGAAGACCTGACGGTGGAGGACAACCTGGTCGCCTCGACCTACGCCCTGTCGGGACGCGCCGGCGCGCCCAAGCCCGACTTCGATCTGGTGTATGAATATTTCCCACGCCTGCACGAGCGCCGCAAAGGGCTGGCCGGCTACCTCTCGGGCGGCGAGCAGCAGATGCTGGCCATTGGCCGCGCCCTGATCGCCCAGCCCACGCTGATGCTGCTCGACGAGCCGTCGCTGGGCCTGTCGCCCAAGCTGACCGAGGACATCTTCGCCATCATCGCCCGCATCAACGCCGAGCGCGGCACCTCCATGCTGCTGGTCGAGCAAAACGCCACCGTCGCCCTGGCCGTGGCGCACAGCGGCTACATCATGGAAAACGGCAAGATCGTCATCGACGGCAGTGCCGAGCGCCTGGCCAATGATCCGGACGTGCGCGAGTTCTATCTCGGCACCGGCGGCAGCGGCGAGGCCAAAAGTTTCAAGGACATCAAGCATTACAAGCGGCGCAAGAGGTGGCTGTCGTGACCCAACTCCCCGAACTCACCCTGCCGCAAATGCTGCGCCAGCGCGCGCAGCACGATGCCGACCGCGTCGCCATCCGGCAAAAGGACTTCGGCATCTGGAAGCCTTTTACCTGGGGCGACTACTACCGCCGCGCCAGCCACTTCGGCCAGGGCCTGCTCGAACTCGGCCTGCCCGCCGGCGGCCATGTCGGCGTGATTGCCGAAAACCGCATCGAGTGGGTCATCGCGCAAATGGGCGCGGGCCTGGTCGGCGGCATCACCGTGGGCGTGTATCCGACCAGCCCCACGCCGGAAGTCGCCTACGTGGTCGGCCACGCCGACATCGACATCATGGTCTGCGAAGACCAGGAGCAGACCGACAAGGTGCTCGAAGCGCTGGATCAGCTGCCGCGCCTGAAGAAAATCATCGTCATGGAGACCAAGGGCCTGCGCAGCTTTGCGCCCGAGCAGCGCGCCCTGATCGTGCCCTTTGCCGAAGTGGAAAAAATGGGCCAGGCCGTACACAGCCAGGCGCGCATCGACGAGCTGCTGGCGCGGCAAAAGTTGGATGACATCGGCCTGATGATCTACACCTCCGGCTCCACCGGCGCGCCCAAGGGCGCGATGATCTCGTGGCGCAACATGCGCGGCGTGGTGCCGGGCATTGCCGAGCGGCTGCACCTGTCCAGCGGCGCCTCGCATCTGTCGTACCTGCCGCTGTGCCACGTGGCCGAGCAGATGCTGACCACCTTCGTGCCGCTCTACTTGGGCGCCACCGTCAACTTCGGCGAGTCCATCCGCACCGTGCAGGAAGACTTGCGCGAAGTCGCGCCCAGCATGTTCCTGGGCGTGCCGCGCATCTGGGAAAAACTCCACTCCTCCATCACCATCAAGATGCAGGAAACCGGACGCCTGCGCCGCGCGCTGTACGAGCGCGCCCTGGCCGCCTGCGCCCCGCTGGCCGACAAGCCGCGCCAAGAGTGGAGCCTGGCCGAGCGCGCCAGCTACGGCGCGCACTACTGGCTGATACTGCGCGCGCTGCAAAACTTCATCGGCCTGCGCCGCGCGCGCGTGGCGCTCACGGGCGCGGCGCCGATCGCGCCCGAGGTGGTGCGCTTTTTCCGCACGCTGGGCGTGCCCCTGATCGAGGTCTATGGCCTGACCGAGTCCAGCGGCATGGTCACCGGCCACCACTTGTCGCACGTCACCCCCGGCACCGTCGGCCCGGTGACCGAGGGCGTGCGCTACCGGCTGGCGCCCGACACGGGCGAATTCCAGATTCAGGGCGAGATGGTCTTTGCCGGCTACTACAAGAACCCCGAGGCCACGGCGCAAACCATCCAGGACGGCTGGCTGCACACCGGCGACGTGGTGCGCGAGGAGGCCGGCGGCCAGCTCAAGATCGTCGATCGCCTCAAGGACATCATGATCACCGCCGGCGGCAAGAACCTGACGCCCACCGAGATCGAGGGCGCCATGAAGGCCAGCCCCTTCATCAAGGAATGCATCGTCATTGCCGACGGGCGCAAGTTCGTCTCGGCTCTGGTGCAGATCGACCTGGAGACCGTGGGCAAGTGGGCCGAGGCGCGGCGCATCGCCTTCACGCATTTCCGCTCCCTGGTCGAGACGCCCGAGGTGCGCGAGCTGATCGAGGGCGAGATCGCCGCCGGCAATGCGCGCCTGGCGCAGGTGGCGCACATCCGCAAGTTCCACCTACTCACCAAGGAGCTGGATCACGACGACGGCGAAGTCACCGCCACCATGAAGGTGCGCCGCTCCAGCATCTACAAGACCTATGCCCGGGAGATCGAGGCGCTTTATGCATGAAATCAGCCTCAAACCCTTGACTGACAAGCGCTGACAGCTATCAATAATGGAGCAAACCAACCATGCCTGAAACCTCTGGCGCAACCGGCATGACGGCGGCAACGGCAGCAGCAGTTGCCGCCGCCGCCCCACTGCTCGTCGAGCGCCAGGGCGCCATCGCCACCCTGACCTTCAACCGCCCCGAGGCCCTGAACGCGCTGGACGTGGCCACGGCCCAGGCGCTGCTGGCGGCGCTGCAAGGCCTGGCTCGGGACGGCGGCGTGCGCGCCGTGCTGCTCAGGGGCGCAGGGCGGGCCTTCGTCGCCGGCGGCGACCTGGCCACGTTGCGCGCCGACCCGGTGCAGGGTGCGCGCGCGCTGCTGGAGCCGCTGAACGCGGCGCTGCTGGTGCTGCAGCAGCTCGACGCCCCGGTCATCGCCCAGGTACACGGCGCGGCAGCCGGCGCCGGCCTGTCGCTGATGTTGATGTGCGACTTCGTGCTGGCCGCCGAAGGCACCAAGTTCAACCTGGCCTACATCAATCTGGGAACCAGCTGCGACGTCGGCGCCTCCTGGGCGCTGCCGCGCCTGGTGGGCCTGCGCCAGGCGCTGGAGATCGCCCTGCTGGGCGAGACCTTCGCCGCCGACGACGCGCTGCGCCTGGGCCTGGTCAACCGCGTGCTGCCCGCCGCCGAGCTGGACACCGCCGCGCGCGCCTTCGCCGAGCGCATCGCCAGCGGCCCCACCGTGGCCTATGGCCACATGCGCCGCCTGATGCGCACCAGCCTGGATCGCGACCTGGCCGCCCAGCTGGCCGCCGAGGCCCAGTCCTTCGACGCCTGCGCCCGCACGGCCGACCTGCGCGAGGGCATCGAGGCCTTTTTCGCCAAGCGGGCGCCGCAGTTCAAGGGCCGCTGACCGGCCCCTCTTCCCCGCAAAGGGGCATCAGCCGCCAGCCTCGCGCGTGGCCGCTTCCATGCGTGCGATCTCGGCGCGCGCCTCGTCCCCTTCGGGGATGGCGCGGCCCGAATCGCGCCACTGCACCGCCGCCTTGAAGCCTTCCGCCTGCGCATAGCGGCGGAACCACAGCCCTTCGGGGTTGTGCCGCGTGATGCCGTCGAACACCGTGGCCAGCATCTGGCCCTGCTCCAGCCCCGCGTTCAGCATGAACTGGTTCACCACCAGCTTGTGCATGGCCAGATGGCCGCGCGGCACGCCAGCGATGCGATCGGCCAGCCGCATGGTGGCGGCTTCCAGCTCGGCCTCATCGACCGCATAGTTGGCCAGGCCCCAGTCGGCGGCCTGGGCGCCGCTGATCACGTCGCCGGTGAACATCATCTGCTTGGCGCGCAGCGGGCCCAGGCGGTGCGCCCACATGGCCGTGGTGGGACAACCCCATACCCGCGTGGGCATGTAGCCGATACGCGCGTTCGTAGCCATCACCAGCAGGTCGCAGCACAGCGCAATGTCGCTGCCACCGGCTACGGCGGCGCCGTGCACCTTGGCGATGGTCGGCTTGCTGCAGCGCCACAGGCTCATGAAATCTTCCGTATTGCGCTTCATGAAGGCGTAGTCCTCCATGGGGTCCCACGGATATTTTTCCTGTTGGCAGGGGTGCTCGATCTTCTGCTCGGCCGTATAAGCCAAGTCGTAGCCGCCGCAAAAACCCTTGCCCGCACCTTCCACCACGATGACGTGGATGTCCGGGTTGTCCTGCGCCCATTCCACCGCTTGGCGGATCTCGCGCGGGGTCTCATCGTTGATGGCGTTGAGCCGCTCGGGCCGGTTGAGCAGCAGTCTGGCCACTCGCGGGTTGCGTGCGTCTGCTTCGATCTGGAGTGTGGTGTAGCGCGGCATGGTTGGCCTCCTTGGCTTCGTTGTCTAGACAGGACTGCCCACGGCGTCACCGCTGCACGGAAGCACGTATTTGGCAGTCAGTGTTGACTGTATTTATAAAAACTCCTACAGTCAACATTGACTGTCAATCAAACGACTGAAAGCCCTTCTATGTCTACAAAGGGAATGTCCACCGAAGCCCCTAACCAGCGGGAGCAGCAAAAGCTGGCCACGCGCGTGCGCATCCTGTCGGCCGCCATGGGTTGCCTGATCGACCTGGGCGTGGCACGTACCACCACGCTGGAAGTACAACGGCGCGCCGAGGTCAGTCGCGGCGCGCTGCTGCACCACTTTCCCACGCATGCCGACCTGATGGATGCGCTGATCGAAACCATCGTGGCGCGCAATGAGCAGGCCGTATCAAAACGGCTGCGACGCAAGAGCGGGGCTGCCGATCCGTTAGAGCGCGCCATCCACATCCTGGTCGACAGCATGAAAGAGCCCTCCTTCCTCGCCGAGATCGAGCTATGGGTCGTCGCCCGCACCGATAGCGAGCTGCGCGCGACCCTGGTGGAGGCCGAGCGCCGCGCGCTGCACGACCGCAAGCGCGTGCTGGACGACATCTTCGCGCCCCTGCGGGACGCGCCGGCCTACGAGCTGGTGGTCAACACCAGCCTGGAGTTCGTGCGCGGCCTGGCCGTCTCGGGCATTTTGCGCAGCAACCCGCAGTCCACTGCCACGCTGGTGCAGCAGTGGATCTGGGCAACCAGGCAACTTCTGCCTCTTGATCCCGCCATTCCCTGATCTGACATAAAAAAGGAGACTCCTCATGGCCCTTCCCCCAACGCCGCTACAGCACTCGTACTGGCCCGCCGACCGCTCGCGGCCCCTGCTCGAGAAAACCGAGGGCCAGGCCCTGCGCGAAGCAGCCCAGCAGGCACCGCACGTCTGGGCCTTGGTGGAAAAGCTGCCCGCCGCCTGGGCGTCCCTCACGGCGGCCGACAGCACGCAGCGCCGCTGGACCTATGCCGATCTGTACCGGGATGCCGTGGCCTGCGCGCACTGGCTGCTGCAGCGCTTCGAGCCTGGACAGCGCATCTGCGTGTGGGCACCCAACGTGCCGGAGTGGGTGGTGCTGCAGTACGGCGCCTCGCTGGCGGGACTGGTGCTGGTCACGGCCAACCCGGCTCTGCGCTCGCAGGAGTTGCAGTACGTGCTGGAGAAGTCACGCGCCTGCGCCCTGTTCCACATCGACCAGTTCCGAGGCTCCGACATGGCGGCCATGGCGGGTGCCCTGGCACGCCCCGGACTGGCCGTGGTGACATTTTCCGGCTGGCTCGCCCAGGTGCGGGCCTGCCCCGCCGACGCCGCGCTGGCGCCGGTGGATCCGCGTGGTCCGGCACAGATCCAGTACACCTCTGGCACCACTGGCGAGCCCAAGGGGGCGCTGCTGCACCACATGGGGCTGGTGACCAACGCCAGCTACGTGGCCGCGCGCGCCGGGCAGGGACAGGAGGTCTACATCTGCCCCATGCCGCTGTTCCACACCGCTGGCTCGGTGATGAGCGTGCTGGGCTGCGTGAACACGCTGTCCACCCTGGTGCTGGTGGCAGTGTTCGACCCCGACCTGGTGTTGCAGGCCATCCAGGACGAGCGCGGCACCCACATTGGCGCGGTGCCCACCATGCTGCTGGCCCTGCTGGAGCAGCGAAAAGCCAAGAGCTATGACATCTCCAGCTTGGCGCAGGCACTGTCCGGCGGCGCACCGGTTCCCGCAGCACTGACCGAACGGGTGCGCCGTGAGCTGGGCTGCGACCTGGTCACGGTTTACGGTCAGACAGAACTCAGCCCCATCGTCTGCCAGACCTCCCCTAAGGACAGCTTGCAGGACAAGGCCCAGACCGCCGGCCAGCCGCTGTGGAATGTGGAGGTGCGCATTGCCGACCCCGACGGCGCAGTGCTGCCCATCGGCCAAGAAGGAGAAATCCAGGCCCGCGGCTACCAGACCATGCTCGAATACTACGGCCAGCCCGAGGCGACCCGACAAACCCTGCTGGCAGACGGCTGGCTGCGCACTGGCGACCTGGGCGTCATGGACGAAAGAGGCTACTGCCGTGTCACCGGCCGGCTCAAGGACATGGTCATCCGCGGCGGAGAGAACATCTATCCGGCCCAGGTGGAGACAGCGCTCATGAAGCACGAGGCCGTGGCCGACGTGGCGGTCTTCGGCATCCCCGATGCGCATTGGGGCGAACAGGTGGCCGCGGCCGTGCGACTGCGCCCGGACGCCCCGGCCTGCAGCGCCGAACAGCTGCGCCAACACTGCCGCCAGCACATCGCGCCGCACAAGGCGCCGGAGCACTGGTTCGTCTGCGACGCCTTTCCACTGACCGGCTCCGGCAAGGTACAGAAATTCCGTCTGAGGGAACTGGCGCGCCAGGGCGACCTGCAGCGCCTTTGAGCGCGTAGCTGCTCACAACGAAACAGCCGCCTGTCCAGGCGGCTGTCGTCATTTATAGAACGCCTCCACGCTGCCTTTCAGCGTAATCAAGAGCGGTTGCCCGCGCCGGTCTAGCGTCTTGCCCGCGGGCACCTTGATCCAGCCCTCGCTCACGCAGTACTCCTGCACGTCGAAGCGCTCCTTGCCGTTGAAACGGATGCCGATCTCCACCGGCTGGGCAAAGACAGCGGCGGCGTGGTGCGGGCTGCGCGGATCGATCGACAGGCGGTCGGGCAGGGGCAGCAGGGCGTCGGACGTGGGTGTGCTCATGGGATGTGCGCTGCAGGGCAGCAGCAGTGAAGTGAAGTGGTGAAGGAAAAACGGCTGGCGATTATCGGCCAGAGTTGCTTTTGCTCATTTTTCAATAGCTGCTTGCGCTTTTCCAGCAAGGGTTTCAAGCCTTTTTGGCCATGAAACCGCAAAAAATCTAGCCTGTGGATAAACCTGAGCAGGGTTGCAGGACAAGCCCATGGTTATCCACAGGACGGGCGCATCTGCGCCCTTTGTCCCCAAAACCGGGCGCCGCCGCACTGCCCCCGGCCCCCAGCCTTTTGGTGGGTACAAGTATTTGAAACAAAAAAGAATTCCTGACTTATCCACAGGACGGGGCTGACTCTACTACGACTACTAATCTGACATAGTGAAGTCAATGGATAGTGGTGGTAGTGGCGCAGCACCCCGCACTGCAGACATCCGACAGACGAAACTCGACAGGCGAAAAAAAGCGCCCTGGCGGGCGCTGTCGTCAAAAAGAGGGAAAGAGGGCAGGAAAGAATTCAGCGCAGCAGCGCGTAGCCCACGCCGATGGCTGCCAGCACGCCCACGGCATCGGCCAGTAGGGCGCAGGCCAGGGCGTGGCGGGTGTTCTTCACGCCGACGCTGCCGAAGTACACGGCCAGCACGTAAAAAGTGGTCTCGGTCGAGCCCTGGATGATGGCCGCCAGCCGCGCCGGGAAGGAGTCCACGCCATGCGCCTGCATGACATCGACCATCAGCGCCCGCGCGCCCGAGCCCGACAGCACCTTCATCAGCCCCACCGGCAGCGCCGGCAAAAAGCCCGTATCCAGCCCCAGCGCCGCCACGCCGCGCCCGACCACGGCCAGGATGGCGTCCATGCAGCCGGCGGCGCGGAACACCCCGATAGCCGCCAGGATGGCCACCAGATAGGGAATGATCTGCACCGCCACGCCAAAGCCGTCCTTGGCGCCTTCGACGAAGGCGTCATAGACGTTGATGCGCCGCCAGGCGCCAGCCAGCACGAACATGAGCACCACCGCCAGGATGGCTGCCGCGCCCACGCTGCCGGTGATGCGCGCGGCCTGCTCGGCCGGCATCCGGGCCAACAGCGCCAGCACGCCAGCCAGCAGCGCGGCGATGGCAGCGAGCACCAGCAACGCGCGCGGGCGCAGCAGCGGCAGGCGCTGCAGCCAGGCCACGGCCAGCACTGCCGACAGCAGCGAGATCGCCGTGGCCAGCAGGGTCGGCAGGAAGATGTCCGCCGCGTTGAAGCCCGCGCCCAGGCCCTGCTGCACGGCCACGCTCTGGCGCATGGCGATCACCGAGGTCGGGATCAGCGTCAGCCCGGCGGTGTTCATGACGACGAACATGATCTGCGCGTCGCTGGCCGTGCCCTCGCTCTCGCGGTTGAGCGTCTGCAGCTCGCGCATGGCCGCCAGGCCCATGGGGGTGGCGGCGTTGTCCAGGCCCAGCAGGTTGGCCGAGACGTTCATGGTCATCGCGCCCTGCGCCGGATGCCCCGCCGGCACGCCGGGAAAGAGGCGCACCAATAGCGGCGAGGCCAAGCGCGCCAGCCACTGCACCATGCCGGCGGCCTCGCCCACGCGCATCAGGCCCAGCCACAGCGCCATGATGCCGGCCAGGCCCAGCGAGATCTCGAAGCCCGAGCGCGCACCGTCGAACAGCGCTTTCAGGAGCGCGCCGAAGATGTCCGCCTCGCCCAGCGCGGCGCGCACCGCAGCGGTGGCGATGCCGACGGCCAGCAGGCCGACCCAGACCCAGTTCATGGCCATGCCAGGCCTTCCTTTCTTGCCGGTTTGTCCGGATCAGGGCGCTGCAGGCTCAGAACGGCGCATCGTCGTCGGCCACGTCGGCCACGTCGGCTGCATGGGCCGCATCGGGCACTGCGGCGCCTGGCTGCCCAGCGGATGCCGCCGCGCCGGCCCGCGCCGGCATGGCGGCGCTGCGCCCCTCGCCGCCCAGGGCCTGCACCAGCTCGGCCAGCAGGCGGGACAACTCGCCGGTGGCGATGGCCACGTCGGCGTCGAAGCCGCCGTCCTCGTCCTGGCCGTCGAGCACCGCATCCAGCAGCGCCACCTTCTTGAGCTGCAGCCCTTCGGTCAGCACGAAGGACACCCGGTCGTCCCAGCTCAATGCCAGGCGCGTGGGCAGCTTGCCGGCGTCGATGTGCGCGCGCACCTCGTCGATGTCCAGCGGGTGGCGGGCGTAGCGCACCACGGCCTTGTCCTCGGCCGCGCTCTTGAGCTCGCACTCGCGCTCGATGGCAAAGCCGGCGGGCGCCTCGTGCTCGCGCAGCCACTGCGCCATGGCGGCCTGTGGGCTGATCTGCGTGTCGATCAGCGCCAGCGCCAGGCCGGGCAAGGCTTCGACCAGGGCGCTGCTGATCTCGTCGGCGCGGCTCTGGCTGGCGGCATCGACCACCAGGGTGCGCGCCTCGCGGTCGATCCAGACCCAGGCGCCACCCTGTTTGGTGAAGGCCAGCGGCAACAAGTCCAGCCTGGCCTCGTCCTTGAGTTCGCGCGACTCTTTCTTGCCGGGCTTTCTGCCGGTTTCCTGCTCGATGCGCTCGGCCTTTTCCTGCACCTTGCGCGCCAGCACGCTGGCCGGCAGCACCTTGGCCTCGCTATGCCAGCGCAGCATCCACTGGCCGGCCACGCTCTCGGCCAGCGGGCCATGCGCCTCGCCGCGCGGCGGCACCCAGCCGGCGCTGCGCTCCTGGGTGGCGCCGCAGGTGGTGAAGGGGGTTTTCGCCAGGGCGTCTTCCAGGGCCGTCAGATCGGGCTGCCAGCCTGGGGCGATGCGATAGGCGATGAGATTCTTGAACACTGCAATACTGCCTTCCAATCTAAAAAGATAGCTGCCAGCGCTTGCCAGACAAGGGTTTGAGGCTGATTTCATGCCAAAAACACTTGGAATACGCGCCAGCGCGCCGCAACTTTACACACGCGCAGCATTGCCACACGCGGGCGACACACCGGCGGCGCACACTGACTTCCATCGCAACCCACCACCTGGAAAGAAGGACAGCCATGAACCGCAACCACACCACCCGTTCCGCCCGCTCCACCCTCATTGCCGGCGCCTGCGCCGCGCTGCTGGCGCTGGCCGGCGCTACCGCCGCCGTGGCGCAGCAGCCCGACAACTCGCTTGCCGCAGCCCTGGCCAACGCCACGGCCAGCGCGCGGCACGACGCAGGCAACGCCCACGCCGGGCACGCCGAGCACGCCCAGTGGCGCAACATGACGCCCGAGCAGCGCCAGCAGGCCCGCCAGCAGCGCCACGAGCGCCGCACCGCCGCGCTCAAGCAAAAACTGGCCATCACGCCCGAGCAGGAAAACGCCTGGGCCAGCTTCCAGCAGGCCATGCAGCCGGATGCACAGGCCTGGGCGCCCGGCCCGCGCCAGGACTGGAAGCAGCTCAGCACGCCCGAGCGCATCGACCGGATGCGCGAGCTGCGCGTCCAGCGCGCGGCCGAGCAGGATCGCCGGGGCGAGGCCATCAAGGCCTTCTACGCCGCGCTGCAGCCCGAGCAGCAAAAGACCTTCGATGCCGAGGGCGCACGCATGATGAGCCGCTTCGGCAAGGGCGGCCACGGTATGCACGCCATGCACGGCCAGCAGCACGGCAAGCACCACGCCGGCCCGGGCCAGGCTGCACAGCAGTAAGCACAGCCGCTCATCGCCCAACTCCAGCCAGCGCCGGGCCACTGGCGCGGCGTTGCGGTGGCGGACTACAGGGTGCGCCAGGAGGCGGCCCCTACAGTGGCGGCACATTTGTGCCACCCCTGACTCCACCATGCCCCTGCCTGCCCTGCATCTCTCGCGCCGCCCGACCGCCCTCCCTGGCGTGGGCGGCGCAGTCGTTTGTGCCCTGCTCCTGGCCAGCCCGCCGCTGCTGGCCCAGGTGCCCCAGCCGGCTGCCAGTCCTTCGGCGGCGGCTGACAGGATGGCAGACACGCCGGCCATCTATGTCCAGGCCGGTCGCGCACGCGGCGGCACCGATGCGCTGACCCTGGGCGCCACGCTGCCCTGGCAGGGTTTTCGGCGCCAGTTGTGGGGCGGCGAGCTGCGCGGGCACTGGGATTTCTACGTCAGCCGCTGGTCGTTCGACGCCGCGCCCGGCGGCAGTGGCCACAGCACGCTGCTGGGCATCACGCCGGTGCTGCGCCTGACGCCCGACCAGGGCCGCTCGGCCTTTTTTGTCGAGGCCGGCATCGGCGCGACCCTGGCCGACAAGCGCTATCAGACGCCCGAGCGCGAATTCAGCACGCGCTTCAACTTCGCCTCGCACCTGGGCGCCGGCCTGCGCCTGGGGGCGCGCCGCCAGCACGAGCTGGCGCTGCGCGTGCAGCACGTCTCCAACGCCGGCATCAAGCACCCCAATCCAGGCAACAACTTCGTGCAGCTGCGCTATGCGCTGCACTTCTGAGAGCGTGTTTACGATCCCCGCGCGGGTGCGCGGGCGCGGCCTCGGGCGGTCTGCGGCGTTGCAAATCCTCGCGATAGCACGGGCTATCGCTGTGGTTTGCGCCTGGCAACCCATCCCGATCCGCACCCGCGCCCCTGCGCGCGGAGATCGTAAACACGCTCTGAGGTGCGTCATGCATCGTGCGTCCTGCGCTTTGCGTGAACCGCCGCCGGCCCTGCGGCGCACAACGCAAGACGCTCATCGCACAACCTTCCAGGACGCCGTGCGCCACGGCTGTGGATAAATCTGGGGAGGCGTTTTTTGCAAGTTTCCACTTATCCACAGCCCCGGCCCGCCGGCGCAAGTTGTGCCCAAACCGCAAGCAGCGCGAAAGCATGGTCGGGCACAGCCTGGCAGGTGGCGCAAGTGCGCGCCAGCATTGCCATAAAAGCACTTGTCCACAGCGCCGGCGCGGCCCTACTACTACCACTATGTATTGATAAAGCCTTGAATGAATAACAAGGCGCAGCGCAAGGTGCGCCGCGCAGCGGTCGCACAGCGCTGCACTGCCAACAAAAATTGATAGCTGGAGACGCTTGCCTGGCAAGGGTTTCAGGCAGTTTTCATGGAAAACAGGAGGAGGCCGGCCATGACCTTGCAGATCGCCCTCGTGCTGGGCATCGCCGCCGTGGCGATGTACCTGTTCATCAGCGAGCGCCTGCGCATGGACGTGGTGGCGCTGCTGGTGCTGGTCAGCCTGACGCTGCTGGGCCTGGTGACGCCCGCCGAGGCGCTGAGCGGTTTCTCCAACGAGGCCACCATCACCGTGGCCGCCATGTTCATCCTGGCCGCCGGCATCGAGAGCACCGGCGCGCTGTCGGCCGTGGGACGGCTGCTGGGCAAGAGCCACTCGCCCACGGCCTTCTTGCTGATGCTGTTCGGCCTGATGGCGCTGATTGCGCCCTTCGTCAACAACACGGCGGTGGTGGCAGTGTTCATCCCCATCGTGATGAATGCCAGCATGAGCATCGGCATGGCGCCGACCAAGGCGCTGATTCCGCTGTCCTATGTCGCGCAGATGGCCGGCGTGTGTACGCTGATCGGCACCTCCACCAACCTGATCGTCAACTCGGTGGCCCAGGACTTGGGCCACCGGGGCTTTTCCATGTTCGAGTTCTTGCCGCTGGGGCTGATCTGCTTTGCGGCGGGCTGCCTGTACCTGCTGACGCTGGGGCGCTGGCTGCTGCCCAGCCAGGGCCAGTCCGACCTGCCGACAGTGCAGGAGTCGGGCCACTACGTGACCGAACTGCTGGTGGGCGAGGACTCGCCGGCGCTGGGCCAGACGCTGGAGCAGGCCGACATCGCCCAGCAGCACAAGGTCTATGTGCTGCAGTTGTGGCGCGGCGAACAGCGCCTGTGGTGGCCCAAGTCGGAAAAGCTCCAGCCCGGCGACGTGCTGCTGGTGCGCGGGCGCTGGTCGAACCTGGACAGGCTGCGCCAGGACTTGAAGCTGCACTACCAGGCCCAGGCGCGCCCGCGTGGCCGGACGCCGGCACCGGCGCCGGATGCGGCGGCTGAGGCCGAACAGGACAAGCAGCTCATGGTCGAGGTCATGGTGCCGCCCAACTCCCCCTGCTCGGGCGCAGCATCCAGGTGGTTGACCGGCGCCTGCCCCGCCACAACGCCATCCTGGGCATCCAGCGGCGCGGCCAGGTCATCCGCGAGCACCTGGATGGCGTGCGCCTGCGCGTGGGCGACATCCTGCTGGTGCTGATGCGCGAGGCCGAGGTCGGGCGGCTGCGCAACAGCAACTCCATCATCGTGCTGTCCGAGCGCGCCGCGCCTCAGGCCCAGGACTGGCGCGCGCCGTTTGCGCTGCTGGTCATGGCGGCGGTGGTGGCCAGCGCTGCGCTGGGGCTGGTCAGCATTTCGATCGCCGCGCTGGCCGGCGCCGTGGCGCTGGTGCTGGCGCGCTGCATCGATGTGGACAACCTCTACGACGCCATCGACGGGCGCATCCTGCTGCTCATGGCAGGGTTGCTGCCGCTGGGCACGGCGGTGAACAACAGCGGTGCGGCGCAGTTCATCGTCGAGCACACCATCGGCCTGGCCAGCGGCTGGGGGCCGCACGTGGTGTTGGCAGTGCTGTACCTGATGGCGCTGCTGCTGGGCGAGATGATGAGCAACGCGGCGGCGGCGGTGCTGCTCACGCCGATTGCGATCTCCACGGCCCGGCTGGTGGAGGCGGATGCCACGCCGTTTCTGATCGCGGTGACGTTCTCGGCCTCGACCAGCTTTCTGACGCCGGTGGGCTACCAGACCAACACCATGGTCTATAGCGCCGGCGGCTACAAGTTCTCGGACTTCCTGAAGGTGGGCGCGCCGCTGAACCTGATCTTCTGGATCGCCGGGGTGGTCTTCATCCCGCTGCTGTGGCCCTTCAATCCATGAACAGGCCGGGCTGCTCGTGCAGCAGGCGTTCGAGCTGATCCACCGGCAGCGGGCGGCTGAACAGATAGCCCTGGAACTGCGTGCAGCCGGCGTCCACCAGCCAGTCGCGCTGCTCGGGCGTCTCCACGCCCTCGGCCACGGCCTGCAAGTCCAGGCTGGCAGCCAGGGCGATGATGGTCTTGACGATGGCCGCGTCGTTGGCGTCCTGCATCAGGTCGCGCACGAAGCTCTGGTCGATCTTGAGCTGCGCCAGCGGCATCCGCTTGAGGTAGGCCAGCGAGGAGTAGCCAGTGCCGAAGTCGTCCAGCGAAAAGCCCACGCCATGCGCGCGCAGCGCCTCCATGGTGGCGATGGTGGACTGCATGTCCTCGACCAGCAGGCTCTCGGTCAGCTCCAGCTTGAGTTGGCGTGCCGGCGCGCCGGTCTCGCGCAGCACGCCCACCACCTCGTCGATGAAGCCGGCGTCGCGAAACTGGCGCGAGCTGACGTTCACGGCCATGGTCAGGTGCGCCAGCGCCGGCTGGCGCTGCCAGGCGGCCAGCAGCGCGCAGGCGGTGCGCAGCACCCAGCGCCCCAGCGGCAGTATCAGGCCGGTCTCCTCGGCCAGCGGGATGAAGACGGCCGGCGAGACCATGCCCCGGCGTGGGTGCGCCCAGCGCGCCAGGGCCTCGGCGCCGACGATGTCGCCGGCGTCGTTGACCACCGGCTGGTACATCAGCAGGAATTCGCCCTGCGCCAGCGCCTCGCGCAGCTCGGCCTCCAGCTGGGCGCGCTCGGCCACGGCGTGCTGCATGGCCGGGTCGAAAAAGCGCAGCGTGTTGCGCCCGGCCTTCTTGGCGCCGTACATGGCCATGTCGGCCTGCTTGAGCACATCGCCCACGGTGGTCAGGGTGCTGTCGAACAACGCAATGCCGATGCTGGGCGTGCTGCGCACCTGGTAGCCGCCGGCCAGCGCGTAGGGTGCGCCCAGCACCTTGAGCACGCGCTCGCCCAGCGCGCGCGCGGCCTGCTCGCGCTGCGCCGCGCTGGCGCCCAGGCCCTGCACCAGCACCACGAATTCATCGCCACCCAGGCGTGCCACCACGGCGGCGCCCTGCGTGCAGCCCAGCAGGCGCTGGCCGACGATCTGCAGCAACTGGTCGCCCTTGTCGTGGCCCAGGGTGTCGTTGAGCGTCTTGAAGTTGTCCAGGTCGATGAACAGCAGCGCGCCGCCGCTGCCGCTGTGGCGCGCCGCCAGCAGCGCATCGCCCATGTGTTCGAGCAGTTGCAGCCGGTTGGGCAGGCCGGTGAGCGTGTCGAAGAAGGCCAGGCGCTGGATCTCGCGCTCGCTGGCCTTGCGCTCGCTGATGTCGGTGCAGATGGCCAGCACCGACTCGGGCTGGCCGTGCTCGTCGCGCACCAGCGTCCAGCGGCCCTCCATCTCCAGCCGGCGGCCATTGCGGTGGTGCTGGGTGAGCTCGCCGCTCCAGTCGCCGTCGCGCAGCAGCGCTTGCATGGCGCGGTCGAAGGGCTGCCTGTCGTGGTACAGGAAGTCGGTGATGCTGCGGCCCAGCACCTCGTCGCTGCGCCAGCCGTACAGGCGCTCGGCGCCGTGGTTCCAGTAGGTCACGCGCTGGTGCATGTCGCGCACCACGATGGCGTCGCGCGCCTCGTCCAGCAGCGAGGCCTGGTGCTGGATGTGCGCATCCGACTGCTGGCGCTGCAACTCGGCGCTGGCGCGCGCGGCGAAGATCTGCAGCATGTGGACGATGAACTGCGAGTGCTCCAGCGGCTCGGTGAAGGCCACGAACAGCAGGCCCAGCAGCCGGCCATCGCTGTCCGTGAGCTGCTGGCCGACGTAGCTGCGCGCGCCGCTGGCCTGCAGGATGGGCGCGCGCGGGTACAGCTGCGCCGCGTGGTCGGCGACCACGAACTGGCGGTGCCTGAGCAGGTGCTGGCTGGGCGTGCCCTCCAGCAGATATTCGCCATTGGCCTGCACCTGGCCCTGGCTGACGTAGGACAGGGTGCGGATGCGCGCCGGCGCGCCGGCGGCCACGGGCAGCAGCCGGGCCATGCAGGCCACCTGGGCGCCCAGGGCCTGCGCCATGTCCTCGGCCAGCTGGTCGAAGAACTGCTTGCCCACGTGCGCCGACACGGCCGAGGCCACCTTGAGCAGCGCTGCCTGCAGGCGCTGCTGCTCGGCGCGCGTGCGCAGGTTCTGGATACCGTAGGACACGTCGGCAGCCAGGGTCTCCAGCAGGTGGGTTTCCTCGGCGCCGATGTGCAGCACCTGCGGCGCATACAGGTACAGCAGGCCGAAGGTGTGGTCGGCGGTCTTGAGCGGCAGGCAGACCACGGCGTGCAGGCCCAGGCGGGCCAGCACGGCGGCGCACGGGTGGAAGCCCTCGCCGGCGCCCAGGTCGCGCACGATCACGGTCTGGCCGCTGCGCGCTGCCTTGCCGGCAGGGCCGTGGCCTTCGTGGCGTGCGTGCGACCAGGTCAGCTCGGCGTCGTCCAGGTGCTCGCCATGCTGGCCGGCGCGGGCCAGCACCTGGATGCTCTTGGCCTCGTCATTGCGCACCATGCCGATCCAGCCCAGCACGTAGCCGCCGATGTCCACCGTCATGCTGCACACGGCGTCCAGGAATTCCTGCTCGTGCGTGGCGCGCAGCAGCATCTGGCTGCAGGCGCTGAGCATCCGCCGGGCGCGGTTGACGCGCTGCAGCTCGGCTTCCATGCGCAGGCGTTCGCTGATGTCGCTGGCCAGCACCTGCCAGGCCGGTTGGCCCTCGAACAGGGTTTCGCCCAGCACGGCCTGCATGTCCACGCCTGCGCCATCGCGGCGCGCATGGCGCCACTGCACCGGGGTGCGGCTGCGCCCGGCGCGGGCCACGGCGGCGGCCACCTCGCCGCGCTGCGCCGGCGGCCACAGGGCGTGCATGGTCAGGGCCAGCAGCTCGCCCTCGCTCCAGCCGTAGTGCCGGGCCATGGCGTGGTTGACGGCCAGCAGGCGCAGACTGCCCTGTTCGCACACCCACATGGGCTGGGCGTGCCTGGCAAACAGCGCGCGGTATTGCTGCTCGGAGGCGCGCAGACGCTCGTCCATGCGGCGCAGCTCGACCATTGCGGCCAGCGAGCCGGCCAGCAGATGGATGTGCTCCAGGTGCTGGTCAGCCACGTGGCGCTCGGGCTCGGCCCACAGGTGCAGCATCCCCAGCGTGCTGCCCGAGGCCTGCAGCGGCATCCGGATGTGGTCGCGCTGCGGCGCGCCGTGGGTGCCGCGACAGTCGTGGACGTTGGCCAGTGCCGCATCGAGCGGCTGGCCGGCGCTGAACTGCCGCACCGTGCCGGCGTACAGCTCGATGCGCGCGGCCTGGGCAGCGGTCAGCTCCAGCACCACCTGGACGGCCTGCTGCAGGGCTTGCTCCAGGCTTTGCGTGCGCGTGCTGATCAGTTGCTGCACCTGCAGCAGCAGAGCATGGGCGCGCGCTTCCTCCAGCGCCTGGCGCGCCAGACGCGCATCCAGCTCGTCGGGGGTCTGGGGCTGCGCGCCGCTGGGTGCTGTGGAGGTGTGCGGGCTCTTCATGCCTGCGGCCCGGCGCCTGCCAACCCTTGCTGCCGGCGCTGCAGCAGCGCCAGCGTGCCGCGCCTGCTGGGCGCCAGCACGGCAGCGGGCAGGCGCCTGGGGATGTGGTCGGAAGGGTGCGCAACTGCATGACGTTGACAGGAAAACGCGGCTGGCCCGGGGCTGCGGATGCTGCAGGAGGCGAAAACGGAATCCTACACCCTGCGGCCAGCGCCCCGGCCTGGGCTCTCAGAGCGTGTTTACGATCCCCGCGCGGGTGCGCGAGCGCGGCCTCGGGCGGTCTGCGGCGTTGCAAATCCTCGCGATAGCACGGGCTATCGCTGCGGTTTGCGCCTGGCAACCCATCCCGATCCGCACCGGCGCCCCTGCGCGCGGAGATCGTAAACACGCTCTCAGCGCGCTGGCCGGCGCCGCGCCAGCACCGCTGCGGCCAGCGCGCGCAGCAGCGGCACGGTCTGGGCAAAGCTGATGCAGGCGTCCGTCACCGACACGCCGTGCGCCAGCGCCTGGCCGGGCACGATGTCCTGGCGGCCCTCGTTGAGGTGGCTCTCGATCATCACGCCGGTGATGCGCGCGTCGCCCCCGGCGATCCGTGCGGCCACGTCGCGCCCGACTTCGATCTGGCGCGCGTGCTGCTTGCTGCTGTTGGCGTGCGACAGGTCGATCATGACTTGCTCGCGCAGGCCGCTCTTGGCCAGCAGCTCACAGGCCGCCTGGACATGAGCGGTGTCGTAGTTGGGCGCCTTGCCGCCGCGCAGGATGACGTGGCAGTCGCCGTTGCCGCGTGTCTCGAAGATCGCCGCCTGGCCCATCTTGGTCATGCCCATGAAGGCGTGCGGCGCGCGCGCGGCCAGCATGGCATCGGCGGCCACGCGCACGCCGCCGTCGGTGCCGTTCTTGAAGCCCACCGGGCACGACAGGCCGCTGGCCAGCTGGCGGTGGCTCTGGCTCTCGGTGGTGCGCGCGCCGATCGCGCCCCAGCTGACCAGGTCGCTGATGAACTGCGGGCTGAGCAGATCGAGGAATTCCGTGCCCACCGGCAGGCCCAGCTCCAGGATGTCCAGCAGCAACGCGCGGGCGCGCTCCAGGCCTTCGTTGATGGCGAAGCTGCCATCCAGGTGCGGGTCGTTGATGTAGCCCTTCCAGCCCACGGTGGTGCGGGGCTTCTCGAAGTACACGCGCATGACGATCAGCAACTCGCCGGCCAGCGCATCAGCCTCGGCCTTGAGGCGGCGCGCGTACTCCAGCGCTTCGTCCCGGTCGTGGATGGAGCAGGGGCCGACCACGACGATCAGCCGGTCGTCCTGGCCAGCCAGCACGCGCGCGATGGCGGCGCGGCTGTCCTCGACCAGTTGCTGCGCAGCCGGCGGCGTGGGCAGCCCTTCCTGCAGCAGCGCCGGGGTGATGAGGGGGCGCACGGCGCGGATGCGCAGGTCGTCGATGCGGGTGGTGTCCAGGGTGGCGGGGGTCATGGGCGTTGTGGGGGAGGTTGTGCGATGGGTGTTGTGCGTTGTGCGTTGTGCGGTGGGGAGGATTTTCGTCCAGCGCCGTGCAGATGGCCGTGCGTCCCGCGTCCGTCCACGCACAGCGCCTGACGCCCAACGCCCCTCAGGGCCGGCGAAAGCGCGCGTTCTGCTTCGCCCAATAGCGCGATTGCAGATGATCCAGCCGCACCGTGCCGCCACTGGAGGGCGCATGGACGAAGCGCCCCTGGCCGACATAGATGCCGGCGTGCGTGGCCGCGCCCCGGCCAAAGACCACCAGGTCGCCGGTGCGCAGCTCGCCGGCAGCGACCGGCGCGCCAAAGCCGCTGAGCTGGGCCACGGTGCGCGGCGGCGCCACGCCGGCATTGCTGGCATAGACGTAGCCGATCAGGCCGCTGCAGTCGAAGCCCCCTTCGGGGTGTTGCCGCCGTAGCGGTACGGCGTGCCGACCAGGCCGAGGGCGTGGATGGCGATGTCGCTGGACTGCTGGGCCGACAGACGCGAATACGCCGGCGCCCGGCTGGCGCTGGCCCGGCCCGGCGATGGCGGCGAGGCGCAGCCGGCCAGCAGCGCGGCAGCGGCCAAGGCCCAGGCGGCGGAGCGGGGGATGCGGACACGAAGCAAGTGGCCCATGGGGCCGCAGGGTAGCAGCAGCGTCGTTTCATGGCGCTGCCGCTGCTTCGGAAATTTCAATGAAAAACGCCGCAAACCCTTGTGCAGCAAGCGGCGATAGCTATGTTTTCAGTAGCCTGCCAAGGCTATTGGCGGTGCCTCAGAACTTGTCCATGTTGGTGCCACGGCGCTCCATGGGCTGGTTGTCGCTGCCGATGTTGCTCTCCAAGTCGCGGCGCTGGGCGGACTGCTTGTTGCTGGTCTGCAGGATCTCGTCCTGCTCCAGGCGCTCGGTCTCGCGGCCCTTGCCGGTAGTGTCGTCCACGTCCTTGTCGGTGTCGGTGTTCTGCGGGTGCATGGCGTGCTCCTTGGGTGGTGGTGATGGATGGGGCGCCGGGGCGCGACCTCTCGAACAGGCCTCAGAGCGTGTTTACGATCTCCGCGCGCAGGGGCGCGGGTGCGGATCGGGATGGGCTGCCAGGCGCAAACCGCAGCGATAGCCCGTGCTATCGCGAGGATTTGCAACGCCGCAGACCGCCCGAGGCCGCGCTCGCGCACCCGCGCGGGGACCGTAAACACGCTCTCAGAGATCGAACTCGCGGTGCTCGCCCAGCTCCTTGGGCCGCTCGCCGGTCATGGCGGCGGTGGCCAGCTTGTAGAGCTGGGTCAGCTTGCTGTCCTGCACGTCCCAGTACTCGGCGTGCTGGATGTTGACGGCCAGCAGCACCAGGTTGGGATCGCCCGGGCCGTCCGGGAACCAGGCCTTGGCCATGGGCGTCCACAGCTCCTCCTTGCGCGCTGCATCCTCTATGAAGGCGGCTGTGCCGGAGATCGACACGTAGCAGTCCTCCTTGGGATTGGCGTAGCTCAGTGCCACCTGGCTGTCGGCGGCCAGGCGCTCGTGCAGTTCGCTGCCGCGCGGGATGAAGAAATGCAACTGCGCCTGCGCGGCGATGTCCTGGTCGAGCGTGGTCAGCGGGTGCGCGTGCAACATGCCCTGGGCATCGCGGTGCGTCAACATGCCGAAGCGGATGTCTTTGATGCGCGCAAACAGCGCCTCGCGGTCGGCTTGGCTGTCGGAGTGGTGGTCGGTGGCCATGTGGTTGGTCTCCTGGCAAGAAAGCGTGAGAGATCACTCTATGGGCGCACCGGCGCGGGCCGGGTCGGTGCGCCGCCAGCGCGGCTGTGGGGGCTGTCTGACGCGGACTTCAGCCGCGCTGCAGCGCAAACGGCGGCAGGCCGGCCAGCAGGCGCTGGCCATAGCCGGTGCGCACCAGGCGCTTGTCGTAGCAATAGACGTGGGCGCGGTCGTCCTCGGTGCGGATGGCCCGGCCCACCCACTGCGCCAGCCGGATGGCGGTGGCCGGCACCACCAGTTCGGAGAACGGGTCGCGCCCGGCCGCGCGCAACCACTCGGCGCGCGCCTCGCCCACCGGGTCATCGGGCGGGGCAAAGGGCAGCTTGGTGATGAACAGCGATTCGCACAGCTGCCCGGGCAGATCCAGCCCTTCGCCAAAGGACTGCATCCCGAAGATGATGGACGGCTGGCCAGCCGCCACCTGCTGGCGGTGGCGCGCCAGCAGCTCGCGCCGGGGCAGTTGGCCCTGCACCAGCACGCTGGCGCGCAGCACGGTGGGCAGCTCATCGACCGCGCGGCGCATCTGCTCGCGCGAGGTGAACAGCACCAGCGCGCCGGCCTCGACCAGGGCCAGGTCGGTCAGCAGCGCGTCCACCATCTCGGCGGTGAACTGCTGCACGTCGCGCGGCTCGGCGCGGGTCTCGCGCGCCACCAGCGTGCCCTGGCGGGCGTAGTCGAAGGGGCTGTCCACGGCCAGGGTCTGCACGGCAGGATCGCCCGCCAGGCCGGCCTCGCGCAGAAAGAAGTCGAACTGCCCGCAACTGGCCAGCGTGGCCGAGGTCAGCACCGCGCCGCGCACCTGCGCCCACAGGTGCTGGCGCAGCGCATGGCCGGGCAGCACCGGCGAGGCATGGGCGCGCAGGGTGATGTAGTCGCCCTCGACCGCCTGGGTGAACCACTTGGCCGCCGGCACCGCGCCTTCGGGCGCGTCCTGCAGCAGCAGCTGGGCGCAGGCGTACACGCCATCCAGGCGCGGCGCCAGCGTGCCGACCTGGGCATACAGCTGCGACAGGCGGCGCGACTCGTCCGGGTTGTCGCGCATGGCCGTGCGCAGCGCCTTGGAAATCGCCCGCAGCGCGGCGGCAAAGCCCTCGGCGTGCTGCACGACCTGCTGGAAGGGTTCGGCCAGCGCCTCAGGCAGCACGCCGCCGGCCACGCGCGTGCGCGCCGGCTGGCCGGCAGCGCTGCCAAAGCGCGGCGCAGCCTTGAGGGCGCTGCCATAGACATCCGCCACCAGCCGCGCCGCATCCTGCAGCGCCGCGCGCAGCCGGGCCGAGTGGTTGGGGATGTCGGCGATCTCCTCCACTTCCAGCGCCTGGCCGATGCGCAGCGCGCGGCTGGCCAGCTTGTCGATCCAGGCCAGGCGCGACAGGTCGGCTTCGCAGGCGAACTGCGACAGCGCCGTGCCCGGCAGGTGGTGTGCCTCATCGACGATCAAGAGGCAGTTGTCCAGCTCGGGCAGCAGCCGCGCGCCGATGGACGACAGCAGCAGGTCGTGGTTGGCCACGATGACCTGGGCGGCCACCAGTTCGCGGCGCCGATCGTAGTAGGTGCAGCGCGAGAACAGCGGGCAGTGCTTGCCGGTACACGAATGCGCTTCGGCGGCCACGGGCGACCAGGCCTCCGGCTCGGGCGGCGTGGCCAGGGTGTCGCGGTCGCCGTCCCACTCGCCCGAGGACAGGGCATCGGCCATGCTGGCGTAGAACTGCACGCGCGAGAGCTGCGCCTGGCGCGTAGCCGGCTGAGCCGATTCGGCTGGGCCGAACAGGTCGTCCGTGCCGCTCCACTCGTCATCGTCGTCGCTGCCGCCACCGGCCAGGCGCTCCAGCTTGAGCTTGCAGACATAGCGCCCGCGCCCCTTGGCCAGGGCAAAGCGCACGGGCTGCTGCAGGTGCTCGGCCAGCGCCGGCAAGTCCTTGTGAACCAGTTGCTCCTGCAGCGCCACGGTTGCCGTGGAGATCAGCACCCGCGTGCCGCGTGCCAGTGCCAGCGCCACGGCGGGCGCGCTGTAGGCCAGCGACTTGCCCACGCCGGTGCCGGCCTGGATGACGGCGATGGCGCGCTGCGGCTCGTGCGCCTCGTCCTCGGCCTTGCCCAGCTCGGCGCCGGCAAAGGTCTGCGCCACCTGCTCGGCCATGCGCCGCTGGCCCTCGCGCGCGCGAAAGCCGGCGCTGGCTTGCACCACTGCCTCGAAGCTGTGCAAGGCCTCATCGGCCCATTGCTGCGTGGACATGGGGGAAGGGGGTGGGCCGGGAAACAGGCCGGCGGGGCTGGAGGGGGAAGGCACGATGGCGGGGAAAGGGTGGCTGCTTGGCGCAGCGCCTTACTGTGTTTTCATCCAGGATGGTAATCCAGCGCGGCAAGCCTGTGGCCGCTGGGGACTATGCCAGCAGCCGGCGCAGGCCTACGCCATGCCTGGGGGCGGGAGGTGAGCATCGACCGTCGCCCCATGCCTTGCACAGCAGCAAAAGAGAGGTTTCCCATGTCTGCCGACCGCCCTGCCCCGCCCGTGCCCACCTCGCCCCAGGATCGCGATCCGCCCGGCAGGCTCGCCGATGTGCGCGGCATCGACCTGAACGCCCCGGCCAAGCCCGACGCCCCGGCCACCGAACCGCACCTGCCGCACGAGCGCGACCAGAACAAGGACATGACCGGCGGCCAGCCCGATGCCCAGGTGCAGCAGGGCTGGCGCGACGTGCAGCGCGGCCTGCAGGACACCGACGAGGAATTGCGCGCGCACAGCGTTGGCAAGCCGACCGTTCCCAGCAAGCAGAAAAAATGATTTCTTGATAGCTGCCAGCGCTTGCCAGGCAAGGGTTTGGGCCGGATTTGGCTCAAATTTCTGCTGCCCTTCGTGCTGCTGCCGGGGCTGGCTGGCAGGGCTGGCACTGCACATCGGCGCCGGTCTTGCGGCGCAGCCGGGCCAGCGCCACCTGCACCTGGGCGTCCGGCGCCGCAGCGGTCACCAGCAGCAGCTCGGGCGAGTCGCCCGCCTGCGCCGCCGCCACCCAGCAGCGGCGCTGGATCAGCAGCCCTGCGTGCGCCAGTGCCCGCACCGCCGTGGCCTCGCACAGCCCCGCCGGGGCGCGCAGGTGCCACAACTGGGGCAACAGGGGCGGCAGCGCTAGCTGCGCCACGGCAGCCGGCACCTGCGTTGACGTCTGTTCTTCTTCCACGAATGGATCAGCCAGCATGGAAACTCTCCTTGTTCAACAAAAAGCCCAATAAAAAAACCCGGCGGGCCGGGCTGGGTTTCTTCATTCGTGGGGGAGAGAAGGAAAGTCACCAGTGGCCGCCGCTGCGGCCACCCCACGCGCGTCAGGGGGCCGCGGTGGTCATGGTGGTAATCATCATGCGTGTGTGCTGCCCACGGGCGCCACGGCACGCGCCGCAGGCGGCACGAGGAGTGGACAGGGACAGCAGACACGGCATGGCGTGCAGTTTACCGCAGTGCAACATGACAGGATGTTGCTTCTAAAAATATAGCTTAAATCGCTTGTTGGGTAAGAGTTTTAGGCGATTTTCATTCCTGATTCTTCAGGCTGGCCTGCAACACGATTTCCGGCACGGCGGCCAGCGCCCTGGACAGCGGGCAGTTGCGCTTGGCGTCTTCGGCGATCTGCTGGAACTGCTGCTCGCCGATGCCCGGAATCTGCGCCTCCAGGATGAGCGTGATGCGGTCGATCCTGAAGCCCTCGCCCTCCTTGGCCAGGCGCACGCGCGCCATGGTGTCCAGCGTGCAGGTGGCAAAGCCGGCCTTCTCGCAGGCAAAGGACACGGCCATGGTGAAGCACGCCGCGTGGGCTGCGCCCAGGATTTCCTCGGGGTTGGTGCCCTTGCGGTCGTCGCCAAAGCGGCTGGCAAAGCCGTAGGGGTATTTTTGCAATGCGCCGGTCTCGGTGCTGACCTGGCCCTGGCCTGCCTTGCCGGCGCCTTCCCAGTGGACGGAGGCGGATTTCTCGCTCATGTTGCTGGCTCCTGTGTAGCGCTTGGAACGCGGGGGAATGCCCGGGCGCAGGCGTGCGCCCGGCTGGAGCGGCAATCTCAGCACCGGCTGGTGGAGCGCCCTGTCGGTCTGCGCTGGCAGCCCTGTCAGGCGCTACAGTCGGCGCATGTCCGACAGCTCCCGCCCTGCCTCGCCCGTCCCTCCCGCCGCCGACTGCGCCGCTGACCTTGCCGCGCTGCTGGCCCGCCGTCTGCGCATCCATGGCCGGGTGCAGGGCGTGTACTACCGCCAGTCCACCGTCGAGACGGCCCGGCGCCTGGGCCTGTGCGGCTGGGTGCGCAACCGCAGCGACGGCACGGTAGAGGCGCTGGTCGTCGGCGCCGGCCCTGCCGTGCAGGAGCTAATCGCCTGGGCGCATCAAGGCCCCAGCGCAGCGCGCGTGGAGCGCGTGCAGGTGCAGGAAGAAGGCCTGCCCGTGCCTGCACCGCAGGGCTTCGTGCAGGGCGAGACGCTTTGACGGCGGCTTGACGGCGCTTCAGCCGCCTGGCTCTGTGCTGCCTTGGCCGATCTGGCGCATGGCCGCCGCCAGCGCCTGATTGCCGCCGAGTTCGAGCTGGGCGATGGCGCCGTCCCGGTCTTCGGCGCTGCGGTTCTGGCTCAGCTTGCGCTTGCCCTCGATGCGCGTGATGGCGACCTCGATGCCGACGATGGCGCCCAGCATGTCCTGCAGATAGCCGCGCGGCGCATCGCCCATCCTCCAGGGCGCTGGCTCGCTGGCCTCGTGCGTGCGCGTCAGCCGCGCCACCACGCCGCGCACGTGGCGCTCGTCGTCATGCACCGTGAGCTGGCCGTGGATGTGGACGGCCTCGTAATTCCAGGTCGGCACGGCGCGGTGCGTGGCTTGCTTGCTGGGGTACCAGTTGGGCGAGATGTAGCCCTGCGCGCCGCGAAACACCACCAGCACCGGCTGGCTGCCGCCTGGCGGCACCTCGCGCCACAGCGCATTGGCGCGTGCCACGTGGGCCACCAGCGTGCCGCTCGGGCCGCGCCCGGCGTCCAGCAAAAAGGGTAGGTGGTCGGCATCCAGACCCTGTGCGCCGGCGCGGCACAGCAGGCCCAGCGGGTGCGCGCGGATCAGACGGTGCAGCTCCTCGGGGCGCTGTTCGGCGAAATGCTGGGGCAGGTACATGGCGGGGCCTTGGGGTTGGGACGAGTGGCGCGGTGGAGCTGGAGGTGCTGCAGGTGCTGGAGCGGGCGGCTGGCTGACCCGGTGCGCGGCAAGCCCCGCTGTTCAGGCCGGGGAAGGATAGCGCGGACGGCATAGCCGTCCTCAAACAACTGTATATTTAGCCAGCCATGCAACGCCTGCAAGCCTTCAAATACGAACTGCGCCCAGACGGCCAGCCAGAGCGGCAAATGCGCCGCTTCGCTGGCTCCTGCTGCTTCGTGTTCAACAAGGCGCTGGCGTTGCAAAAAGAACGCTACGCGCGTGGCGAGAAGAAGCTCGGCTACGCCGGCCTGTGCAAGCTGCTCACCGAGTGGCGCAACGGTGCGGATACGACATGGCTCTCTGATGCGCCGGTTCACCCGTTGCAGCAGACGCTCAAGGACTTGGAGCGGGCCTACCAGAATTTCTTCGCCAAACGTGCTGCCTTCCCGAAGTTCAAGAAGAAGGGCCAGCGGGACAGCTTTCGCTACCCCGACGCCAAGCAGATCAAGCTCGACCAAGCGAGCAGCCGCATCTTCCTGCCCAAGCTGGGCTGGCTGCGCTATCGGCAAAGCCGCGAGGTGCTGGGCGCGGTGAAAAATATCACTGTGAGCCAGTCGTGCGGCAAGTGGTTCGTGAGCATCCAGACCGAGCGGGAAGTCGAACAACCCATCCCCCAGGCCAGCACCGCCATCGGCATAGACGTAGGGGTGGCCCGCTTCGCCACCTTCAGCGACGGCTCCTATCTGGAGCCGCTGGCGAGCTTTAAGAAGCATGAAGCCCGCTTGCGTAGATACCAGCGGGCCATGAGCCGCAAGACCAAATTCAGCAGTAACTGGAAAAAGGCCAAGGCCCGCGTCCAGCGCATTCACACCCGCATTGGCAACGCCCGGCGCGACTACCTGCACAAAGCCACGACAGCCATCAGCCAAAACCACGCGATGGTGTGCATCGAGGACTTGCAGGTGAGGAGCATGTCCAAGTCAGCCAAGGGCAGCGCCGAGCAGCCAGGCAACAACGTGCGGGCCAAGTCCGGCCTGAACAAAAGCATCCTCGACCAGGGCTGGTACGAGTTCCGGCGGCAGTTGGAATACAAGCTGGCCTGGACTGGGGGAATGCTGATTGCCGTGCCGCCGCACAACACCAGCAGAACCTGCCCCGAGTGCGGCTGCGTGAGCGCGGACAACCGCAGGGCGCAGGCCGTGTTCAGGTGCATCGAATGCGGGTGCGAAGGCAACGCCGATCACATCGGCGCGATCAACATACTGGCGCGGGGACACCGCGTAGCAGCCTGTGGAGAGGACGTCAGCCGTGCAAGGCCCGCAAGGGCCAAGCGTGCAGCCTCGGTGAAGCAGGAACCCGCCGAGGCGATTGGTTCAGGCGATGAGTCTGTAATGGGCGCGGTAGGAATCCCACGCCTTTAGGCGGGGGAGGATGTCAAGGATCGGATGCCTGATCGGAGGCGGCATCAGCTGCGGGCCGGCATCCGCGCCCCGTAGGCGCACCAGCCTGGGCGCGGGCTTTTTTGCTGCGGGTGCAGGCGGCAGGTTTCGGGCCGGCGCTCATAGACCGTGCAGCGGCGCGTGAGCGCATCCAGGAACTGGCAGTCGCCATTGGCGCGCCGTGCCAGGGTGAAGAGCTGGTTTTTCGCATTGAAGTGGTCGATCAGCCGTGCCTTGGCCAGGCGCCGGGCGATCAGACGCGGCTCGAAGTTGTCCGCTTCAAAGGCCTCAACCAGGCCCAGGCGCACCAGGTCGGACAGTTGCACTTCGAGCGGCATGGTGCAGCAGTTGGCGTTGCAGGACGCGCACAGACCGGCGCGGTGGCGCGTCCAGGTGTCGCAGTGGTCGATGTCGGCGAGAGGGATGGTGCGGGGGGCATGGGAGGCGGATTGTGGAGGGTTTGCCCGCTCCGCAGATTTCGATTTATTCCGATCAGGGACAAGAAAGCTGCGGATATTGCCTGCGAAAGGTAGGAAAAGTCATAGATTGGCCTGGTCTCTCGACTATCCATCCACCATGCAGGAGTCACCTTGCCCGCATTGACACCTATCGCCCACGCGGCCCGCGATGCAAGCGGCCAATGGCGCGCACCGCACGATCTGGTTGACCACTCCTATGAGGTGGGCGAGCTTGCCGCCGTTTTTGCCCGTGACTTCGGTCCTCAATGGGCACGCCTGGCAGGCCGCTGGCACGACCTGGGCAAATTCCGCTTGCGTTTTCAACACTACATCCGGTTGGTCAGCGGCTTTCAGGCGGACGCCCACATCAAGGGCGAGGCCGGCAAGGCGCCGCATTCGACAGCGGGCGCTGTGCTGGCCATCGATCGTTTCGGTGCCGCAGGCCGTGTGCTGGCGTATGTGATCGCCGGTCACCACGCCGGACTCGCCGACTGGTTCGGCAGCCTGGACGCACGCCTGTCCGACCCCAGAAGCCGCGAGGAGCTGGACGAATCGCTGGCTGCTCAGCCACCTGCCGATCTTCTGGACACACAAAACTTCAAGCCTGACCTGCAGCACGTGCCCGGCGGCAGCGAGGGTTTTGCCTTGTGGGTACGAATGCTGTTTTCCGCGCTGGTCGATGCCGACTTCCTTGATACCGAGCGCTACATGGATCCCGAGCAATTCGCGCGGCGCAACACCTGGCCATCACTGCAGGAGCTGGCGCCGCAGTTCGATGCGCACATGGCAAAGCTGGCTGCGACTGCCGCCGCGACGCCCGTCAATGCGTTGCGCGGCTACATCCTGCGCCAGTGTCGTGCCGCCGCGTTGCTGGAACCGGGGCTGTTTTCGCTCACCGTGCCTACCGGAGGTGGCAAGACGCTGTCCGGCATGGCGTTTGCCATGGAGCACGCGCATCGCCATGGCAAGCGGCGCGTCATCCACGTCATTCCCTACACCAGCATCATCGAGCAGACGGTCGGGATCTTCCGGAGCATCTTCGGTGACGCCGTGATCGAGCACCACAGCAACGCCGAGAGCGCTGCGGACGATGAAACGGCGGCCTCGCGCCTGGCCAGTGAGAACTGGGATGCGCCCATCATCGTCACGACGAGCGTGCAGTTTTTTGAGTCGCTGTTCGCGGCGCGCACGTCGCGCTGCCGCAAACTGCACAACATCGTGCATTCCATCGTCGTGCTGGACGAGGCGCAACTGCTGCCGCCGCAGTTCTTGCAGCCTATTTTGGACGTGCTGCGGCTGCTGGTGCGCCACTACGGCGTCACCGTGGTCTTGTCCACCGCGACCCAGCCCGCGCTGAACACGCGCAGCTATTTCGACCCCAGGCAGAACGTGCGCGGGCTGGACAGCGATGGCTTGTCGGTGCGTGAGATCATTGACGATCCTGATGCGCTATACGCCCGGCTGGAGCGCGTACGGGTGCGCCTGCCTGCCGATTGGCACCAGCCGACCGGGTGGCCTGAACTGGCTAAAGAGCTTGCCACGCATGCCTCCTGCCTGGCCGTCGTCAACACCCGCGACGACGCTCGCGCGCTCTGGCAGACCATGCCGGCGGGCACGCTGCACCTGTCCGCGCTCATGTGCGGCGCGCACCGCTCGCAGCTCATACAGGACATCAAGCAGCGGCTCGCTGCGGGCGTGCCCACCCGCATCATCAGCACACAGCTCATCGAGGCTGGGGTCGATATCAGCGTTCCTGTGGTGTACCGGGCGCTGGCCGGGCTGGACTCCATCGCCCAGGCGGCCGGCCGATGCAACCGCGAGGGGAATTGGAGGGTTTGGGCGAGGTGGTGGTGTTCGTGCCGCCCAGACCAGCGCCGTCAGGTCTGCTGCGGCTGGGGGAGGACGCCTGCCGCAGCGTCCTGCGTGATGGGCAGGGCAGGCCATTGGCGCGCGAGCGCTTTTCCGCCTATTTCGAGCGGCTGTACTACGGCTGCGATCTCGACAAGGCGGGCATCTGTTCACTCCTGCAGGCGCAGGGCAACGAGCTGGCTGTGGGCTTTCGCACGGCGGCCGAAAAGTTCCGCCTGATCGACGACGAAGATAGCCTGCCCATCGTCGTGCGCTACCGCGGCAAGGACGGTCAGGACAAGAGCATCGACCAGTGGCTCGCCCTGCTGCGCCGCGACGGCCCGCAGCGCTGGCTGATGCGCAAGCTGCAGCGCTACACCGTCACGCTGCACCAGAAGAAGGCATTGGCATTGCTAGTCCAGGGCGACATCGAGGAACTCATGCCCGGCCTGTTCGTCCAGGTCAGCGACCTGCTCTACGACCCAGACCTGGGCCTCCTGCCGGATGGGAAGGCGCAGCGCAGCGAGAGCTATGTCACATGAAAAACAGCCGGGGATGAATCCCCGGCCGCCTGGAGCTTCAGGCCAGCGTGACCTTGGGCCTGTCTAAGTTTCAATCCGCACGGCTGGCCGCGTCGCGCCATTGTAAGAGGCAAGAGCATTTTTTCAGGGTAAGTCACTACATTGGGCCTTTCTAAGAAATAGAATAATCGCTACAGGTTTTGCGTTGGGAGGTTGTCTTGAAGACCTACTGTCTGGAACTGTCCGGCCCCTGGGCCTGCTTTACGCGGCCTGAGATGAAAGTAGAGCGCGTGAGTTATGACGTGATGACGCCTTCGGCCGCGCGCGCCTGCTTCGAGGCTGTTTTATGGAAGCCGGCGATTCGCTGGCATGTGTACCGGATCGAAGTGTTGCGGCCCATCCGCTGGATCAATCTGCGGCGCAACGAGGTGGCCAGCGTTGTCTCCACGCGCAACGTCGAGTCTGCCATGAGGGCGGGCAAGGGCTCCTTGGGGCTTACCGTCGAAGACGATCGCCAGCAGCGTGCCGGCCTGCTTCTGCGCGATGTAGCCTACCGCGTCCATGCTGGGCTGGAGTTCCTGCAGGAACGCGACGCGGGCGCCCATGCCGTCAAGTACCACGAGATGTTCGAGCGGCGTGCGCGCAAGGGACAGTGCGTCAACCAGCCCTACCTGGGTTGCCGTGAGTTCGCCGCAGCTTTTCGCCTGGTGGACGATCCGCAGGCTGAAGCAGCCCCCATCCCGGATACGCGCGACCTGGGCTACTTGCTGCACGATCTGGATTTCTCCAACCCCGACAGCCCGCAGCCGCGCTTTTTCCGCGCCCAGCTCAACGCTGGTGTCGTCGAGGTGCCCCACTGGGGCAGCCAGGAGGTGCGCGCATGATTCTCCAGGCCCTGGACGCCTATTACCGGCGCAAGCAGGCAGACCCTGACCCAGCCCAGCGGCTTCCAGCCGAAGGGCTGGAGGACAAGGAGATTCCCTTCATCCTGGAAATCGATGCCCAGGGGCGCTTGGGGAACGTGGTTGACACCTGCAGTGTCGAGGGCAAAAAGCGGATCGGCCAGCGTTTCCTGGTGCCGCAGGGCGTCAAGAAGACTTCAGGCGTCGCTGCCAATCTGCTATGGGACAGTGCCGAATACGTGCTGGGCACCCCTGACCCCAGGAAGCTTGAGGACAGCCGTCAGAAAGGCAAGGAGGGTGAATATCGGGCGCGCCTGCTGGAGATGCGCGCGGCCTTCCGAGCTCGAATCGCCGAACTGCCTGAGGGCGTTCAGGATGACGCCGGGGTGCGCGCGGTGTTGGCGTTTCTCGATGGCCTGGACTTGGAGGCATTGCAACATCTACCCGCGCTGGCGGATATCCAGGCGGCCAACCCTGTGTTGAGTTTTCGCCTGGAGGGCGAGTTGGCGCTGGTCTGCCAGCGTGAAGCCGTCGCCCATGCCGTCCTCGCGCAAAGCGAAGGGCCACCGGATGGCGTCTGCCTGGTGCGGGGCGAAACTGCGGCCATTGAGCGTTTGCACCCGGCCATCAAGGGGGTCTGGGGGGCGCAGACCTCCGGGGCCAACATCGTCTCGTTCAATCTCGACGCCTTCAACTCTTACGGCAAGTCGCAGGGCGCCAATGCGCCGCTGGGCAAGGCGGCCACCTTTGCCTACACCACGGCGCTCAACCACCTGTTGGCGCGCGACTCGCGCCAGCGCATCCAGGTGGGCGATGCTTCGACGGTTTTCTGGGCCGAAGCGCCGCACGACCTGGAAACCGCCCTGCCCGACCTGTTCGGCGAGCCAGCCAGGGACGATCCAGACCGCAATGTCCAGGCCGTCGAGGCGCTGTACCGCACAGTCCACACCGGCCAGTTCGCCCAGGGCGGGCCTGACACGCGCTTTCACGTGCTGGGCCTGGCACCGAACGCAGCGCGCATCAGCATCCGTTTCTGGGAGACAGCCACCGCTGCGGAGCTGGCGCTCCGCATCCGGCAGCATTTTGACGACCTGCAAGTCGTACACGCCGAGCACGAAGCGCGGTATTTGTCTCTGTTTCGCACACTGACGGCCGTGGCGCTGCAAGGCAAGGTGGAGAACATCCCGTCGCGGCTGGGCGGCGACGTCCTGCGCTCCATCCTGGAGGGCTTGCCTTATCCAGTCCAGTGGCTGAACCTGGCCGTCCTGCGCTGCCGTGCCGAGCAAAAGGTGACTTACGCGCGCGCGGCCGCCATCAAGGCCTGCCTCAATCGTTTCATCCGTTCTCGCAAAAGCCTCGACAAGGAGTTGCTGCCCATGCTCGACCCGTCCAACGCCCATCCGGCCTACCGGCTCGGTCGGCTGTTTGCCACCCTGGAAAAAATTCAGGAAGAAGCTAGCCCAGGGCTCAACGCCACCATCCGCGACCGCTTTTACGGCGCCGCTTCGAGCACGCCGGTCGCTGTGTTCACCACGCTGCTGCGGCTGAAGAACCATCACCTGGGCAAGCTGAACCCCGGCCGCGCGGCGCAGATGGAAAAACTGATAGGCGACATCCTCGGCGAAGTGGCTGAATTTCCTGCGCGCCTGAGGCTGCCTGATCAAGGACTTTTCGCGCTGGGCTACTACCACCAGCGCCAGGCCTTCTTCACCAAGACCGAAACCAGGAACCAGGAGGATTCCCAATGAGTCTCGCCCGACGCTACGACTTCGTCCTTGTCTTCGATGTGAAGGACGGCAACCCCAACGGCGACCCGGATGCGGGCAATATGCCGCGCCTGGATGCCGAGACCGGGCACGGTCTGGTCACCGACGTGGCGCTCAAGCGCAAGGTACGCAATTTCGTCGCCCTGGTGAAAGACCAGGAGCCGCGCGAACCTGCCGCCGGGGAAAAGCGCTTCGAGATCTATGTGCGTGAAAAGGCCATCCTGAACCAGCAGCATGAGCGTGCCTATTCGGCGCTGAATATGGCCGTAGCGCCCGAGGAGCAAGCGCCAGCAGCTACAGAAAGCGAAGCGCCCGACACCAAGAAGAAAAAGCCTGCCAAGGACAAGCGCAAGGGCAGCGCCGACGAAGTGTTCCAGGCGCGCCAGTGGATGTGCCAGAACTTCTTCGACGTGCGTACTTTCGGCGCCGTGATGTCCACGGGCGTCAATTGCGGCCAAGTGCGCGGCCCGGTGCAGTTGACTTTCGCGCGTTCGGTCGAGCCCATCGTGGCGCTGGAGCACTCCATCACCCGCATGGCTGTGGCCACCGAAGCCGAAGCGGAAAAGCAGCAAGGCGACAACCGCACCATGGGCCGCAAGCACACCGTGCCCTATGGCCTGTATGTGGCGCATGGCTTCGTCTCCTCCTTCCTCGCCAGGCAGACCGGCTTTGGCCCGGACGATCTGGAACTGCTGTGGCAGGCACTCGGCCAGATGTTCGAGCACGACCGCTCGGCCGCGCGCGGCGAGATGGCGACGCGCGGGCTGTACGTCTTCGAGCACGAGAGCGAACTGGGCAACGCGCCGGCACATGCGCTGTTCGACCGCCTGAAGGTCGCACCGCGCGAGGCGGGTCAGGTGGCACGCGGCTTTGATGCCTACGAGGTGGCGTTCGATGGGGAGAGTCTGGCGCCTGGCGAGCGAGTGCAGGCGGCGCCTGGCGTCACATTGCGTCGGCTTTGCTGACGGGAGGGCCGGCCATGAAAGTGCTGCCCACTGATTTCGAAGGCCAGTCCATCCGCCGCATCTATGACGAGGCCACCGAGACCTGGTGGTTCTCCGTGATTGACATCGTGCAGGTGCTGACCGGTACGACCAATGCGCGCAGGTATTGGTCAGACCTCAAGCGCAAACTGGCGCGCGAGGCCGGGTCGGAGCAACCGTACGCGGAAATCGTACAGTTGAAACTCACGGCGCCGGACGGCAGGAAACGCGAGACCGACTGCGCCAAGGCGGCAACGCTGCTGCGCATCGTCCAGTCCATCCCCAGCCCCAAAGCCGAGCCCATCAAGCTCTGGCTTGCCAAGGTCGGCTACGAGCGCATGCAGGAGATCACCGACCCGGCCCTGTCGCTGGAGCGCGCCCGCCAGACCTGGCAGCAGCAGGGCCGCAGCGACAAGTGGATCCAGCAGCGCATGACCGGGCAGGAGACGCGCAACAAGCTCACCGACTACTGGAGCGAACACGGCATCCAGCAGGGGCGCGAGTTCGCCATCCTCACCAACCTGATCCACCAGGAATGGTCGGGCCTGTCCGTGGCCGAGCACAAACAGACCAAGGGCCTGACCAGCCATAACCTGCGCGACCACATGAGCGAGGCCGAGCTCATCTTCACCGCGCTGGCCGAGCTGTCCACCCGCCAGATCGCCGAGCGCCAGCAGGCCACCGGCATGGCCGAGAACAAGACCGCCGCGCAGGCCGGCGGGCGCATTGCCGGCCAGGCGCGCCAGCAACTGGAGAGCCAGACCGGCCAGCCGGTGGTGTCTGCATCGAACTACCTGCCGCCTGATGTCCAGCCCCCGGCCCGCCTGCCGCGCAAGCCCGCGCCCAAAGGCGGCAAGCGCCAGGGCTGAGCCATGGCCGAGACGCCCGACCCCATTCCCCTGTCGGCGCTGCAACACTGGTGCTACTGCCCGCGCCAGTGCGGCCTGATCCATCTGGAGCAGGCCTTCGACGACAACCTGCACACCCTGCGTGGCCAAGCCATGCACGCGCGCACCGACCAGCCCGGCGTCGAGACGGCCCGTGGCGTGCGTGTGGAGCGCGCGCTGCCGCTGTGGCATGACGTGCTGGGGTTGGTGGGCAAGTCCGACGTGGTCGAATTTTTGCCCGGTGGCGCGCCCTACCCGGTCGAATACAAGCACGGCAGCCGCCACAAGGCGGCCGACATCGCCGCCTGCGACGACCTGCAGCTGGCTGCGCAGGCGCTGTGCCTGGAACACATGACCGGCCAGCCCGTACCCGAGGGTGCGCTGTACTACGCCAGCTCGCGCCGGCGCCGGGTGGTGGTCATCCATGCCGAATTGCGCGCCCAGGTCGTCGATACCGCGCAGGCCATCCGCCAGATGCTGGCCAGTGGCGAGTTGCCACCGCCGCTGGCAGGCGAGCAGGCGACGCGGCGCTGCAAGGGCTGCTCGCTCATCGACCGCTGCCAGCCGCTGGCCACGCACGCCGGCCTGGATGCTGCCCGCCAGACGCTGTTCGACCCCGACGCATAACGCCGCCGCCCCGGCGCAGGAGACCGGCATGCAACTGCTCAACACTCTGTACGTCACCCTGGAGGGCGCCTGGCTGCGGCTGGACAACGACACGCTGCGCGTGGAGGTCGAGCGCGAGACGCGGCTGCGCGTGCCGCTGCACCACCTGAGCGCAGTGGTCTGCTTTGGTCACGTCGGCCTGTCCGCGCCGCTGATGCACCGGCTGGCCGACGAGGGCATTGCCCTGGTGCTGCTGGACGACAACGGCCGCTACAAGGCGCGCCTGGAGGGCGCGATGAGCGGCAACGTGCTGCTGCGCCAGGCGCAGTTCCAGCGATTGGCGGACGCGGCCTTCACGCTGGACACGGCGCGCGCCTGCGTGGCCGGTAAGGTCAAGAACTGCCGACAGGTTTTACAGCGCGGCGCGCGCGAGGCCAAGACGGAAGCCGAGGCCGCCGCGCTGGCCCGTTTGGCCGACGACCTGGCGGCCAGTCTGCGCGCCCTGCCCGCTGCCGGCAGCCTGGACGGCCTGCGCGGCGTGGAGGGCGAAGCCGCGCGGCAGTATTTCAGCGGCCTGAATCTGCTGGTGCGTCCCGACCAGCGCGCCACCTTCGCCATGGACGGTCGCACCCGTCGCCCGCCGCGTGACCGCTTCAACGCTCTGCTGTCTTTTTTGTACGCCATGTGGATGAACGATTGCCGCAGTGCGCTGGAGGCGGCTGGGCTGGATCCGCAGGCGGGCTTTTTGCACGCACTGCGCCCGGGCCGGGCTGCCCTGGCCCTGGACTTGATGGAGGAATTTCGCCCCTGGGCCGATCGCCTGGCGCTCACCCTCATCAACCGCGGCCAGTTGAACGACCATGATTTCGCGATGCGCGAGGGCGGCGCCGTAGCGCTTGCGCCAGACGCGCGCAAGGCCGTGGTCGTCGCCTTCCAGGAGCGCAAGAAGGACGAGATCAGCCATCCGCTGCTGGCGCAGACGCTGCCCTTGGGGCTGGTGCCATTGGTGCAGGCCCGGCTGATGGCGCGCGCCGTGCGCGACAGCGCCGCGCCGTACATCCCATTTGTGCCCAAATAGGAGGCAGCCGTGCTGGTGCTGGTTTGCTACGACGTCAATACCGAAACCAAGGCCGGTCGCCGCCGCCTGCGCCGCGTCGCCAAAGTGTGCGAGAGCACGGGACAGCGGGTGCAGAAGTCGGTGTTCGAGTGTCAGGTGGATGTGGCGCGGTTCGAAGAACTGGAGCGCCGGCTGCTGGCGGAAATCGATCCTGCGCAGGACTGCCTGCGGATGTATCGCATTCCTGGTACTCGAGGGTTTGAGGTACTGGAGCATGGCACATTCAAGGCAACCGATTTCGATGGGCCGCTTGTGCTTTGAACAACTGCAAGACCTTGCTGAACTGCGTGCTATGGTGGCTGCCGCGAACCCCAAGCGGTGGCCGCCATCGTGGCAGGTTCGCGCTCTCCCCAAGTCTTTGATAACAATGGTTTTTCTTGTTTTTCGACATCCGCCTCGGTCATGTTCCGCAGTATCTGCAGGAGCTTCGCGCGTGGAGGAAGAAAAAGCCTTGAAAAACAAGGAGTTGCCGAGGAAGGGTTCGCTCGTCAGAAATGACGGGCGTGGATTGAAACAGGTGCGCGTCCATCGCCTGGCGCATCAGCCGCTGTTCGCTCGTCAGAAATGACGGGCGTGGATTGAAACAACGCCTACGTGCGCAGCCGGCGCGCCACCGCGCGTTCGCTCGTCAGAAATGACGGGCGTGGATTGAAACGCGCTCGCGCTCCTGCCGCTCTTCGGCGCGCTTGGGTTCGCTCGTCAGAAATGACGGGCGTGGATTGAAACAGACGCAAGCAAAAAGATCAAACAAGCCCTGGACAGTTCGCTCGTCAGAAATGACGGGCGTGGATTGAAACACGCCAGTGCGCCAGCGAATGCGGATCGAGGTCTTGTTCGCTCGTCAGAAATGACGGGCGTGGATTGAAACGGCTCAGGGATGGCCGATGTGTCGCGCTTGGCAAGTTCGCTCGTCAGAAATGACGGGCGTGGATTGAAACTATGCCGGGATGATCTGGGGCGAGGTGGCGCAGTGTTCGCTCGTCAGAAATGACGGGCGTGGATTGAAACCGAATTTCACCGTACCAACCGGGAGCCGACTGTCGTTCGCTCGTCAGAAATGACGGGCGTGGATTGAAACAGCGGCTCCAGCTTGGTCTTGGTGTAAGTCCACTGGTTCGCTCGTCAGAAATGACGGGCGTGGATTGAAACAGGCCCTTGATGCACACGGCCAGGACAGCCGGCGGTTCGCTCGTCAGAAATGACGGGCGTGGATTGAAACCATGTGCTCGATGTGCGTCTGTAGGGCGTCGGCGTGTTCGCTCGTCAGAAATGACGGGCGTGGATTGAAACACTGGTCGGCTTGTCGGACTTGATCGACTCTGCGCGTTCGCTCGTCAGAAATGACGGGCGTGGATTGAAACATGGCGAACGGCGTGAACTTCATGTCCGCACCGGTTCGCTCGTCAGAAATGACGGGCGTGGATTGAAACATGTCCGCACCGATGATGGCGACCTTCCCGGACGTTCGCTCGTCAGAAATGACGGGCGTGGATTGAAACAGTCGGTCTTGCAAAAAGGGCCGCCCGAAGGCAGGTTCGCTCGTCAGAAATGACGGGCGTGGATTGAAACGTCTGGAACATGCTCACCACCTGAGCAGCGGTCGTTCGCTCGTCAGAAATGACGGGCGTGGATTGAAACATGACCTTGTCCATGCTCATCGTCATGGCTGATGCGGTTCGCTCGTCAGAAATGACGGGCGTGGATTGAAACCAATCCTTGAATGGGATGGATGGCGCCGAAGCGCAGTTCGCTCGTCAGAAATGACGGGCGTGGATTGAAACCTCGATGGCAAGGGCGGCTGTTTCGATCTCGCCAGTTCGCTCGTCAGAAATGACGGGCGTGGATTGAAACATGCCCCACTGCATCGACTGCAGGCACACCGCGAGTTCGCTCGTCAGAAATGACGGGCGTGGATTGAAACGCGAATCTCGAAGCCGAACTGGCGCAGCAGTTGGCGTTCGCTCGTCAGAAATGACGGGCGTGGATTGAAACCAGATGGTACCCATCATGCCCAGCACGCCCACAACGTTCGCTCGTCAGAAATGACGGGCGTGGATTGAAACTCATGCGTGCCACCTGGCACAACGCCCAGCAGGGGTTCGCTCGTCAGAAATGACGGGCGTGGATTGAAACTCCGTTACGGAAAACCACATATCCACCCTCTGGCGTTCGCTCGTCAGAAATGACGGGCGTGGATTGAAACCGCATCACCAAGGACGGCGCCGCGCCGGTGGCGCGTTCGCTCGTCAGAAATGACGGGCGTGGATTGAAACAACCTGGACGGCTGGTTTAACGCAACCGAAGCGGGTTCGCTCGTCAGAAATGACGGGCGTGGATTGAAACCGGCCTTGGGCAGGATCGCAACGATCAACCCCCGGTTCGCTCGTCAGAAATGACGGGCGTGGATTGAAACAGCCCGGTGATGTCCAGGGTGGCGGCATCGACGGTGTTCGCTCGTCAGAAATGACGGGCGTGGATTGAAACAGGAGCCGGATCAGCGTGTGGTGCAGTTCGCGGGGTTCGCTCGTCAGAAATGACGGGCGTGGATTGAAACAAGCGCAGCAACTGGGCCGTTGGCCTGGGCGCCATCAGTTCGCTCGTCAGAAATGACGGGCGTGGATTGAAACAAGGCCATCGTCATCGACAGCATCAGCGAAATCGGTTCGCTCGTCAGAAATGACGGGCGTGGATTGAAACCTCATTGGCGGTTTTTTCCGCCCATGCCTTTGCCGTTCGCTCGTCAGAAATGACGGGCGTGGATTGAAACGTGGAGAAGATCGACACCAGCAACACCGAGCTGTTGTTCGCTCGTCAGAAATGACGGGCGTGGATTGAAACATCAACCTATGCCCTCCGGGGGCAAACCATCATGGTTCGCTCGTCAGAAATGACGGGCGTGGATTGAAACCAGCCCTGCAATGCAGCTTGCGCGCGGCCCTTGGTTCGCTCGTCAGAAATGACGGGCGTGGATTGAAACCGGTCGAACTGGCAGGTTGGCCTGGGCGCCATCAAGTTCGCTCGTCAGAAATGACGGGCGTGGATTGAAACCTGAGCGCCTACGACGCTGCCTTGTTCCATGGCGTTCGCTCGTCAGAAATGACGGGCGTGGATTGAAACATGCACGGCCAGGCGCAGGCGTACATCTCCGGCGTTCGCTCGTCAGAAATGACGGGCGTGGATTGAAACGTTGTCGGGCCAGACTTCGACCACTTCCGTTTCGGTTCGCTCGTCAGAAATGACGGGCGTGGATTGAAACACTTGAGTAATTCAGTCCCCTATGCACTTCGCCTGTTCGCTCGTCAGAAATGACGGGCGTGGATTGAAACATCGAATCGGACGTGGAAACCGTGCTGAACGACGGTTCGCTCGTCAGAAATGACGGGCGTGGATTGAAACAGCAGCCTGCAGGCCAAAGTGGCAGCCGTGGGCGCGTTCGCTCGTCAGAAATGACGGGCGTGGATTGAAACAAGGCCAAGGCTGCCGCTGCCAGCCAAGCGTTGGAGGTTCGCTCGTCAGAAATGACGGGCGTGGATTGAAACATCTGGCCGGCCACGATGCCGGGGTCGTTGGCGGTGGTTCGCTCGTCAGAAATGACGGGCGTGGATTGAAACGGTACTGGTGGACACGACTTCGGTGCTGCCTGAGGGTTCGCTCGTCAGAAATGACGGGCGTGGATTGAAACAACGCCCGCGCCTACCCGTGGACAGTTGCGCTGGGTTCGCTCGTCAGAAATGACGGGCGTGGATTGAAACGGCTTTTTGCTCGTCGGTCAGGGTGCTGGCCAGGTTCGCTCGTCAGAAATGACGGGCGTGGATTGAAACGGCCTGCTGCGCAACCTCGACCGCGCACCGCTGCGTTCGCTCGTCAGAAATGACGGGCGTGGATTGAAACCCGGACATCAGCGAAGAGACCCGCACCGTGGGCCGTTCGCTCGTCAGAAATGACGGGCGTGGATTGAAACTTGACGCGCACGCGCTGGCGGCGCTCGCCCGATGTTCGCTCGTCAGAAATGACGGGCGTGGATTGAAACCCGGACATCAGCGAAGAGACCCGCACCGTGGGCCGTTCGCTCGTCAGAAATGACGGGCGTGGATTGAAACCCCGCCGGCATCCAGCAGTCTGCTGGGGCGCAGGAGTTCGCTCGTCAGAAATGACGGGCGTGGATTGAAACCTTGATGGTGTCGTAGCTGGCTTTGGCGTTGTCGTTCGCTCGTCAGAAATGACGGGCGTGGATTGAAACAGCAGCCTGCAGGCCAAAGTGGCAGCCGTGGGCGCGTTCGCTCGTCAGAAATGACGGGCGTGGATTGAAACGGCAATAGTCTCGCCGAAGCGCTGGATGGTGCCGGTTCGCTCGTCAGAAATGACGGGCGTGGATTGAAACAACAGTTCGTTGTTGAGGTCGCTGATGGCCTTGCGGTTCGCTCGTCAGAAATGACGGGCGTGGATTGAAACATTTTGAGGCGCCCCTATGGCACTTGACGTTGAAGTTCGCTCGTCAGAAATGACGGGCGTGGATTGAAACAGGGCCTGGGCGTGCGCGAAGTTGGCGTTGCCGGCTGTTCGCTCGTCAGAAATGACGGGCGTGGATTGAAACAGCGTCCGCTGCTGCGCTGGCCGCGCTCAAGCTCGTTCGCTCGTCAGAAATGACGGGCGTGGATTGAAACCTGCTGCTGCAGCTGGCTGATCAGGGCATTGGCGGTTCGCTCGTCAGAAATGACGGGCGTGGATTGAAACTTGTAGCGTGGCGGCCCAGGTCTTGGCGGCGTCACGGTTCGCTCGTCAGAAATGACGGGCGTGGATTGAAACCCCGCGACTGCCTCGGGCAGTGGCGCGACTAGCTGTTCGCTCGTCAGAAATGACGGGCGTGGATTGAAACCAGCCCTGCAATGCAGCTTGCGCGCGGCCCTTGGGTTCGCTCGTCAGAAATGACGGGCGTGGATTGAAACGAAGTCGTTGGTGGTGATGCCGGCGGCGGACAGCTGTTCGCTCGTCAGAAATGACGGGCGTGGATTGAAACATCGAGCGACTTGATGCCGCGCTCGACCCCACTGTTCGCTCGTCAGAAATGACGGGCGTGGATTGAAACGCGGTAGGCGCCAACCTGTCGGCGGTGCCGGTGAGTTCGCTCGTCAGAAATGACGGGCGTGGATTGAAACGTGAGCCTGGCCTACAACGTGGGCGCTGGCCGGGCGTTCGCTCGTCAGAAATGACGGGCGTGGATTGAAACGCATGGGTAGGACACACCTTCCATGCTTCGCATGGTTCTCTCGTCAGAAATGACGGGCGTGGATTGAAACAAGGTGGTGCAATCCGAGCACGTCGCCCTGGTGCGTTCGCTCGTCAGAAATGACGGGCGTGGATTGAAACGAGCAGCTACAGACCGACCAGCGCCTGCGCTGCCGGGTTCGCTCGCCAGCAATAGCAGGCTCGAATCAAAACGGCACCAATCGATCCCTGACTCAGCCATGAACGGAGGTCAACGTGAAAGGTGTGCTGTGGTGTGTGGCGCTGGTGGGCCTGGGGGTGCCGCTGGCTTTGCTGGGCCTGGCGCTGGAGAGTGAACGCCTGATGGCCCTGGGAGCTGGCGCGGTAGCCACGGTGACGGTGGGCTGGCCGGTACTGCTGCTCATGGGCGAGGTGCCCGCGCGCCGAGGCAGCTGCCGCCGCACGGGCCGGGGCTGCTGATCAGGTCGTCATGCACTGATCAGTGCCAGTTGCTTCAAAAAAAGTAGCTGATACCGCTTGCTACACAAGGCTTTTCAGCCTGTTTCAGGCTATTTCATGCCCCATGGATCGCCGCCGCCACGATGATGCTGATGCCCAGGCACATCGCCGCCACCACCATGCCCAGCGCGCGGTTTTGCTTCTCGACTATCTCGGCCCACAGGTCGTGCGGGGTGATCTTGTCGATCAGCACGAAGCACAGCCAGAAAATGACCACGCCGATCAGCGCGTACAGGATGGACCCGAGAAAGGCTGCGGGCCGGAGCCATTCGATTTCCATCATGGCGTTTACTCCTTGTGAACGAGATGAATGAAGAAAGAGCGCAGGCTGCTACAGGTGATCACTTGTGCCCCCGCCCGAGGTATAGCCGCCCCAGGAGCCGCCCGAGCTGCGGTAGCTGCTGCTGCCCGACGAGCCCGAGCAATTGCTCATCAGCACCAGCAGGATCAGCAGCACGATGAAGATCAAGATGAGGGTGCCGCAGCCCAGGCTGCCTCCGCCAATGCCGCCGATGGGGCCGGCGTCCTGGCGGCGAAACAGCCCGGCGCGGGCGTCGAGCTTGAAGGCGCTGGCCACGGCGGCGCTGTCCAGGCGCTGGCCGTGCGACCAGGTGACCTCGCCCGGCGCCTGCTCGCGCGACAGGATGCCCTTGCCATCGACAGCGGCAAAATCGGCGTTGCTGGTCACCTGCCCGCTGTGTACCGGCCAATAGAACTCGCCGGCCACGTAGCCGGTCTCGGCGCGGTAGCGCGAGGTCAGGCGGTAGGTGCGGCCCAAGTACTGCGCCAGCGCCGTGCCGTCCCTGTGCGTGGGCGCGCCGGTGGCCGGGCGCACCAGGCTCCAGCCGTCGCTGGCGTCCACCAGGAAGATGAAGCCGCGCTGGCGGTTGTAGAGCAGGTATTCCTCCCAGCCGAAGGATTCTTCCTCGTCGTCGCCAACCTCCACGCCGGTGCGGTGCTGAAAGCCCACGACCTGCCAGTCCGCGCCCTCGAAGCGGCCCACGCTGCCCAGCGGGATCAGCGGGCTGATGGGGTTGCGCTGCGCGGCATGGCGCAGCTCGCCGCCCAGGCCGCTGCTCAGGTCGATGATGCTGTGGCAGGACGGGCAGGTGCAGCTTTTGCTGGTGTCCAGCTGCACCGCCACGGGCGCTCCGCAGTGGGGGCAGTCGAGCTGGCGCGCCGCTTCCTCGCGCACCGATTCGTCGTCCTTGAGGCCCTGCAGCGCCAGATCCTGCAGCAGCACGCTGCGCCCGCGCTGCACCTGGGGCGGGGCGCTGCCGTAGTCGATGGACAGCACTTCGCCGTCGGCGCTGCGCAGCTCGACCACGGTGAAGGGCTGGCCCAGCGGCGCCAGCGTGGGCAGCTCGCCCTCGGCGGCCACCAGCTGCGCCTGCAGGTGGGCGGCCACGCTGAAGGGCTTGCCGGCCACCGAGGTCGTCAGGCCCAGGGGCAGGCGCTCGGGCGGCGGCAGTTCGCGGCCCGTGGCCGGCAGCGAGAGGACGTAGGCGCCGTTGTCCTCGCCCAGGGTGGCGCTGGTGCCGTCCTCCAGCAGGGCGACCCACTCGGCCCAGCGGCCCTGCTCGCCCTGGTATTGCAGCCGGCCGATCAGCGTGAAGGCCTGCCCGCCCGGCCCGCCCGGCCCGCCCGGCCAGTCGGCTGGCAGCCGGCCACTGGCGCCGAGCTGCAGCGGGCTGTGGTCGTCGAAGACCTCGGCCATGCGGCCCACGCGCTGCAGCACCTCGCCGCTGCGCACCACCGTGCTCTGGCAGTAGGGGCAGACGGCGTGGGTGGACTGCGCGCTGCGGAACTCCACCGGCGCGCCGCAGCCCGGGCAGGGTGCGCGGTACACGCGCTGGGGGGCGCTGCTGGCCATGTTTTTAGTATGAAATCAGGCTGAAAGCCAAGCCCATCAAGCGGTGATAGCTATTGTTTTGATAGTGTCAGATCAGCTTCTTGAGCAGCTCGGTTTTCTTGGCGTCGAACTCCTCTTGCGTCAGGATGCCCTTGGACTTGAGTTCGCCGAGTTTTTCCAGGGTGGCCATGACGTCCTCGGGCCTGACGCCGGGGGCTGCTGCCGGTGCTGCCGGGGCCGCGCCGGCATTGCCGCCGCCCTGCAGGCCGGCCTGCAGGTTTTGCGCCAGCACCTGGCCCAGCGCCACGCCGGCGCCCAGGCCCATGGCGTCACCGGCCACGCCGCCGCCGTGGCCGGCGCCTTCGGCGAATTTCGGGATGGCCTGGGCGGTCTGGTATTGCATGAACTTGCCCATGTCGCCCCCGACCATGCCCATGCCGATCTTCTGGTCGAGGATTTTCTGCAGCTCCTCGGGCAGCGACAGGTTTTGCACCGTCACGCTTTCGAGCTTGAGGCCGATGCGCGCAAAGGCCGGCTGCAGGGCGTTGGCCAGCGCTTCGGCAAACATGGTCTGGTTGGCCGCCAGGTCGAGGAAGGGCACGCCGCTGCCGGCGATGGCGTTGCTGATGTTTTGCAGCACCAGGCCGCGTAGCTGGCCGTCCAGGTCGGAGACGACATATTCGGCGCGCGTGCCGGAGATTTCGGTGTGGAACACCTTGGGGTCGGCCACGCGCCAGGCGTAGTTGCCAAAGGCCCGCAGCCGCACGGCGCCGAAGTCCGCGTCGCGGATGGTGATGGGCTGGGGCGTCCCCCACTTCTGATCGACCTGCTGGCGCGTGCTGAAGAAGTACACATCGCTCTTGAAGGGCGATTCGAACAATTTGTCCCAGTTCTTCAGATAGGTCAGCACCGGCAGGGTCTGGGTGGTCAGCTTGTAGCTGCCCGGGCCGAAGACGTCGGCCACCTGGCCCTCGTTGACGAAGACGGCCATCTGCGACTCGCGCACCACCAGAGTGGCGCCGTTCTGGATTTCCATGTCCCGCATCGGAAAGCGCCAGGCCAGCGTGCCGTCGCCGTCCTCCGTCCATTGCAGGATGTCGATGAACTGTTTCTTGATGAAATCCATGAGGGCCATGGTGCGCTCCTGGTGCGGGCAGTTGAGGACAAGAGAAGGGGGAAGGGCGAAAGGAGAGGGGGCTGGCGCCGGACGGCAGCCATCATAGCCAGCGCTGCAGCCGGTGCGCGGGGTTGCTGCGGCGCTGGCAAGCGCCGGCAATCGCCGGGTTAGAGAAATTCGATTGGCAGGGTCAAATGAGAATAATTATCATTTGTCGCATTCCCACCAGGAGCACTGCCATGACCCGCATACGCCAAACCCTGCAGCACCACCGCCTGACCCTGATGAAGACGGCCAGCTACTACGTCATCCATATCTGCGTGGCCGCCGGCGTGGCTTATCTGGTCACGGGCAATTTGCTGGCCTCGCTGACGCTGAGCCTGCTGGAGCCGACGGTGCAGGCGGTGGCCTTCTTCTTCCATGAAAAAACCTGGGAACGCGCCTTGCAGCGGCGCGCGGGCAGCGGCGCCGGCGCGACAATGCGCCCATGCTGACCCTGCAAGACATTCAGGCCGCCGCCGCCCGGCTGGACGGCCAGGTACTGCGTACTCCCTGTCTCGAATCGCGCACGCTGTCGCAGATCGTGGGCGCGCAGGTCTTCCTGAAATTCGAGAACCTGCAGTTCACTGCCTCCTTCAAGGAGCGGGGCGCCTGCAACCGGCTGGCGCAGCTCACGGCCGAGGAGCGCGCGCGTGGCGTGGTCGCCATGAGCGCCGGCAACCATGCCCAGGGCGTGGCGTATCACGCACAGCGCCTGGGCCTGCGCGCGGTCATCGTCATGCCCAGTTTCACCCCCGGAGTCAAGGTCGAGCGCACGCGCGGCTTCGGCGCCGAGGTGGTCTTGCACGGCGACACGCTGGAGCAGGCGCGCGCCCATGCCTACGAGCTGGCCGAGCAGCAGCACCTGACTTTCATCCACCCCTACGACGATGCGGCGATTGCTGCCGGCCAGGGCACGGTGGCGCTGGAGATGCTGGCCGAGCAGCCCGATCTGGACGCGCTGGTCGTCTCGGTCGGCGGTGGCGGGCTGCTGGCCGGCATGGCCACGGCGGCGCGGGCGCTCAAGCCCGGGCTGGAGATCGTCGGCGTGCAGGCGGCGCGGTTTCCGGCCATGGTCAATGCGGTGCAGGGCACGCAGCACGCGCAGGGCACTTCGACGATTGCCGAGGGCATTGCCGTGGGCCAGCCCGGCGAGATCACGCGCGAAGCTATTCGCCGCCTGGTGGACGACCTCTTGCTGGTCGAGGAGGGCGACATCGAGCAGGCCGTGCTGATGCTGCTGGAGATCGAGAAGACCCTGGTCGAGGGCGCGGGCGCCGCCGGCCTGGCGGCGCTCCTGCGCCACGGCGCGCGCTTTGCCGGCAAGCGCGTCGGCCTGGTGCTGTCGGGCGGCAATATCGACCCGCTGCTGCTGGCGGCCATCATCGAGCGCGGCATGGTGCGCTCGGGCCGGCTGGCGCGCATCACCGTCAGCGTGCGCGATGTGCCGGGCGCGCTGGCGCGCATCACCGCCACCGTGGCCGCTGCCGGCGCCAACATCGAGGAAGTCCACCACCAGCGCGCCTTCACGCTGCTGGCGGCGCAGAACGTGGAGATCGAGCTGGTGCTGCAAACGCGCGGGCGCGCGCACATCCAGCAGGTGCTGGCCGCCCTGCGCGCCGCCGACATGCAGGCGCAGGAGCACGCCGCGCCCTGCTCCGCTACACTGGCCGGCACCCCCCCACCCATGAAGCCACCGGAGACGCGCCATGACCCACGACCCTGCTCTTGCTGCCGACACCATCCATCCGGTCGATCCTGTGGAGTCCGTGGTCGGCGTCATCCCCTTCGTGATCCCGGCGGTGGGCGCGGCCATGATCTTCCTGCTGGCCTTCATCGCCGTGTACGTCGGCTGAGGCGGCCACGGCCCGCCGCCGTCCCCGCAGCACACGCCCCGCCCTGCAGCGGGGCTTTTTTGTGCCCGATATTTATTCATGCATATTTCAATGCGGATTTTGCATAGTTTTGACCCCTATCCGACAGACAAATGCAAGGTGGGTTCATAAAATCGCGGGTTCGTCCGCCGGCATGGATAGACAGTGCGCCGCCGCAGCGCGCAGCGTCCAGAGCCGTTTTCTCCAAGGCAGCGTCCCCGCTTCACGCATCCGCGCCGGCAGCTGGTGCCGGCCACCGAAGGCCACAGACGCGCACCTTTGAAAAGACGGTTTTTTCACTTCAAGGTCGCTCCCATGAACGCACCCACCATGCAAGGGCTGGACATCCAGGCCCCCTCCTACGTCAAGAACGCCAGGCTGATTGCCTGGGTGGCCGACATGGCCGCGCTGTGCAAGCCCGCGCGCATCCACTGGTGCGACGGCAGCGCCGAGGAATACGACCAGCTGTGCCAGCAACTGGTTGACGCCGGTACCTTCAAGCGCCTGAACCCGGCCAAGCGTCCCAACAGCTACCTGGCCTGGTCTGACCCCTCCGACGTGGCGCGCGTCGAGGATCGCACCTTCATCTGCTCGGAAAACAAGGACGACGCCGGCCCGACCAACAACTGGATGGCCCCCGCCGAGATGCGCGCCACGCTGCAGCCGCTGTTCGATGGCTGCATGACCGGGCGCACCATGTACGTGGTGCCGTTCTCCATGGGCCCGCTGGGCAGCCCGATCGCCCACATCGGCGTGGAGCTGTCCGACAGCGCCTATGTCGCCGTGAACATGAAGATCATGACGCGCATGGGCCGTGCGGTGTACGACGTGCTGGGCACCGAGGGCGAGTTCGTGCCCTGCATGCACACCGTGGGCGCGCCGCTGGCCGAGGGCCAGAAGGACGAGACCTCCTGGCCCTGCAACCCCACCACCAAGTACATCGTCCACTACCCCGAGACGCGCGAGATCTGGAGCTACGGCTCGGGCTACGGCGGCAACGCCCTGCTGGGCAAGAAGTGCCTGGCGCTGCGCATCGCCTCCAAGATGGGCCGCGACCAGGGCTGGCTGGCCGAGCACATGCTGATCCTGGGCGTGCAAAGCCCAGGCGGCAAGAAGCACCACGTCGCCGCTGCCTTCCCCAGCGCCTGCGGCAAGACCAACTTCTCCATGCTGGTGCCGCCGCCGGCCTTCGATGGCTGGAAGGTCACCACCATCGGCGACGACATCGCCTGGATCAAGCCCCAGGCCGATGGCAGCCTGCGCGCCATCAACCCGGAAGCGGGCTACTTCGGCGTCGCCCCTGGCACCAACATGAAGACCAACCCCAACTGCATGTTGAGCCTGAACCGCGACGTGATCTTCACCAACGTCGCGCTGACCGACGACGGCGACGTGTGGTGGGAAGGCATGGAGGCCGACACCGGTGTCGTGCCCGAGCACCTGATCGACTGGCAGGGCCGCGACTGGACGCCGGCCATCGCCCGCGAGACCGGCGCCAAGGCCGCCCACCCCAACGCCCGCTTCACCGTCGCCGCGACCAACAACCCGGCGCTGGACTCGGCCTGGGACGATCCGGCGGGCGTCAGGATCGACGCCATCATCTTCGGTGGCCGCCGCTCGACCACCGTGCCGCTGGTGACCGAGGCGCGCAACTGGACTGAGGGTGTCTACATGGCCGCCACCATGGGCAGCGAGACCACGGCGGCAGCCTTTGGCAAGCAGGGCGTGGTGCGCCGCGACCCGTTCGCCATGCTGCCCTTCATGGGCTACCACATGAGCGACTACTTCCAGCACTGGCTGGATCTGGGCGCAAAGATCAAGGCCCAGGGCGCCGAGCTGCCGCGCATCTTCACCACCAACTGGTTCCGCAAGAACGAGGCCGGCAAGTTCGTCTGGCCCGGCTATGGCGAGAACATGCGCGTGCTCAAGTGGATGATCGACCGCATCGAAGGCCAGGCTGCCGGGCAGGAAACGCCCTTCGGCATCGCCCCCCAATACGCCGAGATCAACTGGAGCGGGCTGGATTTTTCCGCCGCCCAGTTCGACAGCGTGACTGGCATCGACCGCTCCGCCTGGCTCGATGAGCTGGCCCTGCACGGCGAGCACTTCGACAAGCTGGCCCAGCGCCTGCCCGAGGCGCTGCTGGCCACCAAGGCGCGCCTGCACGAGCGTCTGGGCGCCTGAGAGCGCCCTGGCCTGACCGGCCATGCCGGCCCCTGGCAGCCAGGGGCTGGGCAGGCCACTGCGCCAGGCCGGCTGTCCACGCCAGTCTGACTGGATTTACAGGAAAAGTCCTGGAAACCCTTGACAGGCAAGCGATGGTAGCTATTTTTTCAGGAGTAAAGCGCCCGTGCGGGCGCGTGCCGCATCAACCCTGCATTGGCCTTCAGAAACGGTAGCGGCGCGTGTCATCGACAGCGATGCCGTTCATGGCGCGGCTCAGGTCAGCCATGATGCGCGCATCGTGCAGGGCGGCGTTTCTGGTGCGCTCGTCCTCGACGGCGCGCTGGTGCGCCAAGCGCCAGGAGCGCACACCGCGCCGCAGCAACTGCGCCATGCGCTGCACGCCCTGATGGACGACAGGGTCGTTGGCTTGAACAAAATTCGTCATGGCTTGCATCTCCAGCATGTCTGGCCGCCTTCCCGCCTGGGAATCCTGGCCGATGCTGCAATCCTAGGGTTTTCCCTAGGTTCATGCCATGTCACGGCCCGAAAGCCCATTTCCCGCAGGGATGATGGCGCTGCGCCGCCGTGTGCAGCTCCATGACTTTTCCGTCCTTCCTGCCAACCTGCCGTGAACATCCAGCTCCTGTCCGACCTGCACCTGGAAGCCCAGCCGCAATTTTTCGCCAGTCCCGCCGCAGGGGCCGATGTGCTGGTGCTGGCCGGCGACATCGGCTCCTACCAGCGCGGCTCGCGTCTGCGCGACGAGGATTTCGGCCTGGCGCGCTTTTCGCCGCTGCCGCAGTACGGCGGCTGGCCGACGCCGGTGCTGTTCGTGCCCGGCAACCATGAATACGACGCGCTGGACTTCGACGCCGCGCACGAGCGGCTGCGCGCCACCTGCGAGCGCCTGGGCATCGCCTGGCTGGAGCGCCAAAGCCTGGTGCTGGATGGCGTGCGCTTCGCTGGCACCACGCTGTGGAGTGACTTCGACGCCATCGCGCTGGCGCGCGGCGGCAACGCCGAGCAGCGCCAGCGCCAGCGTGCCAAGGCCTTCCGGGCGGCCAACTTCTACCTGGAAAAGACCGGCGGCACGCGCCACGGCCAGCCCTTCCTGGCCGAGCAGGTGCGCCAGCAGGCGCTGGCCTGCCAGGCCTGGCTGCGCGTTGCGCTGGCCCAGCCCTTTGCTGGCCCCACGGTGGTGGTGACGCACTTTGCTCCCAGCCTGCGCAGCGCCGACCCGCGCTACGGCCTGGTGCCAGGCACGGCGGGCTTTTGCAATGCGCTGGACGAGCTGTTGCCCGAGGCCGACCTGTGGCTGCACGGCCATCTGCACGCGCCCAGCGACTACACCGCGCACGGCCTGCGCGCCGACGGCTCGGTGGGCCGCTGCCGCGTGGTGGCCAACCCGCTGGGCTACCGGGGCAAGGGCGAGCAAAGAACCTTCGCACCCCACTGCGTGCTCCCCGTATGATTGCCCGGGCACATACATGAACAGATGAACAGGCGTGCGGCGCCCCGCTGCCGCCCACCGGAGGAACGACCTATGAACATCCTGCTCGCCGTGGACGGCAGCCCCTACACCAAGAAGATGCTGGCCTACCTGGCTGCGCACAACGAAATGCTGGGCACCGACCACACCTACACCGCCCTCACGGTGCAGCCGCAACTGCCCCGCGCGCCCGGGTGGCGCTGGGCAAGGAGGTGGTCGAGCGCTACTACCAGGAGGAGGGCGAGAAGGTGCTGGCCTCGGTCACCAAGTTCCTGAGCCGCCACCATGTCGAGCTCAAGACCATGATCAAGGTCGGCCCGGCGGGCGAGATGATTGCCAAGGTGGCGCAGTCGGGCAAGTTCGACCTGATCGTCATGGGCACGCACGGCCACGGAGCCCTGGGCAAGCTGGTCATGGGTTCGGTCAGCACCCAGGTGCTGGCCAAGTGCGACGTGCCGGTGTTGCTGGTGCGTTGAGGACGGTGGCCGCCATGTCTGCCGTTTCCCTTCCTTGCGACGCCCCCGCCACTGCCCGTGGCGTGGCCACTCGTCTGATTCGCCTGTCCGCGCTGGGCGTGGCGCTGGCGCTGCTGGGCGGCTGCGCTGCCATGAGCGAGCAGGAATGCCGCAGCGCCAATTGGTACGAGCAGGGCCAGCGCGACGCGCTGGCCGGCCAGCCGCGCTCGCGCCTGGCCGACCTGCACGAAGCCTGTGCCAAGGCTGGCGCGGTGCCCAACGACCGCCTGTACCTGGACGGCTGGAGCCGTGGCGTGCATCAGTTCTGCACGCCCGACAACGGCGCGCGCTGGGGCCGCCAGGGCCGCAGCTATGCCAATACCTGCCCACCGGAGCTCGACCGCGCCTTCAGCGACCGCTACCGGGCCGGACGCCGTGGCTGGGAGGCCGAGCAGGCCGTCAAGCGCCTGCAGGGCGAGCAGCGCGACAAGCAGCGCGCCCTGGATCAGGCCAAGGACGATGCCGCCCGCCGCCAGGCGCGCGAGCAGCTGCGCTCCATCGACTGGCGGCTGCGCGATGCGCGCGACGAACTCGACCGCGCCGAGTGGCAATTGCGCCAGCCGTATTGACGGCAAACCTGCCCGGGTCTGGGCAGTCGCCCGATAATTCGTTCTTTCCCATCCTGCCCGCTGCCACCGCAGCGCGGCGTGCCTCGTGAACCCTTCGCCAGACACTCTCTTGGCCACTGCCCGGCCAGCCGATTTTTCCGCCAACCAGTTTCGCGACGCTTTAGGCATGTTCGCCACCGGCGTGACCATCGTGACGGCGCTGGACGCGACCAGGCGCCCGGTGGGCATGACGGCCAGCTCCTTCAACTCGGTGTCGCTCAACCCGCCGCTGGTGCTGTGGAGCCTGGCGCACAAGACCACCACGCTGGCCGCCTTTGCGCGCGGCAGGCACTACGCCATCCATGTGCTGGCGGTGGAGCAGCGCGAGCTGGCCGAGCGCTTTGCCATGCGCGGCCTCGACCGCTTTGCCGGCGTGGACTGGCAGCCCAATGCCGATGGCGTGCCCATCCTGGCGGGCGCGGCGGCGGTCTTCGAGTGCTTCAACCGCAGCCAGTACGACGAAGGCGACCACACCATCCTGATCGGCCAGGTCGAGCGCTGCCGCCACCGCGAAGGCAGCTCGCCGCTGCTCTACCACGGCGGCATGTTCTACACCGAGCATCCGCTGGGCAACCTGTCCGAGCAGGCGCAGCGGCCCCTGCACAAGTAGCCGGCAGCTGCGGCAGCGGCACGCTCAGCGCGCCGGCTCGGGCAGCTCGACCTTGACTTCGAGCACCTCCAGGTTTTCCTGGCGCTCGAAATGCACCTTCAGGTCGCTGGAGTCGATCTGTACGTACTTGGAGATCACCGCCAGCAGTTCGCGCTGCAGCGCCGGCAGATAGTCCGGCTGGCTGCCGCCCAGGCCGCTTCGCTCGTGCGCCAGGATGATTTGCAGCCGCTCCTTGGCCACAGTGGCGGATTTCTTCTTCTCGCCCAGCAGCATTGAAATCAGGGACATGCTGCTTACCTCCCGCCAAAGATGCGCTTGAAGAAGCCGGGCTTTTGCACTTCGGTGAAGCGTATGGGCCGCTCCTCGCCCAGAAAGCGCGCCACCACGTCCTTGTAGGCCTCGGAGGCGTCGCTGCCCGTCAGGTGAATGGCCGGCACGCCCTGGTTGGACGCCTGCAGCACGGCCTCGGACTCGGGGATTACGCCGATCAGCGGGATGCGCAGGATGTCCTGGATGTCTTCGATGCTGAGCATCTGCCCCTCCTGCACGCGCGCCGGGTTGTAGCGCGTCACCAGCAGGCGCTCGCGCACGCCCTCGCCGCCCTCGATGGCGCGGCGCGTCTTGCTGGCCAGCATCCCCAGGATGCGGTCGGAGTCGCGCACCGAGGAGACCTCGGGGTTGGTCACCACCAGCGCTTCGTCGGCAAAGTGCATGGCGTGCAGCGCGCCGCTTTCGATGCCGGCGGGCGAGTCGCAGACGATGTACTCGAAGCCCATGGCCGTGAGGTCGCCCAGCACCTTCTCCACACCCTCGCGCGTCAGCGCCTCCTTGTCGCGCGTCTGGCTGGCGGCCAGTACGAACAGGTTGTCGCACTGCTTGTCCTTGATCAGCGCCTGGTGCAGGCTGGCCTCGCCCTGGATGACGTTGATGAAGTCATAGACCACGCGGCGCTCGCAGCCCATGATCAGATCCAGGTTGCGCAGGCCGACGTCGAAGTCGATGACGGCGGTCTTGTGCCCGGCCATGGCCAGGCCGGAAGAAAAGGCGGCGCTGGTGGTGGTCTTGCCGACTCCACCCTTGCCGGAGGTCACGACGACGATCTTGGCCATGTGTGTGGTTTCCTTACTGTATGGGGGCTGGTTCCGGTCAGATGGGTTCGATGAGCAGCTTCTCGCCGTCCAGGCGTACCTGGGCGCTGCGGCCCTTGACCCTGTCGGGCAGTTCGGTGTCGGTAGTGCGGTAGATGCCGGCAATCGAGACCAGTTGTGCCTCCATGCAGGTGGTGAAGATGCGCGCGCTGGTGTCGCCGCGCGCGCCGGCGATGGCCCGGCCTCGCAGTGGTGCATAGACGTGGATGTTGCCGTCGGCGATCACCTCGGCACCGTCGCTGACCATGGCCAGCACCACCAGGTCGGCGCCGCGCGCATAGACCTGCTGGCCCGAGCGCAGCGGCTTGTCCACCACCACCGTGCCCAGGCAGGTCGTGGCAGCGGACTCGGCGCCAGGTGCAGCGTCCGCCGCCGGTGCGGCTTCGGCAGCCGGTGCGTCGGCAGGATTTTCGGGCGCTGGCGCTGCCGAGGTCGGCACGGCGTGGGCGCGCGGCGCAGCCTCGGGGCGGCGATCAGGCCCTGCTGGTGCGCGGCCAGCATCTGCTGGCTGCTGCCGCCGCGCACGGCCACGGGGCGGGTGCGATAGCGGCGCAGCTCGGCGATCAGGGCGGCGAAATCCACCGGCCCGGGCGCATCGTGTACGACGCTCAGGTCGATCAGCACCGGGTCGTTGTCGAAGAATTCCGGCTCGTCGGCCAGGCGCGAGGCCAGCTCGCTGGCCAGCACGGCGCTGTCCGTGCTTTTGATGACCACGGCCACCACCGGCAGGTGGGCGCTTTTCAAATCGATGCTGCTGCGGTGGTGGCCCGCGCGGTTGTCAGCCATGGAAAGAAAGGCCCGCCAGGGGCGTTGCTGCTCAAAGCCGCAAAGTGTACCTGTCCGCCTTGCGGGCGCGATTGCGCCTGCGGTGTGTCGTGGTAACAAAAGCAAGGAGCGCGCCACGCTAGAGCTTGGGGATGCGGATACGGCTGATCATCAGCGAGCCCGACAGCGCAAACAGCAGCACCAGCGGGTGCAGCGTGAAGCCGGCCAGGCGCACGCTGCCCAGCCACAGCTGCCCGCGCAGCGCGCCCAGGGCGGCGGCCAGCGACAGCAGGCCGACCAGCACGATGGAGGTCGGGATAGGCGTGCCCTCGAAGTAGGCCACCTTGGCATCGTCCGAGCCTGCCGACAGCGCCTCGGCGGTGACGTTGTAGCGCGCCAGGCGCGAGACGCCGCAAGCGACGAAGTAGGCCAGCACGATGCGGTCGAACAGGCCCTGCATACCGCAGGCATAGGCCAGCACGGCGGGCGCCACGCCGAACGAGATCACGTCGGCCAGCGAGTCCAGCTCGCGCCCCATGGCCGAGAACTTGCGCCGCCAGCGCGCCACCCGGCCATCAAGCACGTCGAAGACCAGCGCCGCCAGCACCAGCGCCGCGGCGAAATGCACGTGGCGCGCGTCCTGCGTTTCCAGGAAGCTCATGGCGGCGAACAGCGCGCCCACGCCGCACACGGCGTTGCCCAGGGTGAACCAGTCGGCCAGATGGAACTGGCGGATCATGGAAAAGGGCTGGCGCGGAGGCGGCGGGGCGGCGGGCATCGCGCCATTGTCGGGCGTCGCCAGCGCGTGCCGTGTCGGACGCCGGCGCGTCGCGCGCCTGCGGGAGGGAGGGCGTGCGCCGAACGCACAGCACTCCACGCCAGCGCTTTTACTGAAAGCGCGGCGGGCGCTTTTCAATGAAAGCGGTGACCGCCTCGCGGTGGTCGGCGCTCTTGTGCGCCACGGCCTGGCAAGCGGCGGACAGCTCCAGCAGCGTGGCCAGCGAGTTGCCCTGGCCCTCGCGCAGCAGCCGCTTGGTCATGCGCAGTACGCCGCCGGGGTTGGCGGCGATCTTGCCGGCCAGCTGGCGCGCCGTGGGCAGCAGCGCTTCGGGCGCCACCACGCGGCTGACCAGGCCGCAGGCCAGCGCCTCCTGCGCGTCGATGGCCTCGCCGGTGAAGGCCATCTCCGCCGCCTTGGCCATGCCGACGGCGCGCGGCAGCAGCCAGGCGCCGCCGTCGCCCGGCACAATGCCCACGCGCACGAAGCTCTCGGCAAACGTCGCCGTCTCGCTGGCGATGCGGATGTCGCACATGCACGTCAGATCCAGCCCGGCGCCGATGGCCGGGCCGTTGACGGCGCAGATGATGGGCACATCGAGCTGCGCCAGCGCCAGCGGGATGCGCTGAATGCCCTGGCGGTATTCCTCGCGGATCAGCTCGGGCGTGAGCGCGTCGTCGAAGAAGCGCTGCATGTCGCGCACGTTGCCACCCGAGCTGAACACCGGCCCGGCGCCGGTCAGGATCACGGCCTTGATGGCGGCGTCGCGGCGCACGTCCTCGCACAGCTGCACGAACTCCTGCACCGCCGTGTTGCCGGTCAGCGCGTTGCGCGTCTCGGGCTGGTTCATGGTGACGGTCAGGATGGCGCCGTCGCGCTCCAGGGTCAGAAAAGGCATGTCGAAGTCTCCAGGAGGAAGAAAATGGGTCAAAACCGGCGAAAACCCTTGTGGGACAAGCGCTGCCAGCTATTGTTTTTATATAGTTGCGACATCCGTGATGCGTCGCAGCACATCCAGCGTCGGGCCATCGTGGGCCAGCAGTGCGCGGCCTGCCACGTCGTGCCAGAAGCTCTCGCTGCCCGCCGCCTGGCGCCAGCCGTGCAGGCGCCGGGTGAACAGTTGCAGATCGCATTCCTCGGTGAAGCCGATGGCGCCGTGGATGGCGTGCGCCGCCTGCGCCACCTCCAGGGCGGCCTGGCTGCAGCGTGCCTTGGCGGTGGCCACGCGCAGGCGCTCGGGCCGGCTGCCGTCGGCGCCGCTGCCGCTGCAGCCCAGCTGCGCGGCCATGCGGGCGGCAAAGACGTGCTCGCCCATCACCGCCAGCTGGTGCTGGATGGCCTGGAACTTGCCGATGGGCCGGCCAAACTGCTCGCGCTCGTTGGCAAACTGCAGCGTGCGCTGGAACACCGCCATCAGCGCGCCGGCCATCTGCGGGGCCAGCACGGCGGCGTGCAGCGTGTCCACGTCCATGTCCGCATCTGCGCCGGCATCGCCGGCCAGCGCGCTGAATGGCGCGACAGGTGGCGGTGCGGCGCTCCAGGCCAGCGCGGCATCCAGCGCCAGCGCCTGTGGCCCGGCCTGGGCGGCGGGAACGCTCAGCAGCCGCCAGGCGTCGGCGGTCTGCACCAGCACCGCGTCGGCCACCGCCCCGCTGCGCACCAGGGCGCAGCGCAGGCCGCCATCGGGCAGCTGCGTGCCGCGCGCCAGGGCGATGCTGCCCAGCGGGCGGGCTACACCGGCGCTGGCCAGCAGCGCACGCGCCAGCATGGTTTCGGCCAGCGGCAGCGGCAGGACGTGCGCGCCGCACTGCTCCAGCACGCCAAAGGCCTGCGCCAGCGTCAGGCCGGCGCCGTCCAGGCTCTCGGGCAGCAGGGCGTCGGGCAGGCCGGCAGCCTCCAGGTGCTGCCACAGCGCGGCCGTCTCGGGCGCGGCGCGGCCAGCGGCCTCGATGGCGCGCACCACGGCAGGCGTGCAGTGCTCGGCCAGCAGCTGGCGCGCGGCGTCGGCAAAAGGGTCGTCGTCGTTGGTGTGCATGGCTTGGCCCCTTCGGTTTCAGCGCAGGCCCAGGCTGCGCGCGATCATGCCGCGCAGGATGTCGCGCGTGCCGCCGCGCAGCGAGTACGAGGGCGCGGCCTCGGTCACGTATTTCAGCGTCAGCAGCAACTCCAGCGGCGCGCTGTCGCCCTCTGTGCGTGAGAACACGTCGTCGGCGATGGCCGCCGGGATGAACTGCTCCAGCGTCGTGCCCAGCTCCTTGACCAGCGCCGCCTGGGCGACGGGGCTGGCGCCGCGCGTGAGCTGCTCCTGCACCGCCACCGACATGGCGCGCAGCGGCGCCAGCTGCGTCAGCACCTGGCCGGCCAGGCGCGCGGCCGCGTCGCTGCGCCCGGCGGGCGTGCGCACCCAGGCCAGCCACTGGTCGAACAGCACGATGGAGGAAAACAGCCGCTCCGGCCCGCTGCGCTCGAAGGCCAGCTCGGCGGTGACCTGGCTCCAGCCCTGGCCCTCGGCGCCGATCAGCGCATCGGCGCCGAGCTGCACGTCGTCGAAGAAGACCTCGCAGAAGTGGCTGTCGCCCGACAGGTCGGCAATGGGCCGCACGGTGACGCCCGGCAGCGACAGATCGACGATGACCTGCGACAGGCCCTGGTGGCGATCCTGCGCACTGCCCGAGGTGCGCACCAGCGCGATCATGTACTGGCAGTGGTGCGCGTTGGTCGTCCAGATTTTCTGGCCGTTGAGCAAGAAGCCGGCCTCGTTGGGCGCGGCGCGCGTCCTGACGCTGGCCAGATCCGAGCCGGAGCCTGGCTCGCTCATGCCGATGCAGAAAAACGCCTCGCCCCGGCACACGCGCGGCACATAGAAGCGCTTTTGCGCCTCGGTGCCGTATTTGAGGATCAGCGGCGCGCTCTGGCGGTCGGCAATCCAGTGCGAGCCGACCGGGGCGCCGGCGTTCAGGAATTCCTCGACCAGCACGTAGCGCGCAAACGCACTGCGCCCGCCGCCGCCGTACTCGGGCGGCAGCGTGATGCCGATCCAGCCGCGCGCGCCCAGGGCGCGGCTGAGCTCGGCGCTGTAGCCGCCCAGGAGCGCGCGCGGATGTGCGCCGGCAGCTGGCGCACGGCTTCCTGCAGGAAGGCGCGCACCGGCCCGCGCAGGGCTTCGTCCTCGGGCGGGATGCGGGTCAGGGTCAGGGAGTCAAGAACGGACATGGGCGCAGGTCTTTCGGCAAGGCGCAGCGCCGTGCGGCTGCAGCAGCCCTGGCTTCATGATGAAAAGCGCTTGAAAGCCTTGCCAGGCAAGCGCTGACAGCTACTCAAACAGTAGCGCTGTGGCGGCTGGCGGAGGCTGCGTTGCGCTGCGCCGCATAGTCCTGGTACCAGGCCAGGCATTCCGGGTTGGCCATGGCGTCGCGGTTGACGACTTTCTCCAGCGGCTGGCCCAGCAGCAGTTTCTTGATGGGCAGCTCCTGCTTCTTGCCGCTGAGCGTGCGCGGCACCTGCGCCACCTGCACGATCTCGTCGGGCACGAAGCGCGGGCTGAGCGACTGGCGGATCGCCGCCCGGATGCGCCCCTGCAGTGCCTCATCGAGCACGGCGGACGGGCGCAGCACGACGAACAGCGGCATGAAACTGTCGCGGCCCAGGTACTCCAGATCGACCACCAGGCTGTCGAGCACTTCGGGCAGCGCCTCCACGGCGGCATAGATCTCGCTGGTGCCCATGCGCAGGCCGTGGCGGTTGATGGTGGCGTCGCTGCGGCCATAGATCACGCAGCCGGGCTGCGCCGCCGAGCCGATGGCGATCCAGTCGCCGTGGCGCCAGACGCTGCCGGCCTCGGGCGGCAGGTCGCCGCCGCCGGGCCGGCGCCCGTGGCCGGGCGGGAACATCTCGAAGTAGCTGGCGCGGTAGCGCGCGCCGTCCTCGTCGCCCCACAGGCAGATGGGCATGGAAGGGATGGGCTGGGTGCAGACCAGCTCGCCCACGGCGTCGAAGACCGGCTGGCCGGCATCGTCCCAGGCCTCGACGGCGGCGCCCAGCATCCGGCATTGCAGCCGGCCCGGGTGCTGGGGCAGCTCGCGGTTGCCGCCCAGGAAGGCGCCGGCAAAGTCCGTGCCGCCGGAGATGTTGGCCCACCAGATGTCGGTGACCCCGGCAGCGGCCATGAAGTCGCTGCCCCACTGCTGCACCTCGGCCGACAGCGGCGAGCCGGTCGATCCCAGGGCGCGGATGCGGCTCAGGTCGCCGCACTGCTCGGGGCGGATGCCGGCTTTCATGCAGTTGGCGTAGAAGGCCGCGCCCGAGCCGAAGAAGGTCACGCCAGTCTCGGCGGCCAGGCGCCACAGCACCGTCCAGTCGGGCTGGTCGCGGCTGCCGCCGGGGCTGCCGTCGAACAGCACGCAGGTCGTGCCCGCCAGCAGGCCGCCGACCTGGGCATTCCACATGACCCAGCCGGTGGAGCTGTACCAGTGGAAGCGCTCGCCAAAGGTCTCGGGGTCGTAGCTGCAGCCCACGTCGTTGTGCAGCGCGCCCAGCTGCAGCATGACCAGCACCATGCCGCCGTGGCCGTGCACGATGGGCTTGGGCAGGCCGGTGGTGCCGCTGGAATAGACGATCCACAGCGGGTGGTCGAAGGCCAGCCACAGTGGCTCGAATTGCGCCACTTGGGCATCATTTCGGGAGCAAGCCGTTGTCCAGCAAGCGCTGTCAGCTATGGTTTTTGCTTTGTCCAGGTCGGGCACCAGCAGCACGTGCTGCACGCTGGGCAGGCCGGCGCGCAGCTCCTCGACCACGGCGCTGCGGTCGATGTCGCGCCCGGCGTAGGACACGCCATCGACGGCGATCAGCACCTTGGGCGCGATCTGGCGGAAGCGATCGAGCACGGCGTGCGTGCCCATGTCGGGCGCGCACACGCTCCACACGGCGCCGATGCTGGCGCAGGCCAGGAAGGCGACGATGGTCTCGGGGATGTTGGGCAGGTAGGCGGCCACCCGGTCGCCCGGCTGCACGCCCTGCGCGCGCAGGTGCAGCGCCACGGCGGCGACCTGGCGGCGCAGCTCGGGCCAGGACAGCTCGCGCGCCGCGCCGCGCTCGTTGTGCGCGATCAGCGCCGGCTGGCCGGCGGCGTGGGCCGGCTCGGCATGGCGCAGCACCTGGCGCGCGTAGTTGACCTGCGCGCCGGGGAACCACTGCGCGCCGGGCATGACGTTCTTGGCCAGCACGGCGCTGTGCGGCGTCGGGGACTGCACATCGAAGTAGTCCCAGATGCTTTGCCAGAAGGCGTCCAGCTCGGTCGTGGACCAGCG